>JBKBOA010000012.1:0-61030 GCA_046295035.1 Phreatobacter sp.
GCGGCCCCGCCGAAGCCCGCCGCCGCGCCGGCCCGGCCCGCCGCCACCGAGCACGGCCCGGCCGTGTCGCGCTTGGCCGCCGAGACCGGCATCAACCCGGCCGCCGTGTCCGGCACCGGCAAGGATGGCCGCGTGACCAAGGGTGACATGCTCGCCGCCATCGCCACCGGTGGCGCCGCCGCGCCTGCCCCGGCCCCCGTCTCGGTGCCGCGCCCGGCCTCGGCGCCCGAGGATGCCGCCCGCGAGGAGCGGGTGAAGATGACGCGCCTCCGCCAGACCATCGCCCGCCGGCTGAAGGACGCGCAGAACACCGCCGCCATGCTGACCACCTTCAATGAGGTGGACATGGGCGCGGTGATGGCGCTGAGGAACCAGTACAAGGACCTGTTCGAGAAGAAGCATGGCGTCAAGCTCGGCTTCATGGGCTTCTTCGTGAAGGCCTGCGTGCAGGCGCTGAAGGAGATTCCGGCCGTCAATGCCGAGATCGACGGCACCGACATCGTTTACAAGAACTTCTGCCACATCGGCGTGGCGGTCGGCACCGACAAGGGCCTGGTCGTTCCGGTGGTGCGTGATGCCGACCGCATGGGCATCGCCGAGATCGAGAAGGCCATCGCCGATTTCGGTCGGCGCGCCCGCGACGGCCAGCTGAAGATCGAGGAGATGCAGGGCGGCACCTTCACCATCTCCAATGGCGGCGTCTATGGCTCGCTGATGTCGACGCCGATCCTCAATGCGCCGCAGTCGGGCATCCTCGGCATGCACAAGATCCAGGACCGGCCGATGGTCGTGGGCGGCAAGATCGAGATCCGGCCGATGATGTATCTGGCGCTCTCCTATGACCACCGGATCGTCGACGGCAAGGAGGCCGTCACCTTCCTCGTGCGCGTCAAGGAGAGCCTCGAGGATCCGGCGCGGCTCGTCATGGATCTCTGACCGCCCGCGCCGGCCCGGCACTGGCGGGCGCCGCTGAGGAGCGCGACATGCCCATGGGAGTCCTGATCGTCACCGGCGCCTCGCGCGGCATCGGCCGCGCCTGCGCCCTGAGGGCGGCGGCCGCCGGCTATCAGGTGGTGGTCAACTATGCGTCCAACGTGGAGGCCGCCACCGAGGTGGTCTCCACCATCATCGCCGCCGGCGGCCGGGCGGTCGCCTGCCGGGGCGACGTGTCGGTGGAGGCCGACATCGAGCACATCTTCGCGGCGGCCGACCGCATGGGCCCGCTCACAGGGCTGGTCAACAATGCCGGCATCGTTTCGCGCTCCGGCCGGGTTGAGGACTATACGCGCGAGCGGCTGGAGCGGCTGTTCGCCATCAATGTCATGGGCTCCATCCTCTGCGCCCGCGAGGCGGTGCGCCGCATGTCGACCAGGCGCGGCGGCCGGGGCGGCGCCATCGTGAACATCTCCTCCATCGCCTCGGTGCTCGGCTCGCCCGGCGAATATGTGGACTATGCCGCCTCCAAGGGGGCCATCGACAGCTTCACCGTCGGGCTGGCCCGGGAGGTCGCCATGGAGGGGATCCGCGTCAATGCGGTGCGCCCGGGCATGGTGACCACCGACATCCACGAGTCGAGCGGCGATCCCGGACGTGTCGAGCGCATCCGGCCGACCATCCCGATGCAGCGCATCGGCGAGCCCGACGAGATCGCCGGCGCGGTCATGTGGCTCCTGTCGCCGGAAGCCTCCTACTGCACCGGCTCCATCCTCACCGTATCCGGCGGGCGCTGAGCGCGGCCGCGACCGATATCCGGAGAAGCTCCATGTCCTACGATCTCGTCGTCATCGGCACCGGCCCCGGCGGCTATGTCTGCGCCATCCGCGCCGCCCAGCTCGGCCTGAAGGTGGCCGTGGTGGAGAAGCGCAAGACCCATGGCGGCACCTGCCTGAACATCGGCTGCATCCCGTCCAAGGCGCTGCTGCACGCTTCCGAACTCTTCGACGAGGCCACGCACGGCTTCAAGGCCTTCGGCATCGACATCCCGGCGCCGAAGCTCAATCTGAAGCAGATGATGGCGCACAAGCAGGAGACGGTGGACGCCAATGTCAACGGCGTCGCCTTCCTGATGAAGAAGCACAAGATCGACCAGCATGTCGGCCTCGGCACCATCACCGCGCCGGGCCGGGTCAAGGTCACCGCCGAGGACGGCAAGGTGACGGACCTGGAGGCGAAGGCCATCGTGATTGCCACCGGATCGGAGGTTGCGCCGCTGCCGGGCGTCGAGATCGACGAGAAGCAGATCGTCTCCTCCACCGGGGCCCTGGAGCTTGCGAAGGTTCCGGGCAAGCTCGTGGTGATCGGCGCCGGTGTCATCGGCCTCGAGCTCGGCTCGGTCTGGCGCCGCCTCGGCGCCGAGGTTCACGTCATCGAATATCTCGACCGCATCCTGCCCGGCACGGACGGGGAGGTGGCCAAGCAGTTCCAGCGCATGCTTGGCAAGCAGGGCATGACCTTCCAGCTGTCCTCGAAGGTGACGGGTGCCAGGACGTCGAAGAAGGGTGTGACGCTGACCGTCGAGCCGGCGGCCGGCGGTGAGGCCGCGACGGTCGAGGCCGATGTGGTGCTCGTTGCCATCGGCCGGCGTCCCTATACGGAAGGGCTCGGCCTGGAGGCGGTCGGCGTCGCCATGGAGCGCGGCCGGGTCGTCATTGACGACCATTTTGCCACCAATGTTCCCGGCATCTACGCCATCGGCGACGTCGTGCGCGGGCCGATGCTCGCCCACAAGGCCGAGGACGAGGGCATTGCGGTGGCCGAGATCCTCGCCGGCAAGGCCGGCCACGTGAATTACGACTGCATTCCCGGCGTGGTCTATACCTTCCCCGAGGTGGCGACGGTGGGCAAGTCCGAGGAGGATCTGAAGGCTGCCGGCATCGCCTACAATGTCGGCAAGTTCCCCTTCACGGCCAATGGGCGGGCGCGCGCCAACCGCACGACGGAGGGCTTCGTCAAGGTGCTGGCCGATGCGGTGACCGACCGGGTGCTCGGCGTCCACATCATCGGCGCCGGCGCCGGCGAGATGATCCACGAGGCGGTGGTGCTGATGGAGTTCGGCGGCTCGGCCGAGGATCTGGCCCGCTCGACCCATGCGCACCCGACCATGTCGGAAGCGGTCAAGGAAGCGGCGCTCGCCGTCGACAAGCGCGCCATCCACATGTGAGCGACCGGCGGGGGCGCGCCCGCGCAAGGTTCCCAGGACGCGGGAAACCCCGGCCGTGCGGCCGGGGTTCCGGGCTGGCGGAACAGGACGGAGCCACCGCTCAGTTGCAGACGCGGACGCGGCGCAGGACCGGGCCGTAGGGCGTGTCGACCCAGCGGCGGGTCACGAAGCAGTCGGCATAGTCATAGCCGTAGCCGTAGGGCGCGCGGGCATAGGCGCTGTGGGCGGCAACCGCGCCGATCGTCGTGCCGATCACCACGCCGGCGGCAACGCCGCCCCACGGGAAGGAGGCAGCCTCGGCCTTCGGGGCCGCGACGACGGCCAGGGACAGGGCGGCGACGGTGGCGAGAGCCAGGGTCTTCATGCGGGTCATGGGAGGTCTCCTCGGGAGGCGGTGGGTGGGGCGTCCGCCCCGTTCGATCCTGTGTCGCGAGAAGTCCCGCGGCGGTTCGATCCCGCCGCATTTTTTTCCGCGGAGGCCGGCCTCGCGCGATGAATCCTGCCGGCGCCGACCTGCCCCGGCCGGCTCCGGCCCGGCCGCCGGCGATTCCCCTGAACCTCGTCATCGGCCGCCTCGACCCAAGGGCATCCCCGCATCCGACGGATGCACCAACCTTGGAGTATCGACATGATCCGAATCCGTTCCCTTGCCCTCGCTGCCGGTCTTTCCCTGGCCCTCGGCGCGGGCTTGTCCGGCCTCGCCGAGGCCCGCGGCGCCGGTGGCGGCGGCGCTGGTGCCGGTGGTGCCATGGACGCGGCCGCCAGCCTCGGCACCATTGCCGCCCCGCCGACCCATCCCGGCCGCGGCCGCTCCGGCGCGGTCGGCGCGCGTGAGGCCGTCACTGCCTGCTGGTTCGATCTGCGCGTGCGGCAGGAGATCTGCGAGCGCGTGACCTTCTATCGCTGAGCGCGATCGCGACGGTGCGAAGGCCGGCGGGGCGGCAGGATCAACTGCCGCCCCGCTTGTCCGCTGCGACGGTGGTGGCGGGCAGGAGGATGACGGCACCATCCATCGCCCTTTTGCCGTCCGGGGCACAGGGCTAAGCTGGCGGCCCCGTGCGGCCCGTCCGGGCCGCGACCGCAGGATGCCTCTGCCGATGCCCGCCTTCCAGCGACCGTCCCCAGCCGCGCTTGCCACCGCCATCCAGGCCCTTCAGTCCCGCTTCGGCAACCGGGCCGTCACCTCCGAGGCGGTCCGGCGTCAGCACGCCCACACGCTGACCTGGATCGAGAACCAGCCGCCGGACGTGGTGGTCTTTGCCGAATCCCGGGCCGACTGCGTGGATGTGGTGCGGATTGCCGCGGCCCACGGACTGCCGGTGATCCCCTTCGGCACCGGCTCCTCGCTGGAAGGTCACGTCAATGCGCCCTATGGCGGCGTGTCGGTCGATACTTCCGGCATGAAGGCGATCATCGCGGTGCATGGCGAGGATCTCGACGTGGTGGTGGAGCCGGGAGTCACCCGCAAGCAGCTCAACGAGCATCTGCGCGACAGCGGCCTGTTCTTCCCCATCGATCCCGGCGCCGATGCCTCCATCGGCGGCATGGTCGCCACCCGCGCCTCCGGCACCAATGCCGTGCGCTACGGCACCATGAAGGACAATGTCGTGGCCCTGGAAGTGGTGTTGCCCTCCGGCGAGGTGATCGAGACCGGCCGGCGCGCGCGCAAGTCCTCGGCCGGCTATGATCTGACCCGCCTGTTCGTCGGCTCGGAGGGCACGCTCGGCCTGATCACCCGGATCACCCTCAGGCTGCACGGCATCCCGGAGGCGATCTCGGCGGCCTCCTGCTCCTTCCCCACGGTGCGCGCGGCGGCCGATGCCACCATCCTGGCCATCCAGACCGGACTTCCCATGGCCCGCATCGAGCTTCTGGACGAGGTCCAGGTGCGGGCCGTCAATGCCTATTCGAAGCTGTCCCTGCCCGAGAGCCCGCTGCTGCTGGTGGAGTTCCACGGCACCCAGGCCGGTGTGGCCGAGCAGGTCGCGCGGTTCCGCGCCATCGCCGATGACTGCGGCGGTGGCGATTTCCAGTGGGCCGAGAGGGCCGAGGACCGCACGCGGCTGTGGCAGGCCCGCCACGACGCCTACTGGGCCGCCCTGGCCCTGCGCCCGGGCGCGAAGGGCCAGTCTTCGGATGTCTGCGTGCCCCTCTCGCGCCTTGCCGACTGCATCGACGAGACCAAGCGCGACATCGAGGCCAGCGGCATGATCGCCCCGATCGTCGGTCATGTCGGTGACGGCAACTTCCATGTCCTGCCGCTCATGGACGAGAGCGATCCGGCGGATGTCGCGCGCTGCAAGGCCTTCATGGGGCGCATCGTGGAGCGGGCGCTCGCCATGGGGGGCACCTGCACCGGCGAGCACGGCATCGGCCAGGGCAAGATGGGCTACATGCGCGCCGAGCACGGCGATGCGGCGCTCGCCCTGATGGCGGCCCTCAAGCAGGCCGTTGATCCGCTGGGCATCATGAATCCCGGCAAGCTGGTGGGATAGGGGGTGCGAACCGATGGTCCGGCAGGCGGGGGCTGCGGCCAATTGTCAGGTTGTCATGGGCCGCGCGCTCTCTACCTCGTGGTCGATGATGCGCTTCGCCGTGATGGTCCCTGTTCTGCTCCTCGGCCTGACGACGCTTCCGGCGGGGGCGGCGGACGGCGACCTCTCCGGGGGCTTGAGGCGCTGTGCCGCCATCGCCGCCGATGCCGATCGCCTCGCCTGCTTCGATGCCCTGGCGCGCGGTCAGGCCGGGCGCGAGCAGGCGGGTTCGCAGGGAACGGCCGCGCTCGGGCGCTGGCAGGTGGAGACCGGCCCGGGTGGCGCCATCCGGGCCACCCAGCGCCCGGTCGAACCCTGGGACGACGAGCAGAGCCTGATCCTGCAGGTCACCTGTGCCGACGATCGGGCGGGCCTGTCGGTGACGCGCGAGATTCCCATCGCCAACAGTTTCAACGCCTTCGTCACGGTTCGCGTGGGCAACCGGCTGGTGCCGGGCGATCTGTGGGACGTTGCGCGCGACTACCGGACGGTCAGCTATACCGGCGACGTGCAGGATTTCCTGCGCCGGCTGCCCGCCTCCGGCCAGATCTTCATCCGGCTCGAGGGGTCGCGCCGCTGGCGCTTCGAGGGCACGTTCGAGCTGGACGGGATCGAGGAGATCCGCCGCCGCGTCGCAGCCTCCTGCCGGCGCTGAGCGAGGGGCCCCCTCACGGGTGAAGCTTCAGCCCCTTGAGGGCCTTGTCGACGTCCCTTCGGTCGCCGAACAGGCCGAGGCCCACCAGGTCGAGCGCCTCGGTCGCCACCGCCGCGACGGCCGCGCGGTTGGCGAGGTCGTGGCCGGTGGCGAACATCTCGCGGGTATAGACGGCCGGCAGCAGGCCGCGGTCGCGGGCCCGCCGCTGCGCCACGGCAAGCTGGTCGCGGCTCGCCGCGAAGATCAGGATCGGCTGGCGGACCAGCCGGCGATAGACCCGGTCCGAGGCGTCGCGATAGGGCTCGCCGACCAGGTCGGGCTCGGTTCCCGCCAGGCCGCCGGCGAGGAAGGCGGTGACGTTGAGCTTCTGCCAGACGGCGAGGTCGTCTCGCACGGCGATGGCGAATTTGGTATCGAAGGGCATGTCGGTCGGCATGATCGTTCCCGGGGATGGCAGCTGCGACGGCCTCGATGGCGGCCCCGGAGCCAGTCTCGGAGCGCCGCCCGGTCCCCGTCTTGAACGATCGTGCGCGCCGGCCGGGGACGGCATCCGGATGGCCCGGCCATGCGGCGGGATCGAGCGGATCGAGGCGCGCTTCTCCGGCCATGCCTTCGATCCGCACCGCCACGACACCTATGCGGTCGGCCTGACGCTGGCCGGCGTGCAGAGCTTCACCTATCGTGGGGCGCGACGGGACAGCCTCGCCGGGCAGGCCATCGTCCTGCATCCCGACGAGGTCCATGACGGCCGCAGCGGCGATGGCTCGGGGTTCGCCTACCGCATGGCCTATGTCGCGCCGGGACTGATCCGGGCGGCGCTGGATGGCCTCGGCGCGGGACCGCGCCTGCCCTTCGTGCCGACCCCCGTCACCTCGGATCCCCGCATGGTGGCGGCCGCATCCCGCACGCTCGCCGCCCTCGACAGCCAGCCCGAGCCGCTGGAGGTCGACCAGACGGTCCTCGTCCTCGCCGAGGGCCTGGCGGCGGTCGCCGACGATCCGGTCCGGCCGGCCCGGTCAGGGGTCGACGGGCCGGCCATGGACCGGGTGCGCGACTATCTCGATGCCAGCCGCGCCGGACCCGTGACGTCGGAACGGCTCGAGGCCGTCGGGGGGATGGACCGCTGGCAGCTTGCCCGCCAGTTCAGGTTGCGCTTCGGCACCAGCCCCTACCGCTATCTGGTCATGCGCCGGCTCGATGCGGCACGGGCCGCCATCCTTGGCGGCGCGGGGCTCGCCGAGGCGGCGATCATGGCCGGCTTCGCGGACCAGAGCCACATGACCCGGCAGTTCCGCGCCGCCTACGGGATGTCGCCCGGACGCTGGCGCGACCTGCTGCTGCGCTAGCTGGGGCGAAGGGCGGCTAGGAGGGTCGGCGGGCCTTCAGAATTCGCAGCCGAAGGGCTCCAGGCCGCGCTGCATCTGGGCACCCTGCGTGCGGCAGAGCCGTTCGAGCTCGGCGCGGTTATCGGGATTCTCGGCCAGGGCCCGCCAGCTGGTCCGCAGCTGCGCCACCTGCTGGGCAAAGGTCACGCGGTGCGTTGCCGGCACCTTGGTCGTCACGCAGGCCTCGTAGCGGGTGATGAAGCGGTCACATTCCGGAATGCCGATCTGCTCCTGGCCGGAGCCGGCCGTGGAAGCAAGAATCGCCATCCCTCCCGCAATCGCTAGGGCCAGGCGGGATTTCATGCAGCAAACTCCTGCAAAAGCACCTGTCGGGGCTCGAGAAACGAGCGGTTTCGACCCTTTCAGGTCTGCATGGACCTTCGGCGGGGCGCATTTCGGGTTCATGTCATCCGTGTCCGGTTTGTTTCGTCGGGGCTTGCGGACTGAAACACGGGCGCCTTCCGCAACACGGAACTGAAACGAAGCAACGAGGGCCGCTCGCGGGTGGGGCCATGGCATAGCGCCGGCCTTTGCTTCTGTGGCATCATGGCGGAGGTCGACGGGCTTGCGGGCAAGCCGTGTCGGCGGAAGGGGATCAGGATGTCGTCATCGCGCCTTTCGGGTCGCGTCGGCCGGCCGGTCATGACTGCGCTGGCCATGGTCGGGCTGGTCACGGCAAGCCTCTGGTGGACGCTATCGCCCGCGCAGGCCCGCGAGTTCCGCGTGGCCGATACGCAGTCGGCCGATTATCCGACGGTCAGGGCCCTTGAGGTGATGGACCGCATCATCCGCGATCGCTCGGGCGGCCGGCACAGCCTGCGCATCTTCCATTCCCGCCAGCTCGGCGAGGAAAAGGAGACGATCGAGCAGACCCGCATCGGCGCCATCGACATCAACCGCACCAATGTGGCGCCGCTGTCGAGCTTCATCCCCGAAGCCAATATCCTGTCACTGCCCTTCCTGTTCCGCTCCGTCGCCCACCTCCACCGGATCCTCGACGGTCCGATCGGGGAGGACATCCTCGCGCGCTTCGAGCAGCATGGCCTGGTCGGCCTCGCCTTCTACGATTCGGGAGCCCGGTCGATCTACAACGCGGTGCGGCCGATCCGCTCGCTGGAGGATCTGAAGGGTCTGCGCATTCGCGTCCAGCAGTCCGACATGATGGTGGAGATGATCCGCGCGCTCGGCGCCGAGCCGATCGCCATGCCCTATGGTCAGGTCCAGATCGGCCTGACCACCGGCCTGATCCAGGGCGCCGAGAACAACTGGCCCTCCTATGTGACCACCGATCACTACAAGGCCGCGCGCTACCTGACCCTCACCGAGCACACCATGAGCCCCGAGGTGCTGGTCATGTCGAAACGGGCCTGGGACGGGCTGAACGCGGAGGACCAGGCGCTGTTCCGCGCGGCGGCGCGCGAGTCCGCCCGGTCGATGCGCGAGCAGTGGTTCCGCCTCGAGGAGGACTCGCGGCGGCGCGCCGAGGCCGCCGGGGTCGTCGTGACCCGTCTTGCCGACCGCAGCGCCTTCGAGCGAGCCGTCGGCGGGCTGGCCGGCCGGTTCGCCTCCGACCCCGAACTCGCCGCTCTCGTCGAGCGCATTCGCCAGGCCAACTGATGGACGCGGCCTTGGCCAGACGGGTGGTGGTCCGCCCGGCCTTGCGGCGGATGCGCGAGCGGCTTGATGCGGCCTCGCACCTGCTGCGCCGCATTCCCGTGCGCTGGCGGATCGCGACCGTCGTCATCCTGAATCTTGCCTTCATCACGCTGCTCATGGCCTTGATCGGCACGGGCGCGACCGCCATCCGTGCGGCGTGGAGCGACCTGCAGGAGGCCCGCCGGATCGACCGGATCCTTGCCTCCATCGAGAACGATGCCGGCCGCCTCCAGACCCTGATCCACCGCTATTTCGCCCTGCCCAACGAGGTCGTGCTGAACGAGATCGAGCAGCGCCGCCGCGCCCTCCTCGGCAAGCTCGCCATCGAGCGCGACATCGACTTCGCCCTGGAGAATCCGGCGCGCTCGGTCACCAGCGTTACCGAGCGCTTCATGCTCGGCTTCGACGAATTGCGCAGCGTGCGCGAGACGATTTCCTCCATCTATGACAACGAGATCCGCCGCCCGGCCAGCGAACTGTCCCAGCTCTATTCCGTGGTCGAGACGGCCATGGCCGATCGCTCGGCGCTGGTGGCCCCCTCCCTCGGCAAGTCGCGCGAAGCCTTCTCGATCTTTCTCGTGGCCATCAACGACTACTATCTGACCCAGTCCGTCCAGGCCCAGCGCGAGGCCTCCCGCTCCATCGAGGTCATCCAGGCCACGGCCCCGGTCATGGTCGATCTGGCCGAGACGGAGTTCCAGCGGGCTGCGCTGCAGGCGCTCGCCGACCGCACCGCGGCGCTGCGCGCCGGCTTCGGCCGCATGGTCCAGGTGCTCGGCATGCAGAACCGCCTGCTGCAGGTCGAGATCGACGGCAACCAGGCCGTCATGGCCACCGTCATCCAGGAGGTGGCCGAGCGGGTGCGCGCCCGCGAGGACCAGGCCCAGAGCCGGCTCGACCAGACCTTGCGCATCGTTTTCGTCCAGGCCGTGGGCATTGCCGGCATCTTCCTCGCCTTCGTCGCGGTCATCTGGCTACTGATCGCGCGGTCCATCCGCGTGCCGCTGGACCAGCTCTCCGCCAGCATGGCGGCCATCGTCGCCGGCAAGCTGGACAGCCCGCCGCCGGGTCTCGATGCCACCGACGACATCGGCCGCATGGCCCGCTCGGTCGAGGTGTTCCGGCAGAACGCCATCGCCAAGCGCATGGCCGAGCGCGATCTCATGGCCGCCAAGGACCGGGCCGAGACGGCGCTCGCCCATCTGCGCGACACCCAGCAGAGCCTGGTCGAGGCCGAGAAGCTGGCCGCGCTCGGCGGCCTCGTCGCCGGCGTGGCCCACGAGGTCAACAACCCCATCGGCATCAGCCTGACGGTTGCCTCCACCCTGTCGCGGCGCATCGAGGATTTCGCCCGCGACGTGGAGCGCGGCGAACTGCGGCGCTCGAAGCTGACCGAGTTCGTCGAGGGCAGCCGCGAGGCGGCGAGCCAGCTCTCGCTCAACCTCCAGCGGGCCGGCGAGATGATCCAGGCGTTCAAGCAGGTGGCCGTCGATCGCAGCCACGCCGAGCGCCGCCAGTTCGACCTGGCCGAGGCCACCGACCAGATCATTGCCAGCCTGCGCCCGACGCTGCGGCGCCTGCCCGTCACGCTCCAGGTGGACGTGCCGTCGGGCATCGTGCTGGACAGCTATCCCGGCCCCTATGGCCAGGTCGTCACCAACCTGTTCATCAATGCCCTGACCCATGCCTTCCCGGACGGGCGGGCCGGAACGCTGAGCATCACGGCCCGGGCCGACGGATCGCAGGTCGATCTGCGCTTTCGAGACGACGGCATCGGCATGAGCCCCGAGGTCAAGCGGCAGGCCTTCGATCCCTTCTTCACCACCCGGCGCGGCGCCGGCGGCACCGGCCTCGGCCTCAACATCGTCGCCAACATCGTCACCCGCCGTCTTGGCGGGCGCATCTATCTGGACACGGAACCGGGCCAGGGCAGCACGTTCCGCATTGTCCTGCCGCTGACCGCCCCGCAGGAGCCGGCCGAGCGCGGCGAGGTGCCCGCATGAACCCACCGGACAGGCCGATGCACGATCAGGACGACGACATCATCCGGGTGGTCGAGGACACGCCGACGGCGCCGCCGCATGACGGGCCGCGCTGGAAGGTGGCGATCATCGACGATGACCCGGCAATCCATTCGGGCACCCGCTATTCGCTGTCCGACTACGAGCTTGGCGGGGTGCGGCTCGAACTGCTCTCGGCCATGTCGGCCGCCGACGGCCGCAGGCTGCTTGCCGCCCATCCGGACATGGCGGTGGTGCTGCTCGACGTGGTCATGGAGAGCGACGGCGCCGGGCTCGAGCTCGTCCAGTACATCCGCAACGAACTGAAGAACGACACGGTGCGCATCATCCTGCGCACCGGCCAGCCCGGGCAGGCCCCCGAGCGGCAGGTGATCGTCGACTACGACATCAACGACTACAAGGCCAAGACCGAGCTGACCTCGGACAAGCTGTTCACCGCGCTGACCGCGGCCATCCGCAGCTACCAGCAGCTCATGCGCCTGGTGGAGACGCGCCGCGGCCTCGAGCTGATCGTCGATGCCGCCTCCGAACTGTTCGACCTGAAGTCCATGCGCAAGCTGGCCTCCGGCGTGCTGACCCAGATCGGCAGCCTCGTGCAGGCCAGCTGCGAGGGCATCCTGGTGCTCCGGGAGGATCGCGGAGCGGGGTTTTCCGTCCTCGCCGGCTCGGGCATCTATGCGCCCGCGGCCGAGGCCGCCTCGGGCCAGATCGACGCGGCCATGGGGGCACTGGTGAGCCTTGCCTTCGAGCGGCGCCGCCATGCCTTCGAGGGGCACGAGACGGCCCTCTATATCGAGACGGCGAGCGGCCGGGAGATCGTCGTCGCCCTGAGGTCCGACCATCCGCTCAGCGAGACCGACCGCACGCTGGTGGCAGTATTCTGCGGGCGCCTGTCGACCGCCTTCGACAATGTCATCCTCTACGAGCAGCTGCAGGCGGCCAACGAGACGCTGGAGCAGCGCGTCGCCGAGCGCACCCGCCAGCTGACCATCGCCAACGAGCGGCTCACCGCCCAATGGGCCCGCCTGAAGCGCACCAACGACCACAAGGCCGAGGTGCTGGGCACGGTCGCCCACGACCTGAAGAACCCGCTCGGCGTCATTCTCGGCCGGTCCGAGATGATGGGCGAACTGCTCCTGCACCAGCCGCCACTGATCGAACGCGCGCTCGGTCAGATCGAGCAGGTGCGCGCCTCCGTCGCCCGCATGACCGCCATGGTCGATGGGCTCATCAACGACGCCATGCTTGATGCCGAGGACATCAGGCTGCGTCCGAGCGACATCGACTGGGTGGCGCTGGTCCAGGCCGTGATCGATGCCAATTCGCCCCTGGCCGCGCGCAAGGGCCAGATGCTGATCTATTCGGGGCCCGACAGCCTGCCGGGACGCGCCGATCCCGACCGGATGCGCGAGGCGGTGGACAACCTCGTGTCGAATGCCATCAAGTATTCGCCGGCCGGCGGTCGCATCCGCGTGCAGCTCTCGGCCGACGAGAGCGGCTACCGGGTGGCCGTGGCCGATTCCGGTCCGGGCCTGTCACCCGAGGACCGGGCGCGGCTGTTCGGCCGGTTCCAGCGCCTGTCGGCCCGGCCGACCGGCGGCGAAAGCTCGACCGGTCTTGGTCTGTTCATCTGCCGGCGGATCGTCGAGCTGCATGGCGGCCGGGTCGCCGCCGAGAGCGAGGGGCAGGGCCGCGGTGCCACCTTCACCATCGTCATGCCGCCGGCCGTCCAGGGGGCGCCGTCATGAGCGGCCGGCATCACATCATGGTTGTCGATGACGAGGCGGCCGCCCGCGACATGGTCGGCGACTACCTGTCGCTGCACGGCTTCCGCGTGACGCTGTGCGACGGCGGCCCGGCGCTGCGTCGGGCCATGGCCGCCGAGCGCGCCGACCTCATCGTGCTCGACCTCGACATGCCCGGCGAGGACGGGCTGGCGGTGCTGCGCGACGTCAAGCGCCGGGTGCCGGTGCCGGTCATCATGCTGACCGCCACGGCCGCCCCTGCCGACCGGGTAGTGGGGCTGGAGGTGGGCGCCGACGACTATCTCGCCAAGCCCTGCGAATTGCGCGAACTGCTGGCCCGCGTGCGTGCGCTGCTGCGGCGTCTCGCCGTGCCAGTGGCCGCCGCCGGGCCGGGCGGCCGCTCGGAGACGGTGCGTTTCGGCACCAAGATCCTCGACCTCACCGCCCATGTCCTGCGCGACGACGACGGCAAGGAAATGCCGCTGACCGCCTCCGAGTTCGCGCTCCTGAAGGCCTTTGCCGAGAACCCGCGGCGCGTGCTGTCGCGCGACCGCCTGCTCGACCTCGCCGGTGCCCGCGACCCCGATGCCTTCGACCGCGCCATCGACGTGCGCATCACCCGCATCCGCCGCAAGGTCGAGCCGGACCCCGACAGCCCGGCCTATATCAGGACCGTGCGGGGGGCCGGCTACATGTTCATGCCCGAAGGTGACGGCCGCTGAGGCGAGCCGCCCGTTTGGAAATACGGCCGGTGGCCGCGAAACAATCGCGCGCCATCCGCGACACCCTCCCGCAAGGCTTGAAACACGCCGTGGCGGCGCTGAAACGGACGGCCCCGCGGTCTGGCAACGGAACGAAAGCGCCCCTGGCTACGTTGTCCCCAATGCGATGAGAGATCGCGGCGCGAAACCGGACTGAACCTTTTCCGATCCCGCCGCGACCCATCGCAGAGACGGTCCGAACGGACCACAATGGGGAGAGCGACAATGACCCCGATGTCCAGGTTCCTGGCCCTTGGCGTGGTGGCTTCGACGGCGATCGCCGCGGCCGTCGCCCTGACGCCGGCCGGCCGCGCCGCGGTGACCGAAGCCCCGCAGCTCAAGCTGAGCTACACCGCCGCCGATCTCGATCACGCCCTCGGTGCCTTCGATGCCTTCCGCAACCGTCTCGACGGCGCCCCGCGCCCGGACGAGACGCGCCAGGTGGCCGCCATCCAGGGCGACCGTCTCGGCTGCGCCCAGTTCGCCTGGCCGCACCTGCCGGCGGCCTGCCTGAACGCGGCATCGGGACGTCCGATCCGCCAGGTCCGCACCGTTTCCGCCGACACCGCCACGCGCTGACCGGCCTTCAGACCACGACCGGGAGTTCCGCCATGCGCCGCCTCGCCCTTGCCTGTGTCCTCGGCCTTGCCGCCCTTGCCGCCGCCCCCGCGGCCCGCGCCACCGTTCTCATCGACCCCGACACCCGCCAGCCGATGACCGCGCTGCCCTTCACCGCTCCCCGCGAGGCGGCCCGCGCGCCGGCCATTCCGCGTGAGGTGGTGGCCTTCTCCGGCGCCTATGCGGCCGGAACGGTCGTGGTGAACACCACCGAGCGCCGCCTCTATTTCGTGCTCGGCAATGGCCAGGCCATCCGCTACGGCATCGGCGTCGGACGGCCGGGTTTCGAGTGGGCCGGAACGCAGACGATCACCCGCAAGCAGGAATGGCCGGACTGGCGCCCGCCCGTGCAGATGCTCCAGCGCCGGCCCGACCTGCCGCGCTTCATGGCCGGCGGCCCCGACAATCCGCTCGGCGCCCGCGCCCTTTATCTCGGCTCCTCGCTCTACCGCATCCATGGCTCCAACGAGCCGCACACGATCGGCCAGGCCGTCTCCTCCGGCTGCATCCGCATGCTGAACGAGGATGTCGTCGATCTCTACAACCGGGTCCGCGTCGGCACCCGGGTGGTCGTCCTGCGCTGAAACCGAGCTTCGCCGTGCATGCCCCGCATGACCTCTGACTGCCCCGGCCGCGCTTCCGCCGCCGGGGCCTTTTCCTGTTGCGCGGCAGGCGGCCGCTCCCGGCCATCATGCCTGTTGAAACAGGCTGTCGTTCAGGGTGGACAGGCCGCCCGGGAGCCTCTATAAGCCGCCCCGCACTGCAACGTGACGGTCGTCTGACGGCCGCGCGGCACGGCGCCCAGGTAGCTCAGTTGGTAGAGCATGCGACTGAAAATCGCAGTGTCGGTGGTTCGATTCCGCCCCTGGGCACCATTGTTCCCTGATCGTCCGACCTGACAGAGCCAGGCCTTCAGCGGTCCCGGCGTGCGGCATCCGCCCGGCTCTCAGCCGAATGGCAGCCCTGCCTCCATTGCCGCGCAATTGGTTATTGAGTATAACCATTATGCACAATCGCGAACGCTGCCGCGTCCGCCATCGCCGGTTGCGCGGGCGGGGCGCGGCCCGGCAGGGAGGCCTCTTCGATGAACGTCGACGCGCTGGTCGCCATCGACATCCACACCCATGCCGAGGTCTCCTGCCGGCAGGATGTGGATGCCTACTGGACGCCCTACGAGGAAGCGGCCGGAAAATACTTCAAGGTCGGCAAGCGCCCGACCATTGCCGAGACCATCGCGCATTACCGCAAGCACAGGATCGGCCTCGTCATGTTCACGGTCGATACCGAGGCGCAGATCGGCAACCGCCGCATCCCCAACGAGGAGATCGCCGATGCGGCGCGCGAGAATGCCGACATGATGATCGCCTTCGCCTCCATCGACCCGCACAAGGGCCGGCTCGGCGCCCGCGAGGCGGAGGAACTGATCGCCACAGGCGTGGTCAAGGGCTTCAAGTTCCATCCGACCTGCCAGGGCTTCTATCCCAATGACCGCATGGCCTATCAGCTCTACGAGGTGATCGCCCACCACAAGCTGCCGGCCATCTTCCACACCGGCCATTCCGGCATCGGCACCGGCATGCGCGGCGGCGGCGGCATGCGGCTCAAATATTCGCAGCCCATCCATATCGACGATGTGGCCGTCGATTTCCCCGACATGACCATCATCCTCGCCCATCCGTCCTGGCCCTGGACCGACGAGGCGCTGTCGATGGCGCTGCACAAGCCGAACATCTACATCGACCTGTCCGGCTGGATGCCCAAATACTTCCCGCCGCAGATCGTCCAGTACGCCAACACCCAGTTGCGCTCGAAGATGCTGTTCGGCTCGGACTTCCCCTTGATCCAGCCCGAGCGCTGGATCGCCCAGTTCCGCGAGGTGGGCTTCAAGGAGGAGGTGCACGAGCTCATCCTCAAGCAGAACGCCATGCGGGTGCTCGGCCTGTCGAAGGCGGCCTGAGGAGCCTTGCCGGTCAGCCGAGATCGGCCGCGATGCGGGCCAGGAGGCGGATCAGCTCCGGCTTCTTGTCCGGCCCCACAATGGAATCGAGCAGCCGGTCGTGCTCGCGCGCCCGCTCCATCAGCTCGGCCAGCACCTCCTTGCCCCGGTCCGTCAGATGGAGGCGATAGCTGCGCCGGTCGTTGGGCTCGCGATCGCGGCGCACCAGGCCGCGCCGCGTCAGGTCATCGAGCGCCGTGGTCAGCGTCGACTTGTCGCGGCCGGCGGCGCGGCCAAGCGCCGTCTGGCTGAGGCCGGGATTCTCGGCGATCAGCGTCATGATGGCAAAGCGGCTCGGCTTGATGCCGGGACAGCCGGAGCGCTGGGCGAAGGCCCGGAAGGATGCCTCCTGCGCCAGCCTGAGGTGAAAACCGATGAAGTCGGCCAGCGGGCCGAGGCGGATGGCATCGTCGCCGGCCGGGCGCTGCGCATCGGGCGCCTGCGTGATCCCGGCCGTCTCGGCCATGGTCTCGTGTCTTCGGATGGGTCCGCTGCGGTCCATTCACCTTGCCTCGCACGATCCGGGGACGCCGGCAAGATGCTCTTGACTCCGATGGTTGGAGGTCCAACTATCTTGCCGGGAGAAACGTCATGGACTGGTCGTCGCCAGCGCAGGATCGCCGCGCCGCGCGCCCGACGGGGGCCGGGCACACCGCGTCCGTGGCCTTTCTCGATGCCCTCGTGGCCGCCGGCGTCGATTACATCTTCGCCAATTTCGGCTCCGATCATCCCGCGCTCGTCGAGGCGCTGGCCGAGGCGCAGGCGCGCGGCCGGGCGGTGCCGAAGGTCATCACCTGCCCCAACGAGATGGTCGCGCTCACCGCCGCCCAGGGCCATGCCCAGGTCTCCGGCCGGGCCCAGGCGGTCGTCGTCCATGTCGAGTGCGGCACGCAGTCGCTCGCCGGCGCCGTCCACAATGTCGACAAGGGCCGCGTGCCGGTGCTCATCTTCGCCGGCGCCTCGCCCTTCACCCAGTTCGGCGAGCTGAAGGGCAGCCGCAACGAGTTCATCCAGTGGATCCAGGACGTGCACGACCAGCGCGGCATCGTGCGCGGCTACATGCGCTATGACGCCGAGCTGCGCACCGGGCGCAACATCGCCCAGATGGTCCACCGTGCCCTGCAGTTCGCCCATTCCGACCCCAAGGGCCCAGTCTATCTGATGGGGGCGCGCGAGGTCATGGAGGAGGAGGTGCCGGTCCAGCCGGTCGATCCCGCCGACTTCGCGCCCGTCGGGCCTGCCGCCCTGCCGCCCGATGCCGTCCATGCGCTGGCGACCGAGCTCGCCCATGCGCGCCGGCCGCTCGTCGTCACCTCCTATCTCGGCCGCAATCCGAAGGCCGTCGCCGAACTCCAGCGCCTGGTCGACCCGCTCGGCATCGGCGTTCTCGATTCCGTGCCCAATGCGGTCAACCTGCCCCACGACAACCCCATGTACCAGGGGTGCCAGTGGAACGAGCCGCACCAGAACGAGGCTCTGGCCGAGGCCGATCTGGTGCTGGTCATCGACAGCGACGTGCCGTGGATCCCGACCGTCTCGCGGCCCGCGCCCGGCGCCCGGATCTGGCACCTCGATGTCGATCCCCTGAAGCAGCAGATGCCGCTCTGGTCGATCCCGGCGCGGCGCGTGTTCCGCGTCCATGCCGAGACGGCGCTCGCCCAGATCAATGCCGGCCTTGCCCGCGTGCGGCTCGACATCGCCGCCATCGGCGAGCGGCGCGCCCACTATGCCGAGCGCCATGCCCGCCGCCGGGCCGCGCTCGCCTGCCTGGAGCGGCCGCCGGCCGACGGGCGGATCACGCCGGAATATCTGATCGCCGCCCTGCGCTCCCATGTCGATGCCGACACGCTGGTGCTGAACGAGGCGATCACCAACTATCCCGTGGTCTGCAACCACATCGCTCCGTCAAGGCCGGGCCAGATGCTCAATTCCGGCGGCGGCAATCTCGGCTGGAACGGCGGCGCGGCCATCGGCGCCAAGCTGGCGGCGCCGTCGAAGACCGTCATCGCGATCACCGGTGACGGCTCCTACATGTTCTCGCAGCCCTCCACCGTCCACTGGATGGCGCGCCAGTACGGCACGCCGTTCCTGCAGGTCGTGCTCAACAACCGCGGCTGGAAGGCCCCGCGTTTCTCGACGCTGGCGGTCCACCCCGCGGGCTATGCGGCTTCGGCCGCCGATATCGGCGTCACCTTCGATCCGCCGCCCGACTATGGCGGCATCGCGGCTGCGGCCGGCGGGGCCTTCACCCTCAGGCTGACCCGCGCCGACGAGGTCGTGGCCAGCCTCGCCGAGGCGCTGCGGGTGGTGAAGGAGGAGCGGCGGGCCGCCGTGCTCGATGTCTGGCTGCCGCATCTGATGGAATGACATGACCGACAGGCCCGACCACCGGCAGCGAACGATCGGGGCGGGCGGAGAGGACGACAGGGAGGCGATTGATGGGTGTCACCGACACGATTCACTCCGGACCGGGACGGCTGGCCGGCCGGCTGACGCGCCGCACCGCGCTCGCGGCACTGGCCGGCGCGATGGGCGCGCCCGGCATCGTGCGCGCGCAGGCCTTTCCCTCGAAGGGCGTGCGCATCCTGGTGGCCTTCCCGCCGGGCGGGGCGGCCGATCTCGTGGCCCGCCTGGTGGCCGACCGGCTGGCGCAGACCTGGGGCCAGGCCGTCGTCGTCGAGAACCGGCCGGGCGCGGGCGGCAATGTCGCCGGCGCCGAGGTCGCCCGGTCCGATCCGGATGCCCACACGCTGCTCATCACCTCGCAGTCGGTGTCGGTGGCCAAACTCCTCTACGCCCGCATGGCCTATGACCCGGCGACCGATCTTGCCCCCGTCTCCATGGCCATCCGCGTGCCCAATGTCATGGTCGTGCCGGTCGCCTCGCCGGACCGCACGGTGCAGGACTTCCTCGACCGCGCCAGGGCCAATCCCGGCAAGCTCAATTTCGGCTCGGCGGGCGTTGGCACCTCCATCCACATGGCCGGCGAACTGTTCAAGCATCTGGCGAAGGTCGAGATGACCCATGTGCCCTATCGCGGCGCCGGGCCGGCCATGAACGACCTGATCTCCGGCCGCCTCGACGTCATGTTCGACACGGTGACGGTGTCCACGCCGCAGCTGCGGGCCGGCACCATCCGCGCCCTCGGCATCACCTCGGCCACCCGCCATGCGACCCTGCCCGACGTGCCGCCGATCGCCGACACCGTGCCCGGCTACGAGGTCAATTCGTGGTTCGCCTTCTTCACCGCCGCCCGTTCGCCCGCCGATGCCATCGCCCGGATCGCCCGCGACATGGCGACCGCGTTGAAGGATCCGGCGATCACCGAGCGGCTTGCCAGCCTCGGCGCCACCGCCGTCGGCTCGACGCCGGAGGAGCTCGGCGCCGCCATGCGGGCGGAGCAGGCGCTCTGGGAGCCGGTGATCCGCACTGCGGGCATTCGCATCGACGGCTGACAGGAACCGTTGCCGGCCGGACCGGGCGGCAGCATCGTCATCCCCGCGGCGCCCGCCAAGAGGCGTCCCGGGGCGCAAGCACAGGGATCCAGGGAGGAGCACATGACAGCATTCAGACCCCATCGCCGCTCGGTCGTCGGCGGACTTGCGGCAGCGGCCCTGATCGGCACCGGCGCGCGCGCCCAGGCCGGGCCGGTGCGCATCGGCTTCTCGATCTCCAAGACCGGGCCGAATGCCGGCGGCGCCAACACCACGACGCTGCCGAACTACATGCTGTGGATGCGCGAGACCAACGAGGCCGGCGGCCTGAAGCTGCCGGGCGGCCAGCGCCGCATGATCGAGTTCGTCGAATATGACGACCGCTCGCAGTCGGAGGAGGCGGTGCGCAACATCGATCGGCTGGTCAACCAGGACAAGGTCGATCTGCTGCTGCCGCCCTGGGGCACCGCCATGAACCTGGCGGTGGCGCCCGCCTTCAACCGCGGCGGTTTTCCGCACCTTGCCTCCACCTTCTTCGTCGAGCGGCAGCCGGAACTGGTCAAGCGCTGGACCAACATGTTCCTGTTCCTCGACCGGCCGTCCACCGCCATCACGGCCCTGACCGACCTGCTCGCAACGCTCAAGGACAAGGGCCTTGGCAACACGGTCGCGGTCGCCTCGGTGCAGGACCAGTTCGGCCTCGAGCTGGTCGGCGCCGCCCGCGCCGGCCTGCAGCGCGCCGGCTTCCAGATCGTCATGGACCGGCAGTATCCGCCGGGCACGCAGGATCTCGCCCCGATCGTTGCCGAGGCGGTGCGGCTCAAGCCGGACATGTTCCTCGCCTTCTCCTATCCGCCGGACACCCTGGCGCTGACCGAGCAGGCGCGCATTGCCGGTCTCAACCCCAAGGTGTTCTACACGGCGGTCGGCACCGCCTTCCCGCTCTACAAGCAGCGCTTCGGCGCGGTGTCCGAAGGTGTCATGGGTATTGGCGGGGTCAATGTCGATGATCCGAAGATCCGGGACTACCTCGCCCGCCACAACCGCGTGATCGGACGCGAGCCGGACCGCTGGGCCTCCACCACGACCTATTCGACGCTCCAGGTCCTGACCCAGGCCATCGAGCGGGTCGGCCTCGACAAGGCGGCCCTCATCCGCGACATCGGCTCCAACACCTTCGACACGATCCTCGGGCCGATCAAGTTCGTCGACAACCAGCGCGTCGACCAGTGGTGGGTCGGCCAGTGGCAGGGCGGCGAGTTCGTGGCGCTCGCCCCGACCCGCATCGGCGGCACCCGCGCGCCGATCTTCCCCAAGCCCGCCTGGCCCTCGGCCTGACAGCGTTCCGGCGCGGCCCCGGCGGGCCGCGCCGCCGCCCTCCGCGTATCCTCGAGTTCCCGATGCTTCTCCTCGACGTCATCCTGTCGGGCCTGGTCCTCGGCGGCATCTATGCGCTGATCGCCATGGGCCTGACCCTGCAATACGGCGTCGCGCGCATCATGAACCTTGCCTATGGCGAGTTCACCATTGCCGCCGCCTTCTTGGCCTATCTCCTGTTCTCCGCGCTCGGGCTCAATCCGGCCATCTCCCTGGCCGTGGCGGTGCCCGTGTCCTTCGCCGTCAACTGGCTCATCTATTCCGTGCTGATGACGCCGCTGGTCAGGCGCGCGCCCAATGCCGGGGCCCTGGAGGTCGACACGATCCTCGCCACCTTCGGCCTGCTCTTCGTCGTCCAGGGCATCATGCTGGTCGCCTTCGGCGGCACCTATTTCTCCTATTCCTACCTCGCCGTGCCCGTCGAGGTGATCGGCTCGACGGTGGCCGCCAACCGGCTGGTGGCCGCCGGCATCGCCCTCCTGCTCGCCCTCGGCCTCTACTGGGCGATGATGCGCACGCGCGCCGGCACCGCCCTGCGCGCGGTGGCGGTCGACCCCGCCTCGGCCCGCCTCGTCGGCATCGACACGCCGCGCTACGCCGCCTTCGCCTTCGCTCTCGGCGGCGCGCTGGTGGCAGCCTCCGGCGTGCTCGTCTCCATGTTCCTCACCTTCAACGCCTCGATGGGCGTGGTCTTCACCATGAAGGCGCTGATCGTGGTCATCATGGGCGGGGTCGGCAACGTTCTCGGCGCGCTGGTCGCGGGCCTCATCCTCGGTCTCGCCGAGGCGCTGACCACCGCCTTCCTCGACAGCGGCCTGACGCTTGCCGTCAATTTCGCCCTGTTCCTCGCCATCCTGCTGGTCAGGCCGACCGGCCTGTTCGGGAGGCCGGCGCGATGACCGCAAGGGACATGATCCTGCCGGCGGCCGTGCTGGCCGGCGCCGCGCTGCTCGCCCCGCTGCCCTTCCTCGTCGGGCCGTTCTGGCAGTCGCTGCTGGTCAACATCCTCATGTACACGGCGCTCGCCACCGCCTGGGCGCTGTTCTCCGGCCCGACGCGCTACGTCTCGCTGGCGACCGCCGCCTTCTTCGGCTTCGGCGCCTATTGCATGGCCTTCCTCGGCGAGACGCTCCCCGTTGCCGCCGTGCTGGCGGTCGCGGGAGGCGGGGGCGCGCTGGTCGCCGCCGTCGTCGGGCTCTCGACGCTCCGCCTGTCGGGGGTCTATTTCGTCATCTTCACCTTCGGCCTCGCCGAACTGGTCCGCCAGATCGTCACCTATGCCGAGGCCAAGTTCGGCGGCACGGTCGGTCGCTTCGTCTTCGTCGATGTCAGCCCGCGCGACATCTACTGGATGCTGATCGCGGTCTGTGTCGCCACCTTCCTGATCGGCTGGTGGATCGCCCGCTCGCGGCTCGGCTGGGCGCTGCGCGCCATCGGCGAGGACGAGACGGTCGCCCGCCACGCCGGCATCGACACGACCCGGGCCAAGATCCTGGTCTTCGTCCTGTCGGCCACCATCATGTCGGTGGTCGGCGCGATCATGGCGCCGCGCTGGACCTATATCGACCCGGCGATCGCCTTCAATCCGATCGTCTCGTTCCAGACCCTCATCATGGCCCTGCTGGGCGGCGCCGCGCGGCTCTACGGGCCGCTGCTCGGGGTGGTGCCGCTCGCCATCCTGTTCGAGCTGCTGCAGGCCAATTTCCCCAACCATTTCTCGATCCTGCTCGGCCTCGTCTTCCTCGCCGTCGTCTATTTCGTGCCGCGCGGCGTGGTCGGCCTGCTCGACGACGGCCGGGCGGCGGTTGCCCGTGGCACCGCCCGCAGGGCCCATCCGGCGGAGTGACCCCCATGCAGCCGCTCATCGAACTGCAAGGGGTCTGCCGCGCCTTCGGCGGCCTGAAGGCGGTCGACGGCCTCGACGCCGTCATTCAACCCGGCGAGGTCGTCGGCCTGGTCGGCCCGAACGGCTCGGGCAAGACCACGGCGCTCAATCTCATCACCGGCAACCTGAAGGCCGATTCCGGCCGCATCGTCTTCGACGGCCGCCCCATCGAGCGCCTGCCGGCCCATCGCATCACCCGCGCCGGCATCGCCCGCACCTTCCAGCTGGTCCGCGTCATGGCCTCCATGACGATTGCGGAGAATGTCGCGGTCGGCGCCATGTTCGGCGCCGATCCCTGCGCGCCGGCCGAGGCCCTGGAACGGGCCGTGCCCCATATCGTGCGCGTCGGCCTCGGCGGGCGCATGGACCAGCCGGCCGGCAGCCTCACCTATATCGACCAGAAGCGGCTGGAGCTGGCCCGCGCGCTGGCTGCCCAGCCGCGCCTGCTGCTGCTCGACGAATGGCTCGCCGGCCTCAATCCGACGGAACTGGAGGACGGCATCGCGCTGATCCGCTCGCTCTCCGGCTCGGGCATCACCATCGTCATGGTCGAGCACGTGATGGACGCCATCCGCGCGCTCTGCACCCGCTGCATCGTCATGAATGCCGGCCGCAAGATCGCCGAGGGCACGCCGGCCGAGGCCCTGTCCGACCCGCAGGTGGTGCGCGCCTATCTCGGAGACGACGATGCTTGAGGTCGCCCGCCTGACCGCCGCCTATGGCGCCCACCGCGCGGTGGACGACGTCTCCCTGCACGTGGGGCGGGGCGAGACGGTCGCCATCCTCGGCGCCAACGGCGCCGGCAAGACGACGCTGCTGAAGGCCATTGCCGGGCTGGTGCCGGCCGCTCGCGGCACCACCATCACCTTCGAGGGGGCCAGTCTCGCCGCCCGTCCGGCCAATGACATCGTCGAGCGCGGCATCGCCCTGGTGCCGGAGGGGCGCGGCATCTTCGGCGACCTCACCGTGCGCGAGAACCTGATGCTCGGCGCCTTCCCGCGCCGCGCCCGCGCGCGGGAGGGGGAAACGCTCGCCGAGGTGCTGGCGCTCTTTCCCCGCCTCGCCGAGCGCATGGACCAGCAGGTGCGCACCATGTCCGGCGGCGAGCAGCAGATGGTCGCCATCGGCCGGGCGCTGATGTCGCGGCCCGATCTCGTCATGCTCGACGAGCCGTCCCTCGGCCTCTCCCCGGTCATGACCTCGGAGCTGTTCAAGGCGCTCGCCGCCATCCGTGGTCGCGGCACCGCCATCCTCATTGTCGAGCAGAATGCCCGCCGCAGCCTCGCGCTCGCCGACCGGGCCTATCTCATCGCCAATGGCCGCATCGTGGGGGAGGGGCCTGCCGCCGCCCTCGCCGGTGATCCGCAGGTCGCCGCCGCCTATCTTGGCGGCCAGAAGGCCGCCGCCGTTCCATCCGCCGTGCCTGCCGCGCCGGCCGCGGCCGCGCCGGCGCCCGTTCTCACGCCCGCACCCCCCGCCACACCCATGCCGGCCGCCGCCGCGCCGCCTCCGAGGGAGACCCCCATGAAGCACGTCAACCTGATGATCGATTCCCGCGAGATCGGCGCTGCCGACGGCCGCACCTTCGACCGGCTCGACCCGCTGACCGGGGCGGTCGCCACCCGTGCCGCCGCCGCGACGGTGGCCGATGCCGTGGCCGCCGTCGACGCGGCCCAGGCTGCCTTCCCGGCCTGGTCGGAGACCGGCCCCAACGAGCGGCGCGCGAAGCTGAACGCCGCCGCCGACCTGATGGCCGCCCGCGCCGAGGAGTTCGCCGAGGTCATGGTGGCCGAGACCGGCGCCACGAAGGGCTGGGGCATGTTCAACGTCATGCTCGCCGCCGGCATGCTGCGCGAGGCCGCCGCCATGACCACGCAGATCACCGGCGACGTCATTCCCACCGACAAGCCGCACAACCTGGCGCTCGCGGTGCGCCAGCCGGTCGGCGTCATCCTCGGCATTGCGCCCTGGAATGCCCCCGTCATCCTCGGCGTGCGTGCCATCGCCATGCCGCTCGCCTGCGGCAACACGGTGGTGCTGAAGGCCTCCGAGCAGTGCCCGGCCACCCATCAGCTGATCGGCACGGTGATGCGCGATGCCGGCCTGCCGCCGGGGGTCGTCAATGTCGTCACCAATGCCCCGGCCGATGCCGGCAAGCTGGTCGAGACGCTGATCGCCCACAAGGCGGTGAAGCGCGTCAACTTCACCGGCTCCACCCGGGTCGGCCGGATCATCGCCGAGACGGCGGCTCGCTACCTCAAGCCCGCCCTGCTCGAGCTTGGCGGCAAGGCCCCGCTGGTCATTCTCGACGATGCCGACCTCGACGCGGCGGTGAATGCCGCCGCCTTCGGCGCCTTCATGAACCAGGGCCAGATCTGCATGTCGACGGAGCGGATCGTCGTGCAGGAGACGATCGCCGACGCCTTCGTGGAGAAGTTCGCCGCCAAGGCGAAGGCGCTGCCCTATGGCGATCCGCGCTCCGGCAATGTCGTGCTCGGATCCATCGTCTCGCGCGATGCCGCCGTGCGCGTGAAGGGCCTCGTCGATGAGGCGATCGCCAAGGGCGCGGTGCTCGCCTCCGGCGGCTCGCTCGAGGGCACGATCATGCCGGCCACCATCCTCGACAGGGTGACGCCGGCCATGCGCATCTATGGCGAGGAGAGCTTCGGCCCGGTGGTCACGGTCGTCCGCGTGAAGGACGAGGAGGAGGCCATCCGTATCGCCAACGACACCGAATACGGCCTTTCCGCCGCCGTGTTCTCCCGCGACATCCCGCGCGCCCTCAGGGTGGCGAAGCGCATCGAGAGTGGCATCTGCCACATCAATGCGCCGACCGTGCACGACGAGCCGCAGATGCCCTTCGGCGGCGTCAAGGCCTCCGGCTATGGCCGCTTCGGCGGCAAGGCCGGCATCGACGCCTTCACCGAGCTGCGCTGGATCACCATCCAGACCGGGCCGCGCCACTATCCGTTCTGATCCGGCGGCGGGAAGGGCGCCACCGCGCCCCGGCGCGACGACGGTTCCTTGCTACCCCTACGTGAAGTGAGGGATTGTCTTGTCGCGCCGTTACGGGCAGAAGGCTGCCTCAGGGGCATGCGGCGTCCGCGCCGGGGGCTCCTCATCGCCCAACCCGTCCGTTCCCTCACCGATGTCTGTCGCGCGTCGCCGTTCCGCAGCCGGCCCATCCCCGCGCCATCCCGTGCGGATGGCGGCGGTCGCCCTGATGGCCGTGTTCTGCGCCGGGGCCGGCGATGTGCGCGCCGAATGGAGCATCCGCGAGACGCAGGGGCCCGGCGGGTCCGGTCCGAGCCTCGAAATGTCCTATCGCAGCTCCGGTGAGCGGCTGACCCTGCTGTGCGGTGCCGGCGCCGCCTTCGTCTCCTTCTCGCCGGGATACCGCTTTCCCGGCCGCACCGAGGGCGTCCATGACGGCCATTACCAGGTCGATGGCGGGCCGGTGAAGCCGGTGCGCTGGCGCATCGCCGGCGCCTTGGCCTTCGTCACCGCCCGGTTCGCCGCCGGTTTCCTGCTGGATCTCGTCACCGGCGACCGCGTGTTCATCACGTTCCCCGGCGTGGAGCAGACCTATGACCTGACGCCGCTGCGGGCCCATGCGGCGCGGCTGAAGGCCATCTGCGGCATCGGTTAGGCGGCGGCCCCCCGAGCCCGCCGCGCACGGTCTGCCCGGCGGGGCGGCCGCGGGCTTTCGGGGTGAGATGGGCGCAGACGCATGCGCCACCCGGATGGTGGCAGCATCCGGGCTGGCAGCAAGGGATCGGGCGGGGGCGAAGCCGGTGAGGGGAGCCGTCAGGCGCACCTCGCCAACATAGCGGGAATCATAGCAACCAGCGTTACGCTGGTCAAGCCCTTTTTCCTGGATTAAGCAAAAAATCCTTATGCCGTTCCCGCCGCATCCAGCGCCGCCATGTCATCGGCCGACAGCGTCACGGCCGCGGACCGCACCAGGCTCTCCATCTGGTCCAGCGTCGTGGCGCTGGCGATCGGTGCCGTCACGGCCTTCTTGTGCATCAGCCAGGCGATGGCGATCTCGGCGGGCTTGGCGCCCTTCGCCGCCGCCACCATGTCCAGCGCCTTCAGGATGCGGAAGCCGCGCTTTGTGAGATAGGGCCGCACGCCGCGTTCGCCGCGCGGGCTCTTGCCGAGGTCGGCTTCCGACCGGTACTTGCCGGACAGGAAGCCCTTGGCCAGCGAGAAATAGGTGATGACGCCGATCTGCTCGGCAAGGCAGAGGTCGGCCAGCGCCCCCTCGAACTTTGCCCGGTCGTGCAGGTTGTATTCGGGCTGCAGCACCTCGTAGCGCGGCAGGCCTGCCGTCTTCGCCGCCTCCAGCGAGGCCCGGAGCTGGCCGGCATCGAGGTTGGAGCAGCCGATGGCGCGCACCTTGCCGGCCTTCAGCAGCTTCTCGTAGGCGCCGAGCGTCTCCTCGTAGGGCGTCTCCGGGTCCGGCCAGTGCGACAGGTAGAGGTCGATCACATCGGTCTGCAGCCGCCTCAGCGAGGCCTCCACCGCCTCGGCGATGTAGCGGGCCGACAGGCCCTTCTTGCCCTCGCCCATGGGCGAGCCGACCTTGGTGATCAGGGTGATCCTCGAACGCGCGCCGCGCGCCTTCATCCACTTGCCGATGATGGTCTCCGATTCGCCGCCGGAATTGCCCGGCGCCCAGGCCGAATAGACATCGGCGGTATCGACGGCGTCGAAGCCGGCATCGACGAAACGGTCCAGCAGGGCGAAGGACGTCGGCTCGTCCGCCGTCCAGCCGAACACATTGCCGCCGAACACCAGCGGGGCGATGGAGAGGCCGGAACGGCCGAGCGGGCGCTTCTGCATGGGAGGGGCTCCTTCAGGTTCGCCGCCACACTAGCCCGGTCCGCCGGCCCGGGGGCAAGATGGCTGCCCTGCATGGCGGGGGAGGGCAGGGCGGCCGAAGCCTCCTGCCAGGTTTCGGGTGGCGCGGCTCCTAGCCTTGCGGCACGCTTTGCCCGCACCGCCATGCCGCCATCCATGCCTCGCCCCTCCGACAGCCTGTCGCTGAACCAGGCCCGCCGCATCGCCATCGCCGCGCAGGGCTTCGATCTCGCCGGCATCGACCGCCGCGAGCACCATGCCGGCGAGCGGCGGCACCTGAAGCGGATGGCCGAAGCCCTCGGCGTCATCCAGATCGATTCGGTCAACGTGGTGGCCCGCGCCCACACCCTGCCCGGCTTCTCCCGCCTCGGCCGCTACGCGATCGCCGACCTCGACGCGCTCGCCTATTCCGGCCGCCGCCGCGCGCTGTTCGAATACTGGGGCCACGAGGCCTCCTACCTCCCGGTCGCCCTCCAGCCCCTGTTCCGCTGGCGCATGGAGCGCGCCCGGCGCGGCGAGGGCATCTATCCCGGTCTCGCCCGTTTCGGCCGCGAGCGGCAGGATCTGATCGAGGCGGTCCGCCGCGAGATCGAGGCCGAGGGCCCGAAGGCGGCCGGGGACCTGTCCCACGATCACCGGGGCGAGGGGGGCTGGTGGGGCTGGTCGGACGGCAAGCGGGCCATCGAATGGCTGTTCTGGGCCGGCATCGTCACCACCGCCACCCGGCGCGGCGCCTTCGAGCGGGTCTATGACCTGACCGGGCGGGTGCTGCCGAAGGCGGTGCTGGAGGCTCCGACGCCATCGGAGGCGGAGGCGCACCGCGCGCTGGTCCGCCGCGCGTCCGTGGCGCTCGGCATCGCCACCGAACGCTGCCTGCGCGACTATTACCGCCTCGGTGTCGCCGAGACCCGGCAGGCGGTGGCCGATCTCGTCGAGGCCGGCGATCTCGTGCCCGTCACGGTCGAGGGCTTCCGCCACCCCGCCTATCTGGCGCGGGGCGCCCGCCTGCCGCGCCGCGTGCAGGCCCGCGCCCTGCTGGCGCCCTTCGATCCGCTGGTCTGGCAGCGCGAGCGCACCGAGAGCCTGTTCGGGGCGCGCATCCGGCTGGAAATCTACGTGCCGGCCGAGAAGCGCACCCACGGCTATTACGTCCTGCCCTTCCTCCTGGGCGACCGGCTCGCCGCCCGGGTCGATCTGAAGGCCGACCGGGCCGGCTCGGTGCTGGTGGTGCGGGCGGCCCATCGGGAGGCGGGCGAGCGGGCCGGGGAGGTTGCCGGACCGCTCGGCGCCGAACTGCGCCTGATGGCCGCCTGGCTCGGCCTGTCGGACGTGCAGGTTCAGCCGCGCGGCGATCTGGCGGGATGTCTTGCCGCCGCCCTCGCCGGAGGCTGAGCGCCCGCGCCTCCCGAACGGCTGGCTACAACGCACCGGCCGGGCCTCACACAATGGCGCCGAGGGAGACCTGCTCATGACCGCCACTCGCATCCGCGACCGCATCGCCGTGAGCATCGAGGACGGCGTCGCCGACATCCGCCTCGACCGCGCCGACAAGATGAACGCGCTCGATCCGGCCATGTTCGACGCGCTGATCGAGGCGGCGGCGCTGGTGGCCGAGACGCCCGGCGTGCGCGCTGCCGTGCTCTCCGGCGCGGGCCGGGCCTTCTGCGCCGGGCTCGACTTCGGCTCGTTCCAGTCGATGCAGGATGGCGGCGAGCGCTCGCTGCGCGATCTCGTCACCCGCACCCACGGCATCGCCAACCGGCCGCAATGGGCCGCCTGGTGCTGGCGCGAACTGCCCGTGCCGGTCATCTGCGCGGTGCATGGGGTGGCCTTCGGCGGCGGGCTCCAGGTGGCGCTCGGCGCCGACATGCGCTTCACCACGGCAGATGCGCAGCTGTCCGTCATGGAGATCCGCTGGGGCCTCGTTCCGGATGTCGCCGGCACGCAGCTCCTCAGGCATCTGTGCCGTGAAGACGTGGTGCGGGAGCTGACCTATACCGGCCGCATCGTGACCGGCGAGGAGGCGGTTGCCCTCGGCCTCGCGACGCGGGTGGAGGCCGATCCGCGCGCCGCCGCGCTGGCAGCGGCCCGCGACATCGCGGCGAAGAACCCGGACGCCATCCGCGCCGCCAAGCGCCTGCTCAACGCCGCGGTCGCCGTGGATGCGGCCGAGGGCCTGATGCGGGAATCGCAGGAGCAGCAGAAGCTGATCGGCACGCCCAACCAGATCGAGGCGGTGATGGCCAACATGCAGAAGCGCGCGCCGGTGTTCCGGGATTGAGGGATTCGGCAGAGCCGCTCCCCCACCTCTCCCCGGCGGGGAGAGGTCGGCGCGCAGCGCCGGGTGAGGGGCCTGCTCGAGATAGTGAAGGCTCTCCCCCTCACCCGATCTTCGGCTGGCGCCTCGGATCGACCTCTCCCCGCCGGGGAGAGGTGAAGCAGCGTCAATGGACGGCGCAGCCCGCCTCCCGACCGGCGGCGAACCTCGCCCCCTCGCGCCCCTCGCACCCGCCATGCACCCCGGCGCTGGACTTCGGCGACCGGCGGCAGTGATATGCCCGCTTTCCGTTTCAAGCCGAGGGCATCATGGACAACCGGAACGACCTGTGGCGGCAGGTGGACGCGGCATCGGGCCGCCTCATCGCACTCTCCGACCGCGTCTGGGGCATGCCGGAGGTCTGCTACACGGAAGTGCGCTCCTGCGCCGAGCACACCGCCCAGCTGAGGGCCGAGGGCTTCCGCGTCACGGAGGCTGTCGCCGGCATTCCCACCGCCGTCATGGGCGAGGCGGGCGAGGGCGGCCCGGTCATCTGCTTCCTCGGCGAATATGACGCCCTGCCCGGCCTCAGCCAGGAAGCCGGCATCGCCGAGCACCGGCCGGTGGAAAAGGGCGGTCCCGGCCATGGCTGCGGCCATAACCTGCTCGGCTCGGCGGCGCTGCTCGCCGCCACCGCCATGAAGAACTGGCTGGCGGAGAAGGGCCTTCCCGGCCGGGTGCGCTACTATGGCTGCCCGGCCGAGGAGGGCGGTGCGGCCAAGGCCTTCATGGTGCGCGCCGGCGCCTTCGCCGATGCCGATGTCGCCATCACCTGGCACCCGTCGAGCTGGTGGGAGGTGGCCCCGCCGCTGTCGCTTGCCAATACCCGCGCCGACTTCATCTTCACCGGCAAGTCCTCGCATGCGGCCGCCTCGCCGCATCTCGGCCGCTCGGCCCTCGACGCGGTCGAGCTGATGAATGTCGGCGTCAACTACATGCGCGAGCACATGCCGTCCGATGCCCGCGTCCACTATGCCCTGCTGGATACCGGCGGCATCGCCCCGAACGTCGTCCAGGCCCATGCCCGGGTGCGCTACTCGATCCGCGCCCGCGACCTGCCCGGCATGCTCGAACTCGTCAACCGCGTGCGCAAGATCGCCGAGGGCGCGGCGCTGATGACCGAGACCACCATGGAGATGAAGATCATCTCCGCCGTCTCCAACATCCTCGGCAACACCCCGCTAGAGCAGACCCTCCAGGGCATCCTGGAAGAGCTCGGGCCGCCGCATTTCGACGATGAGGACCGGGCCTTCGCGCGGCAGATCCAGGCGACCCTGACGCCCCAGGATCTTGCCAGCGTCTGGCACACGATCGGGCTGGAGCCGGCCGACAAGCCGCTTGCCGATTTCACCGTGCCGCTGGATGCGAAGCGCAACCCGCTGATCGGCTCCACCGATGTCGGCGATGTCAGCTGGGTCGTGCCGACCGTCCAGGCCCATGCCCCGACGGTCGCCATCGGCACGCCGTTCCACACCTGGCAGGTGGTGGCTCAGGGCAAGATGCCGGCCGCCCACAAGGCCATGGTGCAGGTGGCGAAAGCCATGGCCGCGACGGGAGCCGCCGTGCTCACCGATCCGCAGCTGATGGCCGCCGCCAAGGCGGATCTTGCCCGCCGCACGGCGGCGACGCCCTATGTCTGCCCGATCCCGGATGACGTCGGTCCGCCGCTGACCATGTCGGCGGCCTGAGCCATCCGGCGCGGGACCGGCCCGCGCCTGCCGGCCTCACAGATCCTTGAAGCCCTTGCCCTCGGCGACCAGCCTTTCGAGCAGCGCGGCCGGCTTGAAGTCGGCGCCGTGCCGGCCCTCGAACTCCCGCATCACCCGCAGCACCTCGGGCAGGCCCACGGTGTCGCCGTAGAACATCGGCCCGCCGCGATAGACCGGCCAGCCATAGCCGTTGACCCAGACCGTATCGATGTCGGAGGCCCGGATCGCCTTGCCCTCCTCGAGGATCTTCGCACCCTCGTTGATCATCGGATAGATGCAGCGCTGGAGGATCTCGTCGTCCGAGATCGGCCGGCGGTTGATCCCCTTCTTCGCCGCCAGATCGAGGATGATCCTCTCGGTCACGGGCGAGGGCGTGGCATTGCGCTTCTCGTCATAGTCGTAGAAGCCGGCGCCGGTCTTCTGGCCGCGCCGGTCCATCTCGCAGAGGATCTCGCGCACCGTTTCGCCCTTCGAGGTCTCGCGCGACCAGCCGATGTCGAGGCCGGCCAGGTCGCTCATGGCGAAGGGGCCCATGGGCAGGCCGAAATCGTAGAGCACGCGATCCACGTCCCAGGGCATGGCGCCCTCCAGGATCAGCTTGTTGGCCTCGCGCTGGCGCTGGGCGAGCATGCGGTTGCCGACGAAGCCGTGGCAGACCCCGACCAGCACGCCGACCTTGCCGATGGTCTTGGCGAGTTTCATGGCGGTGGCGATCACGTCCTTGGCCGTCTTCTCGCCGCGCACGATCTCCAGGAGCCGCATGACATTGGCCGGCGAGAAGAAGTGCAGGCCAATGACGTCCTGCGGCCGCGCGGTCGCCGCCGCGATCTCGTCGACATTGAGATAGGAGGTGTTGGTGGCGAGGATGGCGCCCTTCTTCACGATGGCGTCCAGCTTGCCGAACACCTCCTTCTTGATCGCCATGTTCTCGAAAACCGCCTCGATGACGAGGTCGCAATCGGCCAGCGCCGACAGGTCGAGCGTGCCGGTGATGAGGCCCATGCGGGTCTCGACATCGGCCTCGCTGATCCGGCCGCGCCTCGCTGTGTTCTCGTAGTTCTTGCGGATGACGCCAAGGCCGCGGTCGAGCGCCTCCTGCTTCATCTCCACGATGGTGACGGGAATGCCGGCATTGGCGAAGTTCATGGAAATGCCGCCGCCCATGGTGCCGGCGCCGATGACGCCGACCTTGGCGATGCGGCGGGTCGGCGTGTCCTCGGGCACGTCGGGGATCTTGTTGGCCTGCCGCTCGGCGAAGAACACGTAGCGCTGGGCGCGTGACTGGACGCCCGGAATGAGGCGCATGATCGTGTCGCGCTCGACCTTCAGGCCCTCGTCGAACGGCTTGTCCACGGCCGCCTCCACGCACTGGATGCAGGCCTCCGGCGCCTCGAAGCCGCGGAAGCGGCGGGCATTGGCCTTGCGGAAGGTGGCGAACAGGCTCCGGTCCACCGCCAGCTTGTCGGAGCGGTCGCGCACCTTCTTCAGCGGCGCGTTCTCGTCCACCAGCTTCTGCGCGAAGGCGATGGCGTCGGCACGCAGGCTCTGCTCGCCGGTCACCGCATCGACGAGGCCCGTCTCGGCCGCCTCCCGGGCGCTCATCGGCTCGCCGAAGCAGATCACCTCCAGCGCGCGCTCCACGCCGACGAGGCGCGGCAGGCGCTGCGTGCCGCCGGCGCCCGGCACCAGGCCGAGCTTGACCTCCGGCAGGCCGAGCTTGGCGGAGGGCACCGCCACCCGGTAGTGGCAGGACAGGGCCACCTCCAGCCCGCCGCCGAGGGCGGTTCCGTGGATGGCCGCCACCACGGGCTTGGCCGAGCCTTCCAGGAGGGCATTGACCTCGGACAGCGGCACGCCCTGCGGCGGCTTGCCGAACTCGGTGATGTCGGCGCCGGCGATGAAGGTGCGCCCGGCGCAGTGCAGCACGATGGCCTTCACGGCCGGATCGGCGCCGGCCTTCTGCACGGCCTCGGCAATGCCGGTGCGCACGGGGGCGGAGAGGGCGTTCACGGGGGGCGAGTTGACGGTGATGACGGCAACCGCACCCTCGCTGGCAAGGTCGACGACGTCGTTGATGGCGGCCATGGGTCTGTCCTCGGATGGCTGTCGGAAGGGGGCGGTCAGCGCGGGCGCTGGCCGGCGAAGGGCAGGGTGGAGGAAAGCCCGCCATCGACCGGGAAGGCCTGGCCGTTGACGTAGCTGGCCTCGTCGCTCGCCAGGAACAGCGCCATGGCGGCGATCTCCTCCGGCTGGCCGGGGCGGGTCAGCGGGTTGAGCTGGCCGAGCTTGCCCTCCCTGCCGCGCTGGCGGGCATGGTCGAAGATCGGCACGGTCATGCCGGTCTCGATCAGGCCGGGGCATATGGCGTTGACGCGCACGCCGGTGCCGTAGAAGGCGTTGGCGGCGGTCTGGACCAGGCTGATGACCCCGGCCTTGGAGGCCGAATAGGGCGAGCCGCCGGCATTGGCGCGCAGACCCGCCACCGAGGCGGTGCAGACGATGGCGCCCTTGCCCTGGCGGATCATCAGCGGCGCGACCTCGCGGATGGCCAGGAACGGCCCGATCAGGTTGACGCGCAGGATCTCCTGCCACTGCGCAACGGTCTGCTCGAAGAACGGCGTGAGCCCGCCGGAAATGCCGGCATTGGCATAGAGGGCGTCGATGCCGCCGAAGGCTTCCACGGCCCTGGCCACATAGGCCCTCACGTCGGCCTCCGCTCCGGCATCGGCGGCCATGGCGATGCAGCGTCCGCCTGCTTCGACGATCTCGGCCGCGACCGCCGCCACCTTGTCGCCGTCGCGGTCCACCGCCAGCACGGCGGCCCCTTCACGGGCGAACAGGCGGGCACTCGCCCGCCCGATGCCGCTGGCCGCTCCGGTAACGATGGTCCGCTTGTCCTTCAGCCGCGCCATGCGGTCCTCCCCTCGGTCCTCGGTGTCGGTGTCAGAGGTCGGCGGCCTGCCAGCCGGCAATGACGGTCCGGATCAGCGTCACCAGCGCCAGCGGCTGGTCGATCAGCACATGATGCTGCGCTTCGGGAATCTCGATGAACTGGGTGCCCTTCGGCGCGGTCGCGCGCACGAAGGCCTTGATCGGGTCGGGGAACAGGATCGACTTTGCGCCCCAGGTGATGGCGAGCCGGCACTGCGCGGCGGCCAGGTCTGCCGCGGAATCGTTGCGTGTCAGGCGCGACCACATGAACGGGTCGAAGCGCCAGGTCCAGCCGGTCGTGCCGTCCGCCTTCTTCACCTCGCGCAGCGAATGTCGGGCGATGTAGTCGACGATGAAGAGGTTGTCGGTCGTCTGGGCCGGCATCAGGCGGAAGCGGCCGAGCGCCTGCTCGAACGTGTCGTAGATCACCGTGTCGCGCGGCGGCCGCGACGGCTCGCGCGTCTGTTCGCGCTTGGCCCGCATCTCGTTCGACAGGAACGGCGAGTCGATGGTGATCAGGCCGCCGATCTGCTCGCCGAACCGGGCGGCAAAGGCCATGGCCGGGAAGCTGCCGAAGGAATGGGAGGCGACCACCGGCTTGACCGGCCCCTCGGCGAGGCCGGTCGCGGCGATGGTCGACAGCATCTCGGCGCAGAGCAGGTCCATGGAATAGGCCTCGCGCCAGTCCGATCCGCCCATGCCCGACCAGGACGATGCCACCACCCGGTGCGTGTCGGCGAAGAACGGGGCGAGGTAGCTCCACCAGTCGGCATGGGCCGAGCCGCCATGCAGAAGCAGCAGGCCCGGCTTGCCGCGCTCGCCCCAGCTGAGCGTCTCGATGGTGACACCGGCCCCCCGGTGCGTCGACCGTTCCGGCTGCTGCGCCACGGCCCATTCGAACCAGGCCGGGGCCGGCGGCCTGGCCCCGGCAAAGGGCACCAGCGGAGCGGGAATGGGCGCACCGGCCATCGCGAAACCTTCATCTTGACGTGAACGGCAAGCATCCCTGCCGCCATCCGGCCCCGCAATAGGCCGAATGGCAGGCTGCGGTCTGGCATGCGGGGATCGGCTCAGATCGTCACGCCGCCGTCGATGACGATGCTCTGGCCGGTCATGAACGAGCCGGCCTTCGATCCGAGGAACACGGCCGCGCCGGCAATCTCGTCCGGCTCGCCGATCCGCCGCAGCGGCGTCTCGGCCTCGCGTTCGGCGCGTGCGCCGGGATCCTCCCACAGGGCCCTGGCGAAGTCGGTCCGGATCAGGCCCGGTGCGATGCAGTTCACCCGGACATTGTGCGGCCCGTATTCGTGGGCGAGGTTGCGGGCGAGCTGCATGTCGGCCGCCTTGGAGATGCAGTAGGCGCCGATCACCGTCGAGCCGCGCAGGCCGCCGATGGACGAGACGATGATGATCGACCCGTCGCGCCGCTCGATCATCTCCGGCACGACCATCGAGATCAGCCAGTTGTTGGCCACGATGTTGTTGGTCAGGATCTTGTTGAAGGCATCGTCGGTGATGCCGGCCATCGGCCCGTAATAGGGGTTGGAGGCGGCGTTGCAGACCAGCACGTCGATCCGTCCGAGCTGGCGCCGCGTCTCGTCCACGAGGCGCTGGAGGTCGTCCTTGGAGGAGATGTTGGCGGGCACGACGATGGCCGTGCCGGCGCCATGGCGGGCATTGATGGCGTTCGCCACCTCCTCGCAGGGGCCGGCCTTGCGGGAGGAGATGACCACCTTCGCCCCGTGCTCGGCCATGCGCTCGGCGATCGCCCGGCCGATGCCGCGCGAGGAGCCGGTGATGACGGCGACCTTGCCGGTCATGTCGAAGAGAGTCATGGCATGTCCTTCTCTGGCTCTGGTTGGGGGCCGTCCGGGCGTCGGGCCTTGCTCATCGTCGGCCGAGAGGTCGGCGCGCGGCTGCGGACGGGGATCCGGAGGCAGGCGGGTCCGCGCGGCCTCGGCTGCACGGTCTCGCCCGCGATCTTCGGCCTTCGGCCTCGCCGGGGCTGACGCGCAGCCGCGTCAGCCACCCCGGTTCGACCGCAGCCCTCAATGGTTGGCGTACTTGCCCATCTCCATGCGGGCGATGGTGCGGTTGTGCACCTCGTCCGGGCCGTCCGCGAGGCGCAGCGTGCGGATATGGGCATAGGCCTTGGCGAGGCCGAAATCGGTGGTCACGCCGCCGCCGCCATGGGCCTGGATGGCATCATCGATCACTTTCAGTGCCACCCGTGGCGCCGCCACCTTGATCATGGCGATCTCCAGCTTGGCGACCTTGTTGCCGACCTTGTCCATCATGTCGGCAGCCTTCAGGCAGAGCAGGCGCGTCATCTCGATGTCGATGCGCGCTTCCGCGATGCGCTGCTCCCAGACCGAATGCTCGGAGACGCGCTTGCCGAAGGCGACTCGGCTCTGCAGCCGCTTGATCATCTTCTCGAGCGCCGCCTCGGCCACGCCGATGGTGCGCATGCAGTGATGGATGCGGCCCGGCCCGAGGCGGCCCTGCGCGATCTCGAAGCCGCGGCCCTCGCCGAGGATCAGGTTCTCGGCCGGCACGCGGACATTGTCGAGAATGACCTCGGCATGGCCGTGCGGGGCATCGTCAAAGCCGAACACGGGCAGCATGCGCACCACCTTGAAGCCGGGAGCATCGGTCGGCACGAGGATCTGCGACTGCTGCATGTGCCGGGCGGCACCGGTGTCGGTCTTGCCCATGACGATCGCCACCTTGCAGCGCGGGTCGCCGATGCCGGAGGACCACCACTTGCGGCCGTTGATGACATAGTGATCGCCATCGCGCCGGATGGAGGTCTCGATATTGGTGGCATCCGACGAGGCGACCGCCGGCTCGGTCATCAGGAAGGCTGAGCGGATCTCGCCGGCGAGCAGCGGACGCAGCCACTGTTCCTTCTGGCGGCGCGAGCCGTAGCGGTGCAGCACCTCCATGTTGCCGGTATCGGGGGCCGAGCAGTTGAACACCTCCGAGCCGAAGCCGACCTTGCCCATCTCCTCCGCGCATAGGGCATATTCGAGATTGGTCAGTCCGGCCCCGTGGAACTCGTCGTCGTCATGCTCGGGAGAGGGCGGCAGGAACAGGTTCCACAGACCCTCGGCCCTCGCCTTGGCCTTCAGCTCCTCCAGCACCGGCACCACCTTCCAGCGATCGCCGTCGCCGTCCATCTGCTGGTCGTAGGTCGGGATGGCGGGATAGACGTGGGCGTTCATGAAGGCCACCACCCGGTCGCGCCAGTAGCGCTGGCGCTCGGACATCGAGAAATCCATGGTTCCTCTCCTCTCGGCTTGTCAGGACATGTTCGGGGACGGGGCAGGGCTGGCGAGGCTGCGCCGCACCAGCGCGATGAACTCGCAGTGCAGGCGCTTCAGGTCGACACCCTCGGGGTCGATGACCCATTGCGCCATGATGCCGCGCAGCGCCGCGGACAGGATCAGCGCCTGGCTGCGCGCATCGATGTCGCCGCGGATCTCGCCTGCCGCGATCCCGGTCTGGATGAGCCGGCCGAAATCGGTGGCCGATTCCCGGTTGAAGGCCGCCACCGCCTCGGCCAGCGCCGGCTTGTGGGCGGCGCCCATCAGCACCGCCAGATAGGCGCGCATCTTGACGAGGCCGACGGACGGCCGCTCGAACGAGGCATCGATGGTGGCGATCAGCCGCGCCATGCCCGCCGTCCCGCGCAGCCGCTCGCGGCGCTGGGCGTTGAACTCCTCGTGGATCGCCTCGGCCATGGCGGCGAGAAGCGCGTCCTTGGAGGTGAAGTAATGCGCCGCCAGGCCCCGGCTGTAGCCCGCCCGCTCACCGGCCTCGGCCAGGGTCAGGCCATCGACGCCCTTCTCGGCCACCAGTTCGGCGGCGGCGGCCAGCATGCGGGATTCGGCCTCGGCCCGGCGTTCGGCCTGGGTGCGGCGGCGGCGGATTGCCACCGGACCGGCATCTGCCGGTGCGCGCTGTCTGGAGGGGGCCTGGCTCGCCATTGCCGTCATCGGCTCGCAGATTATTTGCTTGCTGACAAACAAATAACATGTCGGGCCCGCTGTCCATACGCAAGATGCGGGATGTCGAATGGGGGAGGCTGGCCGGGCGGGCGGTCCTCGCCTTGTCGCGCTGCAGCGTGACAAGGGCCGCGCACCTGTCGATGATTCCGCCATGACCGTCCATGCCCGTCCCGATCAGGACCGCCTCGCCAGGCCAAAGGGCCGCCCGCTCGACGGGCAGGCTCTGGCGGCGGTGCGGGCGGCCCTGGGGGATGCGCCGCGCCGGCGCGACCTGCTGATCGAACACCTTCACACCCTGCAGGACCGCTTCGGCTGCCTGCCTGCATCTCACCTGAGGGCCCTTGCCGAGGAGATGCGCCTGTCGGAGGCGGAGATCTTCGAGGTGGCGAGCTTCTATCACCATTTCGACATCGTGAAGGAGGGCGGCCGGGCGCCGCCTGCGGTGACGGTGCGCGTCTGCACCTCCGTCTCCTGCATGCTGGCGGGCGGCGAGCGGCTGCTCGCCGAGGCGCGCGCGCTGGCCGATCCGGCGCGGGTGAGGGTGGTCGCGGCGCCCTGCCTGGGCCGCTGCGCCGGCGCGCCGGCCGCCATGGTCGGGCAGAGGGCGGTCGAGGCGGCGTCGGCCGCCGGCCTCATGGACCTTGCCGGGCGGGGCGCGACGCGGGCAGAGCCGCCGCCGCCTGTCGGGCTCGAGGCCGCCCGGGCCGGTGGCGCCTACCGCCTCCTCGCCGATTGCCTGGAGGGCCGGCGCCCGGCCGATGACCTCATCGCCATCCTTTCCGAGGCCGGCCTGCGCGGGCTCGGCGGGGCGGGCTTCCCGGCGGGGCGCAAATGGGCGGCAGTCCGGGCGCAGCCGGCGCCGCGCCTGATGACCGTCAATGCCGACGAGGGCGAGCCCGGCACCTTCAAGGACCGGGTGTTCCTGGAGACCGAGCCGCACCGCATGCTGGAGGGCGCGCTGGTCGCGGCCTGGGCGGTCGGGGCGGAGCGCATCGTCATCTACCTGCGCGATGAATATCCGGCGGTGCGGCAGGTGCTCGCGGAGGAGATCGCCGCCCTGGCCGCAGCCGGGCTGATGGTCGTGCCGATCGAGCTCAGGCGCGGCGCCGGCGCCTATATCTGCGGCGAGGAAAGCGCGATGCTCGAGAGCATCGAGGGCCGCCGCGGCCTGCCGCGCCATCGCCCGCCCTATATCGCCGAGACCGGCCTGTTCGGCCGCCCGACGCTCAACCACAATGTCGAGACTCTGCACTGGATCCGCGCCATCGTGGAGAACGGGCCCGCCTGGTTCGCAGACCAGGGCCGGCGCGGGGCCAAGGGCCTGCGCGCCTTCTCCGTGTCCGGGCGCGTGCGCGCGCCGGGGGTGAAGATCGCGCCGGCCGGCATCACCGCCCGCGAGCTTATCCACGAGTTCTGCGGCGGCATGGCCGAGGGCCATGACCTCGCGGGCTATCTGCCAAGCGGCGCCTCCGGCGGCATCCTGCCAGCCGCGCTCGCCGACGAGCCGCTCGATTTCGGCACGCTCGACCGCCACGGCTGCTTCGTCGGCTCCCATGCGGTGGTGGTGTTCTCCCACCAGGACGATGTCCGCGCCATCGCGCGAAACCTCATCGCCTTCTTCCGCAACGAGAGCTGCGGCCAGTGCACGCCCTGCCGGGTCGGCACCGCCAAGATGGGCCAGCTCATCGAGGGCAGGGAGTGGGACGAGACCCTGATCGGCGACCTCGAACAGGTCATGCGCGACGGGTCCATCTGCGGGCTCGGTCAGGCCGCGCCCAATCCGGTGCGTTCGGTGCTCCGCTTCTTCGGCGGGGTGCCACGATGACCGGAGCGAAGGGCGCCGGCACGATCCGCCTGACCCTTGACGGCCGCGCGGTGACCGCCGCGCCCGGCGAGACGCTCTGGCAGGTCGCCCAGCGGGAAGGCATCGCCATCCCGCATCTGTGCCACCACGACGGCCCCGGCTACCGGCCGGACGGCAATTGCCGGGCCTGCCTGGTCGAGATTGCGGGCGAGCGGGTGCTTGCCGCCTCCTGTATCCGCAGGGCGGCCGAGGGCATGGTGGTGAACACCGCCACGGAGCGGGCGGAGAAATCCCGCGCGCTGGTGCTGGAACTGCTCGCCGCCGACCTGCCCCCGCGCGCCGAGGCGCCGGACCCCGGGGCGCCCTTCTGGCGCTGGATGGAGCGCGCCGGCCTTGCCGAAAGCCGCTTCCCGAAGCGCCCGGCCGCAACCGTCGATCCGCACGCCGCAGGGCTTGCCCTCCACGATGCCTCGCATGCGGCGATCGCCGTCAATCTCGAGGCCTGCATCGCCTGCGGCCTGTGCGAGCGGGCCTGCCGCGAGGTGCAGGTCAACGACGTCATCGGCATGGGCCTGCGCGGCGAGGCGACGCGACCGGTCTTCGACCTTGCCGATCCGATGGGGCTGTCGACCTGCGTCGGCTGCGGCGAATGCGTCCAGGTCTGCCCGACCGGCGCGCTGCTCGAAAAAAGCCTGATGGACGCCGATGCCCGCCGGACTGTGGTCGTGCCGGACCGGGAGATCGACACGCTCTGCCCCTATTGCGGGGTCGGCTGCCAGACGCGCGTCGCCGTGAAGGACGACCGCATCGTGCGCGTGGACGGCCGCGACGGGCCGGCCAACCGCAACCGGCTGTGCATCAAGGGCCGCTTCGGCCACGACTATATCCGCCATCCGCACCGGCTCACCGTGCCGCTGATCCGCCGCGACGACGCGCCGAAGCAATGGGATGCGGTCATCGATCCCGGCAATCCCTTCACCCATTTCCGCGAAGCGACCTGGGAGGAGGCGCTGGACCGCGCCGCCGGGGGACTGAAGGCGATCCGCGACACGCATGGCGCGTCGGCGCTGGCCGGCTTTGGCTCGGCCAAGGGCTCCAACGAGGAGGCCTATCTGTTCCAGAAGCTGGTGCGCCAGGGCTTCGGCACCAACAATGTCGACCATTGCACCCGGCTCTGCCACGCCTCGTCGGTCGCCGCCCTGATCGAGGGCATCGGCTCCGGCGCGGTGACCGCCCCGTTCACGGCGGCCGAGGCGGCCGACTGCATCCTCGTCATCGGCGCCCGTCCCACCGAGAACCACCCGGTCGCGGCCACCTGGCTCAAGCAGGCGGCGAAGGCCGGCAAGACGCTGATCGTCGCCGATCCGCGCGGCCATGGCCTGATGCGCCATGCCACCCACGCCCTGCGCTTCCATGCCGGCACGGATGTCGCCCTGCTCAATGCCATGCTGAACGTCATCATCGCCGAGGGGCTGACCAAGGCGGACTATATCCGCGGCCATGTCGATGGCTTCGAGGCGCTGGCGGACCGGGTGCGCCCCTTCACGCCCGAAGCCATGGCGCCGGTCTGCGGCATCGGGCCGGTCACCATCCGCGCCGTGGCGCGCGCCTATGCGACGGCGAGGGCCTCGATCATCTTCTGGGGCATGGGCATTTCCCAGCATGTCCACGGCACGGACAATGCCCGCTGCCTGATCGCGCTGGCGCTCGTCACCGGCCAGATCGGCCGGCCAGGCACCGGCCTGCATCCGCTGCGCGGCCAGAACAACGTGCAGGGCGCCTCCGATGCCGGGCTCATCCCGATGATGTATCCGGACTACCATCCGGTCGAGGACGTGCCCACGCGCCTCGCCTTCGAGGATCTGTGGGGCCGGCCGCTCGATCCGGCGCGCGGCCTGACCGTCGTCGAGATCATGGGCGCCATCCATGCCGGTTCCATCCACGGCATGTATATCCTCGGCGAGAACCCGGCCATGTCGGATCCCGACCGCCGGCATGCCCGCAAGGCGCTGGCCAAGCTCGACCACCTCGTGGTGCAGGACCTGTTCCTGACCGAGACCGCCTTCCATGCCGACGTGGTGCTGCCGGCCTCCGCCCATGCCGAGAAGCTCGGCACCTTCACCAACACCAACCGGCAGGTCCAGCTCGGCCGCCCCGTCGTGCCGCTGCCGGGCAGCGCCCGACAGGACTGGGAACTGATCGTGGCGATCGCCCGGCGCATCGGCCTCGACTGGCGCTACGCCTCGGTCGCCGACGTCTATGAGGAGATGCGCGCGGTCATGCCCTCGCTCGCCGGCCTGCCCTGGGAGCGGCTGGAGCGCGAGGGCTCGGTCACCTATCCGGCGCCGTCGCCCGCCGAGCCCGGCCAGGACATCCTGTTCAGCGACCGGTTCCCGACGCCCTCGGGGCGCGCGCGCCTCGTCCCGGCGGACGTGCTGCCGCCCGACGAACTCCCCGACGACGCCTATCCCATGGTGCTGACCACCGGCCGCCTCCTGGAACACTGGCACACCGGCGCCATGACCCGCCGCGCCGGCGTGCTCGATGCCATCGAGCCGGCTGCCATCGCCGCCATGAATCCAGCCGAAATTGACCGGCAGGGCCTGAAACCCGGCCGGTCCGTGGTGGTCGAGACCCGGCGCGGGCGCGTCACAGCCACGCTGCGAGCCGACCGGGATGTGGCCGACGGCATGGTGTTCATGCCCTTCGCCTTCGCCGAAGGCGCGGCCAACGACCTGACCAACCCGGCGCTCGATCCCTTCGGCAAGATCCCCGAGTTCAAGTTCTGCGCGGCGCGGGTGCGCGCGGCCTCGTGACGGCTCAGAACCGCCGGGGCCTGAGACCCTGATGGAACCAGGTGATCATCGAATAGATGTCATAGACCGGCCGGCCGACCGCCTCGGCGAGCGCCGCCGCATAGGGCGGCATGTTGGTGCATTCGAGCACGATGGCACCGACCTCCGGGTGCCGGGCGACGAGGTCGCGGCCGGCATCCACGATGTCGGCCTCGGCAAGGCCGATATCCATGTCCTCCTTCTCGCCCTTGATGAGCACGCGGAAGAACTCCCGGCCGTTCTCCGTGCCGGCGAGCGGCACGTCGGCCGGCACGCCGGCGGCGGCCAGATGCGCCGGCGTCAGCGAGGCGCGGCTGACCGTCACCACGCCGACGCGCTGTCCGGGCGGCAGGGTCGCCTGCACCCAGGGCACCTGCATCAGCGAGGAGGTGGCGACCGGCACGTTGACCGCCTCGGCGAGCTCCTTCTGGAACAGCGAGAGGAAGCCGCAATTGGTGGTGATCGCCTCGGCGCCGAGATCGACGAGGTCGCGCGCGGCCGCGATGAAGTCGGGCAGGAGGCCCGCCGCCCCGCCGAGCACGACGCGTTCCGGATCGGCGCCGCGCACCACCCGGTAGAGCACCGGGAACGGCCAGGTCGTGCCGTTGCCCATGTCGCCGGCGATGCGCGGAAAGCGCGCTTGCAGCATCAGGATGCCGAGCGGGGCGCCGTAGATGGCCTTGCCGCCGCGGGCGATGCGCGGGCCGGTCATCACATCGCGTCGAAGCGGATCGGCTGGGCGCCTTTCAGCAGGGTCAGCCGGCCAAGCGGATGGACGTTCTCCAGCCCCTCGGTGATGGTCAGGAAGTGGTTGCCGGCGAGCTGTCCGGCCTTGGAGGCGAAGCAGACCGGCCCGTAGGCGAGCAGGATCTCGGTTTCGCTGACCCCGCCGGGATAGAGGATCATCTGGCCCGGCGCCGGATAGCTCGTGGCGTTCTCGTAGCCAACGCCGAAATCGAGGTCGCCGAGCGGCATCCACACGCCCTCACCGCTCCAGCGCACATGGATGATCTCGGAGATGAAGGGCAGGGCCTTCTGGAAGGCGGCGCAGGTCTTCGGCGCGGCCTCGGTCTCCAGCTTGCCGACGAAGGTGTGGGGGCCGGCGGTGATCTTCAGCTTGGTCATGGGCGTCTCCGGACAAGGCGGCGAAGGTGCATGGCGTCCCGGCTTTGTGCAAGAGCGCCGGCGCGCCCGGCCCCATGGCGCAATTCTGCGACTATCTGCCGCAGCTTTGGCTGCATCGTCCGTCGCATTGCGGTCAGATTCGATCAAGTGTTCGGCACCCAGCGCCAGTGAATGGAAGATATGATCAAAGTATTATAGGTTAAGCTGATTTTAGGTTTTCTTGTGCAATTACAGGCATCCGAATTGATCAATGGCCATGCTGGAACCGATCGGGACAAATGGGCTGGAAGAGGCCGGGGCCGTGCTGGCCCGCGGCTTTCCGGCTCGTGACACGGCCTTCTGGCAGGCCGGCCTGCGCCGGCTCGGCGACCATCACCGGCGAGCCGGTCTTGGGCCCTGCGGCTACCTCCTGCGCCGTGGCGGTGTGGCGGTCGGCGTCATCCTGACCATGCGCAGCCAGCGGCCGACGGAGGCGGGCGCGGAAACGGTGGTCAACCTGTCGAGCTGGTACATCGACGAGCCGCACCGCTGGCTCGCGCCGCGCATGCTGAAGCAGGTGCTGGACGAGGAGGCGGTCATCACCGACCTGACGCCCAGCCCGCGCGTGCTGCAGATGATGGACCATTTCGGCTTCGAGCCATGGACCGAGGGCGCCCACATCGTGGCGTTGCCGCTCGCCGCCCTGTGCCCGGCCGGCGGCGCATACCGGCTGGTCGATGCCCGCCGCGATCTCACCGGACTGTCGCCCGGCCAGGCGGATCTTGCCGCCGACCACCTCGCCTTCGGCTGCATCGTCGCAAAGCTGGCCTGGAATGGGCGCGTCTCGCCGCTGGTCTTCGCGCCGATCCGCCGGCGGGGCATCCCGTCCGCCCGTCTGGTCTATGCCGAGGAGCGGGCGGCGCTGCCGGCCGCCGTCGGCCCCATTGCCCGCTTCCTGCTGGCGCGCGGCATCCTGTCAGCCGAGCTGCCCGGCGATTCCGGCGAGAAGCTGCCCTGTGCCTGGTTCACCCGCAGGGCGCGACCGACCTTCTTCCGGGGTGCCATGCGGCGCGAGGCGATCGACCATGCCTATTCCGAGTTCGTGTTCCTGAGGATCTGATGCTGACGCAACTTGAACGGACATCCGCCATGTCGCCCCCCGTCGACGGCGCGCGCGCCCTCCTCGCTGCCTTCCTGCGCGAGCGCTTTCCCGCTCTCGCCAGCGGGGAGCTCGCCGACGAGACGCCGCTTGTCGGCGGCGGCGCCATCGATTCGCTGGGCATCCTCGACCTGGTCGCCTTCCTGGAGGAGCGTCTCGGCATCGTCATGACCGACGATGACTTCGACCCGGCCAATTTCGAGACCTTCGGCCATCTCATGGGCTTCATCGGGCGGGCCGGGCCGTGAGGCGCGAGCCGCTTCTCCTGCATCACCTGCTCGACCTGCCGACCGAGGGCGGCGACACGGCTGTTGCGGTGATCGACGGGGCGCGGCAGGTCTCGCGCGCCGCATTCCGGGCGCTTGCCGGAACCTGCGCCGCCCGCCTGCGCGCGGCCGGGCTCGCCCGCGGCGACCGCGTGGCGGTGTTCCTGCCGAAGAGCCTGGAGGAGTGCTGGGCCATCTTCGGCACGAGCCTTGCCGGCGGCGTGATCGTGCCGGTCAATGCCCTGCTGAAGCCGGCGCAGGTCCGCCATATCGTCGCCGATTGCGGCGCCCGCATCGTGCTGACCCGCGGCGAGATGGCCGGCGACCTCGAGCAGGCGTTCGCGGGGCTGGATGTGGTCGTTCTCGCCATCGACGGCGAGGACTGGCAGGCCCTGCCGGATTCGCCCGTCGCGCCGGCCACCGGCATCGGCGAGGATCTGGCCGCCATCCTCTACACGTCGGGCTCCACGGGCCGGCCCAAGGGGGTCATGCTCAGCCACCGCAACCTCTTGGCCGGCACGCGCATCGTGCGCACCTATCTCGGCATCACGGGCGCGGACCGCATCCTGTCGCTGCTGCCCTTTTCCTTCGACTACGGACTGAACCAGCTGCTCACCGCGGTCGAGCAGGGCGCGACCATCGTGCTGCTCACCTTCCAGTTCGGCGACGAGATCGTGCGGGCCATCCGGGACCACGGCATCACCGGCCTTGCCGGTGTGCCGACCATCTGGGCGATCCTGACCCGCGCCACGCCCTCGCTCGCACGCACGCCCCTGCCGAGCCTGCGCTACATCACCAATTCCGGCGGCGCGGTGCCGACCGAGACGGTGAGGCGCCTGCGCGAGCGGTTGCCCGACACCCGCATCTTCCTGATGTACGGCCTCACCGAGGCCTTCCGCTCCACCTTCCTGCCGCCGGAGGAGATCGACCGGCGGCCAACCTCCATCGGCAAGGCCATTCCCGAATGCGAGATGCTGGTGGTCACCGCCGACGGTCGCCTGGCCGCGCCCGGCGAGCCCGGCATCCTCGTCCATCGCGGCCCGACCGTCTCGCTCGGCTACTGGAACCGCCCGGACGCCACCGCCGAGGTGCTGCGCCCGCATCCCTTCATTCCGGCGGCCCAGGGCGGCGAGACCGTCTGCTATTCGGGCGATCTGGTCACCATGGATGCCGATGGCTTCCTCTATTTCGTTGCCCGCAACGACGCCATGATCAAGTCGTCGGGTCATCGCATCAGCCCGACCGAGGTGGAGGAATGCCTGATGGGCCTTGCCCCCTTCCGCGAGGTGGCGGTCATCGGCCTGCCCGACGCCTTTGCCGGAGAGAAGGTCCATGCCGTGGCGGTGGCCTCCGGCGAGGTCGATGTCGCCGAGGTGCTCCGGCTCGCTGCCGAACGCCTGCCGCCCTACATGGTGCCGCGCGCCATCGAGCTGGTGGACCGATTGCCGGTGACGCCCAACGGCAAGGTCGATTATGTCGGCCTGCGACGCGAGCGGGCCGCGCCCCAGGGAGCGCCGGCGTGAGCGCGGCGACGGATGGCGGACTTGCGGCCGACCTTGTCGACAGCCTTTTCGGCGTGGCCGGGCCGGACCTGACGGTGGGTGGTCTGTCGGTCCGCAGCCTGGCCGGCCAGTTCGGCACGCCGGCCTATGTCTATGACGCGGCGCTGATGCGTCGGTCGCTGGCGGAGCTGACCGCCGCGCTCGCCGGCTTCGCGACGGTCCACTATTCGGTCAAGGCCAATCCCCATCCCGAGGTGATCCGCGTCTTCGTTGCGGCCGGCGCCGGCACCGAGATCGCCTCCATCGGCGAGTATCGCGCGGCGGTGGCGGCCGGCGCGGACCGGTCCCGCATCCTGTTCGCCGGTCCGGGCAAGCGGGCCGGCGAGATCGCCGAGGCGGTCGCCCGGGGCATCGGGGAAATCCATCTGGAGACGCTGGAGGAGATCGCCCGCGTGGAGGCCGCCGGTGCGGCGGCCGGCATCAGGGTGCCCGTCTCCATCCGCTTCAATCCGGTCGCCGAGGCCCAGGGCGGCGCCATGCGCATGGGCGGCAAGGCTGCGCCCTTCGGCTTCGACGAGGAGGACATCACCGTTGTCGATCGCGTGATGGCTTCGCCGCATCTCGAGCTGAAAGGCATCCATCTGTTCGCCGGCACGCAGATCCTCGATGCCTCCGTGCTCGCCCACCAGTGGCGGCACGGGCTCGGTCTCGCCGCGCGGGTGGCGGCGCGCGCCGGCCGGCCGCTGTCCACCATCGATCTCGGGGGCGGGCTCGGCATTCCCTATTTTGCCGGAGAGACGCCGCTCGATCTCGATGCGCTGCGCGCCCTGGTGCCCGACCTCATCGCCGAACAGCGCCGCCATGCCGGGATTGCGGGCGCGACGGTCGTGGTCGAGCCGGGGCGCTTCCTCGTCGGCCCCGCCGGCCTCTATCTCGTGTCCGTCAATGCCGTGAAGGTCTCGCGCGGCCAGCGCTTCGTCATCACCGATGGCGGCATGCACCATCACCTCGCCGCCTCGGGCAATCTCGGCCAGGTCATCAAGCGCGACTATCCGCTGGTGGCCGCCTCGGCCATGGATGCCACGGACCGCGCGCCGGCGAGCGTCGTCGGGCCGCTGTGCACGCCGCTCGACACCCTGGCGCGCAAGGCCATGCTGCCCGCCCTGAAGGCCGGCGACCTCATCGCCATCCTCCAGTCCGGCGCCTATGGCCTGACCGCCAGTCCGTCCGGCTTCCTCAGCCATGAGCCCCCGGCCGAGGTGCTGGTCGACGCGGGCGCGGCGCGGCGGATCTGAGCCGCCTCAGCCGCTGAAGGCTTCGATGGCCGCGATGTCGAGCCGGTCGAGCAGCGCCCGCTTCTCCGCCTCGGTGCCCGATCCCTCGACGATGACCAGCGTGCGGCCGAGCAGCAGCTGGATGTTGCCGTCGCGACCCAGCACGGCGGTCTTGCCCTTGAAGCGGAACACCCGGCCCATGGCGCCGAGCAGCTGGGCATTGCCGAACAGCGGCGACAGCTGGGCGATCACCGGCGAATTGGCGAGCACCTGAACGGTGACGTCGCGCTGGCCGTTGGAATAGCGCCGCTTGGCGATCAGCCCGCCGCCGAACATGGCCGCGGCGCTGGCATCGGTCTCGGCCTCCTCCGCCGTCCAGCCCGTCGGCGGTGCCGGCAGGAAGCGGGCCAGCCCGCTGGCGCTGCGCTGGGCGATGAGCTGGCTGGCCACGTCGAGCGCCGCCTTGGCCGCCGCCAGGTCATTGGCCTGATAGGCGCGGCGCGCCTCCTCGATGGCGTCGCGGATATCGTCGGCGCGGGCCGGCGCCAGCGCCGGGACGGCCAGGGTCAGGGCAAGGCCCAGGGCTACGGCCCGGATCGCGTGCTTCATGGACATGGTTCACCGTTCTCGTCTGTCGTCTGGTCGGGAATCGCCGTCGCCCCTGGGGACTATAGCCGTGCCGGCCGGCGAGGACAGCGATCCGGTCCGGGACGTCGGGTCGCGGCCGTACAGCAAGGCGGCATCCGGCGGGCCGCCCGGCCCGTAGATCGTCCGGAGCAGCAGAACAGGGACCAGCATGCAGACCGACAGGCACAAGCGCGCGTGGATCACCGGCGCCGGCAAGGGCATCGGCCGGGAGCTGGCGCTGGAACTCGCCCGCCGTGGCTGGTGGGTGGCGGTCAGCGCCCGCACGGCCGAGGATCTGGCCGCGCTCGAACAGATGGCGCCAGGTCGCATCTGCGGCTTCGTGCTGGATGTGACCGATACGACTGCGGTCGAACGCACCGTCGAGGCGATCGAGGCCCAATCCGGCCCGCTCGACCTCGCCGTGCTGAATGCCGGAACGCACATTCCCATGCAGGCCGCCCGCTTCGACATCGGCGCGCTGCGCAAACTGGTGGAAACCAATCTGATGGGCGTCGGCAACGGCCTTGCCGCCGTCCTGCCGCGCTTCATGGCCCGTCGTGCCGGCCAGATCGCGGTGGTCTCGTCGGTGGCCGGCTTCCGGGGCCTGCCGACCTCGGCCGGCTATGGCGCCACCAAGGCGGCCCTCATCAACATGTGCGAGGCGCTGAAACCCGAATGCGACGCGGCCGGGGTGAAGCTCCAGATCGTCTGCCCCGGCTTCGTCGATACGCCGCTGACCCGGCGCAACCGCTTCCCCATGCCCTTCCTGATCAGTTCCGGGCGGGCCGCCACCATCATCGCGGACGGGCTCGCCTCCGCGCGCTTCGCCATCGTCTTCCCGCTGCCCATGCGGCTCCTCATGGGCCTCCTGCGCCGCCTGCCCGACCGGCTCCTGTTTGCCGTCACCCGCCGGATGCTGCCGAAAGACGACGGCGGATCGCCGCCTGCCGGCGGGCCGTGATCGGAAAGCCCCAGACGAGCGCCACCGCCGCCAGCTTGAGCGCCACCGGCACGCCCGCATAGGCCATGGCCAGCGCCGCGATGCCCGAGGGGGTCGGCGCCGCCGGATCGAAGCCGGCCGCGGCGACCCCGGCAAGGCCGAGGCCGGCGGCGAGCGCCGCCGCCGCCTTGGTCACCGCCAGCCAGACCGCGAAGAAAAGGCCGGCCCGGTCCTCGCCGTGGCGCAGCCGGTCGAGGTCGATGACATCGGCCTGCATGGCCGGCGGAAGGGCGAGATCGGCGCCGAGCGCGGCACCGGTGACAAGGCACACGACGAGGAAGGCGGCGAAGGCCCCTTCCGGCAGCAGTGGCACCGGCAGGAAGGCTGCCGACGCGGTCAGCATGGCAAGGCACCAGGCCCGGTGCTTGCCGATCCGCCCGCTGAGAGCGGTCCACAGCGGCAGGCAGAAGATGGCGGCCAGGAAATAGGCGAGGATGAACAGCGGCCGATCCGTCTCGGCCACCTTCAGCCCGTGCGTCAGGTAGAGGATGAACAGTGCCGCCGGCAGGCCGTTGGCGAGGCCGTTGACGAACCAGGCGGCGACGAGGCGCAGGAAAGGCCCGTTGCCGAGGGCCTGGCGCAGCAGCAGGGCGATGGGCGGCGCCGGCCGGCGCCCGTTCGCGCCGGGCCGGGGCGGCGGGCGGTCCGGAACCAGCAGTCCGAGGCCCACCAGCGTCACCGCGCCGAGGCCGATGGCCGTCAGCGCGATGGCGGCGAACTGGGCCTGCGCTCCGCCGCCGGCGATCACCGGAATGGCGCTGGCCAGCAGGATGCCGCCGATGGCCGCGCCCTCGCGCATGGCCGCGATTCGCGTGCGCATGCGGTAGTCGGACGACAGCTCCGCGCCCCAGGCGGCATAGGGCACCTGGACGGCCGTCCAGCCGAGATAGAGCACCATCAGCCAGCCGGCGAGATAGAGCGGCCCGATGCCGGCCGGCGGGAAGGCGAGCATCAGGAAGCCGAGCGCCGCCACCGGTGCGCCGGCCACGACCCAGATCTTGCGCCGGCCGAAGCGCGAGCGGGTCCGGTCGCTGAGCAGCCCGATCAGGGGATCGCTCGCCATGTCGAACAGCCGCGCCGCCAGCAGGGCCGCGCCGGTGGCCGCCAGACCGAGGCCGAGGCCGTCGGCATAGACCGCCGGCAGGAAGATCAGCACCGGCAGGGTTGGAATGGCGAAGGCGAAGGCCGGCGCGGCATAGGCGGCCAGAGTAAGACGATCGGGTGCTGCCCCGTCGCCATGCCGCCCGCTCATCCGCGGGGCCCGGCCGTGGGAACGATCGTCGCCTCGACCGGATGAGCCGCCCTGCGGTGCTGGAACACCGGCATCCCCTTCCACCACAGCTTCAGCGCCTCCCAGTGGATGGCGGCGACCACCTTGAAGGTCATCAAAGGCTGACGCGCGAAGGTGAGGGCCAGTTGCCGGTCGCTGAACGGCCGGCGCTCGCCGGAGAACACGGCCGAGAGCAGCGGGCCCTCGGCATCGCTCTGCGCGATGGCAATGACCGTCTTCTCGCCCGGCGGCAGCACCCGGAACCGGTAGCGGCAGTCCATGGCAATGAAGGGCGAGACGAAGAAGCGCTTGTCGCAGGCCTGCCGCACGGGGCCTCCGTCCGGCGTCACGGGAATGACGTAGGTATGCTTCTCGCCGTGGGTGTTGCTGACCTCGTAGAGCAGGGCGATCAGGCGCTGCTGCCGGTCGTGGCAGAAATAGATGGTCAGCGGATTGAAGGCGAAGCCCAGGATGCGCGGATAGCACAGGAGGCGGATGGCGCCGCCCTTGCCATCCAGCCCGGCCTCGGCGAGCCGGGCCTCCACCCAGCCGCGCAGCGGTGCGCCGGAGCGGTCGCCGTGGTCGCGGTCGTGGAAGGAGAACAGGGCGCGACGATTGTGGCCGAACAGGCGAAGGCCCGCGTCGAGAGCCGGCAGTTCGTCGAGATCGATCAGCGCCGAGACCACCGAATAGCGCAGATGGTGCGGCTTCGGGCGCAGGCGCCGATGCATCACCTCTCCCGCATAGAGGGCCGAGTGGACGCTCATTCGGCCGCCACCATGGCGAGCGGCTTCAGCCCGATGCGGCCGGATTCGTTGGCCACCGTCCAGGGCCGGCGCACGCCACCGAGCTGTTCGGCCACCGCAAGGCCCGCCTGAAGGCCGTCCTCGTGGAAGCCGTAGCCGAAATAGCTGCCGCAGAACCAGGTGTTGCGGCGTCCCTGCAGACTCCACAGCTCCTCCTGCGCCTTGAGCGCGGCGGCATCGAACAGCGGATGCGCATAGTCGAACTCCGCCTTCACCGTGCCCGGGCGCGGATCGCGGATCGGGTTCAGCGTCACGAACAGCGGCTGGCGCGGGTCGAGACCCTGCAGGTGGTTCATCCAGTAGCTGACGCACAGCGGCCGCTCGCCGGCCTCCTCGCGGCCGCCGATATAGTTCCAGCTCGCCCAGACCCGGCGGCGGCGCGGCATCAGCGCCGGATCGTCATGCAGCACGGCGCGGTTCTGCGTGTAGCGGAAGGCGCCGAGCAGGCGCCGCTCCTCGCCATCGGCATCGGCGAGGAGGCCGAGCGCCTCGTCGGCATGGGCCGCGATCACCACATCGTCGAACCGATGGGCCCGGCCCGCGCCATCGATCACCGTCACGCCCTCGCCATCGCGGCGGATCGAGCGGGCCGGGCTGGCAAGCGCGATCCGGTCGGCAAACGAGGCGGTGAGCTTGCCGACATAGGTGCGGCTGCCGCCTTCCACCGTGTGCCAGCGCTGCTGTTCGCCGATGTCGAGCAGGCCGTGATTGGAAAAGAACCGCAGATAGGCCCGCAGCGGATAGTCCCGGATGTCCTTGGCGCTGGTGGACCAGATGGCCGCGCACATGGGCAGCACATGGTCCTCCACCAGGCCGCGCGAATAGCCCTCCCGGTCGAGGAAGGCCCCGAGCGTGATGCCGTCGAGATGGGCCCCGTCCGCCATGGTGCGGGCCTTGGCATAGAAGCGCACGATGTCGCGCAGCATGAACCAGAAGCGCGGCCGGATCAGGTTGCCGCGATGGCCGATCAGGCCATTGATGTCGGCCGAGGAATATTCGATCTGGCCGCCGCGGACCGAGGCGGCGAACGACATGCTGGTGGTCTTGGTGGGCACCCCCAGATGCTCGAACAGCGCCGTCAGGTTGGGATAGTTCGGCCGGTTGAAGCAGATGAAGCCGGTATCCACGGCCACCGGCCCGAAAGGGGTCTCGACATCCACCGTATTGGCATGACCCCCGGCCCAGCCGTCCTTCTCGAACACCGAGACATCGTGCCGATGGCTGAGCAGCCAGGCGGCGGACAGGCCAGCGATCCCGGAACCGACCACGGCGATTCGCCTCCCGGCACCGCGAGGGCAGGGGGCAAGAGGCATCACTGTCGCTGAGGTCATGGAGGATCCGGTCTGGGTGGGCTCGCCTGTGGCGCTACGCAAGCGGCCGGCCATCGGATCATCGACCGATGACGGCCGCCTGCGTCAACGCGCGGCGGGCCGGGCTAATCCAGTTCCGCTTTCGCCCCGTATCGGCGGGCATGGTCCATTCCATTGCACTTCCCGACAGCTCCTCGCTAGGTTGGCATGCCGCTGCCGCGCCGGTCAGGCGTGCGTCGCGCGGCAAGGGTCTGGAGCGCAAGAGTTCGGAGCGCATGGAATCGAGGTCGGAGGACGGCCCTTCGCGCGAGCAGACAGCCCGCCGCATGGCCGATTGCATTGCCGCCATTGCCGCCTCGCGCGACCGGGCGGCATTCGAGGAACTGTTCCGCTATTTCGCCCCGCGCGTGGAAGCCTATCTGAGGCGCCTCGGAGCGGCCCAGCCGGCCGCCGAGGAGCTGATGCAGGAGGCGATGGTCACCGTCTGGCGCAAGGCCGGCCAGTTCGATCCGCAGAAGGCCTCCGCCTCGACCTGGCTGTTCACCATCGTCCGCAACCTGCGCATCGACGCCTACCGGCGCGATCGCCGTCCCGAACTCGATCCCGACGATCCGGCGCTGGCGCCCGATCCCGATCGCGAGGCTGATGCCGTGCTGTTCGGGCAGCAATCGTCCGTCCGGCTGCACGAGGCCCTCAAGCTTCTCAACGACAACGAACGAATGATCCTCAACCTCGCCTATTTCGACGACCGGTCGCACAGCGAGATCGCCGCCGAGCTCGGCATCCCGCTGGGCACTGTCAAGTCCCGCATCCGTCTCGCCTTCGCCAAGCTGCGCAACGCGCTCGGCGACAGCCTGGGAGCGGAGCCGTGACCCTGACCCATCACGTCTCCGACGACATCCTGATGGCCTACGAGGCCGGCGCCCTCGCCGAGGGCTGGAGCCTGGCCGTGGCGACCCATCTGGCCCTGTGTCCGCCGGCCCGCCGGCGCGCGCGTCTTGCCCGCGAGATCGGCGGCGCCCTGCTGGATTCGATCGAGCCCGCCCCGGTATCGGACCTCGCCTTCGACCGCCTCATGGCGCGCATCGAGGCCGAGGACACCGAGCCGCGCCCCGCGCGGCCGGTCGTGCCGGCCGGCCGGGCGATGATCCCGGAGCCGCTGCGCAGCTATGTTGGCGGCGATCTCGACGCCATCCGCTGGAAGCGCCTCGGCGTCGGCGCCCATCATCTGCCGATCCGCACCGCCGACGGCTCGACCAGCGTGCGCCTGCTCAAGATTCCGGCCGGCGCGCCGGTGCCCGAGCACGGCCATCGCGGCATGGAGATGACGGTCGTGCTCACCGGCACGCTGTGCGACGGCGAGGAGGTGTTCCGGCGTGGCGAGATCGAGATCGCCGACGAGGACGTGGAGCACCAGCCGCTGGCCGGGCCCGGCGAGGACTGCATCTGCCTTGCCGTGACCGACGCGCCCCTGCGCTTCAAGAGCCTGATCGTGCGGCTGGCCCAGCCGTTCCTGAAGATCTGACAGCGGGAGCCGGGAATGTCGCAGTTCGCCATCGCCTATGTCGCAACTGCCGTGACATTCCTGGCCATCGACTTCGTCTGGCTCAGCCTGATGGCGAGCCGTCTCTACCGGCCGCAGATCGGGGCCCTGCTGCTCGACCAGCCCAATCTCGTGGTCGCCGGGCTGTTCTATCTCGTCTATGCGGTGGGCATCGTGGTCCTGGCGGTCATGCCGGCCTTCGGTGCGCGCTCGGTGCTGATGGCCATCGGCCTCGGCGCGCTGCTCGGCCTCGTCGCCTATGGCACCTATGACATCACCAACCTGGCGACGCTGAAGGGCTGGAGCGTCACGGTGACCGTGGTGGACATGGTCTGGGGCATGACCATCACCGCCATCGGCGCGCTGGCCGGTTATCTCGCCCTGCGCAGCTTCATGCCGGACTGAACCGGCGGCCGGCGGTTCATTCGCTCGCCAGGATGGTGTTCTTGACGATCGGATAGACCTGGTGCTCCCAGCGCCGGCCGGAAAAGACGCCGTAATGACCGACGCCGGCCTGCATGTGGTGGCGCTTGCGGAACGGCTTCAGCTTCGTGCAGAGATCGTGGGCGGCGACCGTCTGGCCGATCGAGCAGATGTCGTCGCGCTCGCCCTCGACGGTCAGGAGCGCCGTGCGCCGGATGGCGGAGGGGTCGACGAGGCGGCCCTGATAGCGCAGCTCGCCCCTCGCCAGCAGCGCGCGCTGGAACACCCGGTCGATGGTCTCCAGGTAGAACTCGGCGGTCAGGTCGAGGACCGCGAAATATTCGTCGTAGAAGCTGCGGATCGCCCGGGCCCGCTCCTCCTCGCCACGGGCCATGTGGCCGTGCAGCTCGACATGGGCCTTCACGTGCCGTTCCTGGTTCATGGCCATGAACGCCATCAGCTGCAGGAAGCCCGGATAGACCCGGCGCCCGGCCCCGGCATGGGGCAGCGGCACCGTGTGGATGAGAGTCTTCTCGAACCATTCGTAGGGATGCTGGAAGGCCAGTTCGTTGACCCTGGTCGGGTTGATGCGGACATCGACCGGGCCGGCCATCAGCGTCATGCTCAGCGGCGTCGCCGGATGTCCGCCCTGCGCCATCACGGCGGTCGCCACCAGCGCCTGGACGCAGGGCTGGCACACCGCCACGACATGGGCGCCAGGCCCGATCACGTCGAGGAAGTCGATCAGGTGGGCCACATACTCGTCGAAGCCGAACCGCCCCTCGGTCCAGGGAATGTCGCGGGCATTGTGCCAGTCGGTGATGAACACGTCATGATCCGCCAGCAGCGTGCGCACCGTGTTGCGCAGCAGCGTGGCGAAATGCCCGGACAGCGGTGCCACCAGCAGCACGCGCGGCTGGGTGATGTCGATGTCCTTCCTGAACTGCAGGAGCGTGCCGAAGGCGGTCCGGTGCACCGGCACCTCGGTCACCGGCACCTGCCGGTTGCCCACCGTCACGCTCTCGATGCCATAGGCCGGCCGGACATGCGTGAAGCCGGTATCGGCCACCAGCCGCCAGGTGGCCAGCCATTCGCTGGCCAGACGGTTGTCGGCGGCGGCCATGGCCGGGCCGAAGGCGGCGATCGCCAGCCGTGCAGAGTGCCGGATCGGCTCCATGAGCCTGCTCTGCACTTCGAAGGCGCGATACATCATGGACGGGCCGGTTCGCTGGGCGTTGCCGCCGGACGGATGAAAAAAAGCTAGTGCACTTTTTGCTGCACTGCGAGAATATTCTGCATCCGGCGTCCGCGGATGGAACGGGCCAGCCGGAGAGGGAGGCCCGGCATGGCCAAGGCGACGCTCACCATCTCGAGCAAGAACTATTCGTCCTGGTCGCTCAGGGGATGGCTGCTCTGCCGGATGGCCGGCCTTGCCTTCGAGGAAAGCAAGGTCTCCATCGACGATCCGGACACCCGTGCCGAGCTGCTCCTGCTGTCGCCCTCCTTCCTCGTTCCGGCGCTCACCGACGGTGAGGTGAAGGTCTGGGGCACCTGGGCGATCGCCGAATATCTTGCCGAGACCTGTCCCGGCTCCGGCCTGTTTCCGGCCGACCGGGCCGCCCGCGCCCATTGCCGGTCGATCTGCGGCGAGATGCATTCCGGATTTCCCAACCTGCGCTCGGCCCTGCCGATGAACCTCAAGGCCCGCTACAAGGGCTTCAAGGTCTGGGCCGGCGCGCAGCCGGACATCGACCGCATCCTGACCATCTGGCGCGAATGCCTGTCGGCCTATGGCGGGCCGTTCCTGTTCGGCCAGGCGCCGACGGCGGCCGACGCCATGTATGCGCCGGTCTGCATGCGCTTCCACACCTATGACGTGCCGCTCGATCCCGGTGCCGCCGCCTATTGCCGGACGATCATGGACTGGCCGCCGATGAAGGCCTGGTTCACCGAGGCGCACACCGAGCCGGAGGAACTGGACGAGCTCGACATGGAGTTCTGAGCGGCCGGGCCGACTCACGCCTTCGTGACGCGCGCCGGGGTAACGCCTTGCGGTCGCAGGGCGTATCGGCTGTCATCGGGTCTGGCGAGGACAGGGCATGCTGCCGTGGAACGACCGGGCCGGGACGCTGTCCTGGCTCAAGCTGACCGTGTTCGTGGGAGTGCTGGCGCCGGGGCTCTGGCTCGCGGCCCAGGCGGCAACCGGCACGCTCGGCTCCAAGCCGATCACCGCCGCCATTCACCAGTCGGGCGACTGGGCCGTGCGCTTCCTGCTCCTCGGCCTGCTGGTCACGCCCCTGCGCCATGTCGCCGACTGGCCGCGGCTCATCCTGGTGCGCCGCATGATCGGCATTGCCGCGCTCGCCTATGCGCTGCTGCACCTCGTCTTCTACGTGGTCGAACAGGCCTTCGACCTCGCCAGGGTGGCGAGCGAGATCGTGCTGCGCGTGTATCTGACCATCGGCTTCTTCGCGCTCCTTGGCCTGGTGGCGCTCGGCGCGACCTCGACCGATGGCATGATCCGCCGATTGGGCGGCGCCCGCTGGAACCGCCTGCACAGCCTCGTCTATCCCATCACCGCGCTCGCCATCCTGCACTTCTTCCTGCAGACGCGGCTCGATGTCTCCGAGCCCGTGCTCATGCTCGGCTTCTTCCTCTGGCTGATGGGATTCCGCCTCATGCGCCGCCTTGCGGTGCCGGTCGCCCCGCTGCCGCTGGTGGGCCTGGGGCTCGCCGCCGCGCTCCTCGCCGCGCTCGGCGAGGCGGGATGGTATGCCGCGCGCACCGGCGTCGATGCCTCGAGGGTGCTCGCAGCCAATCTCGACCCGGCCTTCGGCATCCGCCCGGCGCTCTGGATCCTGGCCGCCGGCCTCGTGCTGGCCGCGCTCAATGGCGGAAGGCGCCGGGTCGGCCGGGGCGCGCGCCCGCGAAGGGTTGCGCCGGCCCCCGCCGAATGACCATCTGTGCCCTGCCATGGCGCCGATCGCCCGCATCGGATCCTGGCTCAAGACCCACGGAGAACCCCCATGTCCGCCGGCACCGCCACCAAGACCTATCCCGTCACGAAATCCGACGAGGAATGGCGTCGCATCCTCACCCCGGAGCAGTATCAGGTGCTGCGCGGCCATGGCACGGAGCGGCCGGGCAGCTGCGCGCTGAACCATGAGAAGCGGCCCGGTACCTTCTCCTGCGCCGGCTGCGGGCAGGATCTGTTCACCTCGGTCAAGAAGTTCGAGAGCGGCACCGGCTGGCCGAGCTTCGACCAGCCCCTGCCGGGCGCGGTGGAGGAGAGCATCGACCGGTCCTGGGGCATGGTGCGCACGGAGGTGCACTGCTCCCGCTGCGGCGGCCATCTCGGCCACGTCTTCCCGGATGGCCCGCCGCCGACAGGCTTGCGCTACTGCATCAACGGCGTGGCGCTCACCTTCCGGCCTGCGTGACCTTCCCCTCGCCGTAAGCGCGATGTTAAGGCCGCCTCCCGACACTGACGCCGGATTCCCGGCCGCCGTGCGATCAGGAACCGGGGCAGGGGAAGCGGAACAGTCATGGACCATGCGGGCAAGGCCGGACCGGAGCCGGACATGGGGCGCGACCAGGCTCTGGTGGATGTTGCCAAGGTGGTCGTCACGGCCGGGCTGACGCTCGGATCGGTCATGCTGACGGCCTTCGGCTTCATCGAACGGGCCGTCGGCATCGAGCGGCTGGCCACCGACCGGCGCTTTGCCCTCGTCGCGCTCCTGCCGGGTGCGGCGGCCCTGTCGTTCCTTGCCAGCGCGCGGGCCCTGGGCGCCGCCTTCGATGCCAGCGTTCCGCCGCGTCCGGTCTCCGCGATCCGTCGCGCGGCCCTGCGCTTCACCGACCTGGGGGGTGGCTTCGGACTGATCGCCATCGTGCTGTCCTGCCTGGTCGCGGTCGGCACGTTGCTGGCGGTCTCGCTGCTGTTCGATCTGAAACTGCCCGGCACGGCCAATCTGGCAGGGGCAGCGGCCTTTGCGGTGGCGCTCGGGGGCATGCTGAGCCGGGCCTCGCCCGGCCGCCGCCGCAGCGATCTGCTGCTGGCCGGCACCATTCTCGCGGTCATGCTGATCGACCTGTCCATGTCGCTCGCCCGCGCCGCCGACCTCATGCCGCGGTTGTCATGACCAAGGGTCGGGTGGTTCTGGTCACCGGGGCCCGCACGGGCATCGGGCGGGCATCCGCCCTGCGGCTGCACGCGCGCGGGCATCGGGTGTTCGGCACCAGCCGCCATCCCGGGCGCGAGGCCATGCCCTTCCGCATGCTCGCCCTCGATGTCACCGATGACGCCGGCGTGGCGGCAGCGGTCGCCACCGTGCTCACCGAGGCCGGCCGCATTGATGCCCTGGTCAACAATGCCGGTCTGGTCTTTGCCGGGGCCGCCGAGGACACCGCCCCGGACGAGGCGCGCCGCGTGCTGGACACCAATGTGGTGGGCGCGCTGCGCATGGCACGCGCCGTGCTGCCGGCCATGCGCGGGCAGGGCAGCGGTGTCATCGTCAATGTCGGCTCGCTGGCCGGCCGCGTCGGCATGCCCTTCCAGGGCCTCTATTCCGCCAGCAAGTTCGCGCTGGAGGGCCTCACGGAGGCGCTGCGCATCGAGGTGGCACCCTTCGGCGTGGCCGTGGCTCTGCTGGCGCCAGGCGACACGGCCACATCGGTCGTGGACAACCGCGTGAGCGCGCGCGCCGCCCGCGACCCGGCCTCGCCCTACCGCCATCGCTTCCTCGAAACGCTTGCCCGCTACGAGGCAGAGGAGCGCGCCGGCATCGCTGCTGAGGCGGTCGCCGCGCGCATTGCCGCCCTCGTGGAAGGCCGCACCCGCGGTCCGCGCCACGTGGTCGGCCCGCGTGCCCAGCGCCTGCTGGTCGGCATCCGTCCCCTCGTCCCTTGCGCCCTCTATCAATGGGGGCTGGCCCGCTTCTACGGGCTGTGAGACGCGCCCGACCGGCCCGTTGCTTGCCCGCGGATCGCGATGTCACTATAGCGTGACATTCTGTCATTGTTGCCCGTTCCGTCGAGGCCCCATGTCC
>JBKBOA010000013.1:0-60603 GCA_046295035.1 Phreatobacter sp.
GGAATCCGAGCCGCCCTGATACATCAGCGGATCGGTCCAGAACGAGGGCGGCATCTCCACCCCGCGCGCCTGCCGCACGAGGGCGACATGGTTCACATAGGCCGAGCCGTCGGCCCACTGGTAGGCGCGCGGCAAGGGGCTCATGCAGTCATGCTCGTGAAAGCGGAACGAGGGCACGGAGCCATGGTCGAGCTGCTCGGCCAGATCGGCGAGCCGCGGGCTGACGCGCGCCCAGTCGTCGAGAGCCTGCTGCAACGTCGCCACCACCGGGAAGGCGTCCGTCGCCCGGGTCAGATCCCGCGAGACCACGACCAGACGGCCGTCGCGGCCGTGCTTGAGGGATGCTAGCTTCATGGCGGCGCGCCCCGGCAACAGCGTGTCATTTTATCTTCGGCTGCGGTAGCCGGCACGTTATCAAACCCCTTCGGATGCCAATTGGCCAGAGACCAGTTGGCCATGCGACCTATACGAGCATTGTATCGAATGTTGCGTTGCAAAGTGACGCGGCACGTCATATCAAGTCCGGGAACGGGACATGCACCGGGGGCATGACATGGACGGTCGGGCGAGCGACGACCGCCGGGACGACAGGCTGAGGCTGGAACTGGAGGGCTTCCTGCCCTATCGCCTCAACGTGCTGGCCTCCACCGTCAGCCAGGCCCTGTCGGGCCTCTATGGCCGCCGCTATGGTTTCGGCATTCCCGAATGGCGCATCATCGCCACGCTCGGCCAGTTCGGCACCATGACGGCCAAGGACATCGGCCTGCACAGCCACATGCACAAGACCAAGGTCTCCCGGGCGGTGGCGACGCTGACCCGGCGCAAGCTGGTGACCCGGCGCGCCAACCGGCAGGACCTGCGCGAATCCTTCCTCGCGCTGAGCACCGAGGGGCGCGCCATCTACGATGATCTCGTGCCCGTGGCGCTGGAGTTCGAGCGCCAGCTCCTCGACGGCATCGAGGCCGGCCCGCGCGACGATCTGGACGCGCTGATCGGCCGGCTCATCAGCAGGGCCAAGACCCTGCTGAGCCAGACCGGCGGCGCCGATCCCGAATAGCTTGCCGGGCATCGGAGCTTCCCACGGGCCCCGCCGCGGCTAGACTGGCATGGACACCGGTGAGGGCGTCATGCCGATCGATACGCTCCGTCTCTACACCTATTTCCGCTCCTCGGCCGCCTTCCGCGTCCGCATCGCGCTGAACCTGAAGGGCCTCGCCTATGACAGCGTGCCCATCCACCTGGTGCGCGACGGCGGCGAGCAGAAGAAGCCGAGCTACCGTGCGGTCAATCCCCAGGGCCGGGTGCCGGCCCTGGAGGTGGTCGTCGGCGGATCGACGCAGGTGCTGACCCAGTCGCTGGCCATCATCGACTGGCTCGACGAGACCTTTCCCGAGCCGCCGCTCCTGCCCGCCGATCCCCTGGCCCGCGCCCGGGTCCGCGCCGCCGCCCAGGTGATCGCCTGCGACATCCATCCGCTCAACAACAGCGGCACGCTCGCCTACCTCAGATCCGTGGTCGGTGCGCCGCAGGAGGTTGTGGACGGCTGGTATGCCCATTTCGTCCGCGACGGCTTTGCCGCGCTCGAGCGGATGATCGCGCCCGGTCCCTATGCCTTCGGCGCGCAGGTCACCCTGGCCGACCTGTGCATCGTGCCGCAGATGGTCAATGCCTGGCGGTTCAAGGTGCCGGTGGACGACTTCCCGCGCCTTGCCGCGGTGACCGAAGCCTGCCTGAAGCTGGATGCCTTCGCCCGGGCGCGACCGGAGGCGCAGCCGGACGCCGCCTGATCAGCGCATGCGCGGCCGGCCGCCCGGCGGTCCGCCAGGCCCGGGAAAGGTCGAAGGGAAGGACGAGCCCTGTCCGCGCGGGCGCGGCAGCACGCGCGGTTCGCGCCAGCCGGCAATGCGGCTCACCAGCCAGGCCGTGCCCGTCATCATCGCCACGCCGACCAGCCAGCCGACGAACACCGCCACGGCGCCGAGCGTGTGAAGCTTGCCGGCGAACCAGGCGAAGGTCATCGGCTCGGGCGCAAAGCCCGGCGCCGCGCCGCTGGCCGCGACCTCGCCGATCAGGAACGAGACGATGGCCCAGCCGGCCAGCACCATCAGGGTCCAGAGGACGGTGCCGGACAAGGCGGCGATCAAGACGATCCTGCGCATGGGCCTCCCCTTCACGCCCGGCCGATGGTCATTTGCCGGCCCAGTCCATATGGGCCCTCGCCGTTGCATCGCAAGATCGTGATGACGCTGCCGCGGCCGGAGGTTCCGGGGTCGGGCGCCGGGCATTGCATGCAATGACGAAACCGAAAAGCATCGTGCCATGGACCGAATCAGCTTTGCCGACATGCGCTGCTCGCTCGGCCGCAGCCTCGAGGTCATCGGAGACTGGTGGACACCGTTGATCCTGCGCGACCTGTTCCTCGGGGTCAGCCGGTTCGACGATCTGGTGGCCGATCTCGGCATGTCGCGCAATCTGCTGGCCCGTCGCCTGAAATGGCTGGTCGGCAGCGGCGTGGTGGAGAAGCGGGCCTACAGCCAGCGCCCGCTGCGCCACGACTATGTGCTGACGCCCGCCGGCAAGGAACTGGTGCCGGTGCTGCTGGCGCTTGCCGCCTGGGGCGACCGCTGGGTGCGCCCGCGCGAGGGCGTGCCCCTGCACTTCGTCCACCGGACCTGCGGGGGCGACCTGAAGCCACGCGTCACCTGCGGCCAGTGCGGCGGCGTGGTCGAGGCGGCCGATGTGGTCGCCCTGCCGGGGCCGGGCCTCGCCGAACTGCCGGGCACCATGGTGGTCGCCCGCCGCCTGAAGGCGAAGGCCGCTACCTGAACAGACGGTCGAACAGGCCGGTGCCGGGCTGCGGGCGGACCACGGCGCTGCGGTCTTCCGGCTCGGCGAGGGGGCGCGCGGGCGCGCGCCGGCCATCGGTCGGCGTCATGGCCATGGGCTGGTCGAGGGCCTCGCCCGGCAGGATCCGGTCGGGAACGCCATAGGAGCGCCAGTTGCCCGGCAGGTCGATGATCGGCTGGTCGCGGTGCGCCTCCGCCATCACCCGGTTCCAGACATCGACGGGCAGGCCGCCGCCGGTCAGCCGGCGGGTCGGCGTTCCGTCGTCATTGCCGAGCCAGACACCGGCGATGAAGCGGCCCGTATAGCCGACGAACCAGGCATCGCGGAACTCCTGGCTGGTGCCGGTCTTGCCGGCGACGATCCAGCCGGGCAGGCGCACCGAGCGCGCCGTGCCGGAGACGGTGGTCTGGTTCATCATGGCGTTCATCATGGCCGCATGGCGGGGTTCGATCACCCGGCCGAGGTCGAGCGGCGGGCGCTGGAACAGCACGCGGCCGGAGGCGGTGCGGATGCGCGTGATGACATGCGGCACGACGCCGGTCCCGCCATTGGCGAAGGGGGCATAGGCGCCGGTCAGCTCGAGGAGATTCACTTCCGAAGTGCCGAGCGCGATGGACGGATTGGCGGCGAGCGAGGAGCCGATGCCGAGCCGCTGGGCGGTGCGCACCACCGCGCGCGGTCCCACCTCCTGGCCGAGCCGCACCGCCACCGTGTTGAGCGAGGCGGCCAGGGCCTGCGACAGCGTGACATCGCCACGATAGTCGCGGGTGTAGTTCACCGGCCGCCAGCCATGGACCTGAACCGGGGAATCGGAGCGGATCGTGTCGGGCGTCAGGCCGCGTTCGAGGGCGGCCAGATAGACGAAGGGCTTGAAGGCGGAACCCGGCTGGCGGCGCGCCGCGACCGCCCGGTTGAACTGGCTCTGGGCATAGTCGCGGCCGCCGACCAGGGCCCGCACCGCGCCGGCCGTGTCGAGCACCACCACCGCGCCCTGCTCGACGCCGTAGCGCTGGCCGCCGCGGGCGAGCGTCTCGCGCAGCGCCGCCTCGGCGGCCTGCTGCACCGGCGCCAGGATGGTCGTCTCCACCACGATGTCGGTCTCGACCTTGCCGACATAGTCGTCGATCAGGTCCATGATCCAGTCCGCGACATAGTTGATCGAGCCGGACTGCGCGGTGCGGCTGGTGCGCGCCGGATCGGCGCTGGCGGCGCGGAACTGCTGGTCGGTGATGAGGCCCTGCTCGGCCATGGCGGCCAGCACGAGGCGGGCCCGCGCCTGCGCGGCCTCCGGATTGCGGGTGGGTGCAAGGCGCGAGGGCGCCTTGACCAGGCCGGCGATCACCGCCGCCTCCTGGAGGGTCAGGGCCGCGGCCGGCTTGTCGTAGTAGCGGCGCGCCGCCGCCTCGATGCCATAGGCACCGGCGCCGAAATAGACGCGGTTCAGGTAGAGCTCGAGGATCTGGTCCTTGGAATAGTTGCTCTCCAGCCAGAGCGCCAGGATCGCCTCCTGGATCTTGCGGCCCATGGTCCGGTCCTGCGTGAGGAACAGGTTCTTGGCCAGCTGCTGGGTCAGGGTCGAGCCGCCCTGGTGGACGCCACGATTGGTGAGGTTGGTCAGTGCCGCGCGCACGAGGCCGACCGGGTCGATGCCCCAGTGCGAGCGGAACCGCCGGTCCTCGATGGCGATCAGGGCATCGGGGACATGGCGCGGCAGGCTGCGCAGCGGCACGGCGGCCCCGCCGGTATCGCCCCGATTGGCCAGTTCCGCGCCGTCGGCGGCGACGATGGCCACGTTCGGCGGACGCGGCGGCACTTCCAGCGCGTGGGTGGGAGGAAGGTGCGCCGCATACCAGGCCACCACGCCGGCCGCCAGGATCAGCATCCAGACCGCGGCAGTCAGGCCCCAGACGACCAGCGTGCCGAGGAGGCCGCGCCGCCTGCGGCGCTGCCGGCCTCGCTCCTCGGGATCGCGGCCGCTCTCCCGCCTGCGCTCGCTGCGCGCCGGCTTCGGGGCGGGCTCGCCGCGCACCTTGGGGCTCGGCCGTTCGGGCGCCGCCACCGCCACCCAGGGTCGGTCATCGGGATGGGCGCGCAGATCCATTCCGCCGCGCGCGGTGCCGAAGCGCGGCTCGATCCGTTCGTCCCTGCCCCTGCGGCTGCGTCCCATCGCTCCCGTCGCCGTCGCCGATGCCGGCCCCCGTCTGTGGGAGCTAAAACCGGCGCAATGAAGGGGCCGTTAAGGCAGCGGCGTGGCCGGCCTTCATCATCCGTCAAGGTAAACGCTTTGGTCGCGCCGGTGCCGGCCCTCACGTTTCCGTTCCATAAAGGTCTCCCTGCTACCAGTGGTGGCATGACCGAAGCCAAGACGGCGCCAGCGTCCGACCTCTTGTCGGTGGAAACCCTGCCCGAGGGCGACGCCCTCGGCCTGGTCGCCGATGCGCTGGTGGCCGCGCTGCTGGCGCGGGTGCGGACCATGCGCATCCTGCTGGAATCGGACGCCGCCGGCATCCAGCCGGACAGTGCGGAGGCTCGTCTGCATGCGCGCCTCACCGATACCGAACGACGCCTGCGCGAGCGCCTGTCCGTGCTCGACGCCCGCGGCGAAGGCCATCGCGCGTTCCTGGACTGAGCTTGGACGGCGCCATGAACCGGCTTGCACGCTGCCGGCGTTCAGCGCTCGCCCTCGTCCTCCAGCACCGAGGTCAGCACCTTGCGGATGGCGGCCTGCCGCTGCGCCGACTGGATCTTCGCGCCCATCAGGTCGGTGACGTAGAACACGTCCACCGCCTTCTCGCCGAAGGTGGCCACATAGGCCGAGGCGATGTTCAGGCTGTGGCGCGACAGGGCCGAGGTCAGGTCGTGCAGGAGCCCCGGGCGATCGAGGCCGGCCACCTCGATCACCGTGTAGCGGGTCGACCAGGTGTTGTTGATCGACACTTCCGGCGCAATGCGGAAGGTGCGCGAACGGTGACGGCTCGGTGATTTGCGGGCCGCTGCGGCCACCGCCTCGCCCAGCCGGATCTCGCCGCGCAGGGCCTTCTCGATCCCGTCGGCGATGCGCCGCGCCCGGCGTTCCTCGTCCTCGTCGCGGTCGAAGCCGCGGGTGATGGAGATGGTGTCGAGAGCCAGGCCATCGGTGGTCGTGTAGATCTGGGCGCCGACGATGTTGGCCCCGGCCGCCGCGCAGGCCCCCGCGATGATCGACAGGAGCCGCGGATGATCGGGGGCGAGCACGGTGAGATGCGTCACCCCCTGGCCGGCGACGAGATCCACCCGGGTTGCCAGGGTCTGGCCGGACGCCTCGGCCTCGAGCAGGAAGCGCGCATGCTCGATCTTGGTGGCCAGATCCACCTTGAGCCAGTAGGCCATGTAGTGGCGCGCGATATAGGCCTCCAGCGCCGGGCCCTTGAGTTGCGGCAGCCGCTCGGACACCGCGCGGCGGAACTCCTCCTGCGCCAGCTCGACCCGCCGCGAGCGGTTCACTTCCGAGAAGCCGCCGGTCACCACCGGCTCGGTCTCGTAATAGAGCGTCTTGAGCAACTGGCTCTTCCAGCCGTTCCACACGCCCGGCCCCACCGCCATGATATCCGCGGTGGTCAGGATGAGCAGCATCTTCATGCGCTCCAGCGACTGCACGATGCCGGCGAAGGTCTCGATGGTCTTGCGTTCGCCGAGGTCGCGCGACTGGGCGATGGTCGACATGTCGAGATGATGCTCGACCAGCCAGGCCACCGTCTCGGTCTCGGCCTTGGTCAGGCCGAAGCGGGGGCACAGCCGGCGGGCGACGCGCGCCCCGACCACCGAATGGTCCTCCGGCCGCCCCTTGGCGATGTCGTGCAGGAACAGCGCGACATAGAGCAGGTCGCGGTTGCGCGGCTGGATCGACTTGACCAGATCGGCGGCCAGTCCGTCCTCGGGCCGGGGATCGTGCTCGATGCGGTGGAGCATGCCGATGCAGCGCAGCAGGTGCTCGTCCACCGTGTAGTGGTGGTACATGTTGAACTGCATCATCGCCACGACCCGGCCGAAATCCGGCACGAACCGGCCGAGCAGGCCCGCCTCGTTCATCCGCCGCAGCACGATCTCCGGCGTGTTGGCCGAGGTCAGGATGGCCAGGAACAGCTGGTTGGCGGTCGGGTCCGCGCGCAGCGTCTCGTCGGCGAGCTTGAGCGAACGGGTCAGCAGCCGCACGGCGTCGGGATGCAGGGCCAGATTGTAGCGGTCGGCCAGCCAGAACATGCGGATCATGTTGGCGGGATCGCGCGCGAAGGCCTCCTCGTCGCAGACCGTGATGCGGTCGTGGTCGATCTGGAAGTCGGTACTTTCCTTGAACCCGCGACGGGTCTTCGGCTTCAGCCGGGCGATGAACCGGTCGAGCACCGGGGCCGGCTTCTCGTGCCGCTCCTCCAGCTCCGCGCACAGGATGGCGGTCAGGTCGCCGACATCCTTGGCGACGAGGAAATAATGCTTCATGAAGCGCTCGACATCGACGAGGCCGGCATGGCCCCTGTAGCCGAGGCGCGGGGCGAGTTCGCGCTGCAGGTCGAAGGACAGGCGCTCCTCCGGCCGGCCGGTGAGGAAGTGCAGGTGGCAGCGCACGGTCCACAGGAAGCGCTCGCAGCGGCGGAACATCTGCGCCTCGCGCCGGGTGAACACGCCCTTGCTGACCAGTTCCTCGTCGGTCTTGACGCGATAGGCGTAGCGGGCGATCCAGAACAGCGTGTGCAGGTCGCGCAGGCCACCCTTGCCGTCCTTGACATTGGGCTCGACCAGATAGCGCGAGGCGCCGGTCTTGCGGTGGCGCTCGTCGCGCTCGGCGAGCTTGGCGGCGACGAAATCCGCCACCGTGCCCCTCACCACCTCGGCGTCGAAGCGCTTCTCCAGCTCGTCGAACAGCGTGCGGTCGCCGAGCAGGAAGCGCGCCTCCAGCAGCGCCGTGCGGATCGTGTGGTCGGCGCGCGCCTGGCGCACGCATTCGTCCACCGAGCGGGTGGCATGGCCGACCTTCAGCCCCATGTCCCACAGGCAATAGAGCATGGCCTCGGCAACGCTCTCGCCCCAGGCCGTCTGCTTGTAGGGCAGCAGGAACAACAGGTCGATGTCGGAGCCGGGGGCCAGCATGCCGCGGCCATAGCCGCCGGTTGCCACCACCGTCATGCGCTCCCCGGAGGAGGGATTGTCGGAGGGATAGAGTGCGGTGCGCACCCAGTCGAACAGGGCGCGGATCACGCTGTCCTGGAAGGCCGACAACGCCTCGGCACAGGCGCGCCCGTCGGCATCCTCGATCAGCTGCGTCTCGGCCGCCGCGCGCGCCTCGGCGAGGGCGCGCTTGAGCACCTGGACCACCTCCGAGCGGGCCTGCGAGGTATTGCCCGCGCTGACATGGATGGCGGCAAGCTCACGCTTCAGGCGGGCGGGGTCGACCAGGGGGGCGCGCGCGGCGCGATGGCGGGCGGCGAGGGCGGAGGCAGGCGAATCCATGAGGTGGCGGGGTCCGGAAGGCGCGGCGCGTGATCGAGGACCATACGCGCATCGCCTGGCCGAGGCGAGATGGCCTGCACAAGGCGCATCCGGCCCGGCCGGTCCGAGGATCCCGCTGTCCGGGGCGCTATTCCGCCGCCTGGGCGTGCTCGGTCAGGTTGTCGAGGCTGGACACGACATGGTCGGCCAGCGCCTCCGCCAGCTGGGACATTTCGTGCGGATTGCGCAGCAGCGCGATCGAGACCGATGGCAGGGGAGGGAACCCGTCGGAAGGCTGCAGGACGCGCATGCCCGGCCGCAGCGCCGATTCCGGCAGCACCGACACGGCCAGTCCGGCCATGACCGCCGCGCCGACGGCGGTGGAGTTCCAGCTGGCATAGAGGATGCGGTAGCTCCGCCCGGCCGAATCGAGCCGTTCGGTCGCCGCGCGCCGCCAGTCGCAGGTGGGGCGTCCCACCGCCAGCGGCACCGGATCCTCGCAATGCACCGAAGCGCGCGCCGAGGTCACCCACATCAGCTGCTCGCGACGGAACACCAGCGCCGGCTCGCGCTGGGCGCAATGGGTGATGATGGCGATGTCGAGATCGTTGGCCTTGACCCTGTCGATCAGCATGGGCGAGGGCTCGCACACGACTGTCACCTCCGCCCGCGGATTGGAGCGGGAGAAGCGCGCCAGGATCTCCGGCAGGTAGCGGTCGGCATAGTCGTCCGGCACGCCGAGCCGGACGCGCCCGGTCAGTTCGGCGCCCGAGAAGGCGGAGACCGCCTCCATGTTCAGCTTGACGATACGGCGGGCATAGTCGAGCAGCCGCTCGCCGTCCTCGGTCAGGCGCGAGGCGCGCCCGTCCCGTTCGAACAGCGGCTTGCCGATCCGCTCCTCCAGCCGCTTCATCTGCATGGAGACGGCCGACTGGGTCTTGAACACCACATCCGCAGCCCGGGTGAAGCTGCCGGTATCAGCGATGGCCATGAAGGTCCGCAGCTGGTCGATGTCGAGGAGAACGGCCATGTCAGCCCCCGTCAGAAAATCATCATCAATTCTGATGAGGGAGATTAAAAACATTCGCTACAATGATCAATCGCTTTCTGGCATGGTGCTTCCATCGGCACGTGACACCACAGGACGGGACAGCCCGTCGCCGGCCGCACCTTCGGGCGCGGGCGGATGGTGACGCCTGCCGGTCCGCCCGATGTCACCAGGAGACCGCCATGACCGCCTTTGCCGACACCTTCAGCTCCGTCCTGTCCACGGTGGCGCGGGTCGTGCGCCCGAAGGCCATGGCGCTGCGCAACTGGTATCAGGCCCGCAAGGACTACCGCCTGCTCTGCGCGATGGACGAGGCCGCGCTGTCCGACATCGGACTGACGCGCGCCGACCTGCGCGATGCCGCGGCCGCCGGCTATTTCGGGGACCCGACGGCGGTGGTCGCGGCCCGCGCCGCCGAACGGGCCCGCCATCGTCGACTGGTGGCCGTGACCCGCGCGCCCTCGCTGGTTCCCGAGGCGACGGACAGGCTGCCGAAGCCGGTGGTTTGCGGCTGAGCGCCGGACCCGTCCGTCGCGCCCCTGCCGATCCCCCGTTTGCCCCGGGCCGGCCGTCCCCTCGCTCTCCCCGGGGCCTCCTCAAGCCGTCGCGGCCTGCCGCGGCGGCTTTTTTCCGCAGTGCTTTTCGCATGGGCGCCCCGCGCGGCGCCCCTGTTCAGGCGGGCAGCGGAACGATAGCCAACGCTGATGCGTGCCGTCACAGTCGTTACCGATCGCCGCGGCGACCCCGTCGCCCTCGCCGCCACCGTCCCGACCGGGCCCGCCCCAGGCGCTGGCGCCGGCCTCAAGTTCCCCTGCAGGGCGCGCCCTGCGCTGGCTATTCCCGTGACCGAGACCGCATGACCCTCGCCCCCGCCCTGCGTCCGGCGCTGCCCTTCCTCGTGGCGGCTCTCGGCATCTTCCTGCTCTCGGCCATGGATGCGCTCATCAAGTCGGTGGCCGCCGCCCATCCGACGGCGCAGATCGTGTTCATGCGCTATGCCTGCGGCATGCCCTGGGCGATCCTCTATGTCCTGTGGGACCGGCCCAGCGCGCCGACCCGCGAGATGATGCGCGCGCATCTGATCCGCGGCGTGCTGGTGGTCATCACCGCCTTCCTGTTCTTCTACGCGCTCGCCACGCTGCCGCTCGCCGAGGCGATCACGCTCACCTTCCTGTCGCCGCTGTTCCTGGCGATCCTGGCAGCCTGGATTCTCAAGGAGCCGATCCCGGCCAGGGTTCTTGCCGCCATCGTGGTCGGCTTCGTCGGCATGACGGTGATCGTGGCCGGCAAGATCGGCGGCGGCGTCTTCGACCTGGTGAGGGCGCTCGGCATCGCCGCCGCCGTCAGCTCGGCGCTCGCCTATGCCGCCAACCTGGTGCTGCTGCGAAAGCGCGCGCAGACCGATCCCTTCGGCCTCATCATCCTGTTCCAGAACCTCTTTCCCCTGATCCTGATCGCGCCCTTCGCCTGGGCGGTCTGGGAGGTGCCGGAACTGCGCTCCTGGATCCTGTTCCTCGGCATCGGGGCGCTCGGCCTTGCCGGCCATCTGTGCATCATCTGGGCCTTCAAGCATGCCAATGCCGGCCCGCTGGGCGTGATCGAATATACCGCGCTGATCTGGAGTGCCGGATTCGGCTTCGCCTTCTTCGGCGAGGTGCCGGGCCTTGCCACCTGGGCCGGTGCGGCGCTGATCATCGGCGCCTGCCTGGCCGTGATGCGCCGATAGCCCCGCCCGGCGGTCCGCCTTTCATGGTCCTGACCTGGCGGCCCTCCGCGATCCTTCGGGACCATCAGGCCGCCGCCGGCGGGCGAGCCTCGAAGATCAGGCAGGTCTCGGTGCCGTGGGCGATGAGCCGGCCCTTCGCATCGGTGAGCTTTGCCTCGGAGGTGGCGATGCGCGAGCCGGCATGGATGACGCGGCCCTCGCAGCGCACGGGGCCCGTATCCGGCAGCAAGGCGCGCACATAGTTCACCTTCATCTCCACGGTCGTGTAGGCCTGCCCCCTGCGGATCAGGCTGTGGACGCAGCAGCCGAGCGCGGAATCGAGGATGGTCGCCGCCCAGCCGCCATGGACGGTCGAGAGCGGGTTGAGGAAATCGGCCGTGGGCGTGCCCTCGAACACGGCAAGGCCTTCGCCGACGTCCGTCAGCAGGAAGCCCATGGCCCGGGCGATCGGCGGGGCCGGATAGCGGCCCGCGAGCATGGCCTTCAGGAAGTCGATGCCATCCATGCTGGTGGCTTCGGCGGGGGAGACGACGCCATAGGCGGTAGTCATGGAGGCTCCTTCATCGTGTATATGCACGATAATCGGGCCGGGCCATCTGGGTCAATGGCGCCGCTGCGGGGAAGCGGTCGTCGGGCCAGGGGCGACAGCCGGAAGCCGGGCGATCAGGCCTCACCGACCTTCAGGCTGCGCCGGATGGCCCGCAGGCCGTCGCGCGTGGCGCTCCAGACATCCGCGCCCACGGCGGCTTCCATCTTGGCGTGCTCGGCTTCCCAGAGCGGCACGGCGGCGCCGAGCAGGCGGATGCCGGCCTCGGTGATGGCGGGGCGCACCGCCCGGCCGGGGCCGCTCGTCACCTGCACCAGCCCGGCCGCCTCCAGGCGCTTCAGGTTGCGTGTCATGGTGGTGCGGTCGAGGGCCAGGGCATCCGACAGCGCGGTGACCGAGCCGGATTTGCGGGCGGCGAGCGCCGCCAGGATGTTGAACTGCGTCACCTCCAGCCCGAGCGGGGCGAGCGCGCGGTTGTAGGCGCGCGTCACCGCATGGGCGGTCATGCGGGTCTGGTAGCAGATGCAGGAGCGGCCGATCCGCGCGAGGGTTCCCTCGTCCGGCAGCTGGCAGGGGGGTGTCGAGGCGGTCGGCGTCGTCATGGCGTCACGATCCGGCGCGAGGAAAGTCACGTCAAGCCGATGTGGGGTCTCGCGGCCGGCTTAACCATAGGCCACGGCATTCTTGACTCTTTTCCCGCTTGATCCTATCTCCGCGCCGATCGTTAGCAGTCGTCTCAGGTGAGTGCTAACAGTCCGGCCGCAGGGCCGCCTCGACATTCCGCGGCCTCCGCCGCTCATTCCAGGGACCGAAGACCCATGAAGTTCCGTCCGCTGCACGACCGCGTGGTCGTCCGCCGCCTCGAGAGCGAAGAGAAGACCAAGGGTGGCATCATCATTCCGGACACGGCCAAGGAGAAGCCCCAGGAGGGTGAGGTCCTGGCGGTGGGTCCGGGTGGCCGCGACGAGTCCGGCAAGCTCGTCCCGCTCGACGTCAAGAAGGGCGACAAGGTGCTGTTCGGCAAGTGGTCCGGCACCGAAGTCAAGATCGACGGTGTCGATCTCCTCATCATGAAGGAGAGCGACATCATGGGCGTGATCGGCAAGTAAGCCGGCCCGTTCCGAACCCCATCCGGATCCAAAGGAGTTAGCCACAATGGCTGCCAAGGACGTGAAATTCGCCCAGGACGCCCGCGAGAAGATGCTGCGCGGCGTCGACATCCTCGCCGAGGCCGTGAAGGTGACGCTCGGCCCCAAGGGCCGCAATGTCGTGATCGAGAAGAGCTTCGGCGCCCCGCGCATCACCAAGGACGGCGTCACCGTCGCCAAGGAGATCGAGCTCGCCGACAAGTTCGAGAACATGGGCGCCCAGATGGTCCGTGAGGTCGCCTCCAAGACCAACGACCTCGGCGGCGACGGCACCACCACCGCCACCGTTCTCGCCCAGTCGATCGTCAAGGAAGGCGCCAAGTTCGTGGCCGCCGGCATGAACCCGATGGACCTGAAGCGCGGCGTCGATCTGGCCGTCGCCGAGGTCGTCAAGACGCTCGAGAAGTCGGCCAAGAAGGTCAAGTCCTCGGCCGAGGTCGCCCAGGTCGGCACCATTTCCGCCAATGGCGACGCGCTGATCGGCGAGATGATCGCCAACGCCATGCAGAAGGTCGGCAACGAGGGTGTCATCACCGTCGAGGAAGCCAAGTCGCTGGACACCGAGGTGGACATCGTCGAGGGCATGCAGTTCGACCGCGGCTACCTGTCGCCCTACTTCATCACCAATGCCGACAAGATGATCGCGGAGCTCGAGGACGCCTACATCCTCATCCACGAGAAGAAGCTGACCGGCCTGCAGGCCATGCTGCCGGTCCTCGAGGCCGTGGTCCAGACCGGCAAGCCGCTGGTGATCGTCGCCGAGGACGTCGAGGGCGAGGCCCTGGCGACCCTCGTCGTCAACAAGCTGCGCGGCGGCCTGAAGGTCGCGGCCGTGAAGGCGCCCGGCTTCGGTGACCGCCGCAAGGCCATGCTGGAGGACATCGCCATCCTGACCGGTGGCCAGGTCATCTCCGAAGACCTCGGCATCAAGCTGGAGAACGTGACGCTTGCCATGCTCGGCCGCGCCAAGAAGGTGCTGATCGAGAAGGAGAAGACCACGGTCGTCGACGGCGCCGGCAAGAAGAAGGACATCGAGGCCCGCATCGGCCAGATCAAGGCCCAGATCGAGGAGACCACCTCCGACTACGACCGCGAGAAGCTCCAGGAGCGCCTGGCCAAGCTCGCTGGCGGCGTGGCCGTGATCAAGGTCGGCGGTGCCACCGAGGTCGAGGTGAAGGAGCGCAAGGATCGCGTTGATGACGCGCTGAACGCCACCCGCGCGGCGGTGCTGGAAGGCATCGTTCCCGGCGGCGGCGTTGCCCTGCTGCGCGCCAAGGCGGCGGTGTCGAAGCTGAAGTCGGAGAATGCCGACGTTCAGGCCGGCATCAACATCATCCTGAAGGCCATCGAGGCGCCGATCCGGCAGATCGTCGAGAACGCCGGTGTCGAGGGCTCGATCGTGGTCGGCAAGATCCTCGAGTCGAAGTCGGCGACCTACGGCTTCAACGCCCAGACCGAGCAGTATGTCGACATGTTCGATGCCGGCATCGTCGACCCGGTCAAGGTCGTGCGCACCGCGCTGCAGAATGCCGCTTCGGTCTCCTCGCTGCTCATCACCACCGGTGCGATGATCGCCGAGGCTCCGAAGAAGGAAACCCCGGCCCCGGCCATGCCGGGCGGCGGCATGGGCGGCATGGACTTCTGAGGACGTCCATACAAGCCGCCCATCACCTGAAGTGGCGCGAGCCGGGCAAGCCCGGCCGCGCAGGCGGCACCAAGTGCATCGTGTTTTTCGATCCGGGATGGGGCGCCACGGGGCGCCCCTTCTCGCTGGCAGGCCCGGTATGACGCCTTGGCCGCCGGCGGAGCTGGCGCTGCGACGGTGCGGGCGTGAACCGGCCCTGCGCCCTTCCCCATCAAGCGGGGCGACGAGCCGCCTTTTCCCTCCGGACGAAGCAGCTTTTCCGTCAGGTCACGGAACGGTGTGCTTCCGATCGCCGCAGGCCCCTTGACGTTTGTCGTCGCTACGACAGTTTTTGTTGCTGGCGACAGGCAAGATCCGTCCAAGAAGGTCCGTGTCGCGAGAGGAGACGCCCCATGACCAAGACACATGCTTCGGCTCCGCCGAAGTCGGATCGCCGTCGTTTCCTTGCGCTTGCAGGGACGACGGCCGCGGCCACGCTGGCCGCCCCCAACGTGGCCAATGCGCAAACGGTGACCTTGCGCTTCCAGTCAACCTGGCCGCAGCGCGACATCTTCCACGAATTCTGCAATGACTACGCCACGCGCGTGAACGCCATGACCGGCGGCCGGCTCCGGCTCGAGGTTCTGGCCGCCGGCGCGGTCGTGCCCGCCTTCCAGCTGCAGGACGCCGTCCATGCCGGCATCCTCGACGGCGGTCACGGGGTCACGGCCTACTGGTTCGGCAAGAACAAGGCCTATTCCCTGTTCGGCACGCCGCCCTCGTTCGGCTGGGACGCGCACAACTTCCTCGCCTGGATGAACTATGGCGGCGGCTACGATCTCTACAACGAGCTCTTGACCCAGATCACGCGGGTCAATGTCGTCGGGTTCCTCACCGGCCCGATGCCGTGCCAGCCCTTCGGCTGGTTCAAGCGCGAGATCACCCAGGCGAGCGAACTGCGCGGCCTGAAGTACCGCACGGTGGGGCTTGCGGCCGACCTGTTCAACGAACTGGGTTCCGCGGTCACCATTCTGCCGGGCGGCGAGATCGTCCCGGCACTGGAGCGCGGCCTGATCGACGGCGCCGAGTTCAACAATCCCTCGTCGGACCTGATCCTCGGTTTCCCCGACGTGGCGAAGGTCTACATGCTGCAGAGCTATCATCAGGCCGCCGAGGCCTTCGAGGTGATCTTCAACAAGGCGAAGTACGACGCCCTGTCGAACGAACAGAAGGCCGTGCTGAAATATGCGGCCGAGTCCGCATCGTCCGACATGTACTGGAAGGCGCTCGATCGCTATTCGAAGGATCTGGCCGTCCTGAGGAGCCGTGGCGTCAATGTGGTCAAGACGCCGGATTCCATCCTCAAGGCCCAGCTCGAGGCATGGGACAAGGTGGTGGCCCGCCTGTCGGCGGAGAATGCCTTCTTCAAGAAGGTGATCGACAGCCAGCGGGCCTGGGTGCAGCGCACCGTCGGCTTCGAGCGCATCAACACGCCCTCGCGCCACTTGGCCTTAAACCACTTATTGGGGGCATCGTAACCCATGGCGCCCCGCGGCCGGCGGCTGCCGCCGCCGGCCTTCCCATGCCGGCGGTCCGCAGTGCCGGCCAGACGCCCGACCGATCCGCCGGATCCCGCCATGGCGCCCAATCCCGTTTTCCTTGCCATCCTTCTCGGCCTGCTCGCGGCCGTGCTCGCCGCCATCGCGCTGGTCGCCATCCGCCGCACGGATACAAGCCGGCTTCAGGCCCTGCTGTTCGCGGTGGACGAGGTCTCCACCCGCATCGGCAAGGCTGCTGCCTGGGCCATCGTCGTGCTCACGGTGGCCATCTGCTACGAGGTCTTTGCCCGCTACATCCTGCAGGCCCCGACCATGTGGGCCTTCGATGTCAGCTACATGCTCTACGGCATCCTGTTCATGCTGGCCGGGCCCTACGCCTTGGCCCGCAATGCCCATGTGCGCGGCGACTTCCTCTACCGCACCTGGAGCCCGGTGACGCAGGCCCGGCTCGATCTGCTTCTCTACATCCTGTTCTTCTTCCCCGGCATCCTGGCGCTCTGCTATGCCGGCTTCACCTTCGCCAATTTCTCCTGGTTCATCTTCGAGCGCTCGGCCAATTCCCCGAACGGTCCCTATGTCTTCCCGTTCAAGTCGCTGATCCCCCTGGTCGGCGGGCTGATGGTCATCCAGGGCCTCGCCGAGGTTGTCCGCTGCGTCCTGTGCATCCGCACGGGCGCATGGCCGCCGCGTCTGCATGACGTGGAGGAACTGGAAAAGGTCATCCTCGAACAGGCCGAGGCGGCCAGGTCGCAGAGGGCAGCCTGATGTTCGGCTTCACCATCGGCAATCCCGAACTCGGCGTGCTCATGCTCGTCCTGTTCGTCGTCTTCATCATGCTCGGCTTCCCCATCGCCTTCACGCTGATGGCGCTGGGCGTCATGTTCGGCTACCTCGCGCAGGGCGACATCGTCTTTGCCCTCGTGGTCCAGCGCACCTATTCGGTGATGACCAACGATGTGCTGGTCGCCATCCCGCTGTTCATCTTCATGGGCTACATCATCGAACGGGCGAACATCCTCGACCGCCTGTTCAACTCGGTCCAGCTTGCCATCGGCGGCCTGCCGGGATCGCTCGCCGTCACCACGCTGATCACCTGCACGATCTTCGCCACTGCCACCGGCATCGTCGGCGCGGTCGTCACGCTCATGGGCCTGCTGGCCTATCCGGCCATGCTGCGGGCCGGCTATGACGAGAAGCTCTCGGCGGGCGTGGTCTGCGCCGGTGGCTGCCTCGGCATCCTGATCCCGCCGAGCGTCATGCTCATCCTCTACGGTGCAACGGCCGGCGTCTCGGTGCCCAAGCTCTATGCCGGCGCCTTCTTCCCCGGCCTGCTGCTGGCCACGCTCTATGTCCTCTACGTGATCGTGCGCTGCATCCTGAACCCGGCACTGGCGCCCAAGCTGCCGGCCGACCAGCGCGCGCCGATCGGCTTCGACTTCGCCCGGGACTGGCCGGCCCTGGTCAAGTATGTCGTCATCGTGCTCGCCCTGGTGCCGGCCCTCTATGGTCTCGTGCTGGGCCTGGAATGGTTCCTCAACACGGTCCGCACGCTGATGACGCCCGCCGGCGTCGCCCCCCGCACCATCGCCTACAACGTGCCGTCCGAACTGGCCTATGTCGTGCTGTCGGGCGGGGCTGTCGGGCTCATGCTGCTGCTGATCCTCGGCAAGCAGGTGTTCAAGGAACTGGCCCGGAGCTTCTTCCCGCTGACCCTGCTGATCATGTGCGTGCTGGGGGCCATCTTCTTCGGCATCGCGACGCCGACCGAGGCGGCCGCGGTCGGCGCGCTCGGATCCCTGGTGCTGGCCGCCGCCTACCGCTCGCTTGACTTCCAGAAGCTGAAGGAATCGGCGTTCCTGACCGCCCGCACCTCGGCGATGGTGTGCTGGCTGTTCGTCGGTTCGTTCATCTTCTCGTCCATCTTCGCCATTCTCGGCGGTCACGAGCCGATCAAGACCTTCGTCGAATCGCTGAACCTGTCGCCGGTCATGTTCATGATCCTGGCGCAGATCATCATCTTCGTCCTCGGCTGGCCGCTGGAATGGACGGAGATCATCGTCATCTTCGTGCCGATCTTCCTGCCGCTGCTGGATGCCTTCAAGATCGACCCGCTGTTCTTCGGCATCCTGATCGCGCTCAACATCCAGACCTCGTTCCTGTCGCCGCCGGTGGCCATGGCGCCCTTCTACCTGAAGGGCGTGGCGCCGCCGCACGTGACCATCAACCAGATCTTCGCCGGCGTGATGCCGTTCATCGCCCTCGTCGTGGTTGCCATGGCGGTGGTCTATCTCTTTCCCGCCGTCGCACTCTGGCTGCCGAACACGCTGTACCGCTGAGGTTCAGTTGCAGCCGACCGAGCGAACGGTTCCGGCGGGGTCGAGACCGAAGGTCAGGCGGTTCGGCCGGAAGTCGCGCGTGCACATCAGGCAGGCCCGCACCGCGACGCCGCGCGGCGCGCGGAACCGGCGCTGGGCGACCCGTCCTGGCTGGCCGACGAAGCGGCGGGCGGCCGGCAGGGCGTGCTGGCAGGCGCGTGCCGCGCCCTCGATCCCGGCCGTGGCGCCTGCCGACGGCTGCGCCCCCGCCGGTGTCGCGGCCAGCAGCGGCAGGGCGACAGCCAGGGTGATGGCCAGGATGGGCACGGTCATCGCGATCTCCTCGAGGTTCGCCTCGCGCGCTGTCAGGCGGAAGCGGCGGCGGTCTGCGGCTGCAGCCGGTCGGAAACGATGCGGCCGTCCACCAGATGCACCCGCCGGTCCGTCCGTCCCGCCAGTTCCAGGGAATGGGTGACGGCGACCACCGTCCGGCCGTCCCGGTCGACCAGATCGCGCATGATCTGGAACACCTGTTCGGAGGACTTCGAATCGAGGCTGCCGGTCGGCTCGTCGGCCAGGACCACGGGCGGATCGTTGGCGAGCGCCCGTGCGATCGCCACGCGCTGGCGCTGGCCGCCGGAAATCTGGTCCGGCCGCTTGCGGACATGATCCTTCAGGCCGAGCTGTTCCAGGAGGCCCTCGGCGCGCTCGATCATCTGATTGGGCGGCAGCCGGCCGAGCGCCCGCATGGGCAGCGTCACGTTCTGCGTCAGGGTCAGTTCCGGCAGCAGGAAATGGAACTGGAAGACGAAGCCGAGGGTCGCCAGCCGCAAGGCCGCCCGCTGATCGTCGTCCATGGCTTCCGTGTCCTGACCCCCGATCCAGATCGAGCCGGTGGTCGGCACGTCGAGCAGGCCGAGGAGGTAGAGCAGCGAGGACTTGCCGGAGCCGGACGGCCCGGTGATCGCCACGAACTGGCTGTGTCCGATCGACAGGTCGATGTCGGCGACCAGGGTGACCGGCACGATCCCCGGCAGGATGCGGGTGGCCTTGCGCGCCTCGATGATCGGGACGTCGGCCGGCGCGGTCATGTCGCGCCCCGGATGATCTCGACCGGATGAACCCGCGCCGCCTTGCGTGCCGGCAGGAAGCCGGCAATGGCCGAGGAGGCGAGCGCCACGGCGCCGGCCAGGGCATAGTGCAGCGGCATCACCACCACCGGCAGGCGCGTTGCGTCGGTGAACCCCGTGCGCAACTCGATCGACCCGAGGCCGATGGTCAGCGCATAGCCCAGAACCCAGCCGAGCAGGGCTCCGCCCACGCCGATGGCCAGCGCTTCCACCACGAAGATGCGCCGGACGATGGCCTGCTTCAGCCCCAGCGACTTCATGATGGCGATGTCGCGGCTCTTCTCGAAGGTGATGGTGGAGATGATGTTGTAGGTGCCGAAGGAAGCGACCAGCAGGATGGCCCCGACCACCGTGTACATGATGACGTTGCGGATCACGAAGGCCGACATGATGTCCTCGTTGGCCTCCTGCCAGGATACCGCCTTCAGCCCGGTATCCGCGCTGATCCGCTCGGCGACCTGCCGGGCGATCATGGGGTCGTTCAGGCGGATGCGGATCTCGTTGATCAGCCCCGTCTGATCGGCCAGCACCTGGGCGGTCTTGATCAGGACATAGGACTGCGTCTCGTCCACGGCGCGCACGCCGGAGCGGAACAGGCCGACCACCTGGCCGGTGATGACGCGGCCGGTGCCAGCCGACATGGAGATGTTCGAGCCGACCCGGGCGCCTAGCTTCTCGGCCAGCCGGTCGCCCAGGATGATGGCGTTGGTGGCGCGGTAGAGGGCGGGGAGCGAGCCCTGCCGCATCTGGTTGACGAGCTGCGAGACGCGCGGCTCGCGCTGCGGGTCGATGCCGATGATCGCCGCCGTCACGTCCTTGCCGGCATAGCGCAGGATGCCGCGGGCCTGGACCGAGGGCGTCACCGCGCCAGGCACCCAGGATTCCAGCGAGGCGATGGTGGCGATCGGGTTGGAAATGCCGCGCCGGCGCGTCGCCGGCAAGAGGCCCCGGATCTGGGCGGTGTCGAAGGCAGCCTCCGCCGGCTGGGGCGGGTTCTCCCGCCGCTCGTCGTTGATCGCCACATGCGGCATGGCATTGACCAGCGTGCGGACGAAATCCTCCTGCGAGCCCTGCATCAGGGCCGCCATCATCACCGAGAAGCCGACGCCGATGGCAACCCCCACCACCGCCACGGCCGTCTGGCGGATCCGGGCGCGGATATGGATCGCGGCAATGTCGAGGACGAGGGTCATGGCGCCACCCGGACCCGCTCGCCGCCGCGCCAGCGGGCCTCGGCCGGAACGGCGATCCGGTCGCCCTCGGCAAGGCCCTCGGTGATCTGGGTCAGGCGCGTGCCGCGGATGCCGACGGTGACCGGCCGGCGCACCAGCCGGCCATCGACGACCTCAAAGACCGCCCCGCCGACAATGGCCTCGTTCGGCACCAGGAGGGCGCCTTCCGCCTCGCGGGTGACGATGTTGGCCTCCACCGACATGCCGAAATGCAGCGGCGTGTCGTCGGGCAGGGCGATGCGGATGCGGAAGGTCTTGGTGGCGGTATCGCCCATGGGCGTGATCTCGCGCACCTGGCCGTCCAGCCGCCGGTCGCGGAAGGCATCGGTGCGCAGCAGCACCGCCTGGCCGATGGCGACGCGCGGGATGTCCTCCTCGGCGACCTCCGCCGTCACCTGCAGCGGGCGCGGGTCGCCCACCCGGAAGAGGATCTGCCCGACATCGGCCACCTCGCCCACCTCGCCATCCTGGCGCAGCACCATGCCGTCGCGCGGGGCGAGGATCGTGTAGTTGGCGAGGCGCTCGGTGGTGGCGGCAACCAGCGCCCGGATCTGCGCCAGGTCGCTGGTTGCCTTGTCATAGGCCTGCTGGGTGGACACGCCGCGCTGGAGCAGGGCGCTGACGCGCTCCAGCTCGCGCTGGGCGAGGGCGAGGCGGGCCTGCTGCTCGGCGAGATTGGCGCGCACCTCCCGGTCGTCGAGCCGCACGAGCATGGCGCCGGCCTTCACCTCCCGGCCCTCGCAGGCGCAATGCTCGACGATCCGCTCGCGCACGAGCGAGGCCATCTTGGCCCAGCGGACCGGCTCCACGACGCCGGTGGCATAGACGATCTCGGCCGCCGTGCCGCGCGTGACGGCGGTGAGGGTCACCTCCGGGCCGCGGCCGAGCCGCCAGTAGAGACCGCCGGCGACGAGCGCTGCCAGCACCAAGAGGATGATCAGGGGTCGCAGCCGCATGAGACTCTCCCGGGGACCGAGAGACTGCCCCATGCCGCATCGCAGGCCAACTGCCTTTGACCGACATCAGGTCCGCAGGCCTGCCGGCGGCAGGCGGCGCGGTTCAGGTCGCGCCCATCTCCGCGCGGATGCGCGCGCGCAGTGCGTCGATCGGCGACAACCGGCCCTGATTGTCGTTGAGGTGCCAGAAGGTCCAGCCGTTGCAGGCCTGGGCGCCCTGGACGAGGGCGCCGATCTTGTGGATGGAGCCGACCTGCGGCCCGGCCATCAGGGCCCCGTCCGCGCGCACCACCGCCTGGAAGCGGCGCTTCTCGTCGGTCAGCACGGTGCCGGGGGCGATCATGCCGCGCTCGACCAGCGCGGCGAAGGCGACGCGCGGGGCCTCGCGCTGGGTCTGGAACGGCGCCAGCGAGGCCTCCGGCAGGGGCTCCACGGCGGCAATGCGCGCCTCGGCCGCTCTCGCATAGGCGGGATCGCGTTCGATCCCGATGAACCGGCGGCCGAGGCGCTTGGCGACGGCCCCGGTGGTTCCGGAGCCGAAGAACGGGTCGAGGACGAGATCGCCCGGGCGCGTCGAGGCGAGCAGCACGCGGGCCAGCAGCGCCTCCGGCTTCTGCGTCGGATGGACCTTGCGGCCAGCCTCGTCCTTCAGGCGCTCCTCGCCGGTGCACAGCGGGATGAACCAGTCCGAACGGACCTGGACATCCTCGTTGCCGGCCTTCAGCGCCTCGTAGTTGAAGGTGTAGCGGGCCTTCGCATCGCGCGAGGCCCAGATCAGCGTCTCGTGGGCATTGGTGAACCGGCGGCCGCGGAAGTTCGGCATCGGGTTCGCCTTGCGCCAGATGACGTCGTTGAGAACCCAGAACCCGAGATCCTGCAAGGCCGTGCCGACGCGGAAGATGTTGTGGTAGGAGCCGATCACCCAGATCGTGCCGTCGGGCTTCAGCACCCGCCGCGCCGCTGTCAGCCAGGCGCGGGTGAAGGCGTCATAGGCCGCAAAGCTCTCGAACTGGTCCCAGGCGTCGTCGACCGCATCCACCCGGCTGTCGTCGGGCCGGTGCAGTTCGCCCTGGAGCTGGAGGTTGTAGGGCGGGTCGGCGAAGATCAAGTCCACCGACCGGGCCGGCAGCGCCGCCAGCGCGGCCACGCAGTCCCCGACAATGATCCGGTCCTCAAGGCCGGTCCCGCCCTGCGGGGCGAGCGACGGCGAACGGACCGCCCGTACGCGGGCACCTGATCGGGCGGATCCGTTCGAACTCTGCGGCATGAGGCGGCACTCGGTACGCAAAACAACGTGTCGCTACGCATCCGCGAGATTGGCCGGGCAGGGTAAAGGGATGCTTAAATGGATCGACGCAGGCCGAAATTATTCTGTCACCAAACTGTAAATGCTCAGGATTTGTTAAGGTAAACATCAAGTAAAGCCCCGTCCCGCCTTGGGAGTTGCGGGGCCTGTGACCCGACGGCATGATGGTGTCAGGCAACCGGGATTGCGGCCATGCGTTATGATGATCTGAGGCGGTCCGACAACATCGAGGACCGGCGCGGGGGCGGTGGCGGTGGCGCGCTGCCGGGCGGTCCGGCGGGCCTCGGCATCGGCGGCATGATCATTGTCGGCCTGATCTCCTACATCACCGGCATCAATCCGGCCGTCCTGGTCGGCGGCTACGATGCGGTGACCGGCGGCGTGCGGCAGGTCCAGCGCGAGGCCGCCCCGAACCCGCAGCGCGGGCCCGGTTCCCGTCCCACCGACCAGATGGGCGATTTCGTCGCCGCTGTTCTCGGCTCGACCGAGGATTCCTGGCAGCAGATCTTCCAGGAGGCCGGCCGGCGCTATCAGGCGCCCGGCCTCGTCATGTTCACGCGCGCGACGCGCTCGGGCTGCGGCGCGGCCCAGTCGGCCATGGGGCCGTTCTATTGCCCGAACGACCAGAAGGTCTATCTCGACACCTCGTTCTTCCGCGAGCTGACGACCCGGTTCCGCGGCTGCCAGGGCGACGAGAACGCCTGCCGCTTCGCCTATGCCTATGTGATTGCCCACGAGGTCGGCCATCACGTGCAGAACCTGATGGGCGTGCTGCAACGGGTCCAGCAGGCCCAGCGCGCCGCCCGCAGCGAGGCGGAGAGCAACAACCTTCAGGTGCGCGTCGAACTCCAGGCCGACTGCTTCGCCGGCGTCTGGGCCCATCACACCCAGCAGCGCTACCGCTTCATCAACGAGCGCGACGTGCAGGGGGCCCTCCAGACGGCGGCCGCCATCGGCGACGACATGCTGCAGCGCCGCGCCCAGGGCTATGTCGTGCCCGACAGCTTCACCCACGGCTCGTCGGAGCAGCGCCAGCGCTGGTTCATGACCGGGTTGAGGAGCGGCCAGGTCGGGGCCTGCAACACGTTCCGCGCCGCCCAGCTCTGAGAGGCGGTCACACCAGGCCGGCCTGCCGGGCGATGCGGAACTGGCCGCGGAAGGCAGCGTCCGGGTCGGCCGTCTCCGCCTCCATGCCAAGCACCGCGAAGGCCCTGGCATAGCGCGCGGCGAGCGCCGCGCCGCCGACGACGAGCACCGCCCCCGTCGTGCCGGGCGCGAAGTCCCGTGCCTCGGCGATCTCGGTGCCGATCATCAGGCCGGACAGCCGTTCGGCGGTCTCCTCGGCCCGATAGTCGCCCATCAGCACGCCCGCGCGCAGCCGGAACAGCCGGCCGAGCAGCCCTGCGCCGCCCTGGGCAAAGCCCATCCGGACACCGGCGGCGAAGGCGGCCTCGCCATCGCCCGCCGCGCTTGCCGCGGTCAGGCGCAGGATCGTGTGGTCCTTCAGCGCCGCGAAGGCATCGCCGGTCATGGCGGTGCGGAACCCGAGGATCCTGCCATCCTGCACCCGCGCCCATTTCGAATGGGTTCCCGGCAGCACCATGAGCCGCTCGCCTGGCTCCGGCAGGCCGGCGATCTGGGTCTCCTCGCCCCGCATGACATCCGGGGAGCCGTCGTCATGGCGGAAGCTCATGCCGGTGACGAAGGCGAGACGACGGCCGCTCGCCGTCGTCATCCGCGTCAGGGCGGCGGCGAGATCAGCCGCATCGGCCGGGCAGGGCAGATAGGGGGTCTCCACCCAGCCGGTGCGGCTCGTCACCATGCCCGAGGCGATCACCGGCCATCGGCCTTCGCGGTCCCAGGGACCGATGGCGCGCTCCAGGGCGGCCTCGAAGGCCCGGTTCTCGACGGCGGTCAGTCCGTCCTGGCTGGCCACCCGGTCCAGGATCGCGCCCGAGGCATCCATCAGCGCGGCGCGGAACGAGGTCGTGCCCCAGTCGACGCCGATCAGGCGGGCTGCCCCACCTGCCTCCTCGTTCATGTGCATCCATCCTTCCCGGCGCGCTGCCGCCGCATCCTGTGCATGGCTCGGCCCGTGGACTTCACCCGCGCCCCTTCTATAACACCGCCATCCGTCCGAATTGCAGCCCTCCCGACAGCCAGCCGTCCTCATGTCCCATGATCTTGATGTCGCCCGTCGGGCGACCCTCCAGCCGATTGCCGCCATTGCCGGGCGGGCCGGCATTCCCGACGCGGCGCTCGAACCCTACGGCCGGCACATCGCCAAGCTGGATCTCGCCGCCATCGACGGTCTTGACGCGCGCCCCGACGGTCGGCTGATCCTGGTCACCGCCATCAATCCGACGCCGGCCGGCGAGGGCAAGACCACCACCACGGTCGGGCTGGGCGATGGCCTCAACCGGATCGGCAAGCGGGCCATGATCGCGCTGCGCGAGCCCTCGCTCGGCCCGGTCTTCGGCACCAAGGGCGGCGCCACCGGCGGCGGTCGGGCCCAGGTGCTGCCGATGGAGGCGATCAACCTGCACTTCACCGGCGACTTCCACGCCATCACCTCGGCGCACAACCTGCTGGCCGCGCTCCTCGACAACCATGTGTACTGGGGCAATGCGCTCGGCATCGACACGCGCCGCATCGTCTGGCGGCGCGTGCTCGACATGAACGACCGCGCCCTGCGCCAGACGGTGGCCGGTCTTGGCGGCGCGGCCAACGGCTTTGCCCGCGAGGACGGCTTCGACATCACCGTTGCCTCCGAGGTCATGGCTTGCTTCTGCCTGGCCAGCGACCTTGCCGACCTCGAGGCGCGGCTCGCGCGCATCGTCGTCGCCTATACCCGCGAGCGCCGGCCCGTCACGGCCGGCGATCTCAACGCCGCCGGCGCCATGACGGCGCTCCTGAAGGACGCGCTCAAGCCGAACCTGGTGCAGACCATCGACGGCTCGCCGGCCCTGGTCCATGGCGGTCCCTTCGCCAACATCGCCCATGGCTGCAATTCGGTGATCGCCACCCGCGCGGCCCTGAAGCTCGCCGACTATGTGGTGACGGAAGCCGGCTTCGGGGCGGATCTCGGCGCCGAGAAGTTCTTCGACATCAAGTGCCGCCTGGCCGGCCTGAAGCCCGATGCCGCCGTGATCGTCGCCACCGTGCGCGCGCTCAAGATGAACGGCGGCGTGGCCAAGCCGGACCTGGCCCGCGAGAACCTCGCCGCCCTCGAGGCCGGCCTCGTCAATCTCGGCCGCCATGTGGAGAATGTGCGCACCTTCGGCGTGCCGGTCGTGGTGGCGATCAACCATTTTGCCACCGACAGTGGGGCCGAGCATCGGCTGATCGCCGAGATCTGCCGCGAGCGTTACGGCGTGGAGGCGGTCCAGTGCCGCCACTGGGCGGAGGGTGCCGCCGGCGCCGAGGATCTGGCGCGCTGCGTCGTCGCCCTGTGCGAGACGGACAAGGCCGCCTTCGTCCCCCTCTATCCGGACGCCATGGGCCTTGCCGACAAGATCCGCACCGTCGCCACCCGCATCTATCGCGCCGCCGATGTCGCGATCGCGCCGAAGGCCGCCGCCGACCTCGCCGCCTTCGAGGCTGCCGGCTTCGGCCATCTGCCGGTATGCATGGCCAAGACCCAGTATTCGTTCTCGGCCGATCCGACGCTGCTGGGCGCGCCGGAGGGCCATGTCGTGCCGGTCCGCGAGGTGCGCCTGTCGGCGGGTGCCGGCTTCGTCGTCGCCATCTGCGGGGACATCATGACCATGCCCGGCCTGCCGCGCCTGCCGGCGGCCGAAGCAATCCGCGTCAATGCCGAGGGCCAGATCGAGGGGCTGTTCTGAGCCCCGAGCGGCGGGCCCCGGCTCACACCGGCGCCTGCGCCTGCACGCTGCCATGCCATGCCGGCGCGAAGCCCTCCCGCAGGACATCCACGATGGTCGGCGGCGTCAGCACCGCGACCGCGCCGGCCGGGCGCGGAACGGCGGGCCGATAGCCGCCGAAGCTCCAGGGCAGAGCCTGCACGCCGCGCAGGGCCAGCGCCCGGCCCTCGATCGCGATCATGGTCCCGTCCGGCAGATCCGCGGCGCTGGCCAGCCAGGTCCGCTTCGCCCGGCCGTCGAGCCGCTCGCCGTGCAGCGCCGCATCCATGGCCGGGGCCTTCGGCGGCGCGGTCATCCCCCTGGCGCGCGCCCAGGCGGCGGCAAAGCGGTTGGCATCCGCTCGCCGGCACTCGAAGCAGGGCCGGTGGCCGCTTGCCAGCGCCGTCACCTCGTCGAGGAAGAACAATTCGGTATAGCCCTCGCCCATCAGCGGCGCGCGCCGGCGCCCCCTGAAGTCCAGCACGCAGCAGATCCATTGCCGCGAGGCCCAGGGCCGCGGGCCGAGGGTGCGGTCCTGCCGGTGGAACCGCCCACCGCGATTGCCGAACCGCGTGCCGCGCGCGGCGACCGCGTGGATGGCACCGAAGGGATCGACGCGGTTTGGCAGCGGCACGGCGGGCTCAGTAGCGCGCGTCGAGCGAGGGTTCGCGCGGACGCTGAGCACCGCCCAGCAGGGCCTCGAACGGGTTCGGCTGCACCGGGGCCCGCTGCACCGGCGGGGCAATGGCCGCCGGCTCGCCCGCCGGCCGGTCGGCCGGGCGAATGACCCGCACGGGCTCTGCCCCCGGCCGGTCATAGCCATAGATGTCCTCGCGGAACTGCACCGTGCCGTCGGCCGCCGCCCAGCCGGTGAGATAGACCCAGGCCACCGGGACGGCCGGTGCAAGGCGCACGTCGCGCCGCTGCGGCTGGTCCATCTCGGCGGCCACGCGCTCGCGGGTCCAGCCCTGCGGCGCGAGCAGCCAGGCGACGAACTCGGTAACGTCCGCCACGCGCACGCAGCCCGACGACAGCGAGCGGGCGTCGGAGGCGAACAGCCGGCGCGAGGGCGTGTCATGCATGAACACGGCTTCCGAATTGGGCATGTCGATGCGCACCCGGCCGAGCGAATTGCCCGGCCCGGAATCCTGCCGCAGCGTGTAATTGACGGCGCGCTCGGTGGACCAGTCGATGGCCGATGGATCGATCTCCCGGCCGGATCGGTCGAGAATGCGCACGCGCATGTTGGCCAGCGTCGCCGGATTGCGGCGCATGCGCGGGATGATGTCCCGGCGGATGATCGAGGTCGGGATCGTCCAGGTCGGGTTGAAGTTCACGACGGTCAGCCGCGTCTCGACCAGGGGCGAGGCGTGCTCCTTCTTGCCGACGATGACGACGTGACGGCGTTGCACGACGCCGTTCTCGATCGCCTCGGCGGCGGCCGCCGGAATGTTGACGATGACGTAGCGGTGGCCGAAGGCGAAGCGGCTGTCGGCCAGCCGCTCCAGCGACTTCTCCAGCGCGCGGATGCGCGTTTCCACCGGGATGTTGAGCTGCCGGACGGTGGCGGCGGCGACGATGCCGGAGGGCACGAGGCCGACCCGTTGCTGGAAGCGCTGCACCGCGGCCTGGGTCGCCTCGTCGAAGAGGTCGCCGATGGCGGCGCCGGGGGCAAGGTCGCCCTCCATGGCGAGGCGCCGCTTCAGGGCCGCGACCTGCGGTCCGCGCGATCCCCGGTTGAGCCGGGTCTCGGTGGGCAGCGTGCCCCACCCGCCGCGCAGGGCGATGACGCGGTAGGCCTCCAGTGCGGCGCGCGTGCGCGCGATCGTCTGCGGGCCATAGGTCGGCTGCGGATCGGTCGAGATGGCGGTGACGCGCGCCGGGGCCGCCGGTCGCGGAGCGGGGCGGCGGGGAGCAGGGGCCTGCTGGGCCGCCTGGCCGGCCGCGGGCGGCGGCGCACCGGCGGCCTGCGGGGCGGCCGGTTCGGGCGTCGGCGAGGGCAGGGTGCCCTGCGGGGTTGCGACGGCCGCGGGCGCCGATGGCTGCTGGCCGTGGGCCAAGGCCGGCAGCATGCACAGGACGCTGCCCATCAGGGCGGCCGGAAACAGCCGGCGGGCAGGGGAACGTCTCGTCATCGGAACCGGACCGGGCGGCAAATCAGATCGTCAACCTTGTGCCGGCAGGTCGTGGCGAAATTCAAGCATCATCAGCATTTGCCCGCGGCCGGCTGCCGCAGGCACCCCGGCGTCAGCGCCGGTCCCACCGGCGACGATCAGCGCGCGAAGCGGGCGATGGCCTGAACCAGGCTGTCCGGCAGGGGCACCGGCCGGCGCGTCTGGGCATCGACATAGACATGGACGAAATGGCCGTGGGCCAGGGTCTGCGGGCCGCCGGGCCGGAAGATGCCGATCTCGTAGCGCTGACTGGAGCGGCCGCTGTCGGCAAAGCGCAGGCCCGCCTCCAGCGGCTCGGGATAGCTGGCCGGCGCGAAGAAGGAACAGCGCGTGTCCACGACGAGGCCCATCCAGCGGCCCGTCACCGGTTGCAGGCCCGCCTCGCGGATCAGGAAGGCGTTCACCACCGTGTCGAAATAGGCGTAATAGACCACGTTGTTGATGTGGCCGTACTGGTCATTGTCGGACCAGCGCGTCTGGATCGGGGCGAACCAGGCAAAATCGCTGCGCGGACGCGGCAGGGGGCGGTCGGGCGGGGACGGGCTCATCGGCTCTGCTCTCACGGATCGCGATGAGACGACCAGACCCGATCCGGCGCCGAGAGAAAAGCCCCCCGATGCGACGGGGCGGAAACCGGCGGCCGCCCCGGGGGCGCGGGACGGCCGCCCGGCCCGGTGACAGACGGGAGGGGTCACAGGGCCGGAAGCCCTGGCGGGCTTCCTTCGTGTTACGCGCCAGCAGAGGGACGGATCACTGCGGCTCGGGGCGTCAGGCGGGAGGCCTGTGACCGCCGGAACCGGGGAACACGACCAGCCGCGTCATGGTGAAATTGGCCAGGAAGGCAAGACCGATCGGCACGATGGCTGCCAGCGCCAGCGGCAGCACCCGCACGGCGACCAGGAAGCTCGCCACCTCGACCACCAGTCCGACCGTGCCTGACGCTACGAACCGCAGATAGGTGCCCCACCCGAAGCGCCGGCCGCTTTCGCGGGCGAAGGTGAACCAGGTGTTGAGGATGTAGGAATTGCTGACCGCTACCGCCCAGCCCAGTGCCTTGGCCGCGCCCAGCGCCACGTCGCTGGCCGCAAGGCCGAGGGGCGTCAGGGCCAGCAGCGTCACCCCCACGGTGACGGCATAGTTGACGAGGCCATTGACCACGCCGATCAGTCCGAAGGACAGCATCTTCGGCGCTTCCCGGCGGACCAGCGCGAGGAGACGCGCCAGGGGCCCTGCTGCGCCGCCGGACGGCCCGTCCTGTTGTCTGCCGTTCATCATGGGGCCGTGCTCTACACGCTTTTCGGTCATGAAGCAGCCAGGCCGCCATGCCATGCCTTCACGCGGACGTGAAGCTGTGCAAGATGAGCCAACCTTTCGGGAGCGGCGGCGAGCCGTTGACCAGATGACCACGAGTGACGGGCGCGTGATTGCCTTTCCCGGTGCCGATACCCCAGGCCCGGGCCTTTCCATCGTCGTACCGGCCTACAACGAGGCCGAAGCCCTGCCGCATACCCATGCCAGGCTGCTGGCCTTCGCGCGCCAGCTGCGGGAGAAGCGCGGTCTTGCCGTCGAGATCATCTATGTCGATGACGGCTCGCGCGACGGAACCTTCCTCGTCGCCCAGGGCCTGAAGGCCGAAGGTGCCGATGTCCAGGTCATTTCCTTCTCGCGCAATTTCGGCAAGGAGGCGGCCCTGATGGCCGGGCTCGACCATGCCCGCCACGGCGCCGTGCTGTTCATGGATGCCGACGGCCAGCACCCGACCTCCGTGGCCGAGACCCTGGTCTCGCGCTGGCTCGACGACGGCTATGACGTCGTCTTCACCTACAAGGCGCATCGGCGCGACGAGCCGCGGCTGCGCACGCTGTTCGTCAATGCCTTCTATGGCCTCATCAATTTCGGCGTCCGTCACAAGATTCCGCCCGATGCCGGCGACTTCCGCCTGCTGTCGCCGCGGGCGGCCGAGGCGCTGCGCCGGCTGCCCGAGCGCGGCCGCTTCTTCAAGGGCCTGTCCGGCTGGGTGGGGTTCCGCCAGATCGGCGTGCCCTACGAGCCCGAGCCGCGCCGGCAGGGCGAGGCCAAGTGGAGCTTCTGGGGACTCCTGGCCTTCTCCATCGAGGGGCTGACCTCCTTCTCGATCGTGCCGCTCAGGATCGCCAGCCTGCTGGGCGCGCTGCTTGCCACCCTGTCGATCATCTACGCGCTGGTCATTGTCGTCGAGACGGTGGTGTTCGGCCATGTGGTGCCGGGCTATCCGTCCATCTTCGTCGCCGTCACCTTCATCGGCGGGGTCCAGCTGCTGATGATCGGGGTGCTCGGCGAATATATCGGCAAGATCCTGTCGGAGCTGAAGGGCCGGCCGGTCTATATCGTCGGCGACAGCGTGCTCAAGCGGGCCAGCGAAGGGGCGCTGCCGCAGGACCAGCCGGGTGCCGCCGGCCGGATCGACTGACCCTGCCGTGAAGCGCCTGATCCTCTGCGCCGATGACTACGGGCTTGCGCCCGGCGTCAGCCGGTCGATCCGGGAGCTTGCCGCGATGGGCCGGCTCAACGCCGCCTCGGTGATGACGCCGGGCGCCCATCGCGCGGCGGAGGCGGCGGCCCTCCTGGCCGTCGCCCCGGAGGGCTTCCAGATCGGCCTGCACGTGACCCTGACCGGCGGGCTCACGCCACTGACGGCCCCGCGCCTGCGGCGTTTCGGCGGCCTCGGCGCGCTCATGCTGCGCGCCTTTGCCGCCCGCCCTGTCCCGGCGCTGCTCGACGGGGCGGCCATCGCCGCCGAGATCGAGGCGCAGTTCGTCGCCTTCCGCGAGGCCTTCGGCCGCGCCCCCGACTTCGTTGACGGCCACCAGCATGTCCACCTCCTTCCCGGCATCCGGCAGATGGTCCTTGCCGCCACGCGCCGGCAGGCCCCCGGCGCCTGGCTGCGCCAGTGCTCGGGTCCGCGCGGGGCGGGCCACGGCGTCAAGGCGCGGCTGATCCAGGGGCTCTCGGCCGGCCTGACCCGGGAGGCGGCGGCCGCGGGCCTGGCGGTCAATCCGGCCTTTTCCGGCGCCTATGCCTTCGGCCGCGCGCGCTTTGCCGACGTCTTTCCCCGCTTCCTGGAAGGACAGCCTGACGGGCTTGTGGTCATGGTCCACCCCGGACATGTCGATGCGGCGCTCCAACGGGTCGACCGGCTGACCGGCCCGCGCGAGGAGGAGCATCGCTACCTCGCTGCCGACGGCTTCCATCAGGTGCTGGCCGGGCAGGGCTTTGCCCTGGGCTGATCAGCCGCCCGCCTGCGCAGTGGCTGGCCGGCGGCGGGGGCCATCAGTTCCGCGTGAAGACCGGCGGGGTGTTCGGGCCAGCTTGGCGCTTTGCCACGGATCGGCCATAAGTCCTGCCGACAAGGCGGACCATGGCGCGCTTCTTCTTCCATCGCCGCGGACAGGATCCCGAGACCGCCGACGCCTCGCGGCGCCTGTCGGCGCTGGTGCGCGCGCAGCTGGCCCTGACGGAAGATGACGGGGTCACGGTCAGCGAGATCGCCTGTTCCCACCCGGAATGCGGCGATGCCGAGACCGTCGTGCTGGTCATGCGCCTCGGCCGTCCCACCGAGGCCGTCAAGATCCTGAAGGCCATGCGGCTGGTCACCGAGGATGACCTGCGCCGGGCCTTCGCCACCGTTCCCACTTGAGTCCCCTGCCTTGCCTCCGGTCCGGCCGCCCCGGGAGGCGCCGGACGGGAGCGCCTCCATCCGGCCTTTCCCGCTTCGAGGTCATCCGACATGCTGCCCATCGCCGTTGCCGCGCTCCTTGCCGCAGCCGCCGTCGCCCTCGGCCGCCTTTCCGGCTGGAACGATCTTCCGGTCTATGTCTTCGGGCTGAGCTTCGTGGCCGGCCTGCTGGCGCTCGCGGTCCGCACCGCCTCCACGATGATCCGCGCGATGATCGGCTTCCTGCTGACCTGGCACCTGGCCTCGCTGGCCGTGCTGGTTGCCAAGGAAGCGGGCCTCACGCCGGAGGCGCTGGAGCCCTATCTGCCCACGCGGGCGAGCATCCTGCTGTCGGTGATCTTCGCGCTGATCGTCTTCGGCGCGAGCCACCTGAAGGTGGTCCGCCAGATCACCAGGCTGGCCGATCCCTATTTCGAGACGCGCGACACCGGCACCCTGACCCTGCCCTTCGGCCTGACGCTGCGCGTGCGCGAGAGCTGGATCGCCCACGTCCTGCTGTTCGTGCTGCTCGCCATCAATGTCGCGCAGGTTCTGGCAACCGTCCTGCTCAACCAGTGGAACAACCGCTTCTACACCGCGCTTCAGGAGCGGGCCGAGGCGACCTTCTGGATCGAGCTGCGCTACTTCACCATCGTCGCCTTCATCTGGATCGTGCTGGCCGTCTATGAGCTCTACCTGACCCAGTACACCCAGATGCGCTGGCGCCGCTGGATGACCGCCCGGCTGACGACCAAGTGGCTGGAAGGCAGTGGCCATTACCGGATGCGGCTGAAGGGCTCCTCCGCCGACAATCCCGACCAGCGCATCGCCGAGGACGTGCGCCTGTTCGCCGAGCGCACGCTGGAACTGGCCATCCGCTTCTTCGCGGCCGTGCTCTCGCTCTACGCCTTCGTCCTGATCCTGTGGGGCCTGTCGGCCAATTTCAAATACAATGTCGCTGGCATCGACCTCGAATCGATCCCCGGCTATCTCGTCTGGGCCGCCCTGCTGGTGGCGATCTTCGGCACCGTCTGCGCCCACCTGATCGGCCGGGCGCTGATCAGCATCAACTTCCAGCGCCAGCGCTACGAGGCGGATTTCCGCTACAGTCTGGTGCGCGTGCGCGAGAATGACGAGCAGATCGCGCTGCTGAAGGGCGAACGGGCCGAGAGCGAGGGGCTGACCCGGCGCTTCGCCAACGTGGTCGCCAACTGGTTCGACTATATGAAATACACCAAGCGTCTGACCTGGTTCACCTCGTTCCTCAACCAGGCCTCGGTCATCTTCCCCTTCATCATGCTGGCGCCGGCCTATTTCTCCGGCGCCGTCCAGCTCGGCGCGCTGACCCAGACGGCGGGGGCCTTCGGGCGCGTGGAGGGCGCCCTGATGATCTTCACCAACCTCTACCGCGACCTCGCCGAGTACAAGTCCGTGATCGACCGCCTGTCGACCTTCGAGGCCTCGGCGGAACGGGCCCGACTGGCGCCGGAGCCGGCCATTGCCGGCACCCGGGCGGGCGAGGCGCTGGCGCTGAACGGCCTTCAGGTGCGGCTGCCGGACGGCCAGCCGCTGGTTGCGGCCCCGGACCTGACGGTGCGCCGCGGCGAGAGCGTGCTGGTCACCGGCCCCTCGGGTTCGGGCAAGTCGACGCTGTTCCGCGCCATCGCCGGAATCTGGCCCCATGGCAGCGGCCAGGTCAGCGTTCCCGACGGCGCCGAGGTCATGCTGCTGCCGCAGCGGCCCTATTTCCCGCTCGCGCCACTGCGCGATGCGGTCACCTATCCGGCCGAACGCGGGGCCTATTCGGACGCCGAGATCGTCAAGGCTCTCGAAGCGGTCAACCTGCCGGCCCTGGCAAGCCGTCTCGACGAGGAGGCGCCGTGGCAGATGATCCTCTCGGGCGGCGAGCAGCAGCGGCTCGCCCTCGCCCGCGCCCTGCTGGCGAAGCCCGACTGGCTGTTCCTCGACGAGGCGACCGCCGCCATCGACGAGGCCGGCGAGGCCAACCTCTACCGCACCATCCGCGAATGGCTGCCGGAGGCGACCATCGTCTCCATCGGCCACCGCTCGACCCTGGCCAATTTCCACGACCGGCGCATCCACATCAGCCGGACCGCGGACGGGCTGCATGTGGCCGCCGATGCCCCGCTGATGGCCATGGCCCGGACCTGATCGGCTCAGAAGGCCGGCTCGAAGGTCACGGTGCCGCGCACGCCGGTGAGCGTCATGCCGCGCAGCCCGTGCGGCCGCCAGCGGTTGGCGCCCTGGATCGCCCAGAAGATGGCGCGCTCCTGGCGGTCGATCTCGCCGCCGCAGCGCCGTTCGACGAAGTTCAGGGGGCCGAAACGGATGTCGCTCGGCCCCTGCCGCCGGTAGTCGGCGCCAACCGGATTGCAGCCCCCGAAACCGGACATGCGCCAGTTGGCGGAGAAGGTGAAGCTCGGCCGGTCGGGCGCCACCGGACGGCGGCCGTTCACCGAGACGACGGCGAGGCGCGTGCCGGTCGGAAAGCGCTGATAGAGCAGGATCTCCTCGCGCGTGGGCGGACGCGGGCGCGCAGGCTCCCGGCGGCGCTGCTGCGCCTCCGCGACGGCCGTCATCAGGATCAGGGCGAGGCCGGCCAGAGCTGTGGCCTTGAAACGGAACGCGGGCATGCCCATGCGCTTACGTCGCCGCGGCCGGCACTTCAATGGCGGCGGGCGGTTCGCCCGTCAGGTCGGCGATGTAGAGATCGGTCCAGCCCAGCGCCGTCTTGTCGCAGATGGCCTGCCACATCCGTCGCCAGCGCTCGCGCCGCTCCTCAAGGCTCATGACCAGCGACAGGTGGATCGCGTCCGCGATGATGTCGCGGTCATAGGGATTGACCAGGAAGGCGCCATCGAGCTCGCGTGCCGCCCCGGCAAAGCGTGACAGCACCAGCACGCCCGGATCCTCCGGATCCTGCGCGGCGACGAACTCCTTGGCGACGAGGTTCATCCCGTCCCGGAACGGCGTCACCAGTCCGACGCGGGCCAGGCGATACATGCCGGCAAGGCTGGCCCGGTCGAAGGCGCTGTTCAGATAGCGAAGCGGCACCCAGTCCGGTGCCGAATAGGTGCCGTTCAGGCGGCCGGCCGCCGCCTCGATCTCGCGCCGGAGCGCGCGATAGGAGCTGACCTCGTTGCGGCTGAGCGGCGCGATCTGCATGAACGACACTGCCCGCACGTGGTCCGGATAGCGTTCCAGCAGGATCCGGAAGGCGTCGATCTTGTTGGGAATCCCCTTGGAATAGTCCAGCCGGTCGACACCGATGATCAGCTTGCGGCCAACGAGGCTGTCGGACAGGCTGATCCAGTCCGGCGTGCCCACCGCCGCCCGGGCGTCGGCCGCCACCTGGCGCGCATCAATGGCAATGGGGAAGGCCTTGACCCGATAGGTCCGGCCGAAGGCGCTGATCCGCTCGCCCGCCTCGACCGTGCCGCCCTCCTCGTCGCGCACATAGTCGATGAACGCCGCCAGATCCTCGCGGGTCTGCAGGCCGACCAGGTCGTAGTGCGAGAAATCCCGCATCAGCGCCCGGTGCTCGGCCAGGGCACAGAACACGGAGGGAACCGGGAAGGGAATGTGGTGGAAATAGCCGATGCGGCCGGCAAAGCCGAGGGCCCGCAACTCGGCCCCCAGGGGGATCAGGTGATAGTCGTGGACCCAGACGATGTCGTCAGGCCTGAGCAGCGGCACGAGCGAGCGGGCGAACACCCGGTTGACGCGCCGATAGGCCTCCCAGTCCGAGCGCCTGGCATCGACCAGGCCGAGACGGTAGTGGCACAGTGGCCAGAGCGTGCTGTTGGCATAGCCGGCATAATGGGCCTGCTGGTCGACCGGATCGAGGTCGGTGAGGGCATAGTCCACCTTGCCGTGCCGGATGATCCGCGCTTCCACCGGCGGGTTCTTGCGCGTGCGCCCGCTCCAGCCGAACCAGATGCCGCCGCGCGCCTCCAGCGCCTCGGCCAGCGCGACGGCAAGGCCACCGGCCGTCTGGCCATCGGGCAGCGCCACGCGGTTGGACGCGATGACCAGGCGCGACATCAGTGCCCCTCCGGCGCGCCGGCCAGGGCGGGGCTGGCCGCGCGCTCCACCAGGGCCGCAAGCCAGGCATGGACGGCAAGCGGATCGCGCAGGTGGCCGTTGGCAAGGGCGCTCTCGCGCGGGCCGACCCCGATGGCAAACCCGCCGAGCGCGCGCGCCGCCCGGAAGCCGTCCTCGTCCGTCACGTCGTCCCCCACCATCACCGGCACCCGTCCGGCGAAGGGTGGCACGGCCATGAACCGCTCCACCGCTGCCCCCTTGGTCGCCCCGCGCATCCTCAGTTCGAGAACGTGGTTGCCGCGCAGCAGTTCCACCCCCGGCCCGAGATCGGCGGCGATCTCGGCCACGGCAGCCTCCACCCGGCCGGCAAGCTCGGGGGATCGGCGATAGTGGATGGCGAGCGAACTGGGCTTGCGCTCCAGGACGATGCCGGGCCAGGCCTCGATCGTCCGGGTTGCCGCCCCGTCGAGGCGGGCGAGCCAGGCGGGCGGCTCGGCGCGCTCGACAGTGTCGGCCGGACTCAGTCGCCAGGCGGCGCCATGTTCGCCCGCGCAGGCGAGTCGCGCTGGCGCGAAGGTTGTGTCGATCCAGTCGATCGTGCGGCCGGAGACCAGCGCCACGGCACCGTCGAACCGCTGCTGCATGCGCATCAGCAGGCCCGGCAGGTGAGCCGGCACGACGACCGCGTCTGGGGTCTCGGCAAAGTCGAGCAGCGTTCCGTCAATATCGAGGAAGACGGCAAGCGCGACGGCTGGCGATTCCGTGCTGGAAAGGGTCAAGACGTGAAAGAACCTGTGAAATCAGTCTCCCGCGGGGGACATTCATGCGACGATCGGGTGGCAGGAAGGGCTGGGACACGACGGTCCCTCCGGGAAGATAGGGCGCATGAACGGGATCGCCAACCCTCACAGGCTCTCGCCCTGTCACCCCCTGGCGGCCCGTTGCGTGACGAGGCGGCGCACAGGCCGGGGGTCGCGGCCCTCCGGCAGGGCTCAGACGGCCTGTGGCAGGGGCGCGCGCGCCCAGCCCTCGCGCTTGCGGTAAATGGTCGACGGGCTGATTTCCAGCGCGGCCGCCGCCCGTGACAGGTTGCCGTCGAAGGCGGAGATCGCCGCCTCGATGATGCGCCGCTCCTGCACCCAGAAGGGCTCGACCACCGGTTCGCCCGATTCCGGGCGCGGCGCCTTCTGGCTGGCCGGCCAGGAGCCATGGGCGAGCGCCAGCGGCAGCATCGCGGCGGTCACCTGATCGCCATCATGCATGACGACGATGCGACGGATGACGTTCTGCAGCTGTCGCACGTTGCCGGGCCAGGCATAGCCGGCGACGATGCGCGCCGCGGCCGGCTCGAAGCCGCGGAAATGACGGCCCTCCTCCGCGCTGAACCGGGAGAGGAAGGCCTCCGCCAGCATCAGGATGTCGTCGCCGCGCTGGCGCAGCGGCGGCAGATGCAGCGGCAGCACGCAGAGCCGGTAGAACAGATCCTCGCGAAAGCGGCCGGCAGCCACTTCCGCCTGCGGATCGCGGTTGGTGGCGCAGACGAAGCGCACATCGACCTGCCGGGTGCGCGTGTCGCCGACGCGGCGCAGTTGGCCGGTCTGGATGAAGCGCAGCAGCTTGGTCTGCAGGGCGAGGTCCATCTCGCAGATCTCGTCGAGGAACAGCGTGCCGCCGTCTGCCAGCTCGGCGGCGCCCGGCCGGTCCTCGACGGCGCCCGTGAAGGCGCCCTTCACATGGCCGAAGATCTCGCTTTCCATCAGCTCGCGCGGAATGGCGCCGCAGTTCAGGGCGATGAACCGGCCGGCCGGCCGGCCGGAGCGCCGGTGAACCGCCTCGGCCGTCACCTCCTTGCCCGTGCCGCTTTCTCCGGTGATGAACACCGGCGCGCGCGATGGCGCGATCCGCCGGATCTGCTCGTAGATGGCGCGCATGGCGGCGGACTCGCCAATGAAGCCCTCGAAGCTGGACGCCCCGCCATCGGGGCTCCGGGCTGGACCGCCGGTCCGGCGGGGGCGCGCGGCAGCCTCTGGCTCCATGACTGCACCGACGCGCCTGGCAAGATCGGCCGGCGCGACCGGCTTGACCACCACATCACAGGCGCCGGCGCGCATCAGCGCGACAACGCCCGACAGCGACGCGCGCGACGTCATGGCAAGGACCGGGCCCTCGTAGCCGGCCAAGCGGATCGCCTCGACAACCTGCGTGGGTTCGTCGCCTTCGGCGTCCACACAGGCCAGCACGGCGGCAGGGGTCGTGTCGTCGAGAACCAGCAGGGCGGCCTCGGTATCCGGGGCCTCCAGGCAGCTATACTGACCGGCGAGCGCGGCGCCCGCCAGCCGGCGGGCGGCCGGGTCAGCATCGAGAACGAGCACGGTCGGAAGAACGACAGGATGACGGGGCTCTTCTGAGCCCACTTCACGCAGCATGGCCGGGCGACCCCTCACACGGACCGGTTTCCTTCGGTGGGATCAGCTTGCGGCAACAGGGTAAACAGGCCGTTGCCGAAACCGGGCCGGCCGAATGCAAAGGGCCCGCCGGAGGGCGGGCCCATGCCGATGGCCGCGGGGGCCGTCCATCGGAGCGTTCCGGGTCGGATCAGAGGCGGCCGCCGCCCTCACCGGGCCCGCCGCGCCGAGGGCCATCGCCCCAGCCGCCGCCCCGGCCGCCGCCCCATTCGCCGCCACCGTGGCCACCCCAGCCGCCGCCACGGCCGCCCCAGTCACCGCCGCCGTGCCAGGCGCCCATCATCATGGCGCCGCCCATCATGCCGCGGCGGTGCATGAACATCCGCTCGGCGCGACGCTTTTGCGCCTCGTCGAGGCTGGCATAGAGAGGCTGGGCCGCCTCGGCGATCTTGCGCAGCGTGGCGGCGCCCTCGGCCATCCGTTCGGAAGCCGCGCGCATGCGCTGGATCGGATCCTGGGCCGCCGGCCCGCGGCCCTCGCGCATCTCGCGACGGCGTTCGAAGCGCTCGGTCATGCGCTGGAAGCGCTGGTTGGCGGCCTCGCGCAGGGCGGTCTCGAGTGCCGGCCAGTGCCGCTCCTGATCGGGACGCAGCCTGAGCATGGCCTTGAACGCCGCCAGCCGCGCATCGACCATGGCGGCCCGGTCCTCGGGCGACATCTGCATCATGCGCCGGCCCGGACCCCAGCCGCCCGGCCCGCCGGGACCGCGGCCCTCGGAGGCGCCGGGAGGGCCAGCCGGCGGTCCGCCGGGCGGCGGTGTCTGGGCCACGGCAGCGGCCGCCGTCACAAGGCTCGCCGCAACGGCGGCGGCTATCAGTCTGGTCTTCATAGCGGTCTCCTTCGGGTCGCCCCCGACCCAGTGTGAATGGAGACACGCTACGCCCGCGCCTGTCCTTGACCCAGTTAAACTTCGTTCATGTGGCCGAGGGGCCGCTTCCCGCCGGGGGCCTGCCGAAGTCGGCGAACAGCTTCTCGATCTGCGCGAGCTGCTGATCCTGGATCTCGCGGCCGGTCTCGAACAGGCGGCCGACCGTCGCCGTCCAGGTATCGGCGGCCTGCTGGCCGAGGGTGCGCGGACCGGAAGCCTCGGGGGCCGCCTGCGCGGCGGCCGGCTGCATCAGCGGATTGGCCGCCTGCATCTGGCGGGCCATCTCCAGGAGCTGGTCAAAGCCGGCAAGGCCGCTGGGGGGCGCGCCCTTCGCCTGGTTTGCCCCGGCGAAGAAGTTCGAGAACATGCCCATCAGGCCGCCCAGCGGGTCGGCGGTGCCGGGACTCATCGGCGTTCCGAGCCGCGACAGCGTGGCGCCGATCAGCGAGCCGAGCGGGTTCTGTCCGTTCAGGGCACCCTGCATCAGGCCGCCCATGAGCAGGGCCGCCATCATCGGCATGACCTGCTTCATCATCTCCTGGCCGAGGCCTGTCATGGCCGCGGTCTGGGCGGCGATCGCCTGGGTGAGCTCGCTCGAGCCGAAGATCCGCGTCATGGCCTCCTGGCCGGCGGCCATCATGGCCTGGGCGGCACCGGCCGGATTCTCGAACATCTGCGCGACGTTCGGCTGGCTGGCATAGAGCCCGAAGAGATGGGCGAGGTCGGGCGGCGACTGGGCCGCCCGGTTGAGGCCCACCGAGAAGGCCGGCAGGAGCGCGTCCATGGCCGCCCTGACCTGGTCGGGTGCCAGGCCGAACTGTCGCGCAACCGTGTCGAAGCCGGGATTGTTCTGCGCCTGGGCGAGGATGTCGGCGAGATTGAACATGGCGGCGCTCCCATCAGCCGATTCCCGGCCTGTGGGGGCCATCTAACCATGGCAGCCGCAGACCGTCACGAGCCGGCAGTCGCCGCCTTGCCGGAGGTGAAGGGCGAGTGGGCGGCCGGGGGCGGACCGGCCGCCGGCGGCTCGGCCGGCGGATGCCGGTCCAGCCGGTCGATCACCCGGTAGCAGATGGCGATGGACAGGACCGCGAAGACCATGCCGCCCACCGCCTGACCGGCAATGATGCCCTGCGGCCCATGGGCCTCGCCGCCGAGCCAGGCACCGACCAGGGCGAAGGGGACGGTGCCGAGCGTCGCCCGTCCCCAGTTCAGCGCGGTCGAGTAGGTGGGAAAGCCGAGATTGTTGAAGGCGGCATTGCCGACGAATACGGCGCCGTTGAACGCCCACAGGAGCGAGGCATAGGCGCAGAAGAAGGCGATCACGGAAGCCGCCGTGCCGGTGGCGGCGAAGGCCGTGACGATGGGACTGGTCAGCATCAAGAGCGCCAGCCACACGGCGATCCCGTACAGCGTCAGGAACACCAGCGAATCGGTCAGCGTCTGGCGCACGCGCGGGATGAGCCGCGCCCCGAGGTTCTGACCCATGATCGGGCCGACCGAACCGGACAGGGCGAAGAAGGCGCCGAAGGCCACCGGCACCAGCCGGCCGAGCACGGCCCAGCCGGCCACCGCGCCGTCGCCGTAGCGGGCGATCATGGCCGTGACGATGCTGTTGCCGACCGGCGTTGCCACATTGGTCAGCACGGCCGGTATGGCGATGCCGGCCAGCGGCCGCAGATCGCCCAGCGCCGCGGCGAGGGACGGTCTTGCCGCCATGCGATGCACGCGCAGCACAGCCCAGGCCCCGATCCCGGCCATGCCCATGCGCGAGATCACCGAGGTCAGCGCCGCCCCGTCCACGCCGAGCCCCAGGGCGAAGATCAGGATCGGGTCGAAAACGGCCGTGATGATGCCGCCGGCCAGAGTCACCCACATGGCCCGCTGGGCGTCGCCGACGCCGCGCAGGATGGAGGAGAACATCATGCCGAGGCCGAGGAACGGGGTGGCCGGCACCACCATCCAGAGAAACCGGTCGGCAATGGCGTGGGTGCGTCCTGTGGCCCCGAGCAGGGCCAGTGTTGCGCCGGACACCGGCAGCAGGGCGAGCGAGATGAGCGTCATGACCAGCCCCATTGCCATGAGGCTGGAGGTGGCCAGCCGCCGCGCGCGGGCCCGGTCGCCGGCCCCGAGCGCGCGCGCGACCAGGGCCGTGCCGGCAATCGACAGGCCGATCGAGAAGGAGGTCAGGAAGAACAGCACCGTTCCGGCATAGCCGATGGCGGCCGCCAGCTCCTGCTCGCCGAGCCGCGAGATGTAGAAGAGGTTGAGCAGATCGACCAGGAAGATCGCCATCAGCCCGACCGAGCCGGTCGTGGTCATGACGATGACATGCCGCATGGTGGAGCCCTGCGTGAACTTGGCCGGCTCGGCGCGGGTGGTGGTGGCAGGGCTCATCCGGAATACCTGGTCTCGTCGTTGAGCACGTCCTCGGCTTCCGGGTTGAGCGGCCGGGCGACACGCGCCGGCTCCACGAACGGCGCCGGCTGGACCTGCTGATGCATCAGATGCCGGCCGGCCTGCAGTCCCTCGTGCTGCTGCAGCTCGAGCCGCGCGGCATCCCGCTTGCGCAGGTCCGCAATCACGGCATCGGCCCGATCGGGATCGCAGTTGAGGGCGATGAGCGCACTGCGGCCAAACGCGAGGGCGCTCTCGAAGGTCTCGCGGATCTCGTAGTCGACGCCGGCCTCGCGCAGCTTGAGCGTGTGCTGCCGGTCGAAGGCGCGCACGAACAGCCGGGCCAGCGGGAACTCGGCCTTGACCAGCTCGACGATGGTGGTGGCCGCTGCCGGCTTGTCCACGCACACGCAGATGAGCCGGGCATGGTCGGCTCCGGCCGCGCGCAGCACGTCGAGCCGCGTGCCGTCGCCATAATAGATGCGGAAGCCGAACCCGCCGGCGGCCTGGATCATGTCCACGTCATTGTCGATGATCGTCACCTCGACCCGCTCGGCCAGCAGCGCCTGGGAGATGACCTGTCCGAACCGGCCAAAGCCGATGACCAGGACCTCGCCGGACAGCCCATCGGCCACCTCAACGCCGTCAAGCGATGCCGTCTCGGCAGGAATGAGACGGTTCAGCCCCATGAGCGCCAGCGGGGTCAGCACCATGGAGACGATGACGATGGCCGTGAGCACGGCATTGGCCTGCCCGTCGATCAGCCCGGCCGACGTGGCCGCGGCATAGAGGACGAAGGCGAATTCGCCGCCCTGCGCCATCATCACCGTCCGCTCCATCGCCTCGGCATGGGAGGAGCGGGCGATGCGGGCGACGATGTAGATGCCAGCCGCCTTCACCAGCATGTAGGCGACCACATAGACGGCGACCACCCGCCAGTTGGCCGCCACCACCGACAGGTCGAGCGACATGCCGACCGCCATGAAGAACAGGCCGAGGAGCATGCCCCGGAACGGTTCGATATCGGCTTCGAGCTGGTGCCGGAAACTCGATTCGGACAGCAGCACGCCGGCAATGAAGGCGCCCATGGCCATGGACAGGCCGCCGAGCTGGAGGGCCAGGGCCGAGCCGAGCACCACCAGCAGCGCGGCGGCGGTCATCACCTCGCGGGCACCCGACTGGGCGAGAATGCGGAACATGGGGTTGAGCAGGTAGAGCCCGGCGAGGATCAGGCCGGCAATCGAGCCGATGCCGACGGCAATCGTCGTGGCATGGGCGAGCAGGCCCTGGCTGGCGCTCGGCCCGACGACGGGAGCGAGGAATGCCACCATCGCCAGCAGCGGAACGATGGCCAGATCCTCCATGAGCAGGATCGACACCATCTTCTGGCCCTGCGGCGTATTGAGCTCCCCGCGTTCCTCGAGCGTCTGCACGACGATGGCGGTCGAGGTCATGACGAAGCCCGCACCGGCCGCGAAGGACACCGCCACCGGGAAGCCGCCGACGACGCCGACCAGCGTCAGAAGGCCGGAGCAGACGGCCACCTGGGCCAGCCCCAAGCCGAAGATCTGGCGCCTCAGCCCCCACAGCCGCGAGGGCTGCATCTCCAGACCGATGATGAACAGGAACATCACCACCCCGAGCTCGGCCACATGCAGGATGGCGGACGGATCGGTGAAGAAGCGCAGGCCGAAGGGGCCGATGGCAAGGCCGGCGGCGAGGTAGCCGAGGATCGAGCCGAACCTTGCCTTGCGGAACAGCGGAACGGCGATCACGGCCGCGGCCAGCAGCGTCACGGCCGGCACGACGAAGGCAGTGGGGGAATGGGCGTCGGCCATGGACGGCATCCGGGGGGAGGAAACCCCAATCTAGGTCGTGGGACGGCGTCCGACACCGCCCGGGATTTCACGGGGGTTGTGCGCGGGCGAGCCGGCGCTCATCCGGTGCCGCCGACCGTGATGGCCTCCATCTTCAGCGTCGGCTGTCCGACGCCGACCGGAACCCACTGGCCGGCCTTGCCGCAGGTGCCGATGCCGCTGTCGAGCCGCATGTCATTGCCGACCATGGTGACGCGCTTCATGTCGGCCGGTCCCGAGCCGATCAGCATGGCGCCCTTCAGCGGCGCGCCGACACGGCCATTCTCGATCCGGTAGGCTTCCGTGCATTCGAAGACATATTTCCCCGAGGTGATGTCCACCTGGCCACCGCCGAAATTGACCGCATAGATGCCGTTCCTGACGCTGGCGATGATCTCCTCCGGGGCAAGGCTGCCGCCGAGCATGTAGGTGTTGGTCATGCGCGGCATGGGCTGGTGCGCATAGCTCTCGCGCCGGCCGTTGCCGGTGGGGGCGACCCCCATCAGCCGGGCATTCTGGCGGTCCTGCATGTAGCCGACCAGGCGCCCGTCCTCGATCAGCACCGTGCGGCTGGAGGCGGTGCCCTCGTCATCGATGGAGAGCGAGCCGCGCCGGCCGGCAAGCGTGCCGTCGTCGACCACGGTGACGCCTCTCGCCGCCACCATCTCGCCCATCAGGCCGGCGAAGGCCGACTGGCCCTTGCGGTTGAAGTCGCCCTCCAGGCCATGACCGACCGCCTCGTGCAGCATGACTCCGGGCCACCCGGGGCCGAGGACCACGTCCATCTCGCCGGCCGGCGAGGGCACGCTGTCGAGATTGACGAGCGCCTGCCGCAGGGCCTCGTCGGCCGCGTGGCGCCAGCTGGCATCCGTCACGAGCGTGGCGAAGGCGGCGCGGCCGCCGAAGCCATGGGAGCCGCTCTCCTGCCGGTCGCCGCGCCCGGCCACCACCGTCACATTGAGCCGCAGCAGCGGGCGGATGTCGCGATAGACGGCGCCGTCCGGCCTGAGGATCTCGATGGCCTGCCAGGACGAGGCGAGCGACACCGTCACCTGCCGCACCGCGCCGTCCTTGGCCCTCACATAGCCGTCGATGGCCTCGACCAGGCGCACCTTCTCGGCAAAGGCGGGGGCGTCGAGCGGATTGTCGTCGCCATAGAGCCTGACATTGGTCCGGGCCGGGCCGGCCGCCAGCGTTCCGGCATAGCCTCCCGCCACCGCCCGCACCGTCTCGGCGGCCCGCCGCAGCGCCTCCTCCGAGACCTGCGAGGAATGGGCATAGCCGACCGCCTCGCCCTTGACCGCCCTCAGCCCGAATCCCTGGCTGGTATCCGTGCCAGCCTGCTTCAGGCGGCCATTGTCGAAGACGAGCGATTCGGAGCGCTTGTACTCGAGGAACAGCTCGCCGTCGTCGGCCCCTGCGAGCGCCTCGCCGAGGATCGCCTGCGCCGCCGACGGGTCGAGTTCGGCGCGGGCAAGAAGGGACAGGTCAGTCATCGGGCACTCCGGCAGGCGATCCCCGCGCGCGGCGCGGTCCACCCCTATCTAGGCGCCGGACGGCCCGGATGCGAGCGCCAGGCGGCCGGCGGCGGGCAGGATCAGGGCAGGGCGGCGAAGCCGTCCTTGAAGCCATTGAGGGAGACCGGCACACCGATTCCCTCCTCCGGCGTCTGGAAGATGATGAAGGTGGCGGTGCGCCCCGACGACATCTTGCCGATCAGGTCATCCTCCATGACCACCTCGGCATAGCAGCCCGATGGCAGGCAGCGGACGAAGCCGGCCCGTCCCACGTCCTGGTCGTCGATCCGCAGGCCGAGGCCGGAGGGAAGCAGCACGCCGAGCGGCGCCAGCACGCGCAGGAGCCGGGCCCGGCCATCAGCCGTCTTGAGGGCGATCACGGACAGGGCGACATTGGGCCGGTCCTCGGCCGCCACATTCTGCACGAGGGCGCATTGTTCGCTGCGCGAGCCCGGCGGCGTGTCGCAGCGCACCTGCCAGTCGCCATGGGTGGCCCGCACCGCCCCCTGGGCTGCGGCCGGCCTCGGCCCGGCAGCGGCGATGAAGGCGGCGAGGACGAGGCCGGTCCAACCGGCGATGCGGCGCGCCGTCAGGAGAAATGTCATCCGCTGGTCTCCGGGCCTCGTATCGAGCAACAAGGACTGACGGGTCGGGCCCGAATCGCCTGCACAGGCGGGGCGTCGGCTCCGGTCCGAGGCAGGGACCATTGCATCGAGACCATGTCAAGATCATGGGCAGGCGGCAGACGGCCCTTCGACGGTTGGGCAAGGCGGGCGACGTTCGGCCCATTTCCAGCGCGCCGGCAGCGATATATAAGGTTTTTGGCATGTGTCGCCGGGCCCAGACTGGAAAGGTTCGACGGTCGCATTGCGAGCATGGCGATTTTGTGTTTCAAGGGGCCGAAAACCCCGCCCGGTCAGGCGCGCGGCGCATTCCTTGACGATGCGCTGCCGGTCGCGGCGACAAGGGGATCCAAGGGCGCAGTCCGCAACCGCCGTCTGCGCAGGTCGCTTGGACAGGTTTGGCACGAAGGTCGCGGGCGCTTCGGCGCGCCCCGGCGCTGACATGGAGCGAAGGAACATGCGTGAGGCGATGCTGAGCGGCGCGCCGGCGAGGCTGAAGGGGGCCGGCGTGCTCCTGGCGGCGGCGGCGCTGGCCATGGCCGTCGACCCGGTTCAGGCTCAGGGGCTGGGGCAACCTTATCCGGGCGGGCTCGGCCTGCAGGAATCGGCCTCGCCCGTGATGGATTTCATCCACTGGTTCCACGACCGTCTGCTGCTGCCGATCATCACGCTGATCTGCATCTTCGTTGCCGGCCTGCTGGCCTGGTGCATCTGGCGCTTCTCGGAGAAGCGCAATCCGGTGCCCTCCAAGACCACGCACAATGTCGGTCTCGAGGTCGCCTGGACGGTCATTCCGGTGCTGATCCTGTTCGTGATCGCCGTCCCCTCGTTCCGCCTGCTCTACCAGCAGCAGACGATCCCCTCCGCCGACATGACCATCAAGGCCATCGGGTCGAGCTGGCGCTGGTCCTACGAATATCCCGACCACGGCAATTTCCAGTTCGTCTCGACCATGTCGACCGACGAGGAAATCGCCCAGCGCGTCGCCCAGGGCACGCCGCGCGAGCAGCTGCCGCGCCTGCTGGCCGTCGACAACGAGGTGGTGGTGCCGGTCAACAAGGTGATCCGCGTCCAGGTCACCGCCTCCGACGTGATGCACGCCTTCGCCGTGCCTTCCTTCGGCATCAAGATCGACGCCGTTCCGGGCCGCCTCAACGAGACCTGGTTCCGCGCCACCCGTGAGGGCATCTTCTACGGCCAGTGCTCCGAGCTCTGCGGCAAGGACCACGCCTTCATGCCGATCGCGGTCCGCGTCGTCTCCGAGCAGGCCTTCGCGGCCTGGGTCGAGGAGGCCAAGCGCAAGTTCGCCGCGGCTCCCGCGCCGACCACGGTCGCCGCCAACGACATCCCTGCGGCGCGCTGACGCGCCGCTCGCTGCAACGACATCTGCCGAGGACTGAAGCACCATGGCTCAGGCTCACGCGACCGCCGATCATCACGACGACCACGCCATTCCCACCGGCTGGCGCCGCTACGTCTATTCGACGAACCACAAGGACATCGGCACGATGTACCTGGTGTTCGCCGTCATTGCCGGCCTGGTCGGCTTCGCCCTGTCGATCGGCATCCGCCTGGAGCTCCAGCAGCCCGGCATGCAGATCTTCTCCAATCCGCACACCTTCAACGTGTTCACCACCGGCCACGGCGTCATCATGATCTTCTTCATGGTCATGCCGGCGCTGATCGGCGGGTTCGCCAACTGGTTCGTGCCGATCATGATCGGCGCGCCGGACATGGCCTTCCCGCGCATGAACAACATCTCGTTCTGGCTGCTGCCGCCGGCCTTCGCCCTGCTGCTCATCTCGCTGTTCGTCGAGGGCCCCTCGGGCGCCTCCGGCTTCGGCGGCGGCTGGACGATGTATCCGCCGCTGTCCTCGACAATCGGCCACCCCGGCCCGGCCATGGATTTCGTGATCCTGTCGCTGCACATCGCCGGTGCCTCGTCGATCCTCGGCGCGATCAACTTCATCACCACGATCTTCAACATGCGCGCGCCCGGCATGACGCTGCACAAGATGCCGCTGTTCGCCTGGTCGGTGCTGGTGACGGCCTTCCTGCTGCTGCTGTCGCTGCCCGTGCTCGCCGGCGCCATCACCATGCTGCTGACCGACCGCAATTTCGGCACGACCTTCTTCGATCCGGCCGGCGGCGGCGATCCGATCCTGTTCCAGCACCTGTTCTGGTTCTTCGGCCACCCCGAGGTCTACATCCTGATCCTGCCGGCCTTCGGCATCATCAGCCACATCGTCTCGACCTTCTCGCGCAAGCCGGTCTTCGGCTATCTCGGCATGGCCTATGCCATGGTCGCCATCGGCGTGGTCGGCTTCATCGTCTGGGCCCACCACATGTACACGGCCGGCCTGTCGACCAAGACCCAGGCCTATTTCGTCGCCGCCACCATGGTGATCGCGGTGCCGACGGGTGTGAAGATCTTCTCCTGGATCGCCACCATGTGGGGCGGCTCCATCCGCATGACCACGCCCATGCTCTGGGCCGTCGGCTTCATCTTCCTGTTCACCGTCGGCGGCGTCACCGGCGTGGTCCTCGCCAATGCCGGCGTCGACCGTGCCCTGCATGACACCTATTACGTGGTTGCACACTTCCACTACGTGCTGTCGCTCGGCGCCGTGTTCGCCATCTTCGCGGGCTGGTACTACTGGTTCCCCAAGATGAGCGGCTACATGTACTCGGAGTTCCTGGGCAAGCTGCACTTCTGGGTCACGTTTGTCGGCGTCAACCTGATCTTCTTCCCGCAGCACTTCCTCGGCCTGCAGGGCATGCCGCGCCGCTATGTGGACTATCCGGACGCCTTCGCGACCTGGAACTTCGTCTCCTCGATCGGCTCCTACATTGCCGCCGTGGGCGTGCTGATCTTCCTGTCCGGCATCGTCGTGGCCTTCCAGCGCAAGCAGCGGGTCGGCGACAATCCGTGGGGCGAGGGCGCGACGACCCTGGAATGGACCCTGTCCTCGCCGCCGCCGTTCCACCAGTTCGAGCAGCTGCCGCGCATCCGCTGAGGCTGCTGCCGATCACGCGATGTCATCGACCGGGGCGCCCCGCGTGCCCCGGTCCGTCACCGGGGGCCGGTTCGCGCCGGCCCCGCCGACCCGGAAGCCGACGTGTCCTTTGTCGATGAGACCTCCGATGCCGGCCGTGCCGCCCTGGTGAGCCAGGCGACGCCGCGCGACTTCATCGAGCTGCTCAAGCCGCGCGTGATGTCGCTCGTGGTGTTCACGGCGCTCGTCGGCATCGCCCTTGCCCCCGGCGGTCTGCATCCGGTGCTCGCGGCCATCAGCCTGATGGCGATTGCGGTGGGCGCCGGCGCCTCCGGCGCGCTCAACATGTGGTACGACGCCGACATCGATGCGCGCATGTCGCGCACCGAGGGGCGGCCCATCCCCTCCGGCCGTGTCAGCCCGGACGAGGCGCTGGCCTTCGGTCTCGTGCTCTCCGCCTTCTCGGTGGCGGTGCTCGGCCTTGCGGCCAACTGGCTGGCGGCCGGCCTGCTGGCCTTCACCATCTTCTTCTATGCCGTCATCTACACGATGTGGCTGAAGCGGGCGACGCCGCAGAACATCGTCATCGGCGGCGCGGCGGGCGCCTTTCCGCCGGTCATCGGCTGGGCCGCCGTCACCGGCTCGGTGTCGATCGAGTCCCTCGTCCTGTTCCTCATCATCTTCTTCTGGACGCCGCCGCATTTCTGGGCGCTGGCACTGCTGAAATCGGGCGATTATGCCCGCGCTGGCGTTCCCATGCTGCCGGTCGTGGCCGGCGAGGCGGAGACGCGCCGCCAGATCCTGATCTACACCCTGTTGCTGGCTCCGCTGGGCATGGCGCCCGTGGCGCTGGGCTTTGCCGGCCCGGCCTATGGCGCGACGGCTGCGCTCGGCGGGGGCATCATGCTGTGGTGCGCCGTGGACATCTGGCGCCGGCGCGAGGGGCCGGCGGCCCGCAAGGCGGCGGGCCGCATGTTCGGCTACTCGATCCTCTACCTGTTCGCCCTCTTCGCCGTCCTGCTGGTCGAGCATGTCGTCCTCGCCCGACTTGGCGGAGCAGCCTGATGACAGGGGACAGCCGCGAAACCGGCATCGTGCTGACGCCGGAGGAAAAGAAGCGCCAGCGCCAGCGCAACGTCGCCATCGCCGTTGCGCTCGCCGGGCTCTGCGTCCTGTTCTGGGTCATCACGCTGGTGAAGGGCCCCGCCATCCTCAACCGTCCGCTGTGAGAGCGCGATGACCGAGACCACCCAGCCCGCCGCAACCCCTGCCGAGGAGAGCCGTCCTCGCCGCCGCCGCGACATCAAGGTGGCGCTGTCCGCCCTGGCCTTCGGCGTCACCATGTTCGGTGCCGCCTATGCCGCCGTGCCGCTCTACGACATGTTCTGCCGCCTGACCGGCTTCGGCGGCACCACCATGCGAGCCGAACGGCCGGCCGATCGCGTCATCGATCACCATGTCGATATCCGGTTCGACGCCAATATCGGTCCTGGCCTGCCCTGGCGCTTCCGTGTCGATACCGCCCGCCAGACCATCCGCGCCGGCGAAACCCACACCATGACCTATACGGTGACCAACACCGCCTCCGAGCCGGTCACCGCCATGGCCACCTACAACGTCACCCCGATGAGCACGGGCCGCTACTTCAACAAGCTGCAGTGCTTCTGCTTCACGGAGCAGACGCTGGCTCCCGGCGAAACCCGCGAGTTCACCGTGGTCTATTTCGTCGATCCGGACATCGTCGAGGACGAGGAGGCCCGGACCGCCAACACCATCACCCTCAGCTACACGTTCTTCCGGCAGGCCCAGCCCCCGCGCCCGGTGGCGCAGGGCGCGACGGCGACCCGGCAGAACTGACCCCGGACCGACCGCCCCGAGCCGGACGCGACAGAGCCACACGGAGAGACCAGAAATGGCCGAGGCCCACGCCAAGCACCACGACTATCACCTCGTCCCGCCAAGCCCGTGGCCTTTCACCGGGTCGATGTCGGCCTTCGTCATGGCGGTCGGTGCCGTCATGTGGATGAAGGCCCTGCCGCTCGCTGGCCTGAAGCTTGGGCCGGTGGTCTTCTTCGCCGGCCTCCTCGGCATTCTCTACACGATGTTCGGCTGGTGGTCGGATGTCATCAAGGAGAGCCAGCAGGGCGATCATACCCGTGTGGTGCAGCTGCACCTGCGCTACGGCATGATCATGTTCATCGCCTCCGAGGTGATGTTCTTCGTCGCCTGGTTCTGGGCCTATTTCGACGTCGCCCTGTTCCCCGGCGAGGTGCACCAGTATCAGCGCACCGAGCTGACTGGCGGTCACTGGCCGCCGAAGGGGATCGAGACCTTCAACCCGCTGCAGATCCCCCTGCTCGGCACGCTCGTCCTGCTGCTGTCCGGCACCACCGTGACCGCCGCCCACCACTACATCGTCACCGGCGAGCGCGAGCAGGCGAAGATGTATCTGTGGTTCACGGTGCTCCTCGGCGTGCTGTTCACCTGCCTGCAGGCCTATGAATACAGCCACGCCCATTTCAACTTCTCGGGCCACATCTATGGCGCCACCTTCTTCATGGCGACCGGGTTCCACGGCTTCCATGTCATCATCGGCACCATCTTCCTGTTCGTCTGCGCCCTGCGGCTCTACAAGGCCACGCACCTGACACCCGACAAGCACTTCGGCTTCGAGGCCGCCGCCTGGTACTGGCACTTCGTGGACGTGGTCTGGCTGTTCCTGTTCGCCGCCATCTATGTCTGGGGCCACGACTGGTCGGGCCGCGCCCTGGCTGCAGCGGCCGGGGCCGGCCACTGAGCCCTTGCACACGATCGTTGAAGGGGCGGCATCGGCCGCCCCTTCTGCTTTGGAGGGCGCGCTCGCCCATCTTGCAGGCGGTTCACGCCGTCGTCATTGTGCCGTGAAGGCCGGTCTGTGGCTGAATGACGTTTCCTCAACCGAGCCCGGTCGGCCGATGCCCATGACACGCCGCAACCTTCTGGCCGCTTCGCTGGTTGCCGCCGCGCCGGCCGTGCTGGGCCGCGCGGCCCGGGCCGCGGTTCCGGTCGAGCGCGTCCAGCGCCACGTCCTCGCCAATGGCCTCGAGATCGTGGCCATCCCCGACCATCGCGTTCCGGTCGCGACCCACATGCTCTGGTATCGCGTCGGCTCGGCCGACGAGGAGCGGGGCAAGTCCGGGCTTGCCCATTTCCTCGAGCACCTGCTGTTCAAGGGCACCGCGCGCCATCCCGGCAACACCTTCCAGCGCGCGGTCTCCGCGGTCGGCGGCACGGAGAACGCCTTCACCTCGCTGGACTATACCGGTTACTTCCAGCGCATCGCGCGCGACGAGCTCGGCCGCATGATGGATTTCGAGGCCGACCGGATGACCAACATCGTGCTGACCGACGAGGTGGTCGATCCTGAACGCGAGGTGGTGCTGGAGGAGCGCCGCCAGCGAACTGACAACGTGCCCGGCGCGCGGCTGGCCGAGCGGCTGAACGCGGAATTGTGGGGGGCCGACCATCCCTACGGCATTCCGGTCATCGGCTGGGAGCGCGAGATCCGCGGGCTGACCCGCCAGGACGCGCTGGCCTTCTACCGGCGCCATTACAGCCCGAACAACGCCATCCTCATCGTCGCCGGCGACGTGACGCCCGAGGAGGTGCTGCGCCTCGCCGAACCGACCTATGGCACCATCGCGCGCAATCCGGCCATCCGGCCGCGGTCGCGTCCGCCGGGCCCGGAGCGCCGCGCGCGCGGGCGCGTGCGCCTGGCCGATCCCAAGGTGGCCCAGCCGAGCATGAGCCACAGCCTGATCGTGCCGTCCTATTCGGGCGCCGCCCCCGGTGAGGCGGAGGCGCTCGACGTGCTCGCCCATATCCTCGGAACCAGCCCGAACGGGCGCCTTGTCCGCACGCTGGTCACCGAGCAGGGCCTTGCGGCCAGCGCCGGTGCCTTCTACGCGGGGTCGGCGCTCGGGCAGGGGCGCTTCGCGCTGCACGCGGCCCCGCGGCCGGGCATCGGGCTGGATCGCCTGGAGCAGGGCATCGACGCGGTTCTGGCCCGCCTGCTGGCCGATGGCATCGGCGATGACGAGGTGGAGCGGGCCAAGACCCGTCTCATCGCGGAATCGGTGTTCTCCCAGGACAGCCAGGCCACCATGGCCCGGATGTATGGCGCGGCCCTGACGACGGGATCGGCAGTTGAGGATCTGCAGGCCTGGCCCTCACGCATCCGCGCCGTGACCCGGGCCGCCGTGGAGGCGGCCGCGCGCCGCCATCTCGATCTCGACCGGGCCGTGACCGCCGAACTGGTGCGCGGCGAGGAGCCGGCCCGATGACCCTGCGCCGACGCACCTTCCTTTCGGGGACGCTTGCCATGACCGCCGCCGCGCTTGCCCCGATCCGGCCCGTCTCGTCAGCGGGGGCCAGCCGCGTGGAACGGGTGGTCTCCCCGGGCGGCGTCGAGGCCTGGCTGGTGCGCCAGACCCAGCTGCCGATCATCGCCCTGGCCTTCGCCATGCCCGGCGGATCGGCCCAGGATCCGGCCGACCGGCCGGGCCTTGCCAACATGATGGCCGCCCTGATGGACGAGGGCGCCGGCGAGCGGGATTCGGAGGATTTCAGCCGGACGCTGGAGGAGCGGGCGATCCAGCTGTCCTTCTCCGCCACCCGCGACCATGTCTCCGGCTCCATGCGCCTCCTGTCCGAGCATCGTTCCGTCGCCTTCGCGCTGCTGAAGGATGCGCTGGCGCGTCCACGCTTCGATCCGGCGCCGACCGAGCGCATCCGGCAGTCCCTGCTGGCGAACCTGCGCCGCCGCTCGACGACGCCGGGGGCCATGGCTGGCGATGCCTTCTGGCAGATCGGCTTTCCTGGCCATCCCTATGGGCGCCAGACCATCGGCACCCTGGACGGCGTCAGCGCCATCACCCGCGACGACCTGGTGGCCATGCACCGCCGTCAGATCGCCCGGGCGGGCCTGAAGGTTGCCGTCGTCGGCGACATCGAGCCGGCCGAGCTGGCCGTCGCCCTGGACGAGGTCTTCGCCGGCCTGCCGGCATCGGGGGCACTGGACCCGGTGGCGCCGGCGAGCCTTGCCGGGCTTGGCCAGCGGCGGATCATTCCCGTCGACGTGCCGCAGGCAACCATCTCCTTCGGCCTGCCGGGCCTGTTGCGCGAGGACGACGACTTCGTGCCGGCCTTCGTGGTCAACCATGTGCTCGGGGGCGGTTCCTTCTCGTCCCGCCTCTATCAGGAGGTGCGCGAGCGGCGCGGCCTTGCCTATTCGGTCTCCTCCAGCCTCATGGCGCTCGATCGCGCAGGCCTGGTGACGGGCGGCACCTCCACCCGCAACGACCGTGCCGCCGAGAGCCTGGCCGTCATCGAGGCCGAACTGAAGCGGATGGGCGAGAGCGGCCCGAGCGCGGAGGAGCTGGACCAGGCCAAACGCTATCTGATCGGCTCCTGGGCGCTGCGCTTCGAGACCTCGACCCAGATTGCCGGCAACCTGATCCGCATCCAGCTCGACGGCTACGGTCCCGACTATCTCGACCGGCGCAACGGACTGATCGAGGCCGTGACCCTCGCCGATGCGCGGCGCGTGGCCGCCCGCCTGTTCGGCGACCCGAAGCTGCTGGTCGTCGTCGCCGGCAAGCCCGAGGGGCTGTGAAAGGGCTCAGCTGCTACCGCGCAGCCGCTGCACGGCGAAGGCTGCGAACACGCCGATGAGGGTCAGCGCCAGGCCGAACCAGGTCAGCGCATATTCCAGATGACGGTTGGCGAAGGTCAGCCGCGTCTCGCCGCCGATCGGCAGGCCGCCGGGAACCGGCGTGGCATCGGCATCCACCGAGAAGGCAGCCACGGTCCCCCTCAGGTCCATGGCGCGCGCCATGGCCGCGATGTCGCGTGTGTAGAAGATGCGGCCGCCAGGGTCGTCGGAAGCGGCGAAGAGGCCACGCGCCTCGGGAAAGCGGATGAGCCCGGTGACCGTCACCGGACCCATGATCTGGCCTTCGGCCCGGGTTGCCGGATCGCGCCGATCCAGCGGCACGAAGCCGCGGTTGACGATGACCGTGCCGCCGCCCTGAAGGTCGAGGGGCGTCATGACGAAATAGCCCTGCCCCTGCGGCCGGCTGCGGTCGGTGTTCCGGCTGTCTCCGGCGACGTGATAGAGGTAGGACTCCAGCCCGTGGCGGAACGTGCCGGTGAGGCGCACCCGCCGGTAGTCGTCGGCCGCGGCGCTCATGGCCGGCCATTGCCCGGAGGCCGGCAGCGGCACCGGCTCGGCGGCCGCCCGGGCTTCCACCTGCGCGATGAGCGCCTGTTTCCAGCCGAGCCGGCCGAGCTGCCAGAAGCCCAGCGACAGGAGCACGGCGAGCGCGGCGAGCGTCAGCAGGCCCGGAAGCACCAGGGAGCGCAGGCGCAGACGGCGATCCACCGCCATCGGGGAGGGGGTCATGACGGCGGCTCCGCCCGGTCAGTCGCGGTCCAGCCGGCCCTCGCGGGCACTGTTGCTGTATTGCAGGGCGATCATCAGGCCCTTCATCGGCCGCAGCAGGCCAAGGCAGACTGCCACGATCAGCGGGCCGAAGATGACCGCATGCACCCAGAAGGGCGGTTCGTAGCGCAGCTCCACCGCCAGCGCGATGATGCTGATGATGAAGCCGGCGATCAGGATGACGAAGACCGCGGGACCATCGCCGGAATCCGCGAAGGAATAGTCGAGGCCGCAGGCGCTGCATTGCGGCCGCACCGTCAGGAAACCGTCGAACAGCGCCCCCTCGCCGCAGCGTGGACAGCGACCGGCGAGGCCCGTGGAGAAGGGCGACTGCGGTTCGTAATGGGTCATGGCATGGGTCTCCGGAAGGCTCCTCATATAGGCCCTGCCTGGCTCGTCCGCGAGCGGGCTGGCAGGCCCTTGACGCCCGCAAGGACGGTGGCGACCGGCGCAATTCGCCCTGATTCCGCGGAATCGGCGGCAGACCCCGTTAACCGCTTCTTCAAGGCTGACCGCTAGCTTGCGGACCGGGCACGCTTGCTGCGGGCTGTGGCGATTTTCGGGAACGGAGGTGCAGGACGCGCCTCCGCGATCTTGGAGCAGGTCTGATGGCCGTTGATCTTTCGATGCCGATCCTGGTGGTCGACGACTACAACACGATGATCCGCATCATCCGCAATCTTCTCAAGCAGCTGGGCTTCGAGGATATCGACGACGCCTCCGATGGCTCGGCCGCCCTCGCCAAGATGAAGGAGAAGAAGTACGGGCTGGTGATCTCCGACTGGAACATGGAGCCCATGACCGGCTACGAACTCCTCAAGGAAGTGCGGGCCGATTCCAGCCTGTCGCGCACGCCGTTCATCATGGTCACGGCCGAGTCCAAGACCGAGAACGTCATCGCCGCCAAGAAGGCCGGCGTGAACAACTACATCGTCAAGCCGTTCAACGCCCAGACGCTGAAGGCCAAGATCGACGCCGTCTTCGCCGACTGATGGCGCGCTCGGGAGGGATGACCGGGGCCGGGGGGCATCCGGTTCCTGCGAAGCCCGGGACCCCACCGGGGCCTTGCAACAGGACTTGAGCAGGGTGGTTCCCGCCGGTTCCACCCCAAGAACGGGCTGCGCCATGAAAAGCGTCTCGACGGATCATCTCGACCGGATCGTGGAGTTCGTGAAGACCAAGCGCGAGGGCGACGTGTCCCTCGCCGACGTGGTCAATCTCGCCGAGGTCACCGTCGAATCGCTGTCGACCTTCTTCCGCGCCATCGACAATTCGGTCTATCGCGAACTGTCCGACATTGCCGCCTTCATCACCAACATGAAGGTGGAAATCGGCCGTCTCCAGCCGAACGACCTGAAGAAGAAGCGCATTCCGGCCGCGGGCCAGGAACTCGACGCCATCGTCAAGGCCACCGAGAAGGCCACCGACACGATCATGAGCGCGGCCGAGGAGGTCATGGCCGGCGATCCTGCCGACCCCGGCTACAAGGCCATGGTCGACGAGCGCATGATGCTCATCTTCGAGGCCTGCTCGTTCCAGGACATCACCGGCCAGCGTGTGGCCAAGGTGATCGAGACACTCAAGCACATCGAATCGCGGGTGTCGCGCTTTGCCGCCGCCATCCAGTCGGCCGATGCCGAGGGCTACATGAGCGAGGACGAGCGCCGGCGCGAGGAGCGCAAGCGCCAGAACATCCTCCACGGGCCGCAGCTCGATGGCGACGGCGTCAACCAGTCCGACGTCGATGCGCTGTTCGACCAGGGCGCCGGCGCCAGCCCGCAGGACGACGTCGACGCGCTGTTCAGGTAGCCGCCGCGCCGTCAGCGGCCCTCGCCCGCGAGGGCCGGCGCGTCGCGGGGCCCTCCGCATCACGTCCGCTTCAGGTTCCACGGATAGGGCGCCGAGCCCTGCAGCATGCCGGTCAGCGTGCGGCGATAGGCCGTGCGCAGCGTGAACTGCCCGAGCGGCACGGTGGCCACCTCCTCCAGCGCCAGCCGCCCGAGCTCGCGCGCCGCCTTCTGCTGGCGGGCCTCGTCGGGGGCGAACAGCCATTCCTCCGTGAGCGCCTCGGCGCCCGGGCTGTCCCACCAGCCGAACCAGCTCCGCAGCCCCTGGCCGCGCACCAGCAGGGAGGTGGCCGGCGTTCCCCAGCCCACCGCCGGGCCGGTCGTGTGGAAGATGCTCCAGCCGCCCTTGTCGGTCGCCTCGCGGTTGCCGCGCCGCTGGATGACGGTGCCCCAGTCGGTCTCGGCCAGCTCGACGTTCATGCCGATCTTGGCGAGCAGGTTGGCCGACACCTGGCCCAGCGGTCCGATGTCGGGGAAGTCCGTCGGATTGATGATGACCACCTTCTCGCCGGCATAGCCGGAGGCCTTCAGCGCCGCGGTGGCCTTCTCCAGGCTCTGCGGCATGAGATCCTCGTGCTCGCCGGCATAATAGGGCGTGCCGTGCGGCCAGAGGCTGCGGCAGAGCTTCCACATGGAGGTGTCGTCGCCCTGCGAGGCGCGCATGTAGTCCTCCTGGATGGCCGCCATGCGCACCGCCTGCCGCACCTTCACGTTGCTGAAGGGCGGATGCAGGTGGTTGAGCCGCATGATCGCCAGCCGTCCGGCCGGGTCGGTGACCTCGCGGACGACGTCGCGGCTGCGGCCGAGCAGGCCCTGGAGGTCCGCCGGCGGGCGCTCCCACCAGTCCACCTCGCCCCGGATGAGGGCATTGGCGGCGGTCGAGGGGTCGGGCAGGATGTGCCACTCGATGCGCTGGATGACGCCGGAACCCGGCGCGCCGGCACTATGATCGGCCGGCCCCCATCCGCGCAACCGGCGGCAGTGGCGGAAGGCCCGCCTGCATGGCAGCTGCCCGCCGCGGCAGGCTCAGAACAGGCTGCCCTGTCCATTGCCGGGCGTGCGGCCGGGCTTCGGCTCCGCGCGCACGGGGCGGGCAGGGGGTTCGCCACCGGCGGTCGCCGTCACCTGCCCATCGGCAAACTCGATGGCGAGCGCCATGCCCGGAGTGACGGCAGCCGCCGCCCGTACCGGCCTGCCCGCCCCGTCGCGCACCAGCGCGAAGCCGCGCGCCAGCACGCCCTGATAGGACAGGGCGCCGAGCAGCTTGGCCGCGCCGTCGAGCCGGTCGCGCCGGCGGCGGACGATCAGCGCGAGCGCGCGGGGGGCGCGGGCAAACAGGGCCTCGAGCCTGTCGCGCCCGCGCGCGATCTTCGTGGCCTGCGCCTGCCCATAGACGCCGAGCGAGCGGTTGAGGCGATCGGCCAGGGCCGCGAAGGACTGCCGCCGCAGATCGGCCCGGCGCGCCAGCGCGGCCACGGAGCGCGCAGACAGCGCCTCGATCCGGTCGCGGCCACGCTCGAGGCGCAGCACCAGCACGCCCGGGGCCAGCCGGCCGGCGGCGCGCACGAGGCGGGTGCGGTGCGCGGCCGCATTGGCGTTGAGCGCATTGGGCAATCGCTCGCCGGCCGAATCCAGCCGCTGGCGGGCAGCTTCCAGGAGCCGCTCGGCATCGGGCAGGGCGCGGGCGGCGGCGCGCAGTTCGGTGCGCCGGCCCTCCATGCCCCGGGCCATGGCGCCGATGAGCCGCCGGCCAAGGCCGGCCGTCTCGGCGATCAGTTCGGAGCGCACCGGCACGGCCATCTCGGCGGCCGCCGTCGGCGTCGGCGCGCGCCGGTCGGCGGCAAAGTCGATCAGCGTCGTGTCGGTTTCGTGCCCGACCGCCGAGATCAGCGGGATGGCGCTCTCTGCGGCGGCCCGGACAACGATCTCTTCATTGAACCCCCAGAGATCCTCGAGGCTGCCGCCGCCGCGGGCCACGATGATGACGTCCGGGCGCGGCAGCTCGTCGTCGGGGCCGATGGCGTTGAAGCCGCGGATGGCCTGGGCCACCTCGGCGGCGCTGCCCTCGCCCTGCACGCGCACCGGCCAGACCAGCACCGTGCGCGGAAAGCGATCCTCCAGCCGGTGCAGGATGTCGCGGATCACCGCGCCGGTCGGCGAGGTGACGACGCCGATCACCTCCGGCAGATAGGGCAGGGGCCTCTTGCGGGCGGCGTCGAACAGGCCTTCTGCGGCCAGCTTGCGGCGCCGCTCCTCCAGGAGAGCCATGAGCGCGCCGATGCCGGCCGGCTCGAGGCTCTCGATGACGATCTGGTATTTCGACGAGCCCGGGAACGTGGTCACGCGCCCGGTGGCGACCACTTCAAGGCCCTCCTGCGGCTTCACCTTGAGGCGGGAATAGGTGCCCTTCCAGATGACCGCCTCGATGGTGGCGCGCTCGTCCTTCAGGCGGAAATAGACGTGGCCCGATCCGCTCGGGCCCTTGAAGCCCGACACCTCGCCACGCAGGCGGACATAGCCGAAGGCGTCCTCGATCGTCCGCTTGATGGCTGCGGAGAGCTCCGAGACCGAGATCTCGGCGAGGTTCGAGGGCGCGGTATCGGTCATGCGAAGCGAATCCGTTGCCGGGCGCGGCTTCCTTGTCTAGACGCTGACGCCGAGGTGGTGAAGGCGCTGCATCGGCCGGGTGCGGCACGATCCGGTGCGGGGCGGCGGGCGGAGAGACCCATGAACGTGCTTCTGATCGGCGGCGGTGGCCGGGAACATGCCCTCGCCTGGGCCCTGTCGGCGAGCCCGCTGCTCTCCAGCCTGCACTGCGCCCCCGGCAATCCCGGCATTGCCGAACTGGCGACCCTCGCC
>JBKBOA010000014.1:0-59011 GCA_046295035.1 Phreatobacter sp.
GTGACCTCGTTGCCGCGCAGCGACAGTTCGGAGACGAAGGCCTGGCCGGTCTCGCGCAGCGTGGAGGTGACCTCGCCGCCGCGGCTGGCGAGCTCGCTGATCAGCGTCTCGCCGGTGACCTTGAGCACGGTGTTGACGTCGTTGCCGCGCGTGGACAGCTCGTAGACGAGCGTTTCGCCCGTGTCGCGCAGGCGGGTGGTGACCTCGTTGCCGCGCAGCGACAGCTCGGAGACGAAGGCCTCGCCGGTCTCCCGCAGGGTGGAGGTGACCTCGCCACCGCGGGTCGCCAGTTCGTGGATCAGGCTCTCGCCGGTTTCGCGCAGGGTCGAGGAGACCTCGTTGCCGCGGCTGGCGAATTCGCTGATGAGGCTCTCGCCGGTGTCCTTCAGCATGGCGGACACGCTGCCGGAGCGGGTGACCAGTTCGGAAATCAGGTTCTCGCCGGTGGTCTTGAGCGAGGCGGAGATCTCGCCGGAGCGCTCGGACAGTTCGGCGACCAGGCTCTCGCCGGTCTCGCGCAGGCGCGTGGAAACCTCGTCCGCGCGGCTGGCGATGGCATGGGTGATCTCGGCGCTGGTGGCGGCGAGGTGATTGGTCATGGCCGTGCCGGTTTCCGACAGCTTGGCGGCCATGGTGGTGCCCGTCTCCGCCATGGTGACGGTGACGATGTTGCCGGTATCGGTGAGAACCGAGGTCACCCGGTCGCCGGTGGTCGACAGGGCACGGGTCACCTCGTCGCTGGTGGCGGCGAGACGGTCGACGATATCGGCGCCGCGCACCTGGATCTGGTCGATCATGCTGTCGCCGGCCCGGCCCAGCGCCATGGTGATGGCCTCGGCCTTCTCGGCCAGCATGCCGGTAACACGCAGCCCGGAATCGTCGATGCGGCGCGACAGCTGCTCGCCGGCCTCGCCAATCTGGCTGGCCAGCTGTTCGTGGATGCCGGTCATGGACTGGCGCACCCGTTCGGCATTGGCGACGATGGCCTCGCGCTGGGCGACCAGCTCGTCGATCAGGGCGCGCACGCGCACCTCGTTGTTGCCATAGGCGCGTTCCAGCGCGGCAACCTCGTTGTGGACGAGCGCCTCCAGCTCGCCCGCGCGGGCGAGCGCGCGCTCCACGCCGTCGCCCATGGCCGCGACCTCGCGACGGATGGCCTGACCGACGGTCACGACCGATTCGCGCGCCAGGGTCTCAGGTTCGGCGAGGCGCAGGGCGATCTCGCTCATGCCCTGCGCGACGATGCGCATCTCCTGAGAGCGGCGGATGAGCGCGCCCATGACGAAGAAGAACAGGACCGGCAGGAACAGCACCGCCGCGAAGGTGAGGGTGGACGGCGCCGCCAGATCGACCTCTGCGGTCATGCCGAAGACGCGCCAGCCGATGAACAGTCCGGCACCCACCCAGGCCAACGACATCAGGGCGGCCATCCACAGGGGCGTGCTGGAGGGCCGACGCGACAGGCGCTCGAGCATCTGGGCGATGTCGCGGCGGTCGTCATTGGCGGGCGGCTGGCTTGGCGCGACCACCGCCTCGGCGCGGCGCGTGTCGGCGAACAGGTCGTCGTCCACCCGGACCGCCGCCGGCTCCGACCCGCGGGCCGCGCCAGCGGCGCGCGCCGACTGCCGGGCTGATTCCTGGTTGGCCAGTTCGAGTGCGTCCTGGATCGCTGCCAGAGCCGCCTCGGCCGGGTCCTGCGCCTTCTTGGGAGTGTTCGCCATGGTGTCGCCCGCATCCTTTGACCAGCAGACAGGCATCAGCCGATCGCGAAGGCGACGCCCCAGGGCCTCTTGGACGCAACACCACGACCGGCGCGACAACAGTCCGCCGCAGCGTGTAATCTACCGGCGCCCCTTTAGGAATGAAACCTGCCGGGGCCGCAGTTTCCGAATCATCGTTAACGGATGAGTAACCATGATGGACGGCAGCCGCGGCAAGAGAGGACGCAGGCCGGGCCCCGCGGGCACGGACGGCACCCCCCAGGGCATCGGCCGGCCCAGTGATGTCCAGCGCCGCTGGCTGCTGCGCGGGGTGGGCCAGCCGGGCGGCAAGCTGCCGCTTTTCGACCCTTCGGGGCGCGAAATCCCCAAGGCGACCATCCGCGCCTGCATCGAGGCCGGTTGGGCCGAGCCGTGGTTTGCCAACCCCGTCAAGCCCGACTGGCTCGTGTGCAAGCTGACGGCGGCCGGCTACCGGGCGCTCGGCCGCAAGCCGCCGCGAGGCTGAGGGGCCTTTACCGAGCGTCAACCGCGCTGCCGGATTCCGCCACGCTCTTAACGGGCTCTTGCCCCACCTGCGTCCACCATCTGCCGCGTAGGGGAGAGAGGAGGAACAACCTCCTCCGGAGCCCGCGGGCTCCAGAACACAGGGACCAGATGACCATGGCGCGGATGATGAGTGACGATTTCACAGGCGGTGGCGGACGTCCCGTCGACCTCGTCCACCTGTCGAGGCAGACCCTCGGGGATCGCGACCTGGAGCGCGAGGTGCTGAGGCTGTTCGAGCGGCAGTCGCGGGCCATGATCGGCAAGCTGCGCGAGGCGACCAGCGCGCGAAGCTGGGCCGAGGCGGCCCATACGCTGAAGGGCTCGGCGCTGGGCATCGGCGCCTTCGGCGTGGCCGAGGCGGCGCGGCGGGTGGAATGCGACCAGGTGGATCACCTGTCCTCGCGCGCCTGGGACGACCTGAAGCGGCTGGAGGCCGAGGTCGAGGCGGTCAACGCCTATATCGAAAGCCTCCTGCAGGCGGCCTGATCGGCGCAGGATGCCGCCCCGTCGCGCCTCTGGCGCTCTGGCACGGCTTTCGCTAAGGGATCGGCAGTCTATCAGGGCCGCCGCGTCACGGCGCGGCGGCCTGCTCTTGCCGGAAGGTCCGCGCGCGGCCTCGCCGGACAGCCGATGCCACGCGAGGAGCCGATGCCGCAGATCACCTTCGTCGACCATGCCGGCGAGCGCCGCACCGTCACCGGCGAGACCGGGGCCACCGTGATGGAGGCCGCCGTCAAGAACGGCGTGCCCGGCATCGTGGCCGAATGCGGCGGCGCCTGCGCCTGCGCGACCTGCCACGTCTATGTCGACGAGAACTGGATGGCGGTGGTCGGCGAGCCCTCGCACATGGAGGAGGACATGCTGGACTTTGCCTTCGACGTGCGGCCGAACTCGCGCCTGTCCTGCCAGATCAGGATCACCGAAGCCATGGACGGGCTGACGGTGACGACGCCCGAGCGGCAGGGCTGACCGGGCGGGGGCCGACGCGGAAGGCCAGGGGCGCGAGAGGCGGCCTTCCCGCAATCGCCGCATCGCGATAGAGACGGGCATCATCTTCTCACCGAGGCGCCCATGTCTGACGCGCTTGCCCAGACCCAACCCCCCATCGAGGCCGATTGCCTGATCGTCGGCGCTGGACCGGTGGGCCTGTTCGCCGTGTTCGAACTCGGCCTCCTCGACATCAAGGCCCATCTGGTCGACATCCTGCCGAAGGTGGGCGGCCAGTGCGCCGAGCTCTATCCGGAAAAGCCGATCTACGACATTCCCGGCTTTCCCTCCGTGTCGGGCCAGGGCCTCGTCGACAATCTCATGAAGCAGATCGAGCCGTTCGGCGCGACCTTCCACCTCGGCCAGCAGGTGGATGCGGTCGAGGTGCTCGGCACGGCGGAGAAGCCGCTGTTCCGGGTGGTGACAGATGCCGGCACCGTGTTCCTGGCCAAGACCGTCGCGATTGCCGCCGGCGGCGGCTCGTTCCAGCCGAAGCGCCCGCCGGTGCCGGGCATCGAGGGCTTCGAGGGCACCTCCGTCTTCTACTCGGTGCGCCGGATGGAGGCCTTCCGCGACCGCGACGTGATGATCGTGGGCGGGGGCGATTCGGCGCTCGACTGGACGCTGAGCCTTGCCCCGATCACCCGCTCGCTCACGCTCATGCATCGCCGCGACGAGTTCCGCGCCGCGCCCCATTCGGTCGAGCAGATGCGCGCCCTGGTGGCCGCGGGCAAGGTGCGGCTGCTGTTCGGCCAGATCACGGGCCTGGAAGGCACCGCGCCGAACCTTGCCGGCGTCACCTGCCGCGGGCTCGACAACCAGCCCTTCACGGTGGCCTGCGACCGGCTCCTGCCGTTCTTCGGCCTGACCATGAAGCTCGGCCCCATCGCCAACTGGGGCCTGAACCTGCACGAGAACCTGATCGCGGTGGACACCGAGAAGTTCGAGACCTCGACGCCCGGCATCTTCGCCATCGGTGACATCAACTGGTATCCGGGCAAGCTGAAGCTGATCCTGTCCGGCTTCCACGAGGCCGCGCTGTTTGCCCAGAAGGCGCACCGCTATGTCTATCCGGACAAGCGCCTGACCTTCCAGTACACGACCTCCTCCTCCAGCCTTCAGAAGAAGCTCGGGGTGTCGTGAGGCCCGGCCGCGGTGGCGGTTCCGCCCGCTGTCGCCCCGGGGCCCGTGCAGGGCCCCCATGCGGCCGCGGGCCTGTGTTTGCCCGCCGGATGCCCTAAACCGGGCTTCCAACGCGCGGAGAGCCCAGCGCCATGTCTCCCCCGACGGCCGAGCGGCCGCTGCCGGCCATCGCCGCCCAGGCTGTCTGCTTCCTGCTCATCTCGGTCAATGACGTGATCCTCAAGATCATTGTCGCCGACCTGCCGAGCTGGCAGATCATGACCATCCGTTCCGGCTTCAGCCTGATGATGCTGATGCCCTTCGTGGCCTGGCAGGCCTGGTCCGCCTCGGGAACCATCGCCACGCGCCGGCCGGGCGCGCACCTGTTGCGGGCCTGTCTGTCCGCCGTGTCGATCTTCGCCTATTTCGAGGCCCTGAGGGATCTCGACCTGCCGGTGGCCACCACCATCCTGTTCGTCACGCCGTTCTTCGTGGTGGCGCTCTCCGGCCTGGTGCTCGGCGAGCGCGTGACCCTCAACCGCTGGATCGCGGTCGTCGTCGGTTTTGCCGGGGCGCTGATCATCATCCGGCCGGGACCGGCGGGCGTTTCGGTCGCAGCGCTGCTCGCCCTGCTGTCGGCCGCCACCTGGGGGGCGGCCATGGTCGCCATGCGCAACCTGGCGAGGACCGAGAGCACCCTGTCCGTGATCCTCTATTTCAACCTGTTCATCTGCCTCCTCGCCGGCGCCATGGCGCTGCCGGGCTGGCAGCCGGTGAGCGGTCGCATGACGGCGATCATCGCCATCATCGCCGCGGTCCAGCTCTGCGCCCAGTTCTTCATGATGACCGCCTTCCGCTTCGCCTCCGCCTCGGTGGTGGCGCCGGTGCAGTATACCCAGCTCCTCTGGTCGGTTCTGGCCGGATGGCTGGTCTTCGCGGTCATTCCCGGCCCGCAGGTGTTCGTCGGTGCCGCCGTCATCGTGGCAAGTGGCCTCTACCTCATCCTGTCGGAACGGCGGGCCACCTGATCGCACCTTGCCTCGCCGGCCCGGAACACGCACATCTGGGACGAAAGGGAATGCGATGCGCCGGCTGATCCTCCTGCGGCACACCAAGTCGGACTGGCCGACGGGCCTGCGCGACATCGACCGGCCGCTCGCCGCGCGCGGGCGCCGGGCCGCCCCGCTGATGGGCCGGGTGCTGGTCGAGCGCGGCCTGATCCCCGACCGGGTGCTGGTCTCCACCGCCAGGCGCACGGGCGAGACCTGGGCGCTGGCGCGCGCCGGCCATCCCGAGCTTCCCGAGGGGATCGGCGAGCCACGCATCTACGAGGCGCCGGCCTTCCTGCTGGCCAATGTCATCCGCGAGACGCCGGACACGGTCCGCACGCTGCTGCTCGTCGGCCACAATCCCGGCATGGAGGATCTGGCCTCGCAGCTGGTCGGCTCGGGCGATGAACAGGCGCGCGCCCGGCTGGCCCGCAAGTATCCGACCGGGGGTCTGGCGGTCATCGGCCTCGACCTTGCCAGCTGGCGCGACCTTGCCCGCCAGGGCGGCCGGCTGGAGGCCTTCGTCGTGCCGCGCGACCTCGACCGAGAGGCCGAATAGATGGTCTGGACCGGATTGTGGAACGAGACGCGCCTCGCCGCGCGGTCCCTCGCGCATTATGCCGCCGACTGGGTCAATCCGACGCTCAGGCTGGGCGTCACCGGCCTGTCGCGCTCGGGCAAGACCGTCTTCATCACCGCGCTGGTCCATGGCCTGATCGCCGCCGCGCGCTGGCCGGTGTTCGAGGCCCAGGCGCAGGGCCGGATCGCCCGCGTGCGCCTCGAGCCGCAGGCTGACGACGGCATCCCGCGCTTTCCCTACGAGCAGCACCTCGCGGCCCTGACCGGCGCGCGCATCTGGCCCGAGGGCACGCGGCGCATCAGCGAGATCCGCCTGGCCATCGATTTCGCCTCCAATGCCGGGCTGATGCGCGGCACTTCCCGCACGCTGACCCTCGATATCGTCGATTATCCCGGCGAATGGCTCCTCGACCTGACCCTCCTCGGGCAGAGCTATGCGGAATGGTCGCGGCGCAGCATCGAGCAGGCGCGCCTGCCCCCGCGCGCGGGCCTGTCGGGCCCCTGGCTCGAGGCGGCGCGATCGGTTGATCCCTTCGGCCGGGCGGAGGAGGCCGATGCCATGCGGCTCGCCGGCCTGTTTACCACCTATCTGAAGGCCTGCCGCGACGAGAAGGTGTCGCTGTCGACGCTCCCGCCCGGCCGCTTCCTCCTGCCGGGAGAGATGGAGGGCTCTCCGGCGCTGACCTTCGCGCCGCTCGACCTCGCCGGCCGGGCGCCGCCCAGTGACAGCCTCGCCGCGCTGATGGAGCGGCGCTTCGAGAGCTACAAGCGGCTGGTGGTGATGCCGTTCTATACCCAGCATTTCGCCACGCTCGACCGTCAGGTGGTGCTGGTCGATGCGCTGGCCGCGCTCAATGCCGGGCCGGCGGCGCTCGCCGATCTCGAACTGGCGCTCGCCGACGTGCTGACCGCCTTCCGGCCGGGCAGCAATTCCATCCTCTCGGCCATGCTGGCCCGGCGCATCGACCGCATCCTGTTCGCCGCCACCAAGGCCGACCACCTGCACCAGACCAGCCATGACCGGCTGGAGGCCCTGCTGCGGCGACTGACCGACCGGGCCATCCGCCGTTCCGAATTCGCAGGCGCGCGCGTGGATGTCGCGGCCATCGCCTCGCTGCGCGCCACGCGCGAGACGACCGTGACGCGCAAGGGCCGGCCGCTGGCCTGCATCGTGGGCACGCCCCTGGCCGGCGAGGAGGCCGGTGGCGAGACCTTCGACGGGACCGAGGAGGTGGCGGTGTTCCCCGGCGAACTGCCGCTCGACCCGACCGGGCTGTTCGCCGGTCCCGAGGCCTTCCGCGGGGAGGACTACCGCTTCGTCCGCTTCCGTCCCCCGGCGGCCGATCCGCGCCAGGCGCTGCCGCACATCCGCCTTGACCGCGCGGTCGAGTTCCTGATCGGAGACCGGCTGGCATGAGCAAGCAACCGGAAAGGCCGGAGGTGTTCCGCCTCGACCGCGAGGATGTCGCGATCGCGCCGCCGAGCGATGCGCCGGTGCCGACCCGCGCCGGCCCGGAGGCGGAGACCGAGGCCGTCGCGCTCGCCGCCGCGCCGCCGCCGCGGGCCGGCCTCTGGACGAGGCTGTTCTGGACCGGGCTCGGTGCGCTGGTCTCGCTTGGCTTCGGCATGGCCGTTGCGCGGCTCATCGACGACCTGTTCGCGCGGGCAGCCTGGCTCGGCTGGACGGGCGTTGCCGCCGCCGGCCTGTTCGCGCTCGCCGCGCTGGTCCTGATCGCCCGCGAGGTGCTGGCGCTGCGCTCGCTGGCGCGGCTCGACGGCCTGCGCGAGCAGGCCGCCATCGCGCTGGCGCAGGGCGACAAGCAGGCCTGCGGCGTGGTCGCCGACGCGCTCCTCTCGGCCATGGCCGCCAATGCGCGCACCGCCCGGGGCCGGGCGGCGGTGGCCGAGGCCCTGGCCGGGGGCATCGTTGACGGGCCGCAGAAGCTCAGGATCGTGGAGCGCGAGCTTCTCGAGCCGCTCGACCGGGAGGCGACGCGGCTGGTGGCCGAGGCGGCGCGACGCGTCTCGGTGGTCACGGCGGTGAGCCCGCGGGCGGCGGTCGATCTCGCCGTGGTGTTCGGCACGGCCGTCCATCTCATCCGCCGCATCGCGGAGGTCTATGGCGGGCGGCCGGGCACGCTCGGCATGCTCAAGCTCACCCGCCACGTCATGGCCCACATGGCGCTGACGGGCGGCATGGCGGCCGGCGATACCGTGCTCGACCAGCTGGTGGGCCATGGGCTGGCGGCGCGCCTGTCGGCGAAGCTCGGGGAGGGCGTGCTCAATGGCCTCCTCACCGCGCGGCTCGGCATCACGGCCATCGCGGTGACACGCCCGCTGCCCTATGTCGGGGCACCGAAGCCGGACGTGCGCGACCTCGTCGGCGATGCGCTGATGCGCGCGCCCCAGGGGCCCCCGTCGCGGGGCGCTTGACCCGCCTCAACGACGCGGTGCCGAGCGGCGGGCATGGTTCCCGCGACAGAGGAGGAGCGCATGTTCAACACCATTCTGTGCCCGGTCGATCCGGCGGAGCCGGGCCTGGAGGAGAAGGCGCTGGCGGCCGCCCGGCAGCTGGCTGTGTCGGGGGGAGGCAAGATCGTGCTGCTTGCGGTCGTGCCGGACATGCCGGCCTATGCGGCCGAATACATCCCCGTGGATTTCCGCGAGGCGCAGGTCAGGGATGCCCGGGTCACGCTGGCCGGACTTGCCGCCGGCCTCGGCCTGCCGGAGGAGCGGGTGGTTTCCAAGGTTCGCGTCGGCCGTCCCTATCACGAGATCCTGGAGGAGGCCGGCGAGATCAAGGCCGATCTGATCGTCATGGCCTCGCACCGGCCCGGCTTCGCCACCTACCTGATGGGTTCGAACGCCACCTATGTCGTGCGCCACGCGCGCTGCTCGGTGATGGTCATCCGGCCCGGCGACTGACGGTTGCGGGCAGCAGCGCGGCCGGCGGATCGCGCGGATCGAAGGTGGCCGGCCGGTTCTTGGTCAGCCACAGCCCCATCTGCCAGACCGTATAGCCGCCGATGAAGACGACAAGGCCGAGAAGGCCCCAGTTGAGGCCACGCACGCCCTGCACCGTCAGATAGGCGAGGCAGAACGCCAGCAGGCCGGTGATCACCGCCACGATAGCATAGCGCCACGCCGGCTCGCCGGCGATGAAGCGCGCCTTGGGTGACGCCTTGGCAATGGCGGCCAGCACGACCCGGACAAAAGCGCTGAAGGCGGGGTCGTTGGCCTCCATCTCCGCCATGCCGCGCCAGGACACGTTGGAGAACCAGATCTTCTGGCCGAGCCGCTGGCGGATATCGACGCGGTAGCGGTGCATGTAGAGATTGGCCGGTCGGAAGGCGATGCGCACGCTCTCGATCTGGTGCAGCGGCAGCCGGCCCGAGGCGCGCCCGTCCGACCAGACGAGGTCGCGGTCCTCCAGCGTGAAGGAAATTTCCGCGCCGATCAGTTTCGGCCGGTGGCGATAGGTCGGCCGGCCCTCGTGGTCGCGCATGAGGGCGCCGGATGGGTCGCGCGGCGGGTCGCTGGCGGGCGTGTCTGTCATGGCGCCGTCTCTACACGCGGCGGCCGCCCGTGCCAAAGCCGAAGCCGGTGGCGGCCTCACAGGAGGCGCCTCGCCAGGAGGTCGCGCTCCAGGGGACCGGGATCCCCGAACCAGCGCTGCCGGCCGGGCGTTGCCAGAACCGCCCAGGCCCGGCGGCCATCGGCGGTGAACAGCACGGCGACGAAAGTGTCGGCGCAATCGCGCGGCTTGCAGACATCGGCGATGATGAAGCTGCGACCGTCCGCCGTCGTGCGAGCGGAGGGTGCGGTGACGCCATTGAGCGTGCGCGAGAAGGTCCGCAGCCAGGGTTCGATCCCCGGCGCGCCGGCAAACAGCCGGTCCCAGCTGGCGCGGAAGGTCGGCTGTTTCATCAGGTCGAACAGGTAGGGCCCAGCCGACGCCTGCGCGGAGGCGGGCGAGAGCAGGCCGGCCAAGCCGAGACAGAGGGAACGCCGGGACAGGCTCACAGGGCCGCTCCTTCCCTCAGGACCGCTTCGGCCTCCGGCGTCGGGCGCCCGGCGGCATCCTGCAGGATCAGCCCCGGCAGGAGGGCCACCGGCGCGCGCGAACCCTTGACCGCGTTGGCGATGAGGCGGATGGCCGGCGAGCCGGGCCGGGCATGGACCGGGCGCAGCACGACGCTGCCGAAACGTCCGCGCAGGCTTGCCAGCAGCGCCTCGGGCTGGTCGGCGCGGTGGATCATGGTCAGCGTGCCGCCGGGGCGTAGCACCGAGACGGCCGTGCGCAGGAAGCCGGCAAGCATGTCGTCGGGCGCCTGATGGGCCAGACGCCGTCCCGGTTGCGGCGAAGCGCGGTGGCGGGCCGCATCGTGGAACGGCGGATTGGTCAGAACCCGGTCGATCTGGCCGAGCAGGAGGCCCGAGCGCTCACGCATCGCGCCGCGCGCCCGCGCGTCCATGATGATGACCCGCGTGCGATCGCCGACGCCGTTCAGCGCGGCATTGGCCTCCGCGAGCCGGGCGAGGACCGGGTCGATCTCCACAAGGGTGAGGAAACCGAGCGGCACCCGGCGGGCGAGCGCGAAGGCGGCCGCGCCGACCCCCGAGCCGAGGTCAAGGACCCGCTCGCCCGGCAGGGCCGGCACGGCTGCGGCCAGCAGCACGGCGTCGTGCCCGGCGCGGTGACCGCGCTCGGGCTGGATCAGCGTCACCCGCCCGCCGAGGATGGCGTCGCGCGTGACCGGAATCTCCACCGTCTCGTCCATGGTTCATGACTGGCACGGAACGCCGGCCAAGCCCATCCGCCCCTTTCCGGAAGGGGCGCCTTCAGCGGGGCAGGGGACGCAGTTCTCCGCCCCAGCCGGCCTCGCGGATCAGTCGCCGGGCCCGGTCGGCCTCGTCCAGCGGCACGAGAATGCGCATGGGAAAGGCGACAATGCGCGCCTCGAGCGCCGAGATGTGCCGGTCGGCAACGACATGGCGCACACCCGCGCTCCTGAACAGCGCCTCGACCGCCGAGACCAGAACCGGGTCGGGAGTGCGGATGATCTCGTCCACGGCGCCTTGTCCCCCGCCGCCGGACCGCTGCCCCTTGCGCCCTGCGACTATTCGTGATGGTTGCCTGCCTTGAGAAGGGCCCGGGGCCTGCCTATTGTCCAGCAAAATCCGGGCAAACGGACCCAAGCTTGCGGAGTTCTGCGTGGCAGTTGTCGTCCCATTCGAGAAGGAAAAGGCCTCCATCGAGGCTCTCGTCAATGCAACGCGGGGCGACATGGAGCGGGTCAATGCCATGATCCTGTCGCGCACCGGATCCGAAGTGACCATGATTCCGGAGGTGGCCAACCATCTCATCTCCTCTGGCGGCAAGCGGCTGCGGCCGATGCTGACGCTGGCGACCGCCGCGCTGGCGGGCTATCGCGGCGACGGCCACGTGAAGCTCGCCGCTGCGGTGGAGTTCATGCACACTGCCACCCTCCTGCATGACGATGTGGTGGACGAGAGCGACATGCGTCGCGGCAAGCCGGCGGCCCGGATGGTCTGGGGCAACGAGGCTTCGGTTCTGGTTGGCGATTTCCTGCTCGGCCAGGCCTTCAAGATGATGGTCGAGGTCGGCTCCCTGCGCGCCCTCGACATCCTCTCGACGGCGGCTGCCGTGATCGCCGAGGGCGAGGTCATGCAGCTTGCCGCCGCCAAGAACACGGCGACGACCGAGGACGAATATCTCGCCGTGATCCGCGGCAAGACCGCCGAACTGTTTGCAGCTGCCTGCGAGGTCGGGCCAGTGATCGCCGACAGCCCGAAGGCCGAGCAGGCCGCCGCGCGGGCCTATGGCATGAATCTCGGCATTGCCTTCCAGCTCATCGACGACGCCCTCGACTATGGCGGCAAGGCGCAGAAGCTCGGCAAGAATGTCGGCGACGACTTCCGTGAGGGCAAGATCACGCTGCCGGTGGTGCTCGCCTTCCGGCGCGGTTCGGGCGACGAGCGGGCCTTCTGGAAGCGCACGCTGGTGGAGGGCGAGGTGGGCGACGGCGACCTGGAGACCGCGATCGGCCTGATGACGCGCCACGGCGCGCTGTCCGACACGATCGAGCGCGCCCGCCACTATGGCGACATGGCGGTGGACGGTCTGGCGCTGTTTCCCGACGGGCCGCTGAAGGCGGCACTGAAGGAGGCCGTCGACTTCTGCATCGCCCGCGCCCATTGACGGTCGGACCACGGGCGGCAGCGATGAGCGACGACGGCGCGCTGGTCCTGTTCTCGGGCGGTCAGGATTCGGCGACCTGCCTTGCCTGGGCGCTCGACCGGTTCGGACAAGTCGAGACGCTGGGCTTTGCCTATGGACAGCGCCACCGGGTCGAACTCGACTGCCGCGAGGGCCTGCGCGACGGCATGGCCGCACTCGAGGCGCGCTTTGCCGCGCGGCTCGGGCCAGACCATACCCTCGATCTCGCCGTTCTCGGCGCGGTTTCCGAGACCGCGCTGACCCGCGAGGTGGCCATCACCATGGGGACCGAGGGCCTGCCCAACACCTTCGTTCCCGGCCGCAACCTGGTCTTTCTCACCTTCGCGGCGGCGCTGGCCTACCGACGGGGGCTCAAGCACATCGTCGCCGGCATGTGCGAGACCGACTATTCCGGCTATCCCGACTGCCGCGACGACACGATCAAGGCCCTGCAGGTGGCGCTCAACCTCGGCATGGACCGGCGCTTCGTCATCCACACGCCCCTGATGTTCATCGACAAGGCCCAGACCTGGAGGCTGGCGGAGCGCATCGGCGGGGCGGCGCTGGTGGAGCTGATCCGCCGGCAGTCGCATTCCTGCTATCTCGGCGAGCGGGCGGCCGAGCACGACTGGGGGTTCGGCTGCGGCACCTGCCCGGCCTGCGAACTCAGGGCCGCCGGCTGGCGGCGCTATCGGGCCGGGTGAGCTAACGCACCAGCTCCTTCATGGCCTTGTCGAGGCCGTCGAGGGTCAGCGGATACATGCGGTTCTCCATCAGGTCGCGGATCATGCCGATGGAGTGCGTGTAGTCCCAGTGCTTTTCCTTGACCGGATTGAGCCAGACCATGGAGGGATAGATGGCGGCGACGCGCTTCAGCCAGACCGCGCCGGCCTCCTCGTTGAAATGCTCGACCGAGCCGCCCGGCTGGACGATCTCGTAGGGGCTCATGGAGGCATCGCCGACGAAGATCACCTTGTAGTCGCTGCCATATTTGTGCAGCACGTCCCAGGTCGGCGTCGTCTCGTCGAAGCGGCGCTGGTTCTTCTTCCAGACCTTCTCGTAGAGGCAGTTGTGGAAGTAGAAATATTCCATGTGCTTGAACTCGGCCTTGGCTGCCGAGAACAGCTCCTCGCAGAGCTGGATGTGCCAGTCCATCGAACCGCCGACATCGAAGAAGATCAGCACCTTGATGGTGTTGCGCCGCTCGGGCCGCATCTGCACGTCGAGGAAGCCGTGGCGCGCCGTCTCGCGGATGGTGCCGTCAAGATCCAGCTCGTCGGGCGCGCCGGAACGGGCGAACTTGCGCAGGCGCCGGAGCGCGATCTTGATGTTGCGGGTGCCGAGCTCGACCGTGTCGTCGTAGTCCTTGAACTCGCGCTTGTCCCAGACCTTCACGGCGCGGAAGTTGCGGTTGGAATCCTGGCCGATGCGGATGCCTTCCGGGTTGTAGCCATAGGCGCCGAAGGGCGAGGTGCCGCCCGTGCCGATCCACTTGTTGCCGCCCTGGTGCCGGCCCTTCTGCTCCTCGAGCCGATTCTTCAGCGTCTCCATCAGCTTGTCCCAGCCGCCGAGCGCCTCGATCTGGGCCTTTTCCTCCTCGGTGAGGAACTTTTCGGTGAGCTTGCGCAGCCACTCCTCGGGAATGTTGGCCTCGAAGCCCTCGGCCAGCGTCTCCAGGCCCTTGAAGGTGGCGCCGAACACCTTGTCGAACTTGTCGATGTTGCGCTCGTCCTTCACCAGGGTGGCGCGGGACAGGTAGTAGAAGTCGGTCGGCGAGCGCTCGATGATGTCGGCGTCCAGCGCCTCCATCAGCGTCAGATATTCGCGCACCGTGACCGGCACGCCCGCCTTCTTGAGGTCGTGGAAGAAATTGATGAACATGAGGCCAGCTTAAGGGGCGGGCGCGCCCTCGTCACCCGCCCTGTTCGGCGGATCAGACCTTGCCTGTGGCGCCGTTCCTGGGCGTGCCTGCGGCGCCATGTGCGTCAGTCGCCGCCTCCACCGCCATCGCCGCCTCCGCCGGAATCCCCGCCGTCGCTGTCGGAACCGGCCTCCGATGCGGTCTCGGAGGAACCGGAATCGCCCGATCCCTCCGTGCCGCCGGTGGAGGCTCTCCCGAGGAGGGCCGCAAGAAGGCCGGCGCCGACAATGCCAGCGCCCAGGATCATCCAGATGGTGCTGCTCATGGGGGTCCGCTCCGTCTGCCGCGACCGAAGGATGCCGGAATGACAGCGCGGCGATGTTTCCGATCCATGCCGCGCGCCGGCGCCGCCGACGTCAGAGCGGTTGCCAGGCACCTGCCGGCCTCTGGCACAGGCGCTGCTCGTCGAGTGTTGCAGTCGCGCCGGCCGACGGGCTGTCGCGCAGCGTGAGGCTCGCGGTCACGCTGCGGCACGGCAGGCCGGTGTGCCGGCCGTCGGGATAGACCGACAGGGTGATGTCGCGCCGGCGCCCGTCCACCAACGTCCAGTGGGTCTGGAGGCCGCGCCCGCTGGCGGCCGTGGCCTGGACGAGGGTGCGGATCTCGGCGATGTCCTGGTCGGTCAGGGCGAGAATGGTGGCGCAGTCCTCGGTCGGGGCCCGCCGCGAGACGGTGGCGATCGTGCCGAAGACGAACAGTCCGCCGGCCCCGGCCGAAGCTGTACGGCTGCTGCTGGTCTCGGAGATGCGGCAGTCCAGCACCTGCCGCTCGATGGCCCAGGCCGGGCGCGTCGACGGCTCGGGCGGCGCGATGGTCGAGACTGTCGTGCAGCCTGCGATCAGCCAGCAGCAGGCGGCCGCCGCCTGCAGGGCGGCACGCGCCGATCCGGCCGGGGAGGGCATCTGTGCCATGCCCTGACCGTCGCGGTCCGGCGCGCCGGGGTCAACCCCTGCGGGAGAGGAAGGCCAGCCGCTCGAACAGATGCACGTCCTGCTCGTTCTTGAGCAGCGCCCCGTGCAGCGGCGGGATCATCTTGCGCGGATCCTTCTCGCGCAGGGTATCGGCGTCGATGTCCTCGACCATCAGCAGCTTCAGCCAGTCGAGCAATTCCGAAGTCGAGGGCTTCTTCTTCAGCCCGGGCACCTCGCGCACCTCGTAGAAGATGCGCAGCGCTTCGGCGACCAGCTTCTGCTTGATGCCCGGGAAATGGACATCGACGATCCGCTGCATGGTCTCGGCGTCCGGGAACTTGATGTAGTGGAAGAAGCAGCGGCGCAGGAAGGCGTCGGGCAGCTCCTTCTCGTTGTTGGAGGTGATGACCACGATCGGCCGCTGCACGGCCTTGATGGTCTCGCCGGTCTCGTAGACGAAGAACTCCATGCGATCGAGCTCCTGCAGGAGATCGTTCGGGAACTCGATGTCGGCCTTGTCGATCTCGTCGATCAGCAGCACGGGGCGCCTGTCGGCCGTGAAGGCTTCCCACAGCTTGCCGCGCTTGATGTAGTTGGCGATGGACTTCACCCGCTCGTCGCCCAGCTGGCTGTCGCGCAGGCGCGAGACCGCGTCATATTCGTAAAGGCCCTGCTGCGCCTTGGTGGTGGACTTGACGTGCCATTCGATCAGCGGCGCGCCGAGGGCCTTCGCCACCTCGATGGCCAGCACCGTCTTGCCGGTGCCCGGCTCTCCCTTCACCAGCAGCGGGCGCTCCAGCGTGATGGCGGCATTGACCGCAACCTTCAGGTCGTCGGTGGCCACATAGCCGCTGGTTCCCTCGAAACGCCCGGACGCCATGGATGATCCATTCCCTCGCGCGACGGACCCCTGTCCGCCGACCGGCCGGCAGGGTAGGGGCCGCTGCGCGGCACCGCAACACCCGGCAGAATCTGCCGATCGGCACAGGACCTGCCGGGCCGGGATGCCGGTCAAGGATCCGTTAACCATCGAAAATCCCGAAAAATCAGGATGATGAGCCTGTCTGAAGACTGGCATGCGCCATGCAGATTGCCGTTCAAGCGCGGTGCCGTCGCATCGCGGTCGGGCCATCGGGCCCTGGGGGATCGGAATGGGTATCTTCGGTGCCATGAACACTGCCGTGAGCGGACTTGCCGCTCAGGCCTATGCCCTGGAGAACATCTCGGGCAACATCGCCAACTCGCAGACCACCGCCTTCAAGCGGATCGAGACCAGCTTCGTCGACCTGATCCCCGATTCCGGGCCGAAGCGCGAACTGTCGGGCTCCGTCACGAGCCAGTCGCGCGCCACCAACACAATCCAGGGTCAGATCCAGTCGACCGCGATCACGACGAACCTCGCCATCAATGGCGACGGCTACTTCATCGTCCAGCAGCCGGTGGGACGGACCGATGGCGCCCCGGTCTTCTCCACCAGCAACTACTATACCCGCCGCGGTGATTTCGCCATCGATGCCAACGGGTACATGGTCAACGGTGCCGGCTACTATCTCTATGGTCTGCCTCTCGACCGGACCACCGGCAATCCCATCGGCTCCTCGCCCTCGGCCATCCGCGTCAGCAATGACGTGATCCCGGCGCGCGCGACCGACACGATCACCTACCGCGCCAGTCTGCCGACCGTGCCGCAGACCTCCACCTACTCCGTCTCCACGCCGGGGAGCGAGCTCATGGCGGCCGGCCTGATCGGTCAGGCGACGATCGCCCCGGGCGATGCGGCGAACTTCGTCGCCACCTCCATTGCCGGCGGTTCGCTGACGACCTATGACCCGCTCGGCAATGAGGTGAATGTCCAGCTGCGCTGGGCCAAGACGGCCAATGCCAGTGCCGGTCCGCCGGCCGTCGAGGACACCTGGAGCCTCTACTACCAGTCCAATTCCGGAACGGGCACCGAGCAGTGGACCCGCGTGGGTGGCGATTTCACCTTCGACGGTACCGGCCAGCTGACCTCGCCCACGAGCAATCCGACGATCAGCGCCCTCACCGTCAACGGCCGGACGGTGGGCGACGTGACCCTCAATCTCGGCACGGGTGGCCTGTCGCAATATGCCCGCACGGACGGCTCGGTGCAGGTCACGCAGATCGGTCAGAACGGCTATGCCGTCGGCGAACTGATGAACGTCATCATCACCGATACCGGCCGCATCCGCGGCAACTATTCGAACGGCCAGTCGGTCGATCTGTTCCAGATTCCGCTGGTGTCCTTCAACGGCGACAACATGCTCAAGCGCCTCGACGGCGGCGCCTTCGCCGAGACCTCCGAATCGGGGCCGCCGATCATGGGGGCCAGCGGCCGCATCCTGTCGCAGAGCCTGGAGGGGTCGAACGTCGACATCTCCGAGGAGTTCACCAAGCTGATCATCACCCAGCAGGCCTATGCGGCCAACACCCGCATCGTCACGACATCGAACTCGATGCTGCAGGAAACGATCAACATGATCAGGTGATCCCGGGCTCGATGATCAACCACGGGGTTCGTGTCGGGAGTTAGGGGCACATGGCTCTATCAAGCGCCCTCAACAATGCGCTGGCGGGACTGCGGTTCACCTCCGTGGCCACCGCCCTGACCAGCGCCAACATCTCTAACGCGCCGAACCCGTCCTATGTCCGCAAGAGCATCAATCCGGTCCAGCAGTTCGCCGGGGACCAGGTCTCCGGCATCGCGGTCGGGGCGATCACCCGCGAATACGACGCCTTCGTGCAGCGCCAGCTGGTCGCCGAGATCTCCAATGCCGGCTATGCCTCCACCCGGGCGCAGTTCCTGTCGCGGCTCGACCAGATGTTCGGCGCGCCGGGCTCCACCCGCGCGCTCGACACGGTTCTGAACAACCTTTCGGGGGCCTTCCAGACCCTCCAGACGTCGCCGGAAAGCCAGACGGCCCGCGCCGGCGTCATCAATTCGGCCACCGTGGTGGCGCAGACCCTGCGCAGCCTGTCCTCCTCGGTCCAGTCCATGCGGGTCGATGCGGAGAAGGGCCTTGAGGATGCCACCAGCCGGCTGAATGCCCTGCTGAAGGACCTGTCCGACGTCAACAGCCGCCTGAAGACGGCCTTCGACGACCAGGCACGGGTCGGCCTCCTGGACCAGCGCGACAAGCTGGTGGCCGAGATCAGCGAATATGTCGAGGTGCGCACCGTCTACAACGACAATGGCTCGGTGCAGCTCTATGCGGGCAATGGCTTCGTCCTTCTGTCCACGAACCGGCCGACGCTGAGCTTCGATGCCCGCGACATCATCGGCCCCACCAATCGCTACGACACCGATCCGGCCAAGCGCACCGTCGGCACCATCACCGCCTCGACCTCCTCCGGCGATATCGACCTGATCGCTGCCGGGGTGTTCAAGTCGGGCAAGATCGCCGCCCTGATCGAACTGCGCGATTCCTCGCTGGTGGCGGCCCAGGAGCAGCTCGACCAGATCGCCGCTAGCCTTGCCCAGGCCTTCGGCACGGCGTCGAACTCCGCGGCGGTGACAGTAGCCGGGCCGGGGCCCACGACCGGTTTCGACATGGCTCTCGATGCCGGCCTGATGGACGGCGACAGCGTCACGGTGACGCTGACCGCCAATGGCGTGACCCAGAAGTTCACGTTCAAGCGGGTCGACGATACCGGCGTGCCCGTCACCGACGACCTGACGGCCGATCCCAATGATGTGGTGATCCGCCTGACCGGCAGTTCGGCGGCGGGCCATGCCGCCCAGATGCAGGCGGCGATCGACGCCTGGGCCGGCGGCGTCGGCGCCCCGGTCGGCGCCTTCTCCGTGGCCGATACTGGCGGAACGCTCCGCCTGCTGGCCGATCCGACCGTCACCGGCGGTGCGCGCGTCGATGCTGCTGCCGCACATCCGTCGGCCCAGACCCTTGACGGCGGCACCGCGGCGCTGCCCTTCTTCGTGGATGCGGGCACCGGCAACGGCATCTTTTCCGATCGCGTGACGGTGAACGGGTCGCAATATACCGGCTTTGCGGCGCGCATCGACGTGAATGGAGCGCTGAAGGCCGATGCCAGCGCGCTGGTGAAGATGCTGCCGACCACGCTGGAATCCGACCCCACGCGGCCGACCTTCTTCACGGCCACCATGGCCGATCCCGGTCGCTATTTCCTTCCGGCCGGCGGGCTCGGATCGACGACCAACCCGTTCCAGGGCTCGCTGATGTCCTATTCGCGCGCGGTGGTCATCCACCAGACCAATGCCGCGCAGACCGCCGCCCAGCTCGCCGAGGGACAGGAGGCGGTCGTGACGCAGCTGCAGGCCCGGTTCGACAGCCTTGCGGCCGTCAATATCGACCAGGAAATGACCATGCTCATCCAGCTCCAGACCACCTACGGAGCCAATGCGCGGGTGATGACGGCCGTCCGCGAGATGTTCGACATGCTCAGGCAGATGTGAGGACGCGTCATGGCCATCCGTACGGCGGGGATCCTCAACGGCTTCGGCGCCAGCGATTTCGTCCGCATGAAGGACAAGCTGGCGGACCTGCAGCGCCAGCTCGGCACGGGCAAGAAGTCCGAGACCTATGGCGGGCTCGGGGCCGACCGGGGTTTCTCGCTGGCCTTCCGGGCCTCCCTGACCCAGATCGACGCCTGGCAGCAGAACATTGCGGTGGTCACGACGCGCATCAACATCATCGAGACCGCGCTGAGCGGCCTGCAGTCGACGGCGTCCTCGGTGAAGACCGCCCTGCAGCCCAACGACTTCAACCTGTCCTCGGGCCGCACCTATGGGCAGATTTCCGCGGCCGACGGGCTGAATGCCATCGTCTCGATGCTCAATGCCAATGACGGCAGCCGCTATGTGTTCGGCGGGCGCAAGACGGCCTCGCCGCCCGTGCTCGATTCCGTCCGCTTCATGAACGGGGAGGGGGCCAAGGACGGGTTCAAGACCGTCCTGCTGGAGCGTATGCAGGCCGATCTCGGGGCGGACGGTGCCAGTCCCGAGATGAATCCCGCGGCGACCGGCCGGGTCACGCTGTCCGGCGCCGGCAGCGATCCGGTCGTGCTGGCAGAGGACGGCGCTCACCCCTTCGGATTGAAGATCGGGTCTGTGACCGGCGCGATGGATGGCGTGACGGCGACCGTGACCGCCGGGCCCCCGGCCTCCCTGTCACTGGCCAGCGGCAGCGGCAATGCCTTGCCGGGGCAGAGCCTGACCCTGAGCTTCACGCTGCCCGATGGCTCGACCGAGCGCCTGACCATGCAGGCGGTGGCCGCCGATGCGGTGGATCTGACCCCCGGCCAATTTCGCGTCGGCGCCTCGGCCGCCGAGACGCTCCAGAACCTGAGAAGCAACCTGGCCGGACAGCTCGACGGCCTGGTGCGCACGAAGCTGGCCGCCGCCTCGGCGGTCAAGGCGGGAGAGGAGTTCTTCCGCGGCGAAACGGACCCCGTTGCCCTCGCAGGACCACCGGCGATCGAATACGGCGTGCCGCTCCGGCTGGTGCCGGGCCTTTCCGGCACCATGGCCGATGCCGTGGCCTATGACAGCCTGGCCAATGCGGATCAGCGCACCGTGCGCTGGTATCAGGGCGACCGCACGACATCGTCACCGCGCGCCACTGCGACGGCGGAGGTCGACAGCGCGCAGGCGGTCTCCTATGGCGTGCGGGCAAATGAGGACGCGCTGCGGACCACCGTGCAGTATCTGGCGGTTGCCTCCGCGATCACCTTCTCCTCGACCGATCCCCATGCGCTGGCGCGTTACCAGGCCCTGACGCCGCGTGTCTCCAGCGGCCTGAGCATGGAGACCAGCCCCCAATCGGTGGAGTCGATCCGGATCGAGATCTCGGCCGCCAGCACGGCCGCCAATTCGGCCAAGTCGCGGCATACCGACAGCCAGTCCATGATCCGCAACCTGCTTGCCGACATCGAGGATGTCGACCCCAACGAGGTGGCGGTCTACATGCTGGCCATGAAGACCAGCCTCGAGGCGAGCTACCAGACGACCTCGATGCTCTCGCAGCTCAGCCTGCTTCGCTATCTGTGATCCGGCAGGAACTGTCGCGCCCGCCGCGCGCGATGGCGATCGCGGTTGGCCGCGCCCGCGGCGCGGCGGTCGCTCAGGCGCGCCCGGCCAGACCGGCCGCAATGTTGGAATTGATCGAGACGAGGATGCCCAGCTTCTCGGGCTTGGGGTCGATCTCGATGTCCAGCGTGCGCTGGAAGATGAAGATGCCGAGATTGGCGATGTTGTTCTTGATCGGCAGCGGCAGCGGGTTTTCCGGCTTGGTCGCCGATGTGGTCAGGATGGTCCAGAGCTTGCGATTGTAGGTCAGCGCCGCGCCCAGATCACTTGCCGTCGCGGGCCACTGATCCTTGATCGCCTGCAGCTTGGCCGCGGCCTTGAGAAGCAGGCTCGCCTCCAGTTCACGCGGGCTGGCCGTGGCCGTGACTTTAGCTGTCGACGCGTACGCCGCTGCTCCGTGATGCATGATCCAGCAGAGTCCCTTCGTACTCGATCAGGCCCTTGGTGGCCTTCAGAGCCTTGTAAAGGGAACCGGTTAATATGTGATTGTTGATCTCGTCGATGAAGCCGAGCGTGGACGGGGCCGCCTTCACCACCTCGTTGACCAGGTCGAAATACATCTTGTGGTGCTGGACCGGGTCGCGCGACAGGTACATGAGCTGGACGAGCAGGTAGATCTTCTTGCACGGCGTGTCGGCCGCCTCGACCGTCATGACGTCCTTCTCGCGCAGGATCGGCGCCTCCCCCTCGATGGTGAGCCGCGTGCGCTGGTCGTCGTTGACGATGACGCTGTCGCCCAGGATGAATCTTTCGCCGGGCTTCAGTTCCACCTTGAGCGCCATTCCGCCTCTCCGCGATTCGTGCGACGGCAAATCCTAGCAGAAAGGCCGCGTGCCGGCGCTTGGCCGCGCAGGTATCGTTGCCGAAACGAAAACGGCGGACCGAAGGCCCGCCGCCGCAGGAGAGGCTGGCGCCGGCTCAGCCGCCGAACAGGCGCAGCACGCTCTGATCAGCCTGGTTGGCGAGCGACAGGGCCTGGGTGGACAGTTGCTGGCGGGTCTGCAGGGCCAGCATGTTGGCGCCTTCCTCGTTCATGTCGGCGAGAACCAGGTTGTCGGCACCGGTCTTCAGCGTGTTCGCCATTTCCTGGGTGAACTTCTGGCGGATCTGCACCAGGGCGAGGTTGGAGCCGAAGGCGCTCGACTGCGCGCGCAGCTTGGCCATGGCTGCCGACAGATCGGCCAGGGCCTCGTTGATGTCGCGGTCGGTCTGGAACCGGTTCATCTGGTCGCGGATCGCCAGATCCTCCTCGACCATGAAGCGCACGCCGGTGATCGTCAGGGACGAGGTCTGCCGCTCATTGAACATGGCCTGGAGGGTGTCGGCCGCCAGCAGGTTGACACCGTTGAAGCCGGAATCCTTGGCCAGCTGGTCGATCTGGCGGCGCAGCTCGGAGAACTGGGCCGAGATGTTCATGCGCGTGACGTTGATCTCGCCAGGCGGCTTGGAACGCGAGGCCACCTCGAAGCCCATGTCGGTCAGGGCATTGCCGGCATTGGTCGAGGAAATGGTCAGGGGCTGGGTGCCGGTCGCCTCGATGACCAGGCGCCCGTCGGGGGAGAGCAGGGCGCGGGCATCGGCGCCCGCGGTGCCGCCGATGCTGACGCCGGTGCCGGTAGCGCTGGCCGCCCCCGTGTTGTTGTTGATGGCGTCGACCAGGTCGCCCACCGTGGAGCCGGCAGAAATCGTCAGCGTCGTCTCCCGGCCGGTGCCGGTATTGATGGTGATGGTCTCGCCGGCCGCAAAGCCGAGGGCGGTGAGGGCAGTGGTGGTGGTCAGTGCGCTCTGGTTGCCGCCGATGGTCGGCAGCAGTCCGGCCAGGCGTGCCGTGGTGGCCGCCGATCCCTGCGCCTGGCGGGCGAGGGCCTGAGCGTTTTCCACGACGCGCACGATGGAGCGGATGCCGTTGTCGGCCGCTTCCAGCGTCTTGATGGCGCTGCCGATGCCGTCGAGCAGGTTGGTGATGTCGGTCGCCCGCGAGTTCAGCATCGCGGCAGAGAAGAAGTTGCCCGGATTGTCGAGCGCGGTGTTGACCTTCTTGCCGGTCGACAGGCGGTACTGCGTGCGGTCGCGCAGGTCGGCGGTGCTCATCAGCGAGAGCAGGTTGCCGCGAATGCCTTTGGAAAGGACGATATCGCTCATTGTGTGTCCCCGGCGATGCCTGGCGGAAGGCGAATCCCGCCGAGCCCGTTCATCCCGCGCAATCTGACCTGTTAACCCTAACCAATGGTTAATTTCCGTCCCGGCGCCAAAAGTCCGTTGATCAAGAAAGGCTTATGGCGACACCTGTGGCGCGGCCGACACGGCAGAGGTTAACCGGCAGGAATTGCCGGGGGGCAGGAAGGATCATGCCCGCGCAGGTTCCTCGGCAATTGCGCCGGGGGCCGCGGAGGGCTAAGCCGAAGGCCTCGAGACCGCGCGGGACCGGCCCGCGACGTCGATGCCTCCATCGCGCGAGAAGGGGTCTCCCATGGCCAGCACCCGCACCGAAACCGATACCTTCGGCCCCATCGAAGTGGCGGCGGACCGTTACTGGGGCGCGCAGGCCGAGCGGTCCCGCGGCAATTTCCGCATCGGCTGGGAGCGGCAGCCGCTGCCCATCATCCGGGCCCTCGGGATCGTCAAGCGCGCCGCCGCCGAGACCAATGCGGCGCTCGGCCGGCTCGATCCGCGGCTGGCCGAGGCCATCGTGGCGGCAGCCCAGGAGGTCATCGACGGCAAGCTGGACGACCACTTCCCGCTGGTCGTCTGGCAGACCGGCTCGGGCACGCAGTCCAACATGAATGCCAATGAGGTGATCGCCAATCGGGCGATCGAGATGCTGGGCGGTGTCATGGGCTCCAAGCAGCCGGTCCATCCCAACGACCATGTCAACATGAGCCAGTCGTCGAACGACACCTATCCGACGGCCATGCACATTGCCTGCGCGGAGGAGATCCACCATCGCCTCCTGCCGGCCCTGGCAAGGCTGCACGCCGCGCTGGCTGCCAAGGCGCAAGCCTGGGCCGGCATCGTCAAGATCGGCCGCACCCATACCCAGGACGCGACGCCGCTGACGCTCGGCCAGGAGTTCTCCGGCTATGCGCAGCAGGTCGCCAACGGCATCGCCCGGATCGAGGCCACGATGCCCGGCCTGATGGAGCTGGCGCAGGGCGGCACCGCGGTCGGAACCGGCCTCAACGCGCCTGTCGGCTTTGCCGAGGCGGTGGCCGAGCGGATCGCGGCCATCACAGGGCTGCCCTTCACCTCCGCGCCCAACAAGTTCGAGGCCCTGGCGGCCCACGACGCCATGGTGTTCGCCCATGGCGCGATCAATACGGTGGCCGCCTCGCTGTTCAAGATCGCCAACGACATCCGCTTCCTCGGCTCGGGTCCGAGGGCCGGCCTCGGCGAACTGGCGCTGCCGGAGAACGAGCCTGGCTCGTCGATCATGCCCGGCAAGGTCAATCCGACCCAGTGCGAGGCGCTGACCCAGGTCTGCGTGCAGATCTTCGGCAATCATGCCGCCATCACCTTTGCCGGCGCCTCGGGCCATTTCGAGCTGAACGTGTTCAATCCGGTGATGGCCTACAACTTCCTGCAGTCGGTGCGGCTGATGGCCGATGCCGCCGTCTCGTTCACCGACAACTGCGTGGTGGGCATCCAGCCGCGCGAGGACAACATCCGCGCCGGGGTCGAGCGTTCGCTCATGCTCGTGACCGCGCTGGCACCGAAGATCGGCTATGACGCGGCGGCGAAGATCGCCAAGGCCGCCCATGCCAATGGCACCACCCTGCGCGAGGAGGCGCTGAAGACCGGCCTCGTCAGCGCGGACGACTATGACCGCCTGGTCGATCCGCTCAAGATGATCGGTCCTGGCTGAGGGCGGACCGGCCGTCCCCTTGCGGGGCCGGGCATGCCAGCCGCGCGGCCCGCCTCATTGCTGAGGGGGTCCTGCTGTCGCTACGCGGGAGCATGGCCACGCGCGACTTCGCCCTCCTGATGCTCGTCTGCCTGATCTGGGCGACCAACTTCATCGTGACGAAGCTGGTGCTGTCGGGCCTCGACGTGCCGCCGCTCGCCTTCTCGGCCCTGCGCTTCCTCATCGTGTTCCTCGTCGCCATGCCCTGGCTGCTCCCCTGGCCGCGGCCGCGCTGGCGCATCGCGCTTGTCGGCCTGCTCATGGGCGCCGGCGGCTTCGGTCTCGTGTCCATCGGCCTGATGACGGCGACGCCATCGAGCGCGGCCGTGGTGGTCCAGCTCAGCGTGCCGATCACCGCCCTGATGTCGGTGGTCATGCTCGGCGAGCGCATCGACCTGCGTCGCGGCCTGGGGATCGCCATTGCCTTCGGCGGGGCGATCACGGTGATGTACGATCCCGACGGCTTCGCGATCTCCATCGGGCTGCTGTTCGTCCTCGCCAGCGCCCTGGCGTCCTCGTTCGGCATGGTCATGATGAAAAAGACCACCAATGTGGAGCCGCTGCAGTTCCAGGCCTGGGTGGGTCTTGCCTCCTGCCTGCCGCTGGCGCTCGCCTCCATCGGGCTGGAGACCCACCAGGCCGAACGCACGGCCGCCGGCGGCCTGCCCTTTTTGGTGGCGCTGGTCTATTCGGCCGTGGCCGTCTCGCTGATTGGCCACAGCCTGTTCTTCCGCCTCGTGCAGCGCTACGAGGCCAACCTGATCTCGACCCTGACGCTGATGTGCCCGCTCATGGCCATCGGCATGGGGGTCGTCATTACCGGCGACCACTTCGACCTGCGCATGGCGCTTGGCACGCTCGTTGTCCTGGCGGGCGTGGCGCTGATCCTGAGACCGGCACCCGGAAGGACCGCCTGAACGACGAACGCCGCCCTCGCAGGACGGTCAGGGCAGGTCGGAGCCGGATGTGCGGTCAGGCGACCTTCTCGACGCGGTGGTTTTCACCGTCCCTGCTTTCCTGGCGCTCCATCTCGCGGGCATAGGCCCGCAGCTTCAGGATCATCTCGTCGGGAAACTGGCGCACGACCTCGCCGGTGACCTTGTCCACGGTCCGATAGACGAGGATGTCGGCGCTGTCGTCGCGCTCGATGCGCCGCTGCAGCGACTCCCGGATCGAATCGGCCATGCGCTCGATCCGCGCCCGCCGTTCGGCCTGGGCGCGCTCGTCGCGCGCGGCCGCGTCGCCTGCCCGACGATCGCCAGCGGCCGCCGCAGCGCTGGCCGCAAGGGGCTGTTCCACGCGCTGCACACGGGGCAGCTCGGTCCGCACCGCCTCGCGGTACGTGACCGTTTCCGGCCGCCCGAATTGACCCGTTCCGACGGCCGGTCGAGGGGACTGAACGTCCATGACCGGTACTCCCTGCAGGGGTGGGATCTCGTGATCCCTTTTCTCCCTCGTGCCGGAGATTACGGCCGATGTCCTAAAGTGACGTTAGGGGATATGGTAAATGGCGCAGTGCAACAATGCCATGTATTCGAGATAAATCCCGAGCATCGGCATCGTTGACGCAAGGATCAGAGCTGCCGGGAAATGACCACCGGTGCGGCCGCGCGCGGCGGCGGGGCATTCGACCGGCCGTTGGCGCCGTAGGTGGACGGGGCCCGCTTGGCCTGCACGGCCGTCGAGACGGTGCGGATGATGCCCTCGCTGACCGCGTGGGCGGTGGCAAGGATGGCCAGATTGTATTCGAGCGCCGACTGGAGCTCCGCGTTGAGCCGCAGCAGGCCGTCGATGCGCCGGCCGGCGACCTGGCGCAGATAGGCGGCGTTGGCCTTCAGCCGTGCGAGATCAGCCAGGTAGAACTGGGCCAGTTCGCTCTTGCGCTGCTCCAGGGGACGGACCTCGGCGAGGCGCACTGCCTTGACGAGGCGGCTTTCCTCGGCCAGCAGCGCCGTCAGTTGCGCCATGGTCTGTTCAAGCCTGTCGAGCAGACCGGCGGCTTCGGCGGGGCTGGAAATCGCAACCGGCGGGCGCGGGGTCGGTTCAGGGCGCATAGGGTGTCCTGTCGATCGATGGCAGGCGGCGCGGGGCGGCCTCCTGGGCCGAGATCAGTTCGCGATAGATGGGCCCTGCCAGGCCGAGGCCGCCCCGGGCGGTGATCGACCGGGCATATTCGTCAACCAGCATGCCGCGCCAGGCCTCGCTGTGCTTGCCGCCCAGCGTCGTGTTCTCGCCGAGGCCGCTGAACATCTGCCCGAGCATGGTGTTCAGGAACACCTGCTCGAAGTCCTGCGCCTGGCGCCAGGCCTTCTGCTCGCGCGAGCCAGCGACCCTTGCGGCCGGAGGCGTCTGGTCGGTGACGGTGAGCGGGAGGGGCGTCTGCGAGCGCATCACAGCACCTCGATCTCGGCCTGGAGGGCGCCGGCCGCCTTGATCGCCTGGAGGATGGCGATGAGGTCGCGCGGACCCAGCCCGAGCGCATTGAGGCCATCGACCAGTTCCTGAAGCGAGACGCTCTCGCGGACGAGGGCAAAGCGCTTGCCGTCCTCGGTGGCCTGGATCTGGGTCTGCGGCGTGACCACCGTCTGGCCGCCGGCGAGCGGGTTCGGCTGGCTGACCTGCGGGCGCTCGGAAATCGACACCGTCAGGTTGCCCTGGGCGACGGCCACGGTCGAGACACGCACATCCTTGCCCATGACGATGATGCCGGAGGCCTCGTCGATCACCACCTTCGCGACATGGTCGGGCTGGACGCGCAGCTGCTCGATCTCCGTGAGCAGTGCGACGATGTTGCCCTCGAAGCGCGGCGGCACCCGCACATGGACCGTTCCGGGATCGGTGGATTCGGCCGTCGGAGCGCCGATGAAGTCATTGATCGCCTGGGCGATGCGGCGGGCGGTGGTCAGGTCGGGATTGCGCAGGGCAAGCTTCACCGAGGCCATGCGGTTGATCGAGAAGGCCACCTCGCGCTCGACAATGGCGCCGTTGGCGATGCGTCCGACGGTCGGCACGCCGCGGGTGATGCGGGCAGCCGCGCCCTCGGCCTGGAAGCCGGCAATGGCAACCGCGCCCTGGCCGACCGCATAGACCTCGCCGTCGGCGCCGACCAGCGGGGTGACGAGAAGTTCGCCGCCCTGCAGGGAGCGGGCATCGCCCATGGCCGAAACCTTGACATCGATGCGTGTGCCCTGGGTGGCGAAGGGTGGCAGATTGGCCGTCACCATGACGGCGGCGACATTGGCCGTGCGCAGGTTCATGCCGCGCGTGTTGACCCCCAGCCGCTCCATCATCGACTGGATGGACTGGCGGGTGAAGGGCGAATTGTTCAGCGTGTCGCCGGTGCCGTTTAGGCCGACCACCAGCCCATAGCCGATCAGCTGGTTCTCGCGGATGCCCTCCACATCGACCAGGTCCTTGATGCGCGATGTCGTGGCCGAGGCCGGGACGGCCAGCACCAGGCACAGCAGCAGAAGGACGAAGCGCAGCAGCATGCAGGCCACCTCATTGGTCTCGCCCAGGATCGAAGCAGGAGCCGTGCCATCCGCCGGCAATGTTCAGATCCTTGAAAACACGAGGAAAACGGCGGCGGCCCCCCGGCACGGCCCGCGGGCTTCCGATGCCGCCCGGCAATTCCTGCCGGGCATTAACGGCGCCTTAACCATGCCCTGTCTCTCTTAACCTGCGAGAAAGACGTGTTGCCACAGGGTGAATGCGTCGTTCCGGAGGAAGATCATGCGGATCACGACCACGCCGCCCCTCGGCGCTGTTCCGACCGCGCAGCCCGTCCAGCGGACCGAACGTCCGCGCAGCACCTTCGCCTTGCCGGGGGAGCCGCGCCCTGAGACGGGCAAGGCGGCTGCCGGCCGCCCGGCCGTCGCCGCGGCCGGTCTTGAGACGCTGCTGGCCGTCCAGGGCCTGCAGAGCGAGGACCGGCGGGAGCGGCGCCGGCGCGCGCTCCAGCGCGGGCGCGCCTCGCTCGATTTGCTGGACGAGCTGAAGCTGGCGCTGGTTTCGGGCGAGTCCGTGCCGGCCGTTCTGCTGCGCCTTCGCGGACTGACGGCGAGCGGCCTGGAGACGACCGGCGAGGAGGGGCTCGACGGCGTGCTGGCGGAGATCGACCTCAGGGCCCAGGTGGAACTGGCCAAGCGCGAGAGCCGGCGCTGAAGCGGCGCCACCGCCCCTTGCCCATGCCCGATGACGTTCCGGTGACCCGGTTTCAGGTTGTCTGGCCCCGGACCGGGTGCTATGAGCGCGCCGAAATACGGGCGATAGCCCGTGATTCATCGAGGGGTTCCTGTATGCCATTGGAGTTGGAAGAGGATTACCGCCCGAGCGAATCGGAACCGTTCATGAACGAGCGGCAGCGGGAATACTTCCGCAAGAAGCTTCAGGCCTGGAAGGAGGACATTCTCCGCGAGGCCCGCGAGACCCTGCAGAACCTGCAGGACGAGAACCAGAACCATCCCGACATTGCCGACCGGGCCTCGTCGGAGACCGACCGGGCGATCGAGCTGAGGGCCCGCGACCGCCAGCGCAAGCTGATCGCCAAGATCGATGCGGCCATCGCCCGCATCGACGATGGCTCCTACGGCTATTGCGAGGAGACCGGCGAGCCGATCTCCCTGAAGCGCCTGGAGGCCCGCCCCATCGCCACCCTGTCGCTGGAGGCGCAGGAGCGGCACGAGCGCCGCGAGCGGGTCTATCGCGACGAGTGACCGGGTCCGGCACTGCCTTGAGGGATCAGCGGGCCGCCCTTCGGGGCGGCCTTTCTCGTATCAGCGCCGCTGACGCCGCCCGGACGGCCGAACGCCGCCCGTGTGGGAGAGCACGGGCGGCGCCGGTCTGCCGTACGCCTGGGGAGCGGGACGGCCGTGGAGCGGGGTGTTTCGGCTTACCAGGGCAGCAGGACGTCCATGACCTGCTGGCCGTAGCGGGGCTGCTGGACATCGGTGATCTGGCCGCGGCCGCCATAACCGATGCGGGCCTGGGCGATCTTGGCGCTGTCGATGGTGTTGTCGCTCTCGATGTCCTCGGGGCGGACGATGCCGGCCACGATGAGTTCGCGGACCTCGAAATTGACGCGGATCTCCTGCTTGCCCTCGAGCACCAGATTGCCGTTGGGCAGGATCTGGGTGACGACGGCGGCAACATTGGTGACGAGCTGTTCGGAGCGCTGGGTCTGGCCGCGCCCCTCGGAGCCGGACTGGCCGTTGAGCGTCATCAGGTTGGACGGATCCATGCCGCGGGCGCGCGCCGCATTCTCCAGGCCGAACAGGTTGGCGGCGCCGAAGTTCTCGGTGTTGTTGCGCGAACGGGTGGTGGTGTTCTGCACATTCGCCTGGTCGGTGATCTTCACCTTGATGGTGAGGATGTCGCCGACCCGCTGGGCCCGCTGGTCGCGGAAGAAGGCCCGCGAGCCGTTGCGCCACAGGGAATTGGGATTGTGCGAGACCGGCTGCGGATCGGGCATGGGCATGGAGACCGGCCGGTAGCCCGGCTGGGTCTGCGGATTCTCGATCGAGGAGAGGGACGGAGCGCGGCCGATGTTGCGCAGGCGGTCCGGTGCACCGCAGGCGGTGACGGTGAGGGCTGCGACGACGACGAGGGCGAGGCGGGCGGGACGCATGGCAAGTCCTGGGAAGCGACCGATCGGGGCGGGTCGATGCGGGGTCATGGGGTTGGCGCGGAGCGGGCGAGGGCCAGCGGCTGGGTCGGGCGGATGATGGACACCCGGCCAGGGCCGGTGACACGGGCCTGAAGCGTGCGCTGCGACTGGAGGTTCTGCACCTGGATCACGTCGCCCTCGGCGCCGGCCTCCAGGGCCCTGCCGCGCAGGGAGAGCAGCATGCCCGGCGCCTCGACGGTGATCAGCACGGTGCCGTTGCGCTCGACCAGTTCCGGCTTCATGAGGTCAACGAGGCGGAACGGCCGGTCGGCCATCAGCGGCCTGCGGGCGGCGAGGCCGGCGGCCTGCGGCAGCGTCATCACCGTATCGGCGGTCAGGCCGGGAACGTCCTGGCGCGGACGGCGCTCGACGGTCAGATCGCTGGCCTTCAGCACTTCGCCGCGGTTGATGGGGCGTGCCGGCACGACGATATCGACCAGCTCCTGGGCCTGGCCGGCGAGACGGAAGCCCCCGGCGCGGCTCGAGCGGGCGGAGCCGGGCACCGCGAGCACGGTCTCGAACCGGCCCGAGCGGATGTCGTGATCGAGGCGCAGGACCACGGCCGGCGCCCTCGTGTCCGGCTCGACCATGATCGGCCGGGTACCGGCCTCGAAGGTCACGCGGATGCGCGAGGTGTCGTCGAGGCCGAGCGACCGGGCGACGGCTCCGGCGACCTTCTCCTCCATGTCGGCCAGGGGAATGACGCGCGCGGCGCGGGTCACCAGGATCTCGTCGCGGCCGTCGGCATCGAGGCCGTCGAGCCCCGCGCGGCGGGCGGCCTCGACGATCTGCCAGGCCGGAACCGAGCCGGTATGGCCAAGATCGGGGGCCCGGAACAGGGCGATGTCGGCAAAGCGTCCGGCATTCTCGACGAAGTCGCCAAGCCTGACGATGTCGCCGGTGGCATCGACATGGCTGCGCAGCCGCGGCTGCGGCTCGGCGCCGGCCGCTGGCGACAGGCCGGCGGCGAGCGCAAGGATCAGCGGGAGCGAGCGGACCAGCCTCATGACCGCCTCACCGCATCATCTGCGAGGTGGACTGGAGCATCTGGTCGGCGGCCGAGATGATGCGCGCATTCATCTCGTAGGCGCGCTGGGCGGCAATCAGGTCGGAGATCTCCGACACGGCCGTGACGTTGGACTGTTCCAGATGCTTCTGCAGCAGCGAGCCGAGGCCTTCGGAGCCGGGCGGGGCATTCTGCGCCTGGCCGGAGGCCGCGGTCTCCACGAACAGGTTGTCGCCGATCGATTCGAGGCCGGCCTTGTTGACGAAGCGGGCGAGCTGGATCGTGCCGATGGTCTGCGGTGCGGTCTGGTTCGGCAGCGTCACCTGCACGACACCGGCGGCCGAGATGGTGACCGAGCGGGCATTGTTGGGCACGGTGATGGCCGGGTCGAGCTGGTAGCCGTCGACCGTGACAACCTGTCCGTCGGCGTTGAGCTCGAAGGAGCCGTCGCGGGTATAGGCGGTTCGGCCGTCCGGCAGCTGGATGCGGAAGAAGCCCTCGCCGCGGATGGCGATGTCATAGTCGCGCTCGGTCGGCAGGACATTGCCCTGGCTCATCACGCGGGCGGTTGCGGCCGGCTTGACGCCCGACCCGACGGCCAGGCCCACCGGCAGCAGGTTGCCCTGCTGGGAGTTCTGGGTGCCGGCGCGGCGCAGGTTCTCGTAGATCATGTCCTGGAACTCGGCCCGCTGGCGCTTGAAGCCGGTGGTCCGCATGTTCGCGATGTTGTTGGAGATCACCTCGACGGTGAGCTCCTGGGCCTTCATGCCGGTGGCGGCGGTGTGGAGGGCGCGCATGGTTCAGTCTCCTCAGGCCGTGGCATTGCCGAGCGAGCGGATCGCCTCGCGTCGCAGCTGGTCGTGGCGTTCGAGGCTCGAGGCGAGCGACTGGTAGGCGCGCGTCACCTCGATCATGCGGGACAGGGCGAGCACCGGTTCGACATTGGATTTCTCGATGAACCCCTGGCGCACGTCGCGCAGCTCGGCCGGCCGGGCGGCCGCCCCTTGTGCAAGGGTGAACAGGTTGTCGCCGGCCTTCTCGAAGGCGCCGGCCCCGTCGGCGGTCACGATGCGCAGGCGTCCACGCAAGCCGCCGGAGGCGGACACCGCACCGTCGCGGCCGATGGTGATGCCGACATCGGTCTGTTCGAAGGCGATCGGGCCGCCCTCGCCGAGCACCAGATGGCCCTGCTTGGTGACCAGCTGACCCTGGGCATTGATCTCGAAGGAGCCGTTGCGGGTATAGCGCTCGCCCTCGGGCGTCTGCACGACGAAGAAGCCGCGGCTGCCGAGAGCCACGTCGAGGGCATTGCCGGTCTGCTGCATCGCGCCCTGGCCCATGTTGGGCACGGTGGCGCGGTCCCAGACGAAGGACAGCCGACGATCGGCGCCGCGCTGGAACGAATCCTCGCGGGCAACCGGCATCAGATATTCCTGGAACAGCAGGTTGTCCTGCTTGAACCCGGTGGTGTTCAGGTTCGCCAGGTTGTTGGCAATGACGTCGAGCTCCCGCTGCAGGGCGATCTGCCGCGAAAGACCGACGAGACCAATGTTCTCCATCGGACCGGTCCCAGATTGTCCGGCCTCCGCCTCGGCCTCTCCCAAGACCTCGCGCGTCGACCGGGTGCTCCCCAGCTGGTGCCGCCGATCGTTCTCCCAAACGGTCCGGCGACCCCGTTCCCGATCTGGCACGCCCCGTGCCACATCAGCAGGGTCAATGAAATCAATGATTTACGAGATTATCCGGTCGGACAGCGGGCGGCAGAAGCCGCCAGGGCGGCGAAAAGGACCCGGCAATTCTTGCCGTCCGTTTACCGAAATAAACGCGTCGTTAACCAATTGGGCCGCAACGTCCGGCGACACGAGATTCAGCGGGTCCAGGACCATGGCCAAGTCCCCGAAGAAGACCGAGGCGGATGCCGACACGGAAGAGGGTGTGCAGTCCGAAGCCGGTGGCGGCAAGAAGAAGCTGATCATGATCGCCGGCGCGGCGGTCGCCGTGCTCGCCCTTGGCGGCGGCGGCTGGTTCTTCTTCCTGAAGCCGAAGCCGGTTGCCCAGACCACCCGGCAGGTCGAGCCGCCCAAGCCGGTGGCCTTCGTCGACCTGCCCGACATGACGGTGAACCTGTCGGTCGGTCAGGACCGGCCGCAATATCTGCGCGTGCGCGTGGCCCTGGAGGTCACCGACCAGAAGGTGGCCGACCAGATCAAGCCGATCATGCCGCGCGTGGTGGATGCCTTCCAGCTGTACCTGCGCGAGATGCGCCCCTCCGACATCGAGGGCTCGGCCGGCATCTTCCGTCTGCGCGACGAGCTGACGCGGCGCGTGAACACCGCCGTGCATCCGGCACGGGTCAATGCCGTGCTGTTCCGCGAAATCGTGGTGCAGTGAGAGGCCGCCGGCATGTCCGACATTGACCAGGATGCCCTTGCCGCCGAATGGGGCATGGCCCTCGAGGAACAGGGCGCGGCCGATGCGGCCGCCGGGGGCGGCTGGGACACGGTGGGCGAGGACGGCATCGCCCATGCCACGATTGGCTCGAAGGGCGGCGCCGAGCGCATCCTGAACCAGGAGGAGATCGACAATCTCCTCGGCTTCTCGATCGAGGATCTGGCGCTCGCCGACAATGGCGGCATCCGCGCGATCATCGACTCGGCCATGGTCGCCTACGAGCGCCTGCCGATGCTCGACATCGTGTTCGACCGCCTGGTGCGGCTGCTCACGACGAGCCTGCGCAATTTCACGTCCGACAATGTCGAGGTCTCGCTCGATCGCATCCATGCGGTGCGCTTTGCCGACTACCTGAACTCGATCCCGCTGCCGGCCATCCTGTCGATCTTCAAGGCCGAGGAATGGGACAATTTCGGCATCGCCACCGTCGATTCCAGCCTCATCTACTCGATCATCGACGTGCTGCTCGGCGGGCGTCGCGGGGTCACCGCCATCCGCGTGGAGGGGCGGCCCTACACCACCATCGAGATGGGTCTGGTCAAGCGGATGATCGAGGTCATCCTGGCCGATGCCGAAGCGGCGTTCCGGCCGATCTCGCCGGTGACCTTCAAGATCGACCGGCTGGAGACCAATCCGCGCTTTGCCGCCATCTCGCGGCCGAACAACGCCGCCATCCTGGTGCGGTTCCGCATCGACATGGAGGAGCGCGGCGGCTCCATCGAGATGCTGCTGCCCTATGCGACGCTGGAGCCGATCCGCGATCGCCTGATGCAGACCTTCGTCGGCGAGAAGCTCGGCCGCGATCCGGTCTGGGAGGGGCACCTGGCCACCGAGATCTTCCAGGCCCGCACCCAGGTCGAGGCGGTGCTGTACGAGGATCGCTATCCGCTGCGCCGGCTGATGAGCCTGAAGGTCGGCGACACGCTGGTGCTCGACATGAAGCCCGATGCGATGGTCAAGGTGCGCTGCGGCGACCATGTCCTGACCGAAGGGCGCATGGGGCGGGTCGGCGACAAGGTGGCCATCCGGGTGCAGCGGCCGCTCAGGCGGGGGCGGACCACGCTCGCTCAGTTCGAACAGGTTTCCTCGGCAGGGCAGGAGGCATGATGTCCGGCTTCACGGTCTCGCTCGCCATCGAGCTGCTCGTCGCGGGCCTTCTGGCCGCAACGATCGCCTATTGCATCCGACTGAACCGGCGTCTCATCCGCCTGAAGGCCGATGAGCAGGCGCTGAAGGCCACCATCGCCGAACTGGTCACCGCAACCGAGATCGCCGAACGGGCCATCCAGGGCCTGAAGGTCACCGTGCGGGAATGCGACGGCACCCTGGGCGAGCGGCTGAGGACCGCCGAGCGCTTCCTGGTCGATATCGAGCGGGAAGTGAAGGCCGGTCAGGCCGTGGTCGACCGGATCTCGCGCATCACCGAGGCGGCGCGCGCGCGCCAGGCGGAGCCGGCGGCGGTTGCGCCGGCGACCAGGCCTGCCGCTGCGATGGTGGCCCCGACCGCACCGGCCGCGAGCGTCCCGAGTGCCGCCTCCACCCTGGCGGCGGCCAGCGCCTTCGCGGCGCGCGTGTCGTCACGTGCGGCCTGAGGGAGCCCTGCGATGCGGGATCTGCGCCTCCTGCCGATCGTCACGGTCGCTGCCGGCAGCCTGCTGTTCCTGAAGGCCGTCGGTCTGATCAGTGGTGACATGATGGTGGCGGGTCCGCGGCCCGTCCTCGCGCAGCAGACAAGCATCCCCGGACCCGAACGCCCGGACGACCTGCTGACGACGGGTGCGGTTCCGGCCGCCGCGCAACCGGCGACCCCGCAGAACGCCGCGCCTGCCGGGCGGCAGGCCGCCACCCCGACGTCGGTTGCCCCCGGCCAGCCGGCGCCGGCCGTGTCACCCTCCGAGCGTGCCATTCTGGAGCGGTTGCAGGAGCGCCGTCAGGAGCTGGAGCGCCGCCAGCGGGAACTCGACCTGCGGGAGGATCTGCTGCGGGCAACGGAGCGGCGGCTGCAGCAGCGCGCCAATGAGCTGCGCGAGCTGGAGACCCGGATCACCGCGATCGAACAGCGGCGCGACGAGGCCGAGCAGGCGCGGTTCCGCGGCGTGGTCAGCATGTACGAGAGCATGCGCCCGCGCGATGCCGCGCGCATCTTCGACACGCTGGACATGGCTGTGCTCGTCGAGGTGGCGCGCGCCATGCGGCCGCCCAAGCTGGCCGACGTCATCGCGCAGATGCAGCCCGAGCCGGCCAAGCGCCTGACGATCGAGCTCGCCCGCCGTCCCGGTCAGCAGACGGCGACCGCGGGCCAGGTTCCCCAGGCCGTCTCGCCCGACCAGCTGCCCAAGATCGAGGGGCGGCCGACCCGCTGAGCGGCGGACGGTCCGGCCACGGCCTCGCTGGCGCCCGTCGGAACCCGGCGAAACCCCCCGTTAATCACGCGCGGCGATGATGGCGCCGATCCGGCTGCATGGAGCGGCCGGACGACCGCGCCCCGGCGCGGGGCAGGGTGTTGAGTGGCGTCCCATGGACGGGTGCGCGGATGGCGGAAGGCAGGGTGCGACGGGGGGGCTTGCCGCCGCCCTGTTTCGTGCTGGGCTGACATCGGCGCTTGTCCTGTCGCTTGCGCTGGCGCCGGGCGCGCCGCCGGCCCTGGCCCAGCGCGCGCAGGCAACCGCTCCGGCCCCGCTGAAGGTCGAGGCGACGGCCAGCACGGCCAACGGCTTTGCCCGCATCATCTTCAACCTGAACCAGATCGTCAGTTCCGAGGTCAAGATCAGCGGCGGCGTGCTCGTCATCGCCTTCGGACAGCCCGTCGAGGTGCAGCAGCTCAACCTGCTGGTCTCCCAGCTCGACGGCTACGTGACCGCGGTCCGCAGCGATCCCGACGGCCGCTCGCTGCGCTTTGCGCTGTCGCGGCGTGTCACGGTCAATTCGATGGAGGCGGGCGAGCGCCTGTTCGTGGACATGCTCCCCGACCGCTGGCCCGGACCGCCGCCCGGCCTGCCGGCCGACGTGGTCGAGGAGCTGACCCGGCGGGCCCGCGATGCCGAGCGTCGCGCGCGCGCGGCGGAACAGGCGCGAGCCGCCCGCGCGGTTCCGGCCGTCGGCGTCAGGATCGGCAATCATCCGACCTTCACCCGCCTGCTCTTCACCCTGCCCGAGCCGGTGGGGGTCGCGCTCGACCGCACCGGCGACCGGCTGGTGGTCAAGATCGCCCGGCCCTTCAGGGCCGATCTGCGCAATGTCCGCGATTCCCTGCCCAATTTCATTGCCGAGATCGAGGCGGATACCACGGCGGAGGAATTGCAGATCCGCGTCATGGTCTCCCAGCAGGCCGATGTCCGGGCGTTCCGCGAGGACAACACCTACATCGTCGATATCACGACGCCCCATCTGCGGCCGAACCAGGCCGGCCCCCTGACGGCTCTCCAGCCGCCGGCCGGCGCGACGCGCCTTCCGGGGACGGAGCCCGTCACCACGGTTCCGCTGCCGGTGGTGCCGAGGGCCACGGCGGAACCGGCCCCGGCGGCCCGTCCGCAGCCGGCGGCGCGCCCTCCGCAGGCGCCGGCCGTCACCCACGCCGAGCCGGCACCGGGGACCCCGCCAGCAGCACCGGAGAGCGCGCCAAGAGCCACCGCCGCGCCCGCGCCGGCCCAGGCTCCCACCCGTCCGCCGGTGGAAGCCCCGCAGGCCCGGACGGTCAGCCTTCAGGCGCGCCAGGCCGGCGACACGGTGCGCATCCTCGTGCCGTTCTCGCGCGAGACGCCCGGCGCGGTGTTCCAGCGCGGGGACACGCTCTGGCTGGTCTTCGACGCGGCCGATCCCATCGACCTGTCGGGGCTGCAGACCGGCGCCAACGGTCTTTTCGCCTCCGTGGATGCCACGCGTTCGCGCGACGGCACCGCCATTCGCATCGGGCTGGATCGCCAGAGCCTTGCCTCCACCGGCCGCGACGGGACCGCCTGGATCATCACGCTGGCCGAGACGCAGCTTGAGCCGCCAAGGCCCGTTCACCTGGCGCGGGCTGCCGACGGCGGTCGTCTGGTTGCCTCCGCCGAGTTCTCCGGGGCCGGCCAGGTCCACTATCTCGCCGATCCGCTGGCCGGCGACGACCTGATCGTGGTGACGGGGGCGGGGCCGGCCCGCTCCTTCCTGCGCACGATGCAGATGGTGGAGTTCACGGCGCTGGCCGGCAGCCACGGCCTGGTGTTCGTGCCGCTGGCCGACGATCTGACCGTCGCGATCGAGGGTGACCGGGTGAATGTCACGCGGCCGCGCGGCCTGCAGCTCAGCGCGGTCGATGGCCGGCCGCCATCGGTGCAGCGCCTCGTGCGGCGGCCACGGACCATCGCCTTCGACCTGGAACTGTGGACCGCCGACGAACAGGCCGCCTTCCGCGAGCGCGAGAGCGACCTGGTGGCAACGGCCGCCGCCGTGCATGAAACGCAGCGCACCGCCAAGCGGCTCGACCTGGTGCGCTTCTACATGGCCCGCCAGCGCTGGCCGGAAGCCAAGGCGGTGATCGACAGCATCCAGCGGCAGGACCGGCGGGTGGCCGAGGACGGCTCGCTGCTGGGCCTGCGCGGGGTCATCTCGGTGATGATGCATCGTCCGGATGATGCCCTGCGCGATCTTGCCCATCCGGCCATGGCGACCGCGCCCGATGCCGCGCCATGGCGGGCCGCCGCCCTGCTCATGGACGGGCGGATTGCCGAGGCCCACGAGACATTCGAGAACTCGCAGACCGCCATCAGCACGCTTCCCGCCGCCCTCGCCAGTGTCCTGCTGACCCATGCCGCCAGCGCCGCCATCGGCGCGGGGGCGCTCGACCGGGCCGAGGCGCTGATCGCCGAGCTGCAGGAGGTCGGCATCCCGGAAGGCACCGAGCAGCAGCTCGCCCTTCTGCGCGGCCGGCTCGCCGAGGCGCGCGGCCAGGATCGCGATGCGCTCGCCTCCTATGCGCGGGCGGCCAATGGCGCCCACCTGCCGACCAAGGCGGATGCCGAGCAGCGGCTGCTGGCAATGCGCCTGCGCATGGGCGATCTCGACCGCAAGGCGGCCATTGCCGAGCTGGAGGTGATGAGCTTCGCCTGGCGCGGCGATGAGGTGGAGGCACGGACGCTGTCGCTGCTGGCGCGGCTCTATGCGGAGGAGAAGCGCTTTCGCGAAGCCTTCGACGTGATGCGCCTCGCCCTGGCGGTGCATCCGCGGTCTCCGGCCGTGCTGAAGGCCCAGGACGAAATGACCCGCCATTTCGAGCAGCTGTTCCTCGACGGCAATGCCGATCAGATGCGGCCCATTGATGCGCTGTCGCTCTACTACGATTTCCGCAACATGACGCCCCAGGGCCGCAGGGGCGACGAGATCATCCGTCGCCTGGCTGACCGGCTGGCCGGCATGGAACTGCTCGATCAGGCGGCCTCGCTGCTCCAGCACCAGATCGACAACCGCCTTCAGGGCGCGGCCCGCTCGCAGGTGGCGGCGCGCCTGGCGCTGCTGCATCTGATGAACCGCAAGCCGGCGCTGGCGCTGCAGGTGCTGCAGGCCACCCGCCTGGCCGACCTACCGGAGGAACTGCGCATCCAGCGCTATCTCCTGGAGGCGCGGGCCCATGCCGATCTCGGCCGTCCTGACCGGGGCCTTGAGCTGATCGCCGACATCCATACGCCGGAAGCCGAGATGCTGCGTGCCGATATCCTCTGGAGCGCCGGTCGGCACAAGGAAGCCGCCGAGCAGAGCGAGAGGCTGGTGGGGGCCCGGCGCGGCGACCAGCCGCTGAGTGAGGTCGAGCGACGCCATCTGCTGCGGGCGGCCATCGGCTTTGCCCTGATCGACGATGCTCTCGGTCTCGACCGCTTGCGCAGCCGCTGGCAGGACGCCATGGCCAGCTCGCCCGATGCGCGCGCCTTCGACGTCGTGACCTCGCCGATCGCGGCGCGCGGGGTGGAATATCGCGAGATCGCCCGCTCGATTGCCGACCGGGACACGCTGGAAGCCTTCCTCAAGGCCTATCGCGAGCGCTATCCCTCGGAAACGCCGGGCGCCGGCCGGCCGACATCCGCAGCCCCCGGGCCGGCCCAGCGTCAGGGGTAGGGGGGCCCAGCGGCTATCCGCCGAAACTTCGCACCAGGCTGCCGGCCACCAGGTTCCAGCCGTCGACGAGCACGAAGAAGATCAGCTTGAACGGCAGGGAGACCGTGACCGGGGGCAGCATCATCATGCCCATCGACATCAGCACCGAGGCCACCACCAGGTCGATGACCAGGAAGGGCACGAACAAGAGGAAGGCGATCTCGAAGGCGCGCCTCAATTCCGAGATCATGAAGGCCGGAACAAGCACGCGGAACGACACCTCCTGGGGCGTGGCCGGCGCAGGCTCCCGCGACAGTTCCTGGAACAGGGCAAGATCCTTCTCGCGCACCTGCCGCAGCATGAAGTCGCGGAACGGCGCCGAGGCCCGCTCGAAGGCCTGGGACATCTCGATCTGGTTGTCGATGAGCGGGCGGATGCCGGTCTCGTAGCTCTGCTGCAGGGTCGGGGCCATGACGAAGGCGGTGAGGAACAGCGACAGTCCGACGATCACCGCATTGGGAGGCGCCGTCTGCGTGCCGATGGCGGTGCGCAGGAGCGACAGCACCACGGCGATGCGCACGAAGCTGGTCACCATGATAAGGATCGAGGGGGCGACCGACAGGATGGTCAGAAGCCCGATCAGCTGGATGACGCGCTCGGTGACGCCCGTGCCCTGGCCCAGATTGATCGAGATGTCCTGGGCCAGCACCGGTGCGGCCAGGAGGGCCATGCCGAGACCGAACGCCAGCGCGGCCAGGACGGAACGCCTGGCCGGCAGAACGGACCGAAGAAGGAACCAGGGCCGCATCGCCGTCTCACCGCCGGCGCGAATCGCTGGCGCCGTGGCGGCAGTCTAGCAGGCCTGCCGGAGCGACCCCGCGGCCGGGGTGTCGCGGGCGCTCAGGACTTGGGCGGGGTCGGGCCGCGACCGAGCAGGGCCGCCATCTCCTCCTCGAGGCTGTCGAACACCGACTTGTCGTCGGCCGACAGGGCCTTGGCCGGAGCGGCTGGCGCGGCCTGGGGCGTGGCCGAGGCTGCGGCCGTGGGCGTCGCCGGCTTGCCGGGCAGGGGCTTGGCCGACTGGGCCGGGGCCGGCGCCGCAGGCGGACGGGGAGCTGCCGGCGTGGCGCCGATCGGCTTGCGCAGGGCCGCTTCCAGCCTGGCGGCGACATCGTCGGCCGGCGGAGCCGCAGCGGGCCCGGCCGCGGGACGGGCGGGGGCAGGCGATGGCGCGGGCGGGGCCGACTGGCTGGTGCGAGCCGGCGTGACGACGGGATTGATGCGCGGTGGCTCGCGCGGCGCCGCCGGTGCCGGGCGGGGCGGTTCGGGCCGGACGGGCTCGCGCAGGCTCGGCCTGACCGGTTCCGGGCGGGGCGGCGGCGGCGGTTCGACCGGCGCCGGACGGGGCGGATACTCGCCGGCCGCCTGACGTGCCTGGTCGCGGGCCGACAGGCGCGGCGGCTCGACCGGCTGGGCCGCCGGAGCCGCAGGTTCGGCCACGACCGTCTCGCGCAGGGCGCTGGCCGGCACTGGAATGCCGCGCACGATCTGGGTTTCCACCACCACATCGGTGGGGCCGCCGAGGAGCAGCAGATGCTCGACATTGTCGCGGCGGATCAGGACCAGCTTCCGGCGCTGGTCGACATCGGCATAGTCGAGCACCGCAAGGCGCGGCTGGCGGCCGCGGCCTCCCGACCCGATGCCCAGGCCCCTGCCGCGGATCAGGCGGAAGATCCAGGCCGTCAGACCGATCAGCACGAGCACGACGACGAAAGCGACAATGAACGTCGCGGCCAGCGGCGCGTTGGGGCCCAGCAGGCTGGTGAGATAATTCATCGAGACCGATCCCATGCCATGCGCCGGCCGGGTAAGAACGTGCGCATTAAGTCTATGTTGAGGTTAACAGGCCCGGCAAGCTTTGCCGATGGCGACCTCGCCGGATGGTTAACCCGTGCCGGCAATGGTTAAAAGAGCCTTAGCGATTAACGGCCTGTTAACCATGTGCCCGGCATTGTTTGCCCATCGCCGGCGCGTGGAGAGGGCCATGACGACAAGCGACGTGCCGCTGTTTTCCATGCTCAGAACCCGTATGCGCTGGCACCAGGAGCGCCAGAAGCTATTGGCCGAAAATGTCGCCAATGCGGAAACGCCGGGTTACCGGGCGCGCGACCTCAGGATGCCGAGCTTCCAGTCGCTGGTGCGGGGCAGCGGCGCAGCCTCGGCCATGGAGCCGGTCGTGACCGGCAGCACGGCGGCGGCCGGGATGGCCGGGGTCAGCCAGACCAGCGTGCGCCACATCCCGCTCACCACGGCCCAGTCCACCCGGTTCGACGTCCGGCGCGACACCGGTGTGACCACCACGCCTGACGGCAACCGCGTCAATCTCGAGGACGAGATGATGAAGGTGGCCCAGAACCAGCTCGACTATCAGGCGGTTGCCGGCCTCTACCAGCGCTCGCTGGGGCTGATCCGCACCGCCATCGGCAAGCGCACCGGCTGAGGAGGTCCGCCATGTCCATGGAATTCCTGCGCTCGCTGCGGATCGCCGCCGGGGGCATGCGCGCCCAGGCCGGTCGCATGCGGGTGGTGGCCGAGAACATTGCCAATGCCAATTCGACCGCCCAGGTGCCGGGGGGCGATCCCTACCGGCGCAAGGTGCCGACCTTCCGCACCAGCTTCGATCGCGAGCTGCAGGCGACCACCGTCGAGCTCGGCCCCGTGCGCCGCGCGCCGGGCGAGTTCCAGACCCGCTTCGACCCGAACCATCCGGCGGCCGATGCCCGTGGCTATGTCAAGATCCCCAATGTCAACTCGCTGGTCGAGAGCATGGACATGCGGGAGGCCCAGCGCAGCTACGAGGCCAACCTGAATGTCGTCACCTCCACGCGCCGGATGATCCAGCGCACGATCGAGCTCCTGAGGGTGTAAGGCATGTCCACCTCCTCCATTGCCGCCAACGCCTATGCGTCCGCCGCCCGGATGCTCTCGCCCACCGGCGCCCCGAGCCGCAGCGGGGAGGGGGCGGGTTTCGGCGACATGCTGCGCCATGCCCTGCAGTCGGCCAGCCAGACCGCCCGCGCCACCGACCAGCGCACACAGGCCATGGCCGCCGGTCGGGCCGACCTGATCGATGTGGTCACCGCCGTGGCCGAGACGGAAGTGGCCGTCGAATCGCTCGTGGCCGTGCGCGACAAGGTCGTGCAGGCCTACGAGGAAATCATGCGCATGCAGATCTGAGGCAGCCAATGAGCCCGCAAGACGTTCTGGACGTCGCCCGTGACGGCGTTCTCACCATCATCCTGGTGGCCGGTCCCCTGATGATCGTCGGCCTCCTGGTCGGCGTCGCGATCTCGCTGGTCCAGGCCCTGACCCAGATCCAGGAGCAGACCCTGGTCTTCGTGCCGAAGATCCTCGCCATCTTCGCCACCCTGGTGGTTGCCCTGCCGTTCATGGGCGATGCGCTCAACGGCTACATGACCCGCGTCATGGCCCGGGTGGTGCTGGGCGGGTGAATCGGCTCTGATCCGCCGGCCCGACGGCTTCGGTCCAGGAGGGGCCAGGCGCATGACCGTTCCGCTGTCTCCCGAGATCGTCATCGTCTATTTCCTGATGTTCGCGCGCATCGGCACCATGATGATGCTGATGCCGGGGCTGGGTGACCGCTCGCTGCCGGTGCGGGTCCGTCTGGGCGTGGCCCTGCTCATCACCCTGGTGCTCTACCCGCTGCACCGTCCGCTCTATGCGGTGGATCTCGGCCAGCCCGCCGGCGTGCTTCTTGTGCTGTTCCAGGAGCTCGCCGTCGGCTTCACCCTCGGCATGGCGGCACGGATCGCGGTTGCCGCGCTCCAGACGGCCGGCGTCGTCATCTCCAACACGATGGGCCTCGGCTTTGCCATGCAGGTCGATCCGACCCAGGGCCAGCAGGGCGCGGTCATCGGCACCTTCCTGACCCTGACCGGCCTGGTGCTGATCTTCGCCGCTGACCTGCACCACCTGGTCATTGCGGCCATCTCCGACAGCTTCGCCATCATCCAGCCGGGCACGCTGCCCGATTCGGGCGATGCCGCCTCGTTCCTTGCCGGCGCGATGGCGCGCGCCTTCCTGATCGCCATCCAGCTGGCCGCGCCGTTCCTGGTCTTCGCCATCGTGTTCAACATCGGGCTGGGCGTGCTGTCCAAGCTGATGCCGCAGATGCAGGTGTTCTTCGTGGCCATGCCCGCCACCATCGGGGTCGGCTTCCTCATCCTCCTGCTCGTGATCGGCGTGATGATGGCCCACTATCTCGGCTCGCTGGAATCGCTGCTCAACGATCTGGCCGTCGGACGCAGGTGAGGCGCGGGGCGAGCCATGGCCGAGGGCAATGACGACAAGGACCAGAAGACACAGGAGCCGACGCAGAAGAAGCTCGACGACGCGCTGAAGAAGGGCGATGTCGTCAAGAGCCAGGATCTGGTGACCTGGTTCCTCCTGTCCGCCGGCACGCTGGTGGTGGTGACCCTCGCGGTGGGATCGGCGGGGGGGCTGGCCGTGCCGCTGAAGAACCTGATCGCCAATGCCGATCTGGTGCCTGTCGACCGCAAGGGACTGATGGGCCTTCTGATGTCGCTGGTGCTGGCCGTGGTCCTTGCCCTCGGCGTGCCGTTCCTGCTGCTGTTCCTCGCCGGGGTGGCCGGCAACATGGTGCAGCACCGCCTGGTCTTTTCCGCCGAGAGCCTGAAGCCCAAGGCCTCCAAGGTCTCGCCGATGGCCGGCTTCAAGCGCATCTTCGGCAAGGACGCGCTGGTCAACTTCGTCAAGGGCCTCGCCAAGATCACGCTGATGGGCACCGTGATCGCCGCCGTGCTCTGGCCCCAGCGGTCGGTCATCGACAGCCTCGTGCGCATGGACGTGACCATGCTGCTGCCGTTCACCCATGGGGTGATCGTGCAGATCCTGGTGGCGGTGACGGCGATCCTGACGATCATCGCCATCGCCGATTACGTCTATCAGTACCAGCGCTGGTATAACCGCCAGCGCATGTCGATGCAGGAGCTCAAGGAGGAGTTCAAGCAGACCGACGGCAATCCGGAGATCAAGGCCAAGGTGCGCCAGATCCGGCGCGAGCGCGCGCGCAAGCGCATGATGGCCAATGTGCCCAACGCCACGGTGGTCATCACCAACCCGACGCACTATGCGGTGGCGCTGAAATACGAGACCGGCATGGCCGCGCCGGTCTGTGTCGCCAAGGGCGTCGACCAGATCGCCCTGAAGATCCGCGAGGTGGCCACCGCCCGGGGCATCCCCATCGTGGAAAATGTCGCCCTGGCCCGGGCGCTGCACGCCGGCGTCGATCTCGACGAGGAGATTCCCGAGGAGCACTACCGGGCGGTGGCCGAGGTCATCGGCTATGTCATGCGCCTGAAGGGTGACCTCAACTGACCTGCGCTGATGGCCGCGCGGCCAACGCCGCGCTTGCCTCCGGGCCGGCAAGGCGGCACGACTAGTCGGTGGTTCCCGCACAGATTCTCCGCGCCTCCAATCACGGCTTCCGCGCATGGCCCTCGTCGAAAAGAATGCCCGTGCCGACCAGAAGATGCCGCCGGCCATGAGCGGACGGCGGGCGGTCGACCGCTCGGACCAGTCCGGTTCGACGGTCATGGTGCTGGCCGTGGCGGTGATGCTGGTCGGGGCCGCGCTGATCTTCCTCGCCATCGGCCGCGACAAGGCCTATCCCTTCGTGCTGGGCCTGCTGGCGGTGCTTGCCGTCTGCGGCGTGTTCTCGCTGTTCGCCTATGCCGCCGGCATCCTGCGTTTTGCCACCGAGGACGGCCGCAACGACTTCACCCGCGCCATGACCGACGGGGCTCCGCAGGCCCTGGTGGTGACCGAACCCTCGGGCCGGGTGCTCTATGCCAATCCCTCCTACCTGCAGCTGACCGGCGTCACCGGATCGGAGGACGTGAAGGGCGTGGAGCGGGCCTTCACCGGGTCGCCGGAGGTTTCCGAGGCGATCTACCGGCTGTCGCAGGCCGCGCGCGAGAACCGCCGCCACCAGGAAGAGGTGCGCATGCCGTCCGCCGAGGGCGCGCGCTGGTATCGCCTCAAGGTGCGTCCGCTGGTCAGCGACGGCGTCATCCGGCCGCGCGGGGTCGGCAAGGCCAGCGTCTGGTCTGTGGAGGACATCACGCGCGACCGCCAGAATGCCGAGAGCGCCTTCGAGACCCTGCAGCGGGCGATCGACTTCCTCGACCATGCGCCCGCCGGCTTCTTCTCCATGGAGCCCAATGGCGACATCGGCTACATGAACGCCACGCTGGCGGGCTGGCTGGACCACGACCTGGCCGAGGTCGGCCCCGGCGGGCTGGCGCTGGCCGACATCCTGGCGGCTGATGGCGCGGCCCTGCTGCGCACCGTGACCCCGGTGCCGGGCGAGGTGGCCACCGCCACATTCGATCTCGACCTGAAGAAGCGCAGCGGCGAGGCGCTGCCGGTGCGGCTCCTGCACAAGGTCGCCTTCGCCGCCGACGGCACGCCGGGCCCCTCGCGGACGCTGGTCATCCACCGCGGGCGGTCATCCGACGAGGGCGACAGCCTCAGGGCCGCGGAGGTGCGCTTTGCCCGGTTCTTCAACAATTCGCCGCTCGGCATCGCCACCGTCGATGCCCAGGGCAATGTCCAGCGCACCAATCCGCTGTTGGCCCGCCTGTCGGCCGAACTGATGCCCGATGGACAGTCCGGTCCGAAATCGATCCTGGCGCTGGTCAAGGAGAGCTCCCGCCCCGAACTCGCCCATGTCATTGCCGAGGCGGCGCGCGGGCGCAGCGATCTGGCCGGCGTGGACTGTGCGCTGCAGGGCGATGCCAACCGCTTCGCCCGTTTCCTCGTCGCGCCGGTGGATGATCCCGAGGCGGCTGGCGAGGCGGCGATCGTCTATGCCGTGGAGACCACCGAGCTGCGCCAGCTCCAGGAACAGTTCGCCCAGTCCCAGAAGATGATGGCGGTCGGCCAGCTGGCCGGCGGCGTGGCGCACGACTTCAACAACGTGCTGCAGGCGATCCTCGGCCATGCAGATCTCCTGCTGATGAACCACAAGCCGTCGGACCCCTCCTTCAACGACATCATGCAGATCAAGCAGAATGGCAACCGGGCAGCGAGCCTGGTGCGTCAGCTCCTGGCCTTCTCGCGCAAGCAGACCCTGCGCCCGCAGGTGATCCAGCTCGGCGACGTGCTCTCGGACCTGTCCATGCTGCTGCGGCGCTCGCTCGGCGAGCGTGTCGGCCTCGACGTGATCCACGGCCGGGATCTGTGGCCGATCCGCGCCGATGTCACCCAGCTCGAGCAGGTCATCCTGAACCTGGCGGTCAATGCCCGCGACGCCATGCCCGAGGGGGGCAAGCTGACCATCCGCACCGCCAATGTGCCGGCCTCCGAGATCGCCCGCTACCAGTCCAAGCACCACCCGGTCGACATGCCGGCCAGCGACAGCGTGCTCATCGAGGTTACGGATACCGGCACCGGCATCCCGGAGGACATCCGGCAGAAGATCTTCGACCCGTTCTTCTCCACCAAGGATGTCGGCAAGGGCACGGGGCTCGGCCTGTCGACCGTCTACGGCATCGTCAAGCAGTCCGGCGGCTATGTCTTCGTCGACTCCACGGTCGGGCGGGGCACCACCTTCCGCATCTTCCTGCCGCGTCATGTCGAGGGTCCGGCCGAGCAGGACGAGGCGCCCCCCGCGGCCCCGCCGCTCGTCTCCGCGCCGCCGACATCCCCTGCCGCTGTGCTGGTGGCCGGCGAGCCGCCGAAACCGGCCGAGCCGCCGCCCGCCGCAAGGCCGGTCCAGCCGCCGCGCGACGATACGGGCGCGGGCACCATCCTCCTCGTCGAGGACGAGGAGGCCGTCAGGGCCTTCGCCTCGCGGGCGCTGACCTCGCGGGGCTACACGGTGCTGGAGGCGGCCTCCGGCCTGGAGGCTCTCGACGTCATGAAGGAGGCCGGAACGGTCGATCTGGTGGTCTCCGATGTGGTCATGCCCGAGATGAACGGCCCGACCCTGCTCGGCGAACTGCGCAAGTCCAATCCGAACATCAAGGTCATCTTCGTGTCGGGCTATGCCGAGGAGGCGTTCCGGAACGATCTGCCGGAGGGGCAGGATTTCGCCTTCCTGCCCAAGCCGTTCTCGCTGAAACAGCTGATCGAGGCGGTCAAGGGTCAGATCAAGGTCTAGCTCGCCAGGGCTCGTGCGGGTGGCTAACCTTGCGGCATGCACAGTCAGGCCGCCACTCCCCTGATCGCGCTCGATGCCATCGTTCTCGATACGGAGACGACCGGCCTCGATCCGACGCGCGCGCGTATCGTCCAGATCGGAGCCGTGGCCATCCGCGAGGGCCGGCTGGTCCCTGACGAGCGATTCGACCGGCTGGTAGACCCCGGCATGCCGATTCCGCCGGCCTCCACCGCCATCCACGGCATCGACGATGCGACCGTGGCCGGAAAGGGCGCCTTCCTGGCCGCCTATGACGATTTCGAGGTCTTCCGGCGCGGCCGCCTGGTCGTCGGGCACAATCTCGGCTTCGACCTGGCCTTGCTGAAGCGCGAATGTCAGCTCGCCGGCCGGACCTTCGAGCCGCCGCCGTCGCTGGATACCCGTCTGCTCGGCGAGGTCTGCTTCCCCTCGTTGCCGGACCAGACGCTCGAGGTGCTGTCGGAGCGGCTCGGCCTTGCGCTCGACCGCAGCCAGCGGCACGACGCCGTGGCCGATGCGATCGCCGCCGGCGCGCTGTTCGTGGCGCTCATGCCGGTGCTGAAGGATCGCGGCATCCGCACCGTTGCGGAGGCGGACGAGGCCTGCCGTCAGCTGGCCGGCGCACTGGAGGGCTTCGTGCGCGCGGGCTGGGTGGAGCCGCGGGCGCTGGCCGATCGGGCGGCCCAGGCCGCTGCGCTGGCGCGCATCGACGCCTTTCCGTTCCGTCACCGCGTGCATGAGCTGATGGCCCGGCCGCCGGTCGCCGTTCCTCCTGACCTGACGGTGGCCGAGCTGGTGCGCCTGATGATGGATCGCCGCATCTCCTCGGTCTTCGTCGCCGATGGCGACGAGCTGCGGGCCGCCGACAGCGGCATCGTCACGGAACGTGACGTGATGCGGGCGATTGCCGCCGGGGGTGGGGCAGCCCTCGCCCTTCCGGCAGCGGCGATCGCCTCGCGGCCGCTGGCGACGGTGGAGGCCGAGGATTTCGCCTATCGCGCCATCGGCCGCATGAACCGGCTGAAGGTTCGCCATCTCGGTGTCGCCGATGCCGACGGCCGGCTGGTCGGGGCGCTGTCGGCGCGCGATCTCCTGAGGGCGCGCGCCAGCGACGCGCTGATGCTGGGCGATGCCGTCGAGGCGGCCGACAGTCCGGCCGCGCTGGCCGCGGCCTTCGCGCGCATGCCGGTGGTGGCCCGGCAGCTGGTGCAGGAGGATGTCCCGGCGCGCGAGGTCGCGGCGGTCATCAGCCACGAGATCGCCGCGCTCACCGGCCGGGCCGCGCGGCTTGCCGAGGCGCGCATGGCGGAGGAGGGCCACGGGCCCCCGCCGGTCGCCTATGCCGTGCTGGTTCTGGGCTCGGTCGGCCGCGGCGAAAGCCTGCTGGCGGCGGACCAGGACAATGCGGTGGTGACCGCTGTGCCGCCCGATCCGGACGCCGCCGACCGGTGGTTCGCCCGCTTCGGTGGCCATCTCGCCGATGCGCTGGATGCGGCCGGTGTCGCCTACTGCAAGGGCGGGGTCATGGCGAAGAACCCGGCCTTCCGCGGCTCGATCGACGACTGGCGCGCGCGCATCTCGGCATGGCTCGGCCGCAACCGCCCGGAGGACCTGCTGGCGGTCGACATCTTCTACGATTTCCGTCCCGTGCATGGTGACATGGAGCTCGCCGCGCGCCTGTTCGACGACGCCTATGAGGCGGCCCACCGTGCGCCCGTGCTGGCCAAGCTGCTGGCGGGCCAGATCGAGGGCCACCGGCCGCCGCTCACCCTCTTGGGCGGCTTCCGCACCGAGCAGGGGCGGGTCGATCTGAAGAAGGGCGGGCTGTTCCCGGTGGTGGCTGCCGCCCGCTGTCTGGCCATGCGCCACGACATCCGGTTGCGCGGCACGCGCGAGCGGCTCGAGGCCGTGCGGCGCCTGCAGATCGGCTCGGACGCGGATCTTGCGCGCTGGACGGAGGCCCATGCCGTGATCCTCGACGCCATCCTGCGCCAGCAGCTGGCCGACATCGCCGCCGGCAGACCGCCTGGTAACCGGGTGGACCCGGCCATCATGGGCCGCGATGGCCAGCGGCGGCTGAAGGAGGCCCTGACGGCTCTGGGCACGGTCGCAACGACCGTCCGCGACCTCCTGTTCCGCGGCTGAGGCCGTTCAGCGGCAGTTGCGGTTCACGATGGCGCGCCAGTCGGCGATGGAGCCGAGCATCTGACCGACACTCTCCTCGCGGTGCCGGCCGGTGGTGCAGCGATCGAACACGATGGCCGCCTGCTGCATGACCCGGATGTGGTCGCGGAAGACCACGCAGCGGGACGCGATCGGCGCGGAGCGGGTGGCGTCCAGGCGGCGAAGGGTGGCCTTCAGGCGGGCTTCGGTGGCCGACAGGTCACGCGCGCAGAAGGCCGAGGCTGCGGCGGTCTGGGCCGGTGCGGCCGTTGCGGGGGCGAGCCCGGCACCGACGAGGGCCAGAGCGAGAAGAAGGCCCGCAAGGCCGGGGGGCCTGCGGGCCAGGTCAGGAGGCTGGAGGGGCATGCGGAAGGGTTTCGGTCAGGGATTGCGGATCAGGGGCAGCCATTGGCGATGACCCCGCTCCAGTCGGTCATGGAGCGTCGGATCAGGGAGAGCTTGGCCGACCGCGCCTCGCCCCGGATGCAGCGGTCCACCGTGCGGGCGGCGCGCTGGAGCGACGTCATGTGCAGGCGGAAGGCCTGGCACTGGGCGGCGCCGTCGGCGTCGGCGGCCGCCTCGACCTCAGCCAGGCTGTCGTTCACCGCCGCCTCGATGGCGTCGATCGAGACCGGGCAGGGCTCGGCGGCCATGGGCAGGGTGCCGAGCAGGGCGGTCCGGGTGACCGGTGCGGACGGGGTGGCAGCGGCCGGTGCATCCGGCCGCGGCTGGGGCAGGCTCGGGGCCTTGCCCGCGATCAGGGTCGGGTCCAGCGCGGCGACGCGCACGGGCTCGGCGGCGCGCGCCGGCCAGGCGGTCAGGACCATGGCGAGGAAGGCGATGGCGGTGGCGGCCACCAGGGAAGAGGCGATCAGCGCCAGCGTATGGGCATCGGCCGTGGAGGACCGGGTGGCGGTGAAGCTGCGCTGCGTGGTCGGGATCGAGCGAGGCATGGCGAACCCCTTCTGGCAAATCTCCTGTGTCTCGGTGCCTTGTCGCGCCACCGGGTTTCGTGGGGATTGCGGGGCGCGCCATGCGATGTTTCCGACCCGAAACAGGCCGGATGCGCCGGACCAACGCCCTATCCGAGGTTCAGTTCCTTGAAGAAGTCGTTGCCCTTGTCGTCGATGACGATGAAGGCGGGGAAGTCCTCGACCTCGATGCGCCAGATCGCCTCCATGCCGAGCTCGGGATATTCGAGCACCTCGACCTTGCGGATGCAGTCCTGGGCGAGGCGCGCCGCCGGTCCGCCGATGGAGCCGAGATAGAAGCCGCCATGCTTGGCGCAGGCCTCGCGCACCTCGCGCGAGCGGTTGCCCTTGGCGAGCATGACCATCGAGCCGCCGGCGGCCTGGAACTGGTCCACGAAGCCGTCCATGCGGCCGGCCGTGGTCGGGCCGAAGGATCCGGAGGCATAGCCCGCCGGGGTCTTGGCCGGGCCGGCGTAATAGACTGGGTGATTCCTGAAATAGTCCGGCATCGGCTCGCCGCGGTCGAGCCGCTCGCGGATCTTCGCATGGGCGGCATCACGCGCCACGATCATCGGGCCGGTCAGCGAGACGCGGGTCTTGATCGGGTGCTTCGACAGCGTGGCGAGGATCTCCGCCATGGGCCGCGTCAGGTCGATCTTCACGACATCGCCGCCGAGCGCCGCCTCGTCGATCTCCGGCAGATACTGGGCCGGGTGGTGCTCCAGCTCCTCGAGGAACACGCCGTCGCGGGTGATCTTGCCGAGCGCCTGGCGGTCGGCCGAGCAGGACACGGCGATGGCGATCGGCAGGGAGGCGCCGTGGCGCGGCATGCGGATGACGCGGACATCGTGGCAGAAATACTTCCCGCCGAACTGGGCGCCGACCCCCATGGCCTGGGTCAGCTTGTGGACCTCCTCCTCCATGGCGAGGTCGCGGAAGGCATGGGCGAATTCCGACCCCTGCTGCGGCAGTCCGTCGAGATAGCGCGCCGAGGCGAGCTTGGCCGTCTTCAGCGTGTGCTCGGCCGAAAGGCCGCCGATGACGATGGCGAGGTGATAGGGCGGGCAGGCGGCGGTGCCGAGGGTGAGGATCTTCTCGTGCAGGAACTTGATCATCCGGTCGTGGGTGAGGATCGAGGGCGGCGCCTGGAACAGGAAGCTCTTGTTGGCGGAACCACCGCCCTTGGCCATGAACAGGAACTTGTAGGCCTCCTCGCCCTCGGCATAGATCTCGATCTGGGCCGGCAGGTTGTTGCGGGTGTTCCGCTCCTCGAACATGGACAGGGGTGCCACCTGCGAATAGCGCAGGTTCTTCTTGGCATAGGCGTCGAGCACACCCTGGCCGAGCGCCGCCTCGTCGTCGCCCTCGGTCCAGATCAGCCGGCCCTTCTTGCCCATGATGATGGCGGTGCCGGTGTCCTGGCACATGGGCAGCACGCCACCTGCGGCGATATTGGCGTTCTTCAGGAGATCATAGGCAACGAACCGGTCGTTGGCGGTCGATTCCGGGTCGTCGAGGATGCGGCGGAGCTGGGCGAGATGGCCGGGCCGCAGCAGATGATTGATGTCGATGAAGGCCTGTTCGCAGAGCAGGCGGATCGCCTCGCGGTCGACCACCACCACCTCCTTGCCCAGGACGGTCTCGACGCGCACGCCCTCCGAGGTCAGCTTGCGATAGGGCGTCTCGTCCTTGGCCAGCGGAAAGAGCGAATAGGAGCCGGCGGCGAGCGGAGCGTTCATGGGCATGTCCCGTTGACGGGGCAGGGCGGCGGGACCGCCCGGCCGAGGCGATGGCGGTTCATAAGCCATCGGGACAGCGGATTGAAGTCATTCCAGAGTGGCAGGCGCCGGGCTGAACCGTTCCTGAACGGACGGGGACAGGCGCGGTTTGGCCCCCGCATGGCACGGATGGTCCGCTGGCGGATTGATGGAGGTTCAGGATGCGCTATCGCCCCTTCGGTACGGTTCCCCCGCGGGCCCAGCGGGCGGCCGCGGAGCTGCCCCAGGGTCTGGGCCTGCTGATCGGCCTTGCCGCCGGCTTCGGAGCGCTGTTCTACCTCGCCGATGTGACGCTCTACGACCTGTTCCGCCATCCGCTGTGGAGCCTGAGACAGCTCACGGCCGGCACGCTCCATGAACTGGTCCGGCTGATCCCCTTCGCGCTCCAGGGCCTGGTGATCGCCCTGCCGGTCTGGCTCCTTCTGCGCGCCCGCCGCCGCTGACGGCGAGGCACCGGGGGGCGCATCCAGGCGGCGCCCGCGGCGTGCTGCCCGCATCGGCGTGCCATCCAACCCCGAAACCGGGCGGCTTGCCGGCGGGGATCGGTGCGCCTGCCTCAACGGACGGGCGGGGCGGGCGCGTGCCGGATCCTGTCAGCAGGCAGCGGGCGGAGAGACCGGAACAAAAAAAGAACTTGCTTGTGAGAACAAATCGTGTACATGAATCTTGTCCCCGGATCGGGGCCCAAGCCCTTGCCAGCCCTGAGGAGGCTCAGCCATGAGTCAGTCCGCACTGCGACTCGTCGAAGGTTCATCCATGGACAAGACCAAGGCGCTCGACGCCGCCCTTTCCCAGATCGAGCGCGCCTTCGGCAAGGGCTCGATCATGCGGCTCGGCAAGAGCGACAAGGCGATCGAGATCGAGACGATCTCGACGGGATCGCTGGGGCTCGACATCGCGCTGGGCATTGGCGGCCTGCCGCGCGGGCGCATCGTGGAGATCTACGGGCCGGAATCGTCCGGCAAGACGACGCTGGCCCTGCACACGATCGCCGAGGCGCAGAAGAAGGGCGGCATCTGCGCCTTCGTCGATGCCGAACATGCCCTTGATCCGGTCTATGCCCGCAAGCTCGGCGTCAATCTGGACGACCTGCTGATCTCGCAGCCGGATGCCGGCGAGCAGGCGCTGGAGATCGCCGACACGCTGGTCAGGTCCGGGGCCGTCGACGTGCTGGTGATCGATTCGGTGGCGGCGCTGACCCCGCGCGCCGAGCTCGAGGGCGAGATGGGCGACAACCAGCCGGGCATGCAGGCGCGCCTGATGAGCCAGGCCCTGCGCAAGCTGACGGCCTCCATCTCAAGGTCGCGGACCATGGTGATCTTCATCAACCAGATCCGCATGAAGATCGGCGTCATGTACGGCTCGCCGGAGGTGACCACCGGCGGCAATGCGCTGAAGTTCTACGCGTCCGTCCGCCTCGACATCCGCCGCGTCGGCTCGATCAAGGAGCGCGACGAGGTGGTGGGCAACCAGACCCGCGTGAAGGTGGTGAAGAACAAGCTGGCGCCGCCGTTCAAGCAGGTGGAGTTCGACATCATGTACGGCGAGGGCGTGTCCAAGATGGGCGAGCTGATCGACCTCGGGGTGAAGGCCGGCGTGGTCGAGAAATCGGGGGCCTGGTTCTCCTATGACAGCCAGCGCGTCGGCCAGGGCCGCGAGAATGCCAAGGCCTTTCTCCGGCAGAACCCGGACATGGCGGCAAGGATCGAGGCGGCCATCCGCCAGAATGCCGGCCTGATCGCGGAGAAGATCCTCGGCGAGGTGGAGAGCGACGGCGACATCGACAGCCCGGACTGAGCGAGGCGCCGGCACCGCCGGCGGCAGGGGTGGCCGGACCGGCGCCTGCCGTGCGCCCTCTGCACAGCCGGCCGCCGGCCGCGTTCGGTGGTGCGACGGGGCGCCGGTGACGCGCCTTCTTGGCCGGCGGGGCCGGCCGCGGCAGCCCGGGGCGACCCCAGGCACGGAATCGCAGGCCGGTTGCCGAGAACCGGTTTCCACTTTGTCCCGTCATGTTCTAGAACACCGCCCGACCAGGGTTCAGGCGGTGCCCGGCAGAGGGGGCCGCCGCAACATCAGTTTCGGGCCATGACCGGCGTCAACCAGATCCGCAAGACCTTTCTCGACTTCTTCGCGCGGCATGGCCATGCCGTGGTGGAATCCTCGCCGCTCGTGCCGCGCAACGACCCGACCCTGATGTTCGCCAATTCGGGCATGGTGCAGTTCAAGAACGTCTTCACCGGCGTCGAGAAGCGTCCCTATTCCACGGCGACCACGGCGCAGAAATGCGTGCGCGCCGGCGGCAAGCACAATGATCTCGACAATGTCGGCTATACGGCGCGTCACCACACCTTCTTCGAGATGCTCGGCAATTTCTCGTTCGGCGACTATTTCAAGGATCGGGCGATCGAGCTGGCCTGGACGCTGATCACCAAGGAATACGAACTGCCGGTCTCGCGCCTGATGGTTACCGTCTTCTCGGAGGACGACGAGGCCTTCTCGCTGTGGAAGCGCATTGCCGGCCTGCCGGACTCCAAGATCGTCCGCATTCCGACCTCGGACAATTTCTGGCGCATGGGCGATACTGGTCCGTGCGGTCCCTGTTCGGAGATCTTCTACGACCACGGCGAGAGCATTCCCGGCGGCCCGCCCGGTTCGGACGATGCCGATGGCGACCGGTTCATCGAGATCTGGAACCTCGTCTTCATGCAGTACGAGGAGCAGGCCGGCGGCATCCGCACCAACCTGCCGCGCCCGTCCATCGACACCGGCATGGGGCTGGAACGCATCTCGGCGGTGCTGCAGGGCACCCACGACAATTACGAGATCGACCTGATGCGCGCGCTCATCGGCGCCAGCGCCGTGGCCACCGGCGTCGAGCCCGATGGCCCGCACCGGGTCTCGCACCGGGTGATCGCCGATCACCTGCGGGCCTCCGCCTTCCTGGTGGCGGACGGCGTGCTGCCCTCCAACGAGGGGCGGGGCTATGTGCTGCGGCGCATCATGCGGCGGGCCATGCGTCACGCCTCGCTGATCGGCGCCCAGGAGCCGCTGATGCACCGGCTCGTGCCGACGCTGGTGCGCGAGATGGGGCAGGCCTATCCCGAGCTGGTGCGCGCCGAGGCGCTGATCACCGAGACGCTGCGCCTGGAGGAAAGCCGCTTCCGGAAGACCCTGGAGCGCGGCCTTGCCATTCTCGACGAGGAATCGCGGACGCTGTCGCGCGGCGACACCTTCTCCGGCGCCACCGCCTTCACGCTCTACGACACCTATGGCTTTCCGCTCGATCTGACGCAGGATGCGCTGCGCCCGCGCGGCATTGCCGTCGACACGGCGGCCTTCGATGCGGCCATGCGCCAGCAGAAGGAGAAGGCCCGGGCGGCCTGGGCCGGTTCCGGCGAGGCGGCGACCGACGCGGTCTGGTATGCCATCCGCGAGCGGACCGGGGCGACCGAGTTCCTCGGCTACGACACGGAGAGCGCGGAGGGGCAGGTTCTGGCGCTCCTGAAGGACGGGGTGGAAGTGCCGGCGCTGGACGCCGGCGAGAGCGGCCTTGCCGTGCTCAACCAGACGCCGTTCTACGGTGAATCGGGTGGCCAGCAGGGCGACCGGGGCCTTGTTTCGGCCGAGGGCCTGGTGGCGCGCGTCACCGACACGCAGAAGAAGCTGGGCGATCTGTTCGTCCACCAGGTGACGGTGGACAAGGGCCGGCTTGCGGTCGGCCTCGCCGTGCAGCTCGAGGTCGACCATGCCCGCCGCGCGGCGATCCGTGCCAACCATTCGGCGACCCACCTGCTGCACGAGGCCCTGCGCCAGACGCTCGGCGATCACATTGCGCAGAAGGGCTCGCTGGTCGCCCCCGACCGCCTGCGCTTCGACTTCTCCCATCCCAAGCCCCTCACCGATGCCGAACTGGCGGCGGTGGAGGATCTGGCCAACCGCGTCCTGCTCGCCAATACCCCGGTCGTCACCCGCCTCATGGCGGTGGACGAGGCCATTGCCTCGGGCGCGCGAGCCCTGTTCGGGGAGAAATATGGCGAGGAGGTGCGCGTGGTCTCCATGGGCCCGGCGCCCGAAGGCTCGAATGCGGCGGGCTGGTCGGTGGAACTGTGCGGCGGCACCCATGTGGCGCGGACCGGCGATATCGGCCTCGTCACCGTGGTGGGCGAGGGGGCCGTCGCCGCCGGCGTGCGCCGCATCGAGGCCATGACCGGCGATGCGGCCCGCCGCTATCTCGCCGGTCAGGCCCGCCGCCTGGAGGCGGTCGCCGGCATCGTCAAGACCTCGGTGGCCGATGTGGAGGCCCGCGTGGAGGCGCTGGTGGAGGACCGCCGGCGCCTGGAGCGCGAACTGGCCGAGGCCCGCAAGAAGCTGGCCATGGGGGGCGGCGCAGCCGGCACCGATCCGGTCCGCACGGTCGGCTCGGTGCGTCTGCTCGCCCGGTCGGTCACCGGCATCGACATGCGCGATCTGAAGGGGCTGGCCGATGCCGGCAAGGCGCAGGTCGGCTCCGGCGTGGTCGCCATTGTCGGCGTGTCCGAGGACGGCAAGGCCGGCATCGTCGTGGGCGTCACGCCCGATCTCACCGACCGGCTGAATGCCGTCGATCTCGTCCGGGTCGGTTCGCAGGTGCTCGGCGGCAAGGGGGGCGGCGGCCGGCCCGACATGGCCCAGGCCGGCGGCCCCGATGGCTCGCAGGCCGAGGCGGCGCTGGCGGCCATCGAGGCCGCGCTGGCGGCGGCCTGAACGCGGGAAGCCGGCATTTGACCCGGCCGGGTCCGCCTTGGCAGTCTTGCCGGCCGCAGCGCCGGAAGGAACAGGCGCCGGGGAGGGCTGGTCCGCGATGACCGACATGCCGCTGCGCCGGCGGATCTATCTCCTGCTCGACAAGGGCCTCGGGGGAACCGGGGCCGGTGCGCTGGTCCATGGCGCGCTGGTCGGCCTCATCCTGGCCAATGTCGCGGCGGTGATCCTCGAATCGGTGCCCTCCATCGGCGAGCCCTATGCGACGCCGTTCCGCTGGCTGGAATATCTCTCGGTTGCCGTCTTCACCCTCGAATATGGCGCCCGGCTGTGGGCCTGCGTGGAGCATCCGCCCCTGGCCGGTCTGAAGCCCTGGCGGGCGCGGCTCAGGACGGCGCTGACGCCCGGCCTGATCATCGATCTCCTGGCGGTTCTGCCCTTCTATGCGGGCCTGTTCCTCCCCATCGACCTGCGCTTCGTCGTGATCCTGAGGCTGTTCCGCTTCTTCAAGCTGGCGCGCTATTCGCCCGGATTCTCGAGTCTGGTGGAGGCCATCTGGTCGGAGCGGCGGGCCCTCGGGGCCTCGCTGATCATCTTCCTCGGGGCGCTCGTCATGGTCGCGGCCGCCATGTACCTGGCCGAGAAGCACGCCCAGCCGGACAAGTTCGCCACCATTCCCGATGCCATGTGGTGGGCGGTGATCACCCTGACGACCGTGGGCTATGGCGACGTGCATCCCGTCACCGGGCTCGGCAAGCTGATTGCGGGCCTTGCGGCCATCCTCGGCATCGTCATGCTGGCGCTGCCGGTCGGCATCATCGCCACCGCCTTCGCCCAGCAGATCCAGCGGCGCGACTTCATCGTGACCTGGAGCATGATGACCGCCG
>JBKBOA010000015.1:0-57623 GCA_046295035.1 Phreatobacter sp.
CGGCCAGCCGCTCGCGTGACCGGGCGGCCGGCGAGGCCCGCACGTCCCGGCGCGCGCCCGAGACGGAAACCGAGGCGACGCCGCCGCGACCCCGGCCGGAGCCGCGTGCGGCCGCCCGCCCCGCGCGCCTGCCGCAGCAGACGCGCCAGACGCCGCCAGCAGCGGCCAATGACGAGCCGGACGGCACGCATCTGCCGCAATTCCTGCTCCGGCCGGTCCGGCTCAAGGCCCGGTAAGCGGCCCACCTGACCTCGCGGAACATGCGGCGGGCTTTACGGTCGGTTCACACTGTCCGGTTACGGTTTCGCCCGAGAGAATGCGACTGCAGAAGCGGTCGCCTGTCACGGGTTGAACGGGCCGGACATGTACGATCGTCAGGATGACATCGAGAGAACCCTTGGCTTCGGCGATCTGGCCATGGGGCAGATTCGCGGCCGCCGCCTGGCCGCCATCCCGAAGAACTACGAGATCTGGTACAGCTACGCCTCCGGCTACCATACCGAACTGTCCGATGCCCTCAACGCGATCCTGGCCGAGAACCGGGGCATCACCCAGGACCAACTCGACGCCATCTACGACACCCATCTGTCGCCGAACCGGATGAGCGATCGCATCGACGTGGTCGGCAACCGCGTGATGGACGAGATCGAGCAGGTCATGAGCATGATCGATGCCGCCGCCGGACAGGCCACCGCCTATGGCAACGATCTCGCCGGCGCCTCGGCTCGCCTGGCCTCGGCCTCGACCACCGATGCCGTCCGGACGATCATCGAGGCGCTGGTGCGTTCGACCCGCGAGATCGAGGCCAACAACAAGGCGCTCGAGCAGCGACTGAAGGCCTCGCGCAGCGAAATCCGCCAGCTCCAGGAGAACCTGGATGCGGTCCGCACCGAATCGCTGACCGATCCGCTGACCGCGCTCGGCAACCGCAAGTACTATGACCAGGCGATCGCCAAGCAGGTCGCCCATGCCCGCAAGTGCGGCACGCCGCTCTCCCTGCTGATCAGCGACATCGACCACTTCAAGAAGTTCAACGACACCTTCGGTCACCTCACCGGCGACCAGGTGCTCCGCCTTGTCGCCCATGCGGTGAAGCAGAACGTCAAGCCGCAGGATTTTGCCTGCCGCTATGGCGGCGAGGAGTTCGCCATCATCCTGCCCGACACGACGCTGCGCGCGGCCGTCACCATCGCCGAGCACATCCGCAGGTCGGTGATGACCAAGGAGCTGATCAAGCGTTCGACCAGCGAAAACCTCGGACGGATCACCATCTCGCTGGGCGTTGCCTCGTTCCATCCCGGCGACAGCGCGGCCTCGCTCTACGAGCGGGCCGATCGCTGCCTCTATGCGGCCAAGCGCAGCGGCCGCAACAGGGTGATCTGCGAGAGCGATCCCGAATTGCAGTCGGTGCAGACCAAGGTGGCCTGACCACGTTCACGGCTTGCGGAGCTGTCTGCGCCGGGCGGCCTTGCCAGGCGCGCGGACGGCCGCCTGCCAGGCGATCGCAGCCCATCGGCGCAGGGCATGCTCGTCATCGAGACAGGCGTCGGGCATCCGCCAGTAGGAGGCAACAATCGTCTCCCTGCCCTTCACCACATAGGAAAAGGGCCCGAGCCCCTCTGCGCGGAACAGCGGAACCGTCTCGGCATCGGCCTTCAGGAAGAGACCGTCGCGCAGCGCCAGAGCAAAAACAACGCCGTCCCGATAGATCGCGTGGCCCGAGAACATCCGGCGCGTGGTGACAGGCGCAAACGGGGCGAACAGATCGACCAGAAAGTGCGGGTCGAAGGCCGCCCCCGCCATCAGGCCCCTTCCCGCGCCTCGGGGCGGGCGGGGGTGAGCGCGATGGATTCGCCGCAGCCACAGGCCGAGGTCTGGTTCGGGTTGTTGAACACGAACTTCGACGAGAGCTTGTCGGTCACGAAATCCATCTCGGTGCCGAGCAGATAGAGCACCGCCTTGGCGTCGATGAACAGCTTCACGCCCTTGTCCTCGACCACCTCGTCGAAGCGGCCGGGCGCGTCGACGAACTCCATCGTGTATTCCATGCCGGCGCAGCCACCCTTCTTCACGCCGACACGCAGGCCGCCTCCCGGCCGGTCGCCGGCCGCCAGAAGGGCCTTCACGCGGTCTGCCGCCGCGTCGGTCAGGCGCATCGCCTGCATGCGGGCTGCTGGCATGTCATCTCTCCGATCCGACCGGGTTCAAGGCCCGGTTTTCACAGTCATTGAAGGCAATATAGGTCATTCGCGCCGGCAGTGACAGGCACGGACGCCGCAGCCCCCTCACCACATGTTGAGGGCGACTCGGGCCTCTTCCGACATGCGGCTCTGGTCCCAGGGCGGGTCGAAGGTCAGGTTGACCTTGACCTCGGAGACGCCGGGCACCGTGCCGACCGCGCTTTCGACCATGCCCGGCAGTTCGGCCGCCGAGGGGCAGGACGGCGAGGTCAGCGTCATGTCGATGGCGATCCTGCGGTCGTCGTCGATGTCCACGCGATAGATCAGGCCGAGCTCGTAGATGTCGACCGGAATTTCCGGATCATAAACCGTCTTCATCGCCGAAACGATGTCATCGGTCAGGCGGTCGAGCTCTTCCGGCGGGATGGCGCCGGCTTCGGCGCCGACCGTTGTGTTGAGGGTCTGTGTCTCGTCCATCGGGTTCAAGGTCCGTGGCTTGAGGACTCATCCGAACAGAGATTGGGCCCGGATGAGGGCCTCCGCAAGGCGGTCGACCTCCTCGCGGGTGTTGTAGAGCCCGAAGGAGGCCCGGCAGGTCGATGTCACGCCATATCGCTGAAGCAGCGGCATGGCGCAATGGGTGCCGGCCCGCACGGCCACCCCGTAACGGTCGATGACGGTGGCGACATCGTGGGCATGGGCCCCCTTCATCGCGAAGGAGACGATCGCCCCCTTGTCGCGGGCCTTGCCGAAGATGCGCAGCGAGTTGATGGCGCCGAGCCGTTCATGGGCATAACGCACCAGGTCGTCCTCGTGGGCGCGGATGGCGTCGGGCCCGATGGAGCGCATGTAGTCGAGCGCCGCGCCGAGGCCGATGGCCTGCACGATGGCGGGAGTGCCGGCCTCGAAGCGATGCGGCGGGTCGTTGTAGGTGACCGTGTCGGTGGTCACGACGTTGATCATCTCGCCGCCGCCATTGTAGGGCGGCATGCTGTCGAGCAGCTCCTTGCGCCCGTAGAGCACGCCGATGCCGGTCGGACCGTAGACCTTGTGGCCGGTGAACACGTAGAAGTCGGCGTCGAGATCCTGGACGTCCACCGCCATGTGGACGGCGGCCTGCGAGCCGTCGATCAGCACCGGGATGCCGCGCTCGTGCGCCATCCGGATGCATTCCTTGACCGGCACGATGGTGCCGAGCGCGTTGGACATGTGGGTGAGCGCGACCATCTTCACCCGTGGGCCCAGCAGCTTCCCGAACTCGTCGAGAAGGAAGTTGCCGTCGTCGTCGACGGGTGCCCAGACCAGCTTCGCCCCACGCCGCTCGCGGTGGAAATGCCAGGGCACGATGTTGGAATGGTGCTCGAGGATCGACAGGACGATCTCGTCGCCCTCGCCGATGCGCAGGCCGCCGAAGGAGGAGGCAACCAGGTTGATCGCCTCCGAGGCGTTGCGGGTGAAGATGATCTGATCGACCGAAGGCGCGTTCAGGAAGGCGCGCACGCTCTCGCGCGCGGCCTCGTAGGCCTCGGTCGCGGCATTGGCGAGGTAGTGCAGCCCGCGATGGACATTGGCGTATTCGGTCTCGTAGGCGCGGGCGATGCGGTCGATGACGGCCCGCGGCTTCTGCGCCGAGGCGGCATTGTCGAGATAGACCAGATCCCGGCCATAGGGCTTCAGCGCCAGGGCGGGGAAATCCCGCCGGATCTGGTCGACGTCGTAGCCGCCCGCTGCCACCGCCGGATGCCGGCCGTTCCCGGACATGCTTAGCCCCTTGCCCGCATCCAGTCGGTGACGGTCGACAGGAGCGCCTCGCGAAGCTCCTCCACCATGCCGAGCGGCCCCTCGCCGAAATCCTCGATGGCCTCGCGCGCGAAAGCCTCCACCAGCAGGGCCTCGGCCTCGACATGGGGAATGCCGCGGGCCTTGAGGTAGAACATCAGGTCCTCGTCGAGGCCGCCGCAGGTGCAGCCATGGGCGCAGGCGACATCGTCCGCGAAGATTTCGAGTTCCGGCTTGTTGTCCATCGCCGGCCCCTCGCGGAGCATGACCGTCTGGCTCATCATGCGACCGTCGGTCTTCTGGGCATCCGGGCGCACGATGATCTTGCCCTGGAAGACGCCGTGAGCCTCCTCGTCGAGCACGTGCTTGAACAGCTCGCGGCTCTCGCAATGGGGCACGGCATGGTCCATCAGCAGCGTCGTGTCGGCATGCTGGCGGCCGCGCAGCAGGGCGACGCCGCGCAGCGTCGCCCTGGCCTGCTCGCCGGCGAAGCGGACGAACAGCTGGCTGCGCGACAGGGCCGCGCCGGTGGTCAGTGTCAGCGTGTCGAAATGCGCGCCGGCGCCGATCTCGGCCTCCAGCGTGGCGAGGTGGATGGCGGCATCGCCCTCGGTCTGGCGGCGGCCGTGCTCGAGCGTCGCGCCGGCACCGACCACGACCTGGATCACCAGGTTCTTCTGGTAATCGAGGCCGGCGGGCCCGACATGGGTCTCGATGATCCCGGCGGCAGCCCCCTCGCCCACCAGGACCAGCACGCGCGAGGTGACGAGGCGCGCCTCGCCTGCCGAGGTCAGCGAGACGAGATCAAGCGGCTGGCCGAGCTCCGTGCCGGGCGCGATGTCGACCACCAGACCATCGGAGAGGAAGGCGCCGTTCAGCGCGAAGGCGACATTGGCCTGCGCCGCCGCGCCGCCGGCCAGCCGATCGGCGAGATCCGCTCGCGCGGCAAGCGCCTCGGCCAGCGCCGTGACGGTGACGCCGGCAGGCACCTTGTCGGTGTCGGACAGGGCCGGCACATAGACCCCGTCCACCAGCACGATGCGGCAGCCGCCGGTGCGCGGCACGTCTGCGAGCGCGATGCGGGCAGCGAGGATGCGCGCCGCGTCGGGAGGCGTTGCCAGCGGCCGTGCCTCGCGCATCGCGGTGCGCAGGTCCGTGTACTTCCATTCCTCGATGCGCCGATGCGGCAGGCCCGCCGCCTCGAAGCGGGCAAAGGCCTCGGCGCGCAGGGCGCCGAGCGGGGCAATCGCGGGCAGCTGGGCACCATAGGCACCGATCAGCGCCTGTTCCGCCGCCGTGCGGATGGGGGTGACCGCGTTCATGGCCGCCTCACGCTGCCTTGCCGACGAGGTCGGCATAGCCCTTGGCTTCCAGCTCCAGCGCCAGTTCCGGGCCGCCCGAGCGGACGATGCGGCCGGCCGAGAGCACATGCACCACATCGGGCTTGATGTAGTCGAGCAGGCGCTGGTAGTGCGTGATGACCACGAAGCCACGCTCCGGCGAGCGCATGGCGTTGACGCCATCGGCGACGATCTTCAGCGCATCGATATCGAGGCCCGAATCGGTTTCGTCGAGGATGGCCAGCTTCGGCTGAAGCAGCGCCATCTGCAGGATCTCGTTGCGCTTCTTCTCGCCGCCCGAGAAACCGACATTGACCGAGCGGCGGAGCATCTCGGGGGCGATGCCGAGGTCCTTCGCCTTGCCGTTGACCAGCTTGATGAAGTCGGGCGTGGCGATCTCGTCGAGGCCCTGCTTCTTGCGCTGGGCATTGATGGCCGCCTTCAGGAAGGTCATCTGGCCGACGCCCGGAATCTCCATCGGATACTGGAAGGCGAGAAACAGCCCCTTGGCCGCCCGCTCGTCCGGCTCCAGCTCCAGAAGGTTCTCGCCATCGAGCAGCGCCTCGCCGGCGGTCACCTCATAGTCCTCACGGCCGGCCAGCACGTAGGAGAGCGTCGACTTGCCCGAACCATTCGGGCCCATGATGGCGGCCACCTGGCCCTTCTCCACGGTGAGGTCGAGGCCATTGAGGATCTGCTTGTCCTCCTCGGCGAGCTTGGCAGTGAGGTTCCTGATCTCGAGCAGCGGCATGGGGGTTGTCCTGTTCAAACGGTCCTTGGCCGGCGACCGGCGCGTGGGGCGGAGGCGGCAGGCCGGATCAGCCGACCGAGCCTTCCAGCGAAATGGCGATCAGCTTCTGCGCCTCCACCATGAACTCCATGGGGAGCTGCTGGAGCACGTCCTTGACGAAGCCATTGACGATCAGCGCGATCGCCTCCTCCTCGGAGAGCCCGCGCTGCATGCAGTAGAACACCTGATCCTCGGAGACCTTGGAGGTGGTCGCCTCGTGCTCGAACACGGCCGATGCGGTCTTGCTCTCGATGTAGGGCACGGTATGCGCGCCACACTTGTCGCCGATCAGCAGGCTGTCGCAGTTGGTGAAGTTCTTCGCATTGGTCGCCCGCCGATGCGCGGTGACGAGGCCGCGATAGGTGTTCTGCGAGACGCCGGCGGAAATGCCCTTGGAGATGATACGCGAGCGGGTGTTCTTGCCCAGATGGATCATCTTGGTGCCGGAATCGACCTGCTGGGCGCCATTCGACACGGCGATGGAATAGAACTCGCCCTGGCTCTCGTCGCCGCGCAGGATGCAGCTGGGATATTTCCAGGTGATCGCCGAGCCCGTCTCCACCTGCGTCCAGGAGATCTTCGAACGGGCGCCGCGGCAGTCGCCGCGCTTGGTGACGAAGTTGTAGATGCCGCCCTTGCCGGCGGCATCGCCCGGATACCAGTTCTGCACGGTGGAATACTTGATCTCGGCATCGTCGAGCGCGATCAGCTCGACCACGGCCGCGTGGAGCTGGTTCTCGTCGCGCTTCGGCGCCGTGCAGCCTTCCAGATAGCTCACATAGGCGCCCTTGTCGGCGATGATCAGCGTGCGCTCGAACTGGCCGGTCTTCTGCTCGTTGATGCGAAAGTAAGTCGACAGCTCCATGGGGCAGCGCACCCCCGGCGGGACATAGACGAAGGAGCCGTCGGAGAAGACCGCCGAATTGAGTGTCGCATAGAAGTTGTCGGTGACCGGCACCACCGAGCCGATATACTGGCGCACCAGGTCGGGATGCTCCTGCAACGCCTCGGAGATGGAGCAGAAGATGACGCCGGCCTTCTTCAGCTCCTCCTTGAAGGTGGTGACCACCGAAACGGAATCGAACACGGCGTCCACGGCGACGCGGTTCTTCGGCTCCACGCCGGCCAGGATCTCCTGCTCGCGCAGCGGGATGCCGAGCTTCTTGTAGGTCTCCAGAATGGCCGGATCGACTTCGTCCAGCGATTTCGGCGCCGGATTCGATTTCGGCGCGGCGTAATAGTAGATGTCCTGGAAGTCGATCGGCGGGTAGTTCACCCGTGCCCAGTCCGGCTCGCGCATGGTCAGCCAGCGACGATAGGCCTCAAGCCGCCACTGCAGCATCCATTCCGGCTCCTTCTTGCGGGCCGAGATGTAGCGGACGATCTCCTCGGAATGGCCCTTGGGAGCCAGTTCCATCTCGATATCGGTCGAAAAACCGTACTTGTACTGGTCCACGTCGATGGCGCGGACCTGTTCGACGGTTTCCTGAACCGCGGGCATGGGTCTCTCCTTCTTCCTGGCGGCTTCAAGGGCCGCAGGCCGGTCATTTCACGCGGCTCGCGCCGCCTTCTTCCGCACATGCGCCGCGAAGGCGCCGACAAACCGTTCCACGTCCTCACGCTGCGTCGACCAGCCGAGGCTCACCCTCAGCGCCGAGCGCGCCAGACGTGGCTCCAGTCCCATCGCCGCCAGCACGTGGCTCGGCGCCACCTTGCCCGACGCACAGGCCGATCCGGTGGACACCGATACGCCGGCAAGGTCCAGGGCGATCAGCGCGGTTTCGCCCTCAAGCCCCGGATGCACGGTGAGGCTGGTATTGGCCAGCCGGGCCGCTGGCAAGCCAACGACCCGACTTTCCGGTGAAATAGTGACAATTTCTGCTTCCAGCCAGTCCCTGAGAGCAGACAAACGCCGCATCTCCCCATCGATGGCAGCAGCAGATGCGGCAGCTGCCGCACCAAAGCCGACAATGCCGGTCAGGTTTTCGGTTCCGGCCCTCAGCCGGCCCTCCTGCCCGCCCCCGCGCACCAGCGGGGAGAAGGATACGGTGTCACCCGCGCGCACGATGGCTCCAACGCCCTGGGGCCCGCCCAGCTTGTGGGCCGACAGGAACAGCGCATCGGCGCCGAGCGCGGCCATGTCCAGCGGCAGCCGGCCCGCCGCCTGCACCGCATCGACGACCAGGGCCGCGCCCCGCGCCCGGCACAGGTGGGCCACGGCGTCGAGCGGCTGGATGACGCCGGTCTCGTTGTTGGCCGCCATCACGGCGACCAGCGCCGGGGCGGTGACGCGGTCAAGCAACCGGGACAGGGCATCGCAATCAATGCGGCCGTCCGCATCGACGGGACAGACATGCACATCGGGCGGCGCGAAGCGGCCGCCGGCCAGCACGCAGGAATGCTCCACGGCCGAGACCACCAGCGAGCGGAACGGTCCGGGCCCGGCCGCGGCGCACAGGTCCGGCGCAAGCAGGGTCGCCGCCGCCTCGCTGCCACCGGAGGTGAAGGTGACGTGAGCGGGATCGCCCCCGACCAGAGCGGCGACCTCGGCCCTGGCCTGCTCGATCATCTGTCGCGCTGCCCGTCCCTCGGCATGGACCGAGGAGGCATTGCCGGCCAGGGCCATGGCGCCAAGCATGGCCTCGCGCGCCTCCGGCCGCAGCGGCGAGGTGGCATTGTGGTCGAGATAGGCCCTGGCTGCCCTCATGCGAAGCCGTCGTTGCGCGCCCTTTTGGAAATGCTTGGCAATCCGGTCGGCGATCGTGCTATAGGCCCGAACCCGACGCCCAGTTCCCGGAAGCGGGCCTTGATGGGCCGCACCGGAACAGATTAGAACAATTCTAAAAAGTTTCCCGGACCCCTGTCAAGAACGGTTCCATCCGGGGCGGCGATTGGCAAGGTTTCGCCGGCGGTCCGGCGACATGCGAGAGGTACCCGATGCCTGAGGTGATTTTTGGCGGTCCGGCGGGTCGCATCGAAGGGCGCTATCATCCCTCCAAGAACCGCCAGGCCCCGATCGCGATCATCCTGCATCCGCACCCGCAGTTCGGCGGGACGATGAACAACCAGATCGTGTACAACTGCTACTACCAGTTCGTGAACCGCGGCTTCTCGGTCCTGCGGTTCAATTTCCGCGGCGTCGGTCGCAGCCAGGGATCTTTCGATCACGGCGTGGGCGAACTGTCCGATGCCGCCGCCGCCCTCGACTATGCCCAGGCGATCAATCCGGAGGCCCGCGCCTGCTGGATCTGCGGCTCGTCGTTCGGCGCCTGGATCGGCATGCAGCTGCTCATGCGCCGCCCCGAGGTCGAGGGCTTCATCTCGATCGCCCCGCCGGCCAATCTCTACGACTTCTCCTTCCTCGCGCCCTGTCCTTCCTCGGGCCTGATCGTGCATGGCGACAAGGATGCCGTCGTGCCGCTGGCCTCGGTCCAGGGCCTGGTCGAGAAGCTCAAGACGCAGAAGGGCATCGTCATCGAGCAGCAGGTCATCGCCGGTGCCAACCACTTCTTCGAGAACGCGCTGGATGAGCTGATGGCCGTCATCGGCGCCTATCTCGACAAGCGTCTCGCCCAGAAGAAAGCTGCCGAATAGGCCCGGACGGGCGATCGGCACCCCTGGCCTGCCGCCTGGATCCGGTCATGGCCTGGTCCCTGCCGTCGCGGGGTCAGGTTGACCGCGGCGTGGCGCACGCGTGCCGGGGCCGGACCAACCGGCAAATGGCGGCGCCATCCCCCGTCCATTGGTGTCGTGCCCTTGCGGGTCATGACGACTCCGCTTAAAGCGCGGGTCTCATGAGCACTGCGCCCTCCTCCTTCGTGCTGAACCGCAAGCACCTTCTGGGGATCGAGGGGCTGTCGGCCGCCGAGATCACCGGCCTGCTCGATCTGGCCGAGGAATATGTCACGCTCAACCGGCAGGTGGAGAAGAAGCGCAGCTCGCTGCGCGGACGCACCCAGATCAACCTGTTCTTCGAATCCTCGACCCGCACGCAGTCCTCCTTCGAGCTGGCGGGCAAGCGGCTCGGTGCCGACGTCATGAACATGTCGGTCGCCTCCTCGGCGATCAAGAAGGGCGAGACGCTGATCGACACGGCGCTGACGCTGAATGCCATGCACCCGGACCTGCTGGTCATGCGGCATGCCGCCTCGGGCGCTGTGGAGCTGCTCTCCAACAAGGTGGACTGCTCGGTGGTCAATGCCGGCGACGGCACGCACGAGCATCCGACCCAGGCCCTGCTCGATGCCCTCACCATCCGGCGCAACAAGGGCCGGATCGAGCGGCTCACCGTGGCGATCTGCGGCGACATCCTGCATTCGCGGGTGGCCCGCTCCAACATCATCCTGCTCAACACGCTGCAGGCGCGGGTGCGGGCCATCGGCCCCTCGACCCTGCTGCCGGCTTCTGCCGAGCGGCTCGGGGTGGAGGTCTATCGCGACATGAAGGAGGGTCTGAGGGACGCGGACATCGTCATGATGCTGCGCCTGCAGCGCGAGCGCATGAACGGCTCCTTCGTGCCCTCCGTGCAGGAATATTTCCACTTCTACGGCCTCGACGAGACCAAGCTCGGCTATGCCAAGCCCGATGCCCTGGTGATGCATCCGGGCCCGATGAACCGGGGGGTGGAGATCGCCACCTCGGTGGCCGATGGCGCCCAGTCGCTGATCCGCGAGCAGGTCGAGATGGGGGTCGCAGTGCGCATGGCTGTGCTGGACGCACTTGCCCGCAACCTGCCGAACGCATGAGGGCGCCATGGCCATGACCGATCCGCGCCCGCTCCTGTTCGCCAATGCCCGGCTGGTCGATCCGGCCAGCGAGACCGAGCGGCGCGGCGGGCTGCTCGTCGAGGGCGGGGTCATCCGCGATGCCGGCCCGCACCTGACGGCTGGGGCGGTGCCGGAGGGCACCGCGATCATCGACTGCGGCGGGCTGGTGCTGGCCCCCGGCCTCGTCGACATCCGCTGCTTCGTCGGCGAGCCCGGCTACGAACATCGCGAGACCATTGCCTCGGCCACGGCGGCAGCGGCGGCCGGCGGCGTCACGACGCTGGTCTGCCAACCAGCCACCGATCCGGTGATCGACGATCCGGCCATCGTCGACTTCCTGCTCCGGCGCGCGCGCGACACCGGCATCGTCCGAGTCCATCCCATGGCCGCCATCACCAAGAAACTGGCCGGCCGCGAGATGACGGAGATCGGCCTGCTCCTGGCGGCAGGCGCCCTCGCCTTCACCGATGGGGCGCGCTCGGTCACCGACACGCTGGTGATGCGCCGGGCGATGACCTATGCGCGCGACTTCGACGCCCTGATCGTCCACCATACCGAGGATCCCCACCTCGTCGGCGAGGGCGTGATGAACGAGGGCGCCTTCTCCACCCGTCTGGGTCTGACCGGCGTGCCGGTGGAGGCCGAAGCCATCATGCTCGAGCGCGACATGCGCCTCGTGAAGTTGACCGGCGCGCGCTATCATGCCGCTTCGATCACCTGCCGCGATTCGCTGGCCATCATCGCCCGCGCGAAGAACGAGGGCCTGCCCGTCACCGCCGCCGTGACGATCAACCACCTGACCCTCAACGAGAACGACATCGGCAGCTACCGCACCTTCTGCAAGCTGTCGCCGCCGCTGCGCACCGAGGACGACCGTCTCGCGCTCGCCGACGCGCTCGCCGACGGGCTGATCGACGTGATCGTGTCCGACCACGACCCCCAGGACGTGGAGACCAAGCGCCTGCCCTTCGCGGAGGCCGCGCCGGGCGCCGTGGGCATCGAGACCATGCTGCCCGCGGCCCTGCGCCTGTTCCACGCCGGACAGGTGAGCCTGCCGCAGCTGCTGAAGGCCCTGTCGACCCATCCGGCGCGCCTGCTCGGCCTGCCCGGCGGCTCCCTGGCGCCCGGCTCGCCGGCCGATCTCATCCTCATCGACCTCGACGAGCCCTGGGTGCTCAGCCGCGACTCGCTGAAGTCCAAATGCAAGAACTCGCCCTTCGACGAGGCCCGGCTGACCGGCCGCGTCGTCAAGACATGCGTTGCAGGGCGGATCGTGCACGGCTAGCCTGCCGGCCCATCGCCGGATGCAACCTATGCCTGCAGAAGTTCTGACGCTCTCCGCCGTGTTCGCCCTCGGGCTCGGCTATCTGCTCGGTTCGGTGCCCTTCGGGCTGCTGCTCACCCGGGCCGCCGGCCTCGGCGACATCCGCGCCATCGGGTCCGGCAACATCGGCGCCACCAACGTGCTGCGCACCGGCAACAAGGCCCTTGCCGCCGCAACGCTCCTGCTCGACGGCCTGAAGGGTACGGCGGCGGTGCTCATCGGCGCCGCCTTCGGGCCCTGGCTCGGTCTGGTCGCCGGCTTCGGCGCCTTTCTCGGTCACCTGTTTCCGGTGTGGCTGGGCTTCCGGGGCGGCAAGGGCGTTGCGACCTTTCTCGGCTTGCTCGTCGGCCTGCACTGGCCGTCCTTCCTGCTGTTCGCCGCCGTGTGGCTGGCCATGGCCTTTGCCTTCCGCTTCTCTTCGCTGGCGGCCCTCGTGGCCAGTCTCGCCGTGCCGGCGGGCATGCTGGCCTTCGGCGTCGGCGGACCGGTGATCCTGGCCACCCTTGCCATGGTGGCACTGCTCTGGCTGCGCCATCGCCAGAACATCGTCAACCTGCTGGCCGGGACGGAGAGCCGCATCGGCAGCAAGAGCACCACACCACCCCGATGAGCGCGGGTGCGGACGATCTCTTCGCCCGCCCCTCGCCGGTCATTCGGCTGACCGACCGGCAACGCATCGACTGGCTGCGTCTCGCCCGCTCCGAGAATGTGGGACCGCGCACCTTTCGCGAACTCATCAACCTCTATGGCGGCGCGGCGCAGGCGCTCGAGGCCCTGCCGGAGCTGTCCCGCCGCGGCGGCCTGCGCTCCATCCGCGTGGCCACGCGCGCGGAGGCGGAACGTGAGATCGACGCTGCGGCCCGCATCGGCGTGCGCTTCGTCGCCCTTGGCGAGAGCGACTATCCGGAGCGCCTGCGCCGGATCGCTGCGGCGCCCCCCATCCTCGCGGTGCGGGGCAGGTCCGGCGCGCTCGCCCAGCCGATGGTCGCCATCGTCGGCTCCCGCAATGCCTCCATCGCCGGCTTGAAGATGGCGGCGCTCCTCGCCCGCGGACTCGGCGATGCCGGCTTCGTCATCGTCTCGGGCCTGGCGCGGGGCATTGACGCGGCCGCCCACGAGGCCTCTCTCGAGACCGGCACGGTCGCCGTGCTGGCCGGCGGACAGGATCGGATCTACCCGTCCGACAATGCCCCCCTGGTCGAGCGGATCCTGCCGGCCGGGGCCGCGCTGAGCGAGATGCCCATGGGGCACGATCCCCGGCCGCGCGACTTTCCGCGCCGCAACCGGATCATTGCCGGCCTGTCGCTGGGCGTCATCGTGGTCGAGGCCGCCGAACGGTCGGGCTCGCTGATCACCGCGCGGATGGCACTGGAGGAAAACCGCGAGGTGCTGGCCGTGCCGGGTTCCCCGCTGGATCCGCGTGCGGCGGGCACCAATCGCCTCATCAAGCAGGGCGCGGTGCTCGTCACCGAGCCCGCCGACGTGCTGGACGTCCTGCGGCCGGTCATGACACGCGATCCCGGTCCGGGCGCAGCCGGAGAGGATGAGGCGGCCCTGGAACCGGTCGAGCCGGGGGATGACCTGCGCGCCCGGATCCCTTCCCTGCTCGGTCCCATGCCGGTCTCCATTGATGACATCATTCGGGCCGCAGGAGCACCGGCCGGCGCCGTCCGGGTGGTTTTGCTGGAGCTGGAACTCGCCGGCCGGCTTCACCGCGATCCAGGCGGGCGCGTGTCGCTCGTCTGATCGTCGTTGCGCACCGGCTCCGCCTCGCGGGCAAAGGTGGCCGCCAGGCGCTCGGCCTCCATGCGGGCCATGTCCGTGAGAAAGCCCAGGGTCCGGAAGCCGCCCGCATGGGCAAGGCCAGCCAGTTCGGCGGTCGCCGCAGCCAGATAGGCGGCCAGCTCGCCGCGATCCACGGGGCCCGTGGTCGGCGGGACGGGCGGCCGGCCTCCCGCCATGCGCGTCCGGCGGGCGCCGCGCCGGCCTTGGGCAGGACCGCTCATGGGAAGGGCTCGCGGACGGGGCTCAGGACGCTCATGGGGCCAAGGCATATACAACCTGAAATATAGGTCAATCATTTTTGCAATCTTTGGGCGCATGGCCATCATTTGACAGTCCGGCGCCTTGTCCCCATGTTCCGCGCCTGTTTGCGGCGCACCAGATGCGGCGGCGCGAGGGGCTTGCAAGGGACTGACAGCGCGTGGGCGTCAACGTCGTCATCGTCGAATCGCCGGCCAAGGCCAAGACGATCAACAAGTATCTCGGTCCCGGCTACGAGGTGCTCGCCTCGTTCGGCCACGTTCGCGATCTGCCGCCCAAGGACGGCTCGGTGGATCCGGATGCCGACTTCGCCATGCTCTGGGAGGCCGACGGCCGCGGCGCCAAGCGCATTTCCGAGATCGCCAAGGCGGTCAAGGGCGCGGACAAGCTGATCCTGGCCACCGACCCGGATCGCGAGGGCGAGGCCATCTCCTGGCACCTTCTGGAAGCCCTGCGGGACAGGCGCGTGCTGAAGGACATGCCGGTGGAGCGTGTCACCTTCAACGCCATCACCAAGCAGGCCGTGCAGGAGGCCATGGCCCATCCGCGCGCCATCGACGCGGCGCTGGTGGAAGCCTATCTCGCCCGCCGGGCGCTCGACTACCTTGTCGGGTTCCGCCTGTCGCCCGTGCTCTGGCGCAAGCTGCCCGGCGCGCGTTCGGCCGGCCGCGTGCAGTCGGTCGCGCTGCGGCTGGTCTGCGAGCGCGAGGCGGAGATCGAGCGGTTCCGCCGGCAGGAATACTGGTCGCTGACGGCGACGCTCGCCACGCCGCGGGGCGAAACCTTCGAGGCCCGTCTCGTCGGCGCCGACGGCAAGAAGATCCAGCGGCTGGATGTCGGCACCGAAGCGGAGGCCCGTGCGTTCGAGAAGGCGCTGAACGAGGCGCATTTCGCCGTCGCCTCGGTCGAGGCCAAGCCCGCCCGCCGCCATCCCTATGCGCCCTTCACCACCTCGACCCTCCAGCAGGAGGCCAGCCGCAAGCTGGGCTTTGCGCCGGCGCGCACCATGCAGGTGGCCCAGCGGCTCTACGAGGGCACCGATATCGGTGGCGAGACGGTGGGCCTCATCACCTACATGCGAACCGACGGCGTCGATGTGGCGCCGGAGGCGGTGGCCGCCATCCGTAGCCTGATCGGCAAGGATTTCGGGCCGCGCTACCTGCCCGGCGCGCCCCGCAGGTACACGTCGAAGCAGAAGAACGCGCAGGAGGCCCACGAGGCGATCCGGCCGACCGACGTGCGCCGCCACCCGCGCGAGGTGGCCCGCTTCCTGGAGCCGGAGCAGGCCCGCCTCTACGAGCTCATCTGGAAGCGCACCGTCGCCTCCCAGATGGAGAGCGCCGAACTCGAACGCACCACGGTCGACATCACCGCGACCGTCGGGGGATTGGGATCCTCGCTCGGCCGCAAGCTCGACCTGCGCGCCACCGGCCAGGTGGTCAAGTTCGACGGGTTCCTGACCCTCTACACGGAGGACCGCGACGACGACGGCGAGGACGAGGAGTCTCGCCGCCTGCCGGCCATGACCGTGGGCGAGAAGCTCGACCGCAGGGCCATCGCCGCCAGCCAGCACTTCACCGAGCCGCCGCCGCGCTATACCGAGGCGAGCCTGGTCAAGCGCATGGAGGAACTGGGCATCGGCCGGCCCTCCACCTATGCGGCGACCCTGCAGACGCTGCAGGACCGCGACTATGTGCGGCTCGAGAAGAAGCGCCTGATCCCGCAGGACAAGGGCCGGCTGGTCACCGCCTTCCTCGAGAACTTCTTCAACCGCTACGTGGAATATGGCTTCACGGCGGCGCTTGAGGAGCAGCTCGACCTCGTCTCCAACCACGAGCTCGACTGGAAGGCGCTGCTGCGCGACTTCTGGCGCGACTTTGCCGCGGCCATCGAGCAGACGAAGGAGCTGCGCGTCTCCGACGTGCTGGCAGCGCTGAACGAGAGCCTCGGGCCGCACATCTTCCCCGAGCGCGCCGACGGCGCCAATCCGCGCGGCTGCCCGAGCTGCGGCAATGGCACGCTGTCCCTGAAGCTCGGCAAGTTCGGCGCGTTCATCGGCTGCTCGAACTATCCTGAATGCCGCTATACCCGGCAGCTCGCCGCGCCCGCCGACGGCCATGGCGAGGGGCCGGCCGATGCCGCCCCCGACGGAACGCGCCGGCTCGGCACCGATCCGGCGACGGGCCTGGAGGTCAGCGTGCGCGACGGCCGCTTCGGCCCCTATGTGCAGCTGGGCGAGGGCGAGAAGCCGAAGCGTACCTCCCTTCCCAAGGGCATGGATGCGGCGAGCCTCGACCTTTCGCGCGCGCTCGCCCTGCTCGAACTGCCAAAGGAGGTGGCGCGCCATCCCGAGACCGGAAACCCCATCCTGGTCGGCATCGGTCGCTACGGACCCTATGTCCAGCATGAGCGGACCTATGCCAACCTGGAGAAGGACGACGACGTTCTGGCCATCGGCGCCAACCGCGCCATCGACCTCGTCATCGCCAAGGAGAGCGGCGCCCGGGGGCGCTTCGGCCGCGCGGCGCCCGCTGCCGGCCGCGTGCTCGGCGAGCATCCGACCCTCGGCGGGCCGGTCACCGTCATGCCCGGCCGCTACGGGCCCTATGTGAAGCATGGTGCGGTCAATGCGACGATCCCCAAGGACCGCAATCCCGACGCGCTGACACTGGACGAGGCGGTGGCGCTGGTCGCGGCCCGGGCCGAAAGCACCGGCGCCGGCCGCCGGGGCAAGGGCGCGGCGAAGGCGGCTCCGGCCGGGGCGCGCAAGGCTGCGGCGAAGACGCAACCGGCGAGCCGGGCGAAGGGCGCGAAGACGGCTTCGGCCAGGAAGACCAGAGCGCCGAAGGACTGAGGCGGGCCCGGCCACCGCGGCGTTCCCCTCGCCCCGCCGATCCGATAGCCTGTCGGCGTCCCGGCCTCCCGCGCGGGGCCTGTGCCCGATTCCCGTTGCCCTGCAAGGCCGAGACTTGCCCCGCAAGCCGAAGACCGATCTGCCGCACCGCATGCCCTCGCGCGAGGAGGTGCTGGCCTTCATCGCCAGCCAGCCCGGGCGCGTGGGCAAGCGCGAGATCGCCCGGCATTTCGGCCTGCACGGCGCCGACAAGATCGCGCTGAAGGCGCTGCTGAAGGACATTGTCGCGGAGGGACTGGTTGCCAGGGGGCGCGGCCGCCTCGTCAAGCACGGCGCCCTGCCGCCGGTGCTGGTGGTGGACGTGGTCAGCCGCGACGCGGACGGCGATCTCCTCGCCAGCCCGGCCGAATGGGACGAAGCCGCGCATGGCCCCGCCCCCGACGTCGTCCTCGCGCTGCCGCACAGACCCCGCCCCGGCGAGCCCGTGCCGGGGGTGGGCGACCGCGCGCTGGTGCGCCTCGCCGATGCCGGCGGGCCATCCGACGACCCGAGGCCGGTTGCCAGGGTGATGAAGATCCTCGATCGCGGGCGCGCGCGCGTGATTGGCGTGTTCCGCGCCAGTCCGGGTCATGGCGGCCGGCTGGTTCCGGTTGACAAGAAGAATTCCGGGCGCGAGCTCGCCATCCCCGACGAGGCGACCGGTGGCGCCAGGGACGGCGACCTCGTCGCGGTCGACATCGTGCGCACGTCGCGCTTCGGCCCGCCAGTGGCGAAGGTGCGCGAGCGGCTCGGCAACCTGACATCCGAACGCGCCCTGTCTCTGATCGCGCTCGAGGCCCACGGCATTCCGCACGTCTTCCGCGCCGACACCCTGGCCGAGGCGGAAAGGGCAGAGCCGGTCGGTCTCGGCCGCCGCGAGGACTGGCGCGCCCTGCCGCTCGTCACCATCGACCCGGCCGATGCCAAGGACCATGACGATGCGGTTCATGCCGAGCCCGACCCCTCCCCGGACAATCCCGGCGGCTTCGTCCTGACGGTCGCCATCGCCGATGTCGCCGCCTATGTGCGCCCCGGCACGGCGCTCGACCGGGAGGCGGCCCTGCGCGGCAACTCGGTCTATTTCCCCGACCGGGTGGTGCCCATGCTGCCCGAACGCATCTCCAACGACCTGTGCTCGCTGCGCCCGCACCAGGACCGTCCGGCCATCGCCTGCCGGATCGTGATCCGCGCCGACGGCCGGCGGAAGACGCATTCCTTCCACCGCATCCTGATGCGCTCGGCCGCCAGGCTCGCCTACCAGCAGGCCCAGGCCGCCATCGACGGGCGGCCCGACGAGATCACCGACCCGCTGGTGGACGGGGTGCTGAAGCCGCTCTGGGACGCCTATGCGGCACTCAAACGGGCCCGCGACGACCGCGAGCCGCTCGACCTCGACCTGCCGGAGCGCCGGATCCTCCTGAAGGCGGATGGCACGGTCGACCGCGTGGTGGTGCCCGAGCGGCTCGACGCCCACCGGCTGATCGAGGAGATGATGATCCTCGCCAATGTCTGCGCGGCCGAGACGCTGGAGAAGCACCGCACCCCCTGCATGTACCGCATCCATGACGCGCCGAGCATGGAAAAGCTCATGGCGCTGAAGGAGTTTCTCAAGACGCTGGACATCGCCCTGCCGAAGGCGGCGCTGCTGCGGCCCTCCCATTTCAACCAGATCCTGCGACGGGCGGCGGCGACCGATTCGGCGGAGCTGGTCAACCAGGTGATCCTGCGCTCGCAGAGCCAGGCGGAATATGCCCCGGAGAACATCGGCCATTTCGGCCTCAACCTGCGCCGCTACGCCCATTTCACCTCGCCCATCCGCCGCTATGCCGACCTCATCGTGCATCGCGGGCTGATCCGCGCGCTCGGCCTCGGCCCGGATGGCCTGACCGACGGCCAGGCCGCGGCCCTCGCCGAGATCGGCGCCGAGAGTTCCGCCGCCGAGCGGCGCGCCATGGCCGCCGAACGCGAAACCATCGACCGGCTGATCGCGGCCCATCTCGCCGACCGCGTCGGCGACATCTTCCCGGCGCGCATTTCCGGCATGACCCGGTCGGGCCTGTTCGTGAAGCTGGACGAGACGGGAGCCGACGGTTTCGTGCCGGCCGCCTCCATCGGCGGCGACTATTTCCGCTACGAGGAAGGCCAGCAGGCGCTGGTCGGCACGCGGACCGGCGAGACCTGGCGGCTGGGCGATCTGGTCACCGTGCGGCTGGCCGAGGCCGCGCCGGTCGCCGGAGCCCTGCGTTTCGAACTGATGAGCGATGGCCGGGCCGGGCTTGCATCGCCCCGCCGCGCAGAGCACATACGGCGCAGTCGGCGCGACGACGGCTTCTCGGATGGCCGCCGGGCCCGACCCGGCGACAAGCCGTCCAAGCCCCCGTGGAAAAGGAAGGGCCGCAGATGAGCGTGCAATACCTGCATGGCAATCCGCCAGCCGCCGACAAGCCCGCGCGCTCCGTCTGGCAGGCGCTCCGGCGCGGGTCGGCCTGCCGCTGTCCGGCCTGCGGAGAGGGGCCGCTGTTCTCCTCCTATCTCAAGGTCGTGCCGACCTGCGCGCGGTGCGGCGAGGAGCTGCATCATCACCGGGCGGACGATGCGCCGCCCTATCTGACCATCTTCATCGTCGGCCACCTGCTGGTGCCGCTCATGCTCTGGCTGGAGCTCGCCTACCAGCCGGACTACTGGATCCACATCGCGCTCTGGCTACCGCTCACGCTGGTCCTGTGCCTCGCGCTGCTGCCCGTGCTGAAAGGGGCCGTGGTCGGCTATCAGTGGGCCCTCAGGATGCATGGCTTCGACGAGGACGACGAGGAAGCACGGAAAGCGGCACGGGCATGAGCGAGATCGGTGCAGGGCTGGCCGAAAGGCTGACCAAGACGGAACGTGAGCAGCGCTGGGCCAACCAGAGGCCGGTGGACGCTGCCACCCTCATCCTGATCGACCGCACCGGCGCCAAGCCCAAGGTGCTGATGGGCAAGCGGCGCCATGACCTGAAGTTCATGCCCGGCAAGTTCGTCTTTCCCGGCGGCCGGCGGGATCCGCAGGATCGCGCCATGCCGGTCTATGGCACGCTCAACGAACTGGCCGAGCAGCGGCTGATGGCGCGCGTCCAGCGCCCGTCGCTGTCGCGGGCCCGCTCCCTGGCGCTGACCGCCATCCGGGAGACCTGCGAGGAGACCGGCCTGCTGCTCGGCACCCGCGAGGTCGGGCGACCGGAAGCGGTGCCGAAGGGCTGGGAGGCCTTCGCCGAGCACGGCATCTTTCCGGATCTGGAATCGCTGCACTTCGTGGCCCGCGCGATCACGCCGCCCCGCCGGCCGAAGCGATTCGACACGCGCTTCTTCGCCTGCGATGCGGACCATATCGCGCACCGGATCGAGGGCGTGGTGGGCCCTCACGCGGAGTTGACCGAGCTGAAATGGCTGACCCTGGAGGAGGCCCTCCACGAGGATCTGCCGACCATCACCACGGTGGTGCTGGAGGAACTCGGCGACCGCATCGCCAAGGGCTTCTCGCCGGCCCTGCCCGTGCCCTTCTACTACATGGTCCGCAAGGAGTTCCGACGGGAGCTCCTGTGAGACATTACCGAAGTTTCATTTGAGCCAGCACAAGGCGCCCTTCTAGCGTCCTGCCCGAAATTGTGGCGATCACGGATCGGGGGCACTCATGTGGAAGCCTTGGCTGTTGCGGTTGCACCGCTGGATCACGCTCGTCTTCGCCCTGCCCCTTGCCGTGATCATCCTGAGCGGGCTGGTCCTGTCGTTCGAGCCGATCGCCCAGGTCAGCGCGATCCGGCCGGGCACGCTGACGGCGGCCAGGATCGAGGCGATCCTCGACCGTCACGATCCGGAGGGAAAGGCGCGCTCGCTCAGCTTCCGGGCCTATGAGAACCGCCTGTCCATCGGCGGCGTCCGCCCCGACGACACCATTGATGTCGATGTGGTGACCGGCAACGAGCTGACCGAGGACGGTCGGCTGTCCAACCTGTTCTATTATGCGCGCGTCCTGCACGAGGCGCTGCTGCTCGACCTCGAATGGCTGGTGCAGGTCTCCACCATCGCCATGCTGGTGCTGATCGGCCTTGGCATTGCCATGGGCTGGCCGCGGCTCGCCAACACGCTGTCGGGATGGCACAAGGGAACCGCCTGGGTTTTGCTGCCGCTGCTGATCCTGTCGCCCCTCACGGGGCTGTTGCTGGCCTGGGGAGTGACCTTCGCGGGTCCGCCGACGGCCCGTGCCGAGCCCGTGGCGATGCGCGAGGCGCTGCGCATGGCCGGGGCGCAGCATGACCTGTCCGGCCTCGTCTGGCTGCGCAGCCGCAATGGCCGCCAGCTGATCCGCCTGGCCGAGGGCGGCGAATATCGCGTCTATGCGGTGACGCGGAACGGCCTCGTGGCCGGCGCGCGCAACTGGCCGCGGCTGATCCACGAGGGCAATTTCGCCGGCATCTGGTCGGGCCTCATGAACGTGGTGATCTCGCTCGCCTTCATCCTGCTGATGGCCACCGGCCTCGTCATCTGGGCCCGGCGGCGCTTGCGCAAGCGGCCCTCTGCCCAGCGGCCGCGGCGGGCCGCACAGCAGCCCGCGCCGGTCTGACCTGCCGGGCGCAGCCTTGTCATGGCGCCGTCACGACGCCATGTCAGGCGGCCTCATGACCGATGTCGCCTCGCCTGTCTTCGACCGCCAGACCACCCTGTCCATCACGGCCGCGATCGCCTGCATCGTGTCGGTCGGCATCGGCCTGTCGCTGTCGATCCCGCTCTTGTCCTTTGCTCTCGATGCCAAGGGAGCCTCGCGCACGGTGATCGGCCTCAACACGGCCATGGGCGGCGTGGCGACCATCCTCTGCGCGCCGTTCATCTCCGGCTGGGCGCGGACCTTCGGCGTCAGGGCCGTGCTCGGCGCGGCCATTGCCACCGGCGTGGTCTCGCTGCTGGCCTTCCTCGTCGTCGAGCCGCTCTGGGCCTGGTTCCCCCTGCGCTTCGTGTTCGGCGCGGCCCTGGCGGTGCTGTTCGTGCTGTCGGAATACTGGATCAATGCGGCGGCGCCCGAGGCCCGTCGCGGCTTCGTCCTCGGCATCTATGCCACCGCCCTGTCGCTCGGCTTTGCCATCGGTCCCCAGATTCTCGCCCTGACCGGCACGGAGGGACCTGCGCCCTTCCTCGCCGGCACCGCGATCTTCGCCCTCGCCGCCCTGCCCGTGCTGCTGGCGCGCGGCATCGCCCCGCAGATCGAGGGCAAGCCGTCCTCCGGCCTCCTGACCTTCCTGTGGGCGGCGCCGGCCGGCACGCTGGCCGCGCTGGTCTTCGGCGCGTCCGAGACGGGCGCCATCGCGCTGCTGCCGCTCTACGGCACGGCCATCGGCCTCGACACGATGGGCGCCGTCACGCTGGTCTCGATCTTCGTCGTCGGCAATGTGCTGTTCCAGATCCCCATCGGCATGGTCGCCGACCGGATCGACCGGCGCTGGGTGCTGCTGTTCTGCGCCAGCGTCGGGGCCGCCGGCATGGTGGCGATGGCCGTCCTGCCGCTCGGTCGCCATGGGCTGATGGCCCTGCTGTTCGTCTGGGGCGGCATCGTCGCCGGCCTCTACACGGTGGGTCTGGCCCATCTCGGCAGCCGGTTCCGCGGCGCCGACCTCGCCCAGGCCAATGCCGCCTTCGTGGTCATGTATTCGCTCGGCCTGATCGTCGGTCCGCCCCTGGCCGGTTTCGGCATGGACCTGTGGCCGCCGCACGGGCTGCCGGCGACGCTGGCGCTGCTGTTCGGGCTCTATCTGGCCGTGGTGGTGACGCGCATCGCGCTGGCACGCCAGCCGGCCTGAGTGGCAATACGCCTTTCTTCCTTTTATCGGACTTTATACCTTGACAGCGTTACGCTGGTCGGGTATGAATCAGGCATGTTGGCGCCTTGCGCCTGATCCCCTGCGTCGGCCTCTCACTCCACCGTGACGCTCTTGGCAAGGTTGCGCGGCTGATCGACATCCGTGCCCATCTCCACCGCCGTGTGATAGGCGATCAGCTGGATCGGCACGGCATAGACGATGGGCGCGATGGTGGCCGGCACGTCCGGCATGACGATGGTGGCAAGGGTCGGCACCTCGGCATGTTCGGCGCCCTTCTCGTCGGTGACGAGGATGATCTGGCCGCCGCGGGCGGCCACCTCCTGCATGTTGGAGACGGTCTTCTCGTAGATCTTGTCGAAGGGGGCGATGACGATGACCGGCATGGTCTCGTCGATCAGCGCGATGGGCCCGTGCTTGAGTTCGCCGGCTGCGTAGCCCTCGGCATGGATGTAGGAGAGCTCCTTCAGCTTGAGCGCGCCCTCCATGGCGATGGGATAGGAGGTGCCGCGGCCGAGATAGAGCACGTCGCGCACCTTGGAGAGCGTCTTGGCGAGGCTGGCGATGGCCTCCTCCTGCTTCAGCGCCGCGTTCATGTAGCGCGGCGCCTCCATCATGGCGCGAACCAGCCTGTCCTCGTCCTCGGGCGCGATGAAGCCGCGCGCCTTGCCGGCGCAGATGGCCAGCGAGGCGAGCACGGCGAGCTGGCAGGTGAAGGCCTTGGTGGAGGCCACGCCGATCTCGGGACCGGCCAGGGTCGGCATGACGACGTGGCTCTCGCGGGCCATCGTCGAGGTCGGCACGTTGACCACGGCGAGCACGTGCTGGCCGTTCTCCTTGGCATAGCGCAGCGAGGCGAGCGTGTCGGCGGTCTCGCCCGACTGCGAGACGACGATCATGAGCCCGCCGGGCACCATCGGCGTCTCGCGGTAGCGGAATTCGGAGGCGATGTCGATGTCGACCTGGATGCGGGCGAAGCGCTCGAACCAGTACTTGGCGGTGAGACCGGCGAGATAGGCCGTGCCGCAGGCGGCGATCGAGATGCGCGGCAGCGCCGCCCAGTCGAAGGGCAGGTCGGCGGGCAGGCGCACCGTGCCATTGGCCATGTCGAGATAGTGGGCGGTGGTGCGGGCGACCACCTCCGGCTGCTCGTGGATCTCCTTGAGCATGAAGTGCCGGTAATTGCCCTTGTCGACCAGAAAGGCGGTGGCTGACGAGCGGATCACCGGCCGCTGGACGACATGGCCGGCCTCGTCGCGGATCTCCACCGAATTGCGGTCGAGAATGGCCCAGTCGCCCTCCTCCAGATAGGCCACCGCCGAGGTGAAGGGGGCAAGGGCGATGGCATCGGAGCCCAGATACATCTCGCCCTCGCCATAGCCGACGGCGAGCGGCGAGCCCTTGCGGGCGCCGATCAGCAGGTTGTCATTGCCCTCGAAGACGAAGGCGAGGGCAAAGGCGCCGCGCAGGCGCGGCAGAACGGCGCCGACCGCCTCCACCGGGCTCCTGCCGGCCTTGATCTCCTGGCCGACCAGATGGGCGACCGTCTCGGTGTCGGTCTGGGTGGAGAACACCACGCCGCGGGCTTCCAGCTCCTGGCGCAGCTCGCGGAAGTTCTCGATGATGCCGTTGTGGACGACCGCCACCCCGTCGGAGGCATGCGGGTGGGCATTGGCCTCGGTCGGGGCGCCATGGGTTGCCCAGCGGGTATGGCCAATGCCGATCGTGCCCCTCAGCGGCGCGCCGGCCAGCACCGCCTCGAGGTTCTTCAGCTTGCCCTCGGCGCGGCGGCGGGTGAGCACGCCATTCTCCAGCGTGGCGATGCCGGCGGAATCATAGCCGCGGTATTCCAGCCGCTTGAGGCTGTCCAGCAGCTGCCCCGCCACGGGCTGCTTGCCGAGAATGCCGATGATGCCGCACATGCGATCCGCTCCATGTCCCACCCCATCCGGCCCTTATCGCCGAGCGGGTGCCACTGCGGGTTTAACGGCGAGGGTGAAGGGAGCCGAAATGAAAAGCTGTGACGATGTGCGACAGCCGGGCCCGCCCCCGCTGCGACGCCGCCTGCGTTCAGCCCTTGCCCTGCTCGCGCGCCTTGCGCGCCGCGCGGCGCACCTTGTTGGCGCGGATCTTCTCGGCGCCGCGTCCGGGGAGCGCGGCCTGGCGCGGGCGGCCGAAGGCCAGGGCGCCCCCGGCAACGTCCTGCGTGATGGTCGAGCCGGCGGCGATCAGCACCTCGTCGCCGATGGTCAGCGGGGCGACCAGGGTCGCGTTGGAGCCGACAAACACGTCACGACCGATCACGGTCGGATGCTTGTCGGCGCCGTCGAAATTGCAGGTGATGGTGCCCGCGCCGATATTGGTGCCCGCACCGATGGTGGCATCCCCCAGATAGGCGAGGTGATTGGCCTCCACCCGCGCCTCGAGGACCGTGCGGTTGACCTCGACGAAATTGCCGACATGGACCCCCTCCCCGATCCGGCTTTTCGGCCGGATGCGCGCGAAGGGGCCGAGGATCGCACCAGCGGCGATGTGGCAGCCGGCAAGGTGCGAATAGGCCCGGATGGTGACGCCGTCCTCCACCGTCACGCCGGGGCCGAAGACGACATGCGGCTCGAGCGTCACGTCGCGGCCCAGGCGGGTGTCGAAGGCCAGGAACACCGTTTCGGGCGCGACCATGGTCACGCCGCAGCGCAGCGCGGCCAGGCGCAGCCGGGCCTGCGCCATGGCCTCGACCTCGGCCAGCTGGACCCGGTCGTTCACGCCGCGCACCTCGTCCTCGGGAGCGATCACCACCGCCGTGTCCTCGCCGAGCGCCCGGGCGATGGCGACGGCGTCGGTCAGGTAGAACTCGCCCTTGGCATTGGCATTGCCGATGCGCTTCAGGAGGTCGAGGGCCCGCGCGCCGGACAGCGCCATCAGGCCGCCATTGCAGAGCGTGATCGCCCGCTGGCTCTCGGTGGCATCGCGCTCCTCGACGATGGCCGCCAGCTGGCCGTCGGTCATCACCAGGCGGCCATAGCCGAAGGGATCGGCCGCCTCGAAGCCGAGAACGGCCACCGCCGCACCGCCGGTCAGGGCTCCCCGCAGGCGGCGCAGCGTGGCCGGCGTGACCAGCGGCGTGTCGCCGAAGACCACGATGACGTCGTCATAGCCGCGCGCGATGTCGGCCTCGGCCTGCAGGACGGCATGGGCCGTGCCGAGCCGTTCGGCCTGCACATGGATGGAGACATCGGGCGCCTGCCGCCGCGCCTCGGCCGCCACATCGTCCCGGTCGGGACCGACGACCACCGAAGCCGCCGTGCCGCCCGCCGCTGCAACCGCCCTCAGCACGTGGCCCAGCATGGACAGGCCGGCCACCGGATGCAGCACCTTGGGCAGCGCCGATCGCATGCGCGTGCCCTCGCCGGCGGCGAGCACGATGGACAGGCAGCTGCGTTCGCTCATGGGCGGGATCCGGTTCGGAAGGCGGGCATCGCTGAAGGGGTGTGGCCGACTGCGCCGACGATACGCGTCACTGATGCAGGATCGCCGGGATCAGGCAAGTCCCTTGGCCAGCCGGTCGAAGCCGACGAGCATGGCGAGCAGCGCCTCCATCTGCTTCAGGGGCACCATGTTGGGCCCGTCCGAAGGCGCCCGGTCCGGGTCGGGATGGGTCTCGATGAACACGCCGGCCACGCCGACGGCCACGGCCGCGCGGGCGAGCACCGGCACGAACTCGCGCTGGCCGCCGGACGAAGCACCCTTCCCCCCGGGCTGCTGCACGGAATGGGTGGCATCGAAGATCACCGGGGCGCCGGTCGTTTCGGCCATGATCGGCAAGGCGCGCATGTCGGAGACCAGCGTGTTGTAGCCGAAGGAGACGCCGCGCTCGGTGACGAGCACATTCGGATTGCCGGCCTCCGTCACCTTCGCGGCGACATTGGCCATGTCCCAGGGGGCCAGGAACTGGCCCTTCTTGACATTGACCGCCCGGCCCGTGCGGGCGGCCGCGACCAGGAGATCGGTCTGGCGGCAGAGGAAGGCCGGAATCTGCAGGATATCGACCACCTCGGCGACCGGGTTGCACTGGTCGATCTCGTGGACGTCGGTGAGGACCGGCAGGCCGAGCCTCTCGCGCACCTCGGCGAAGATCGGCAGCGCCGCCCTCAGCCCGATGCCGCGCGAGGACTTGCCCGAGGTGCGGTTGGCCTTGTCGAAGGACGACTTGTAGACGAGGCCGATGCCGACACGCGCGGCGATCTCCTTCAGCGCGGCGGCCACTTCCAGGGCATGGTCGCGGCTCTCCATGGCGCAGGGACCGGCGATCAGGGCGAGTGGCAGGCGGTTGCCGAAGGTCACCGGGCCGACCGCAACGGTCGCCTGAGCCAGTTCGGACAGAGAGGTCATGGCGGGTCTCCGGGCCCTGCGGCATCCGGCTCGGGGCGCCGGACGCCCGTCTGTCGGGGCGCCGGCGCCTTCTGGCAGACCTTCCGCGGCCGATCAACCAACGATGGCGTGGGGGATGAAGCAGGAGGTGTTGCCGGTGACGAGGCCGGCATCCTCGCGGATGCCGAGTCCGGCCGGCTCCTGGTCGATGATCCACGAGCCGAGCACCGGCCGCATGCCGTCGAACACGGCATCCGGGGCCAGCGCCTGCAGGACGCGCGGCTGGTCGCCATAGGGCCCCTCGGCGGCGGCGACGACCACTCCGTTGCGGCGGATCTCGACGTTGGAGCCCTCGCGCGAGAAGATCGGCTTGGCCACATAGCTGTTGCCGAGGCGGGAGGCCGCCGGATCCCCCTCGTGGTAGCATTCCAGCAGGTTGGGGTGATCGGGTGCGAGCCTCCACAGCTCCGGCAGGATGGCCTTGGTCGACAGCAGCATCTTCCAGGGCGGCTCGATCCAGATCGTGTTGCTCGCCGGCATGGCCGAGCCGAACTCCTCGTGGATCAGCCATTCCCACGGATAGAGCTTGAACAGCACCTCGATGGCCCGGTTCTGCAGGTCGACGAACTGGCCATTGCGGGCAAGGCCGATGTCGGCGATGTCGATCAGCACCAGGCGGTGGCCGGCCTCGGTGGCGCATTCGGCCATGTATTCGACGTTCTTCCGGTCCTCCAGCTCCTCCGAGAAGGCGGTCATGTGGAACAGGCCGGTCCGGGGCCAGGCCTTGAACCGGGCGATCAGCTTGTCGTGCAGGCTGTTGAACTGGTCGGCATCCTTCGGCAGGGCGCCGGCGCGGATGCGGTCCTCCAGCCAGAACCACTGGAACACCGCCGCCTCGTAGAGCGAGGTCGGCGTGTCGGCATTGAACTCGAGCAGTTTCGGCGGCGAGGTGCCGTCATAGGCGAGGTCGAAGCGTCCGTAGAGGCTCTTGTCGTGGCGCTGCCAGCTCGTGGCGATCCAGTCCCAGTAGATGGAGGGAATGTTCAGCCGGCGCAGATATTCCTCGTCGCGCACGGCGCGGCCGGCGAACTCGCCGCACAGGGCCACCAGCTCCTCCGTGGCTTCCTCGATGTCGTCCTCGATCTGCCTGAGCGTGAACCGGTAATAGGCCCGCTCGTCCCAGTAGCGCTGGCCGTCCGGCATCGCATAGGCAAAGCCGTACTGGTCGGCGAGGGTCTTCCAGTTGGGCCGTTCGGCAATGGCCACCCGCTGCATGTCAGCCTCCGGACCGCGACGAGGAGGAGGAAAAGCTGCGGCCGGTCGAGCCGAAGCCGCTGCGCGTCACGCCCTGGCTCTGCGTGGCCGAACGGCTGGACGACGATGTGCCCCAGTTCAGGCTGCGCGAGGACGAGCCCCGCCCGCCGGTCCAGAAGAAGCTGCGGTTCGACCGCGTGCTCGGGCAGGACTGCCGCGCGGTGAAGGGCTGGCCGGCCATGGTCGCATAGCCCCCGGCGGGGCTGGAGGCGAGCGGCTGGAGCGACCAGGATCCGGCGCCGCTGCGGGTCAGGCCGACGGCCGGTGGCGCCGCCATGAAGGCGCTGCGGCACTGATCGCCGGGGATGACGGCCTCGCACTGGAGCTGGCTGGTGACGATCTGGGTCGTCGTGCAATCGGTGCGGGTCCGCCCGCCGCCGAAGCCGTTGGTGGCGGTGATGGCGCCGACGCCGAGCAGCGCCGCCGCGCCGATCCCGAACGGCGACAGCAGCGCCGAGCGCTTGCGCTGGGGCGTGGCCGCCGGCGCCTCGGTCCGCAGCTGCGGCTTGGCGAGCCTGCGGCGCGGGGTTCCCTGCCCCCGGGAGTTGCCGGTCACCGCCCGGTCCTCACGTCGTCATGGAGGCTGCAACCAGCTGGCCGCCGGCGACCGAGACGGCTCCCAGCCAGATGCCGGCCGAAATCTCGCCGCGTTCGATCCGGCCGGAGAGGTCGTCGAGGAACACCCGGGCAATGAAGTAGATGCCGATCTGCACGACGAGGGACACGGTCGCCCACAGCGCATTGTCGAGGATGGAGGCCGAATATTCGACCGTCGCCGCCAGGGGGAAGGAGAAGCCGATCAGGCTGCCGGCCAGCGCCACGGCCGCCGCCATGTTGCCGCCGCGCATGAGCTCGAACTCGTTGTGGCGGGTGATGCGGGTATAGATGGCCGCGAACAGGGCGAGGAAGCAGGCCGCCAGGGCAAAGTGGGCCATGAAGGCCGGAAAACCCGAGAGATAGTCCCTGATCATGGTCGCGATTCCCGACTGACGATAGGGAATGCTACCGCGCTCCGGCGCGCGCGGCTACCATCCCGGCCCGTGAGGCCGGGTCCGGACCGTTCCGGACCGGGCGACGGGCGCGCCGGTCCGGCGGAGGGCGCCGGCTCAGACGAGGCGCGACTGCACCTTCGCCGCCTCGATGAACGAGCGGAACAGCGGATGCGGGTCGAAGGGCCGGCTCTTCAGCTCGGGGTGATACTGCACGCCGATGAACCAGGGATGGTCCGGATATTCGATCGTCTCCGGCAGCACGCCATCGGGCGACAGGCCGGTGAACACCAGGCCCTTGTCCTCCAGGCGCCGGCGATAGTCGAGATTGACCTCGTAGCGGTGGCGGTGGCGCTCGGAGATGACGTCGGCGCGGTAAATGGCGGCGATCTTCGAATCCGGCTTCAGGTGCGCCGTATAGGCACCGAGACGCATGGTGCCGCCGAGATCGCCGCCCTGGCTGCGCCTGACCAGCTCGTTGCCCTTCAGCCATTCGGTCAGGAGGCCGACGACCGGCTCGGGGGTGGGGCCGAACTCGGTGGAATTGGCGTTCTCGATGCCGGCGAGGTTGCGCGCCGCTTCGATCACCGCCATCTGCATGCCGAAGCAGATGCCGAAATAGGGCACCTTGCGCTCGCGGGCGAAGCGCGCCGCCCGGATCTTGCCTTCGGCGCCGCGCTGGCCGAAGCCGCCCGGCACCAGGATGCCGTGCACGTCCTGCAGATAGGGCGAGGGATCCTCGCTCTCGAAGACCTCGCTCTCGATCCATTCGAGATTGACGCGCACGCGGTTGGCCATGCCGCCATGGGCCAATGCCTCGATCAGCGACTTGTAGGCGTCCTTCAGCCCCGTGTACTTGCCGACGATGGCGATGTTGACCTCGCCCTCGGGATTGTGGACGCGGTGCGAGACATCGGCCCAGCGGCGCATGTCCGGCTCGGGCGCGTTGTCGATGCCGAAGGCGCGCAGCACCTCGTTGTCGAGGCCGGCGCGGTGATAGGCGAGCGGCACGTCGTAGATGGAGGCGGCGTCGCGGGCCTCGACCACCGCGGAGGGGCGGACATTGCAGAACAGCGCCAGCTTCTTGCGCTCGCCCTCCGGGATCGGCCGGTCGCAGCGGCACAGCAGGATGTCCGGGGCGATGCCGATGGAGCGCAGTTCCTGAACCGAGTGCTGGGTCGGCTTGGTCTTCAGCTCGCCTGCCGAGGCGATGTAGGGCAGCAGGGTCAGGTGGATGAAGATGCTGTCGCCCTCGGGCAATTCGTTGCCGAGCTGGCGGATGGCCTCGAAGAACGGCAGGCCCTCGATGTCGCCGACCGTGCCGCCGATCTCGACCAGCACGAAGTCGTAGCCCTCGTTGCCGGTGCGCACGAAGTCCTTGATGGCGTCGGTGACGTGCGGGATCACCTGGATGGTGGCGCCGAGATAGTCGCCGCGCCGCTCGCGGGTGATGATGTCGAGATAGATGCGCCCGGTGGTGATGTTGTCGGCGCGGGTGCAGGGCCGGCCGGTGAAGCGCTCGTAATGGCCGAGGTCGAGGTCGGTCTCGGCGCCGTCATCGGTGACGAAGACCTCCCCGTGCTGGGTCGGGCTCATCGTGCCCGGATCGACGTTGAGATAGGGGTCGAGCTTGCGCAGGCGGACCGAATAGCCACGGGCCTGGAGCAGGGCGCCGAGCGCCGCCGAGGCGAGCCCCTTGCCAAGGGACGAGACCACGCCGCCGGTGATGAAGATGTACCGCGTCATGGGGCTTCCTCTTTAAGGTCGCGGGTCTGATTCGGGTAGCGAGAGGGCCGCATGCCGGCCGCTCTCCACAAAAGAGAAGGGCCGGTTTCCCGGCCCTCTGGTCCTCCGCGCTCCGGCGGGCCGAGCCCGCGGCGTCGGGGCGCGCGGCTAGGGCCGCGGCGCCGCCGGGGGCTGGGAGCCGCCGGCCGGGGCCTGCGGCGGCTGGGACAGGCTGCGCAGCCCCTCCAGCATGCCGGTTCCGCCCTGCCCGCCCGACTGCGGCACCTGCGGGGTGCCCGGCGAGGCCGGCACGGCGGGAGCGGCCGGGGCGGCCGGCGCCGGCCGGTCGAGCAGCGAACGCGGTCCGCGCGCCTGGGTGGCCATGATGGCCAGCGTGATGGAGGTCAGGAAGAAGGCACCGGCCAGGATGGCGGTGGCGCGCGTCAGCACGTTGGCGGTGCCGCGCGAGGACATGAAATTGCCGCCCCCGCCCATGCCGAGGCCGCCCCCTTCGGAGCGCTGGAGCAGCACCACGACGATGAGCGCGAGCACGATCATCAGGTGGATGACGAGGATGACGGTCTCCATGGCGGCGACGGTTCCCGAAGCGAAAGAAAGCGGGTCTCTACACGATCGGCCGGGGCTTGCCTACCCCGGCAAGCACAGCGCGGGCGACATGGCGGCCGGGCTGCCTCAGGCCGGCTCGCCACCGTCCGGCGTGTCCCTGGCGGGGCTCACCTGGGGATCGAGCTGCCAGAAGATCCAGGCCGAGGCGCAGGTGATGATGCCGATGGTGACGAAGGTCGCCTGGAAGGCCGGCACGGTCGAACCCGCACCCCCCGCCGTCAGGTGGCCGGCAAAGCCCGCGAGCAGGGCGCCGGCGACCGTCACGCCGAGGCTCATCGACAGCATCTGCACCATGGAGAACAGGCTGTTGCCGCTGCCGGCGCCGGCCGGATCGAGGTCGCGCAGGGTCACCGTGTTCATGGCCGTGAACTGGAAGGAGTTGACCGCGCCATAGCTGCCGAGCAGCAGCAGCATCGCCCAGAGCGGCAGGCCCGGCATGCTGGCGAAACCGGCCTGCAGGCCGCCCAGCAGCAGCGTGTTGGTGACCAGGAACCGCCGGTAGCCATAGCGGGTGATGAGGCGGGTGACCACCGGCTTGGCAGTGATCGCGATCGCCGCCACGGGTAGCATCATCAGGCCGGCCTCCACCGGCGTGCGGCCGAGCCCGACCTGCAGCAGCAGCGGGATGAGGAAGGGCATGGCGCCCGAGCCGATGCGGGCGAAGAGATTGCCGAGCAGGCCCACCGTGTAGGTGTGGATGCGGAACAGCGTGAGCGGGAAGAGCGGGTCCAGCCGGCGCCGGGCATGCAGGAAATAGCCCACGACGAGCGCGAAGGCGAAGACGAGCAGCACCAGTACCGTCGCCCGCTGGAAGCCGAGATCGGCGAGACCGTCGAGCGAGAAGGACAGGGACACCATGCCCACCGACAGCATCAGATAGCCGACCGTGTCGAAGCGCCCGACGCCGGCATTGGGACTGTCCGGCATGTGGATGGCGGTGAGCACCAGGCCGACGAGACCGACAGGCAGGTTGATGAGGAAGACCCAGTGCCAGGAGGCCGACTGCACCAGCCAGCCGCCGAGCGTCGGCCCGACCAGCGGTCCGATCAGGCCGGGGATGGCGACGAAGCTCATGGCCGGCAGGAACTGGTCGCGCGGAACGTTGCGCAGCACCACGAGCCGCCCGACCGGCAGCAGCATCGCCCCGCCCGCGCCCTGCACGACGCGGGACAGCACCAGCTGGGTCAGCGAGGTGGAGGCCGCGCAGGCCACCGAGCCGACCGTGAACAGGGCAATGGCGGCGAGATAGACCGTGCGGATGCCGAACCGGTCGGCGAGCCATCCGGAGGCCGGGATCAGCATGGCCATGGTGAGCGAATAGGCGATCACCACCGAATGCATGCTCAAGGGGCTCTCGCCGAGCGCCCGCGCCATCGACGGCAAGGCCGTGTTGACGATGGTGGAGTCCAGCGTCTGCATGAAGAAGCCGACGGCGACGATCCACAGGAGGATCCTGAAGCTCGGTTCGCCGGCGGCGCTCATGCGGGGCTCCTCACCGGTAGGCGGCGGCGATGGCGAGGAAATCCGCGGCCTTCAGGCTGGCGCCGCCGACCAGCGCGCCATTGACATGGGGCACGCCCATCAGCTCCCGCGCATTGGCCGGCTTGACCGAACCGCCATAGAGGATGCGGATGCCGGCGGCCTGCCTGCCGTGGCGGGCGACGAGCTTGCGGCGGATCAGGGCGTGAACCTCGGCAATGTCGGCGGGGGTCGGGGTCAGGCCGGTGCCGATGGCCCAGACCGGCTCGTAGGCCACCACCACGGTCTCGGGAGACGCGCCCTCGGGCACCGCGCGGGCCACCTGCCGGGCGACCACGGCAAGCGCCCTGCCGGCCTCGCGCTCGGCGCGCGTCTCGCCGACGCAGACAATGGCGGTCAGGCCTTCGGCGATGGCGGCCCTGGCCCGCGCCGCCACGTCGGCATCCTTCTCGCCATGGTACTGCCGCCGCTCGGAATGTCCGACGATCACGGCGGTTGCCCCGGCATCGGCCAGCATGGCGGCGGAGACCTCCCCGGTGAAGGCGCCGGCCTGTTCGGGATGGCAGGTCTGGGCGCCGATGGCGATGCGGGTGCCGATGGCGGCCGATGCGGCGGCGAACACCAGTGGCGCCGGCGGGCAGATCATCAGATCGACCCGCGCCCGCAGCGCGGCGTCATAGCCCTCGGCCATGGCCGCCAGTTCCTTCAGCGCCGCCCGGGTTCCGTTCATCTTCCAGTTGCCGGCGACAAGGGGGCGCAGGGCCATGATCGTTCTCCAGGTGTGCAGCGGCGCGCTGACTAGCAGAAGGCCGCCGGCTGCGCCACCGGGCGACCTTGCCCGTGACCGGACCGATCACTATGCTCCGCCGACTTTTTTCCGGGTCGCCGCAGGCCCGGTCGACCTTTGAGACCTGGAGCACCGACCGGCATGCTGACCGGCCTTCGCAGCGCCTTCGAGCGCGGTATCCTGCGCTTTGTCCTGATCGCCCTAATGGCGCTGCTGGTGCTCAGCTTCGCCATCTGGGGGGTCGGCGACATCTTCCGTGGCGGCACATCCTCGACCCTGGCCACGGTCGGGCAGACTCAGATCAGCGTGCAGGCCTTCCAGACCGCCTACAACCGCGACGTCCAGAACTTCGGCCGCATGCTCGGCCGCGGCGTGACGCCCGACCAGGCGCGCCAGTTCGGCATCGACCGCCGGGTTCTCTCGCAGCTCATGACCGATGCCACGCTGGACGAACGCGCCCGCCAGCTCGGCCTCGGCATCGACGACGACACGATCCGCACGCGCATCACCTCGACGCCGGCCTTCCGCGGCGTGACTGGTCAGTTCGACCGCAACCTGTTCCTGGAGCGTATCCGTCAGCTCGGCTTCACCGAGCAGAGCTATATCGACTACGAACGCCGGCTGGCGCTGCGCCAGCAGATCGCCGGCGCCGTGTCCGACCGCATGACCGCGCCCAGGGCCATCGTGGATGCCCTCGCCCGCTTCCAGCAGGAGAAGCGCCGGGCGAGCTTCGTGGTGCTGGGGGCCCGCGCGGTCGGCGACATTCCCTCTCCCGACGCGGCGACGCTGGAAAGCTACTTTGCGGCCAACCGCGCGGCCTTCCGCGCGCCCGAATACCGCAAGCTGATCGTGCTGACCCTCTCGCCGGAGGAGCAGGCCGGATTCCAGCAGGTTCCCCCCGAGCGGATCGAGGCGGAGATCCAGCGCCTGCGCGAGACGGCCGAACGGCGCACCATCCAGCAGATCCGCTTCGGCAATGCCGAGGAGGCGGCCGCGGCGACACGGCGGCTGGCGGAGGGCCTGACCTTCGAGGCGCTGGCGCGTGAGCGCGGCATTGCCGATTCGGACCTCACGCTCGGCACCCTGTCGCGGGCGCAGGTGGCCGACCCAGCCGTGCGCGATGCCGCCTTCGCCCTGGCCGAGGGCGCCGTCAGCGAGCCGGTGACCGGCGCCTTCGGAACCTTCCTGCTGCGGGTGACGAAGATCGAGCCCTTCGACGAGGCCCGTGCCCGCGAGGAGGCCCGCCGGACCCTGGCCCTCGCCATGGCGCGGCAGGCGGTGAACGAGCTGCATGACCGGATCGAGCGCGAACGGGCGACCGGCGCGCCGCTCACCGATATCGCCGCCAAGGTCGGCGTGCCGGTGCAGACGATCGAGGCCGTTGATGTCCAGGGCCGCGATCCCGCCGATACGCAGCTGAACCTGGTCGGCGCCAGCGAGTTCCTGCCGGCCGCCTTCCGCGCCGATATCGGCCTGGAGAACGATCCGGTGCAGGTGCGCCAGACCGGCGCCTTCATCTGGTACGAGGTCGCCGGCATCACGCCGGCGCGCGACCGCACGCTGGACGAGGTCAAGGACCGCGTCGAGGCCCGATGGCGTGAGGACGAAGTGAAGAGCCGCATCGCCAAGGCGGCCACCGAGATGGTCTCCGCGATCGACGGCGGCAAGACGCTGGCCGAGCTCGCCGCTCCGCTCGGGCTCGAGGTCCGGCAGTCGCCCGAACTGCTGCGCACAGCGACCGAGGGCGACTGGACCGCGGGAGCCGTGGCGGCGCTGTTTGCGACCGCCCGGGGCAAGGCGGGCCAGGCGCCGGGCGCCGATGGCATCGACCGCATCGTGTTCGTGACCGAGGCGATCGAGGTGCCGGCCGATGCCACGCTCGACCAGCGCACGCGCGACCAGCTCGTTTCATCCATCGAGAACGACGTTCTCGAGCAATATATCTCCCAGCTTCAGCGCGACTTCGGCACCAGTGTGAACCAGACGCTGCTGAACCGGGCCGTGGGCGGCGGCGAGACCCGCTAGCCCGAGCGAGGCTATGCCATGCAGATCGAGCCCTCCTTCGAGGCCTTTGCCCCCGTCCATGCGGCGGGGAAGGCCCAGGTGGTCTGGACGACACTCGTCTCGGACCTCGAAACCCCTGTCTCGGCCTATCTGAAGATCGCCGGGACGAAGACCAACGCCTTCCTGCTCGAATCGGTCGAGGGCGGCGCCATCAAGGGACGCTATTCCATCCTCGGCCTCGATCCCGATCTGATCTGGCGCTGCCGTGGCCAGGTCGCCGAGATCAACCGGCGGCCGCAGGCCGACCGCCATGCCTTCGCGCCGCTGCCGGACGCCCCGCTCGCCGAACTGCGCAAGCTGCTGGCGGAGAGCCGGATCGACATTCCCGACCGCTTGCCGCCCATGGCCGCCGGCGTGTTCGGCTATCTCGGCTACGACATGGTCCGGCAGATGGAGCACCTGCCGCAGGTCGGGCCCGATCCGCTCGGCCTGCCCGATGCCCTGTTCATCCGCCCCATGGTGGTGCTGGTGTTCGACGCGGTGAAGGACCAGATCACGGTCGTCACGCCGGTCAGGCCCCAGCCCGGCCAGTCCGCGAAGGCGGCCTACGAACGGGCGGTCGACCGGCTGACCGGCGTGGTCGATGCGCTCGACACGCCACTCGACAAGCAGACCCCCCTGCCCGATCACGCGGAGATCATGGCCGGGCTCGTCTCCAACACGAGCGAGGCCGACTATTCGGCCATGGTCGACCGGGCGAAGGAATACATTGCCGCCGGCGACATCTTCCAGGTGGTGCTGTCCCAGCGCTTCTCGACGCCGTTCACGCTGCCGCCCTTCTCGCTCTATCGGGCCTTGCGGCGGGTGAATCCCTCGCCCTTCCTCTACTATCTGGCCTTTGACGGCTTCTCGGTGGCCGGCTCCTCGCCGGAAATCCTGGTGCGGGTGCGCGACGGCAAGGTGACCATCCGTCCGATCGCCGGGACGCGCCCCCGGGGCGCGACGCCGGCCGAGGACAAGCGCCTCGGCGAGGAATTGCTGGCCGACCCCAAGGAGCGGGCCGAGCATCTGATGCTGCTCGATCTCGGTCGCAACGATGTCGGACGGGTGGCGAAGATCGGGACGGTGCAGGTCACCGACCGCTTCTTCCTGGAGCACTATTCCCACGTCATGCACATCGTCTCGAACGTGGAGGGCGAGCTGGATCCGCGGCACGACCTGATCGACGCGATGATGGCGGGGTTTCCGGCAGGCACGGTCTCCGGCGCACCGAAGGTGCGGGCCATGCAGATCATCGACGAGCTTGAGAAGGAGAAGCGCGGGCTCTATGCCGGCTGCGTCGGCTATTTCTCCGCCACCGGGGCCATGGACACCTGCATCGTGCTGCGCACGGCGGTGGTCAAGGACGGGCAGATGTATGTGCAGGCCGGCGCCGGCATCGTCGCCGACAGTGTCAATGCCATGGAGCAGGCCGAGTGCGTCAACAAGGCCAAGGCGCTGCTCCACGCCGCGGACGAGGCGGTGAGAAGCGCCGCGCGCGCCGGGAGGGGCCAGTGAAGATCACCCTCATCGACAATTACGACAGCTTCACCTGGAACCTCGTCCACTATCTCGGCAGCCAGGAGATCGACGGACAACGCCCGCACGTGGAGGTCATCCGCAACGACAAGACCACAGCGCAGGCCGTGATCGACGCGGACCCCGACGCCATCGTGCTCTCGCCGGGCCCCTGCACGCCCAACGAGGCGGGCATCTGCCTGGAGCTCATCGACAAGGCCTCCGCCCGCATCCCGATGTTCGGCGTCTGCCTCGGCCACCAGGCCATGGGCCAGGCGTTCGGCGGCAAGGTGGTGCGCGCGCCCGCCCCGATGCACGGCAAGCTGTCCGAGATCAATCATGGCGGCCGCAGCGTGTTCCGCGGCATCAACGGCCCGTTCCAGGCAACCCGCTACCACTCGCTGACCGTCGATCGCGACGCCTGGCCGCGGGATCTCGAGATCACCGCCGAGACGGCGGATGGCGTGGTCATGGGCCTGATGCACCGCGACCGACCCGTGCATGGCGTCCAGTTCCATCCCGAGAGCATCGCCTCCGAGCACGGATATCGCATGATCGGCAACTTCCTCGGCCTTGCCGCCGACTGGAACCGCAGCAAGGGGCGCCGCTGATGGAACAGTTCAAGACGCTGATCGCCAAGGTCGCCACCGGCGCGCCGCTGAACCGGGACGAGGCCGGCCAGGCCTTCGACCAGATCATGTCCGGCGATGCCACGCCCGCGCAGATCGGCGCCTTCCTGATGGCGCTCAGGGTGCGCGGGGAAACGGTCGAGGAGATCACCGCGGCGGTCGCCACCATGCGCGCCAAGATGGTGAGGGTGGAGGCGCCGGCCGAGGCCGTGGACGTGGTCGGCACGGGCGGCGATGCCTCGCATTCCCTCAACATCTCGACCTGCGCGGCCTTCATCGTGGCCGGCGCCGGTGTGCCGGTCGCCAAGCATGGCAACCGCGCGCTGTCCTCGCGCTCGGGGGCGGCCGACTGCCTGATGGCGCTCGGCGTGAAGATCGACCTCGGACCGGAGGCAATCGCGCGCTGCATCCGCGAGGCGGGCATCGGCTTCATGTTCGCGCCCGCGCACCACCCGGCGATGAAGTTCGTCGGGCCGACGCGCGTGGAACTGGGCACGCGGACCATCTTCAACCTGCTCGGCCCGCTGTCCAATCCGGCGGGCGTGAAGCGGCAGATGGTCGGCGTCTTCTCCGGCCAGTGGGTCGCCCCGCTCGCCGAGGTGCTGAACAATCTCGGCTCCGCCAAGGCCTGGGTGGTGCATGGCTCCGACGGGCTGGACGAGGTGACGGGGACCGGCCCGACCGCGGTCGCCCAGCTCGATGGCGGCCGCATCACGCTGTTCCAGATCGCCCCGGCGGATGTCGGCCTGCCCCTGTGCGAGCCGGACGCGCTGAAGGGCGGGGACGCGGCCTTCAACGCCGCGGCGCTCCGGGCCGTGCTGCACGGCGAGCGCAATGCCTATCGCAATGTCGCCGCCCTGAACGCGGCCGCCTCGCTGGTGGTGGCCGGCCGGGCCAGCACCCTGCCGGAGGGCTATGCCATGGCGCAGGCGGCCATCGACAGCCGGGCCGCGGCGGCGCGGCTCGACCGGCTCATCGCGGTCTCGAACGCTGCCTGAACGGAACCGGTCATGGTCGATGTGCTGAAGCGGATCGAGGCCTACAAGCGCGCGGAGATCGCCGCGGCCAAGTGTGAACGACCGTTGTCGACGGTCGAGGCCGCCGCCCGGTCGGCGCCCCCGGTCCGCCCCTTTGCCGGCGCCATCGAGGCCAGGCTTGCCGCCGGCCAGACGGCGCTGATCGCCGAGATCAAGAAGGCGAGCCCGTCCAAGGGTCTGATCCGCGCCGATTTCGATCCGCCGGCGCTGGCGCGCGCCTATGAGGCCGGCGGCGCCTGCTGCCTGTCGGTGCTGACCGACGCGCCCTCGTTCCAGGGCGCTCCGGCCTTCCTCACCGCCGCGCGGGCGGCAACCGCCCTGCCCGTCCTGCGCAAGGACTTCATGCACGACACCTATCAGGTGGCGGAGGCGCGCGCCTGGGGCGCCGACTGCATCCTGGTGATCATGGCCTCGGTGGACGATGCGCTGGCGGCGGATCTGGTGGCCGCCGCCGCGGACTACGGCATGGATGCGCTGGTCGAGGTCCATGACGAGGCCGAGCTCGATCGCGCGCTCGCCCTGCCCTCGCGCCTGATCGGCATCAACAACCGCGACCTGCGCAGCTTCGAGGTGTCGCTGGCCACCTGCGAAAGGCTCGCCCCGCGCATCCCCGCGGACCGGATCGTGGTCGGCGAGAGCGGCATTTTCACGGCTCAGGATGTGGCTCGCCTGGCCCGCTCGGGCATCCGCACCCTGCTCGTCGGCGAGAGTCTGATGCGTCAGGATGACGTTGCGTCAGCAACACGGGCTCTCCTCACGTAACGCCAGCTCACGCAAGGGGCCCTGACGTTGTGCGGACGGGCGAATCCGCCCTTTCATGGTCAACAGATCCTGAACAGACCGGATTTCATCTTGGCTTAATTGATTCTCGCGGGATTCCGGTTGCTTATCAGCTGCCCCCTATTCTGGCCTGCGGTCGCAGAACAGGGGCACCTTCATGCTGGGTCTTCTCCGCAGGTTTCGGAACGATCGCCGGGGCGCGATTGCGGTGGCCTTCGCCGTCGCGATGTATCCGATCATCATGATGATCTGTGCCGCCGTGGATCTGAGCCGGCTCAGCCAGCAGCAGGCCCGGCTCCAGGCGGCGCTGGATGCCGCCGCCCTGATGGTCGCCCGGCTGGTCGCCGACGGCAAGGCGCCGAGCGACCTGACCCTGGTGGCCCGGCAATATGTCGAAGGCAACGTCAACCCGACGGAGATGTACAACCTTCAGGTGGCCGCGTTCATCGACGGCAGCGTGGTGCGCGTGACCGGCAGCGGGTCCATCAATCCCATGATGGCCAATATCCTCAGCGGCTCGAACCTGTCGATCGCCGGCCAGGCCGGGGCCGTCTGGCGCACCAAGAAGATCGACCTCGTGCTGGTGCTCGACAATACCGGTTCGATGTCGAGCTCGGGCAAGATGACGGCCCTGAAGTCGGCGGCCAAGAACCTCATCGACATGCTGGCCTCGGTCGCCACGCGCCCGGATGCGGTGCGCATCGGCATCGTGCCCTTCGACACGCAGGTGCGGATCGGCACGAGCTACAGGAACGAGAGCTGGCTGACCTATTCGGGGTCCGGAACCACTGCGAGCAGCTGGACGGGCTGCGTGACCGATCGCGACCAGAGCCACGACGTCGCCGACACCACACCGACCACGACCGTTCCGGCAACGCTGTTTCCCGCGCGCAACTGCACCAAGTCGACGCTTGCCGCGATCATGCCGCTGACCACCGACTGGGCGGCGCTCAAGGCCCGCGTCGACGCCATGACCCCGTCGGGCAATACCAATGTGACGATCGGCCTGGCCTGGGGCCTGCACATGCTGACCCCCTCGCAGCCGCTGACCAATGCGCGCACGCTGGCGAGCGAACCGGACCTCGAGCGCATCATCATCCTGCTGACCGATGGCGACAACACGCAGAACCGCTGGTCCACCTCGCAGAGCGCCATCGACGCCCGCACGGACCTTGCCTGTGCCAACACCAAGGCGAACGGTATCCGGCTCTACACGATCCGCGTGATCGAGGGGAACGCGGCGCTGCTGCGGCGCTGCGCCAGCCAGACGACCATGTATTACGACGTGCAGACGGCGGCCGAGCTCGGGCCGGTGTTCCAGCGGATCGCCGCCGAGATCGGCAATCTGCGCCTGTCGAACTGACGGCGGCGTGACGCCGCCCCGTGCTGCCGCGCGGCCGCGTCTGCGGGGCAGCGCCGGCGGGCCCGTCGCCATGGGCTTCGGGCCGCGCCTGACCGCAAGGTGCCGGGCTTGCGGCTGCGATCTAGGCAGACGGCGCCTTCGGTGCAGCCGGCAGCTGGAACGGGCCGACCATCGCCCTGATCATCTGCGACTGGAGCTCGGTCATGCGCGTCCAGCGCAGGAAGCCGGTCTCGATCAGGCTGCGGGCGGTGTCCGACTGAAGCGCCACCAGAGCGTCGAACGACCGGACGACAGCCATGCGCTCGATCACCGTCGCGCCCGCCTCGATGCTGGCCGTCACGTGCTCGACCAGTTCGGTCGCCAGGCCCTGATAGCTGCTGGCCGCCATGGTCGCGCTCGCGGCGAGGGCATCGAGGCGCGCCCGGCCGAGCGCTTGCAGGTCATCCACCGCCTTCACCATCTCATCCCCCCTCGCCGCACATCCCAGCCGCGGCAAAGGTTACCGGGCCGAGGCTTGAGGTCCGGGGCCGAGTGTGCGCCGCACAATGAGCATCGTCAACAAGCTGCAGGCCATCGCGTCGAGCCCGCGCATCAGGCTTAACGTCCTGGCAACCGCTTCAAGTTACCGTCTTTTCAACGTTCCCGCCGTGGCGGGGACGGCGTGCCGAGTACGGCTGCGTATCGCCGAAGTGGTGTTGCGTCGCCGGCGGCCTTCGGGTCGCCGGTCGTCACCTGCGGTCGATGCCGACCGGATCGGCCGCGGGGACAGGGACGCGCACCGGACGCCAGAACGGCCCCGGACGCATGTGGTAAGTCAGGGGTGTCGGAATGGCGACGACGAACGGCGCCGGCCAGGACGTGCGGCTTCGCAGCGGGGTCAAACTCGGGCTCTGGGCAGCGGCTCTGGCGATCTCGGCCCTGACCATCGTGGAGGCGCAGGCCCGCCCCCGTCGCCATGGAGGCTATGCCCCGGCCTATTCCGCCATCGTCGTCGATGCCAAGACCGGCCGCACGCTGCATGCCGAAAGCCCGGATGCGCCGCGCTATCCGGCCTCGGTCACCAAGGTGATGACGCTCTACCTGCTGTTCGAGCAGATCGAGGCGGGGCGGCTGTCGCTTCAGTCGCCCCTGTCGGTGTCGGCGGAAGCCGCACGCCAGCCGCCGTCCAAGATCGGCGTGCGGCCCGGTTCCACCATCACGGTCGAGGAGGCCATCCGGGCCCTCGTCACCAAGTCGGCCAATGACGTCGCGGTGGTGGTCGCCGAGAACATCGGCGGCAGCGAGGAGCGCTTCGCCCAGATGATGACCCGCCGCGCCCGCGCGCTCGGCATGTCGCGGACCACCTTCCGCAATGCCTCCGGCCTGCCGGATGCCGGCCAGGTCACCACCGCGCGGGATCTGGCCACCCTCGGCCAGGCGATCCAGGACCATTTCCCCCGCCAGTGGCGCTATTTCCAGACCTATTCCTTCGCCTATCGGGGCGTGAACCACCGCAACCACAACCGGCTGCTCGGCAGGGTCCAGGGCGTTGATGGCATCAAGACCGGCTATATCCGCGCCTCCGGGTTCAACCTGCTGACCTCCGCCCGCCGTGGCGAGCGTCAGCTGGTGGCCGTGGTGATGGGCGGACGGACCGGCGCGGCCCGCGATGCCCGCATGCGCCAGCTGCTCGAGGAGAACTTCCCGCGCGCCTATGCCGGCAGCCGCACGGCGCCGGTCATCGCCCGGGCGAGCGAGACTCCCCAGGTGGCGCAGGCGCGGCCGCAGACGCGGATCACCGTCGCCGCCCAGGTTCCGGTCCCCGGCCGTCGTGAGACCGTCTCGGCACCGCTGCCGGTCGCACCGCCGGCCACGCCCATGGCGGTGGCCGTCCTCGCCGCCGGCCAGACCCGCGGCGGTGCCTCCACCGGCGCCTCGGCAGCCGCTCCGGCGACGGTCAGCGCGCAGCCGCACCGCCAGGTCATCCGGGCCGAGCAGGCGCCGCCGCCCGTGGCCGCCGCCACCCTCGCCGCCCGGTCCGTTCCGGCGCCGGCGCCCGGCAACCCGAACCCGGAGCCCGGTGTGCTCGGCCAGCTCCACGCTTCCCAGCTGACCACCGCCTCCGTGTCGGCCCGGCCGGCTGCGGCCCCGTCGCCCGCCCCCGCGCCCGAGACGGTGCGCCGGCGCGGCGAGTGGTCGATCCAGATCGGCGCCTTCCCGACCGAGCAGGCGGCCATGGCCACGCTGCAGGAGGCCCGCGAGACCGGGGTGCGCCAGCTCGGTGCGGCCGATCCCTATACGGAGAAGGTGGAAGCGCGCGGCATGACGCTGGTGCGCGCCCGCTTCGCCGGCTTCGACCGCTCCAATGCCGATGCGGCCTGCCGGGCGCTCAAGAGCCGCGACTTCGACTGCATGGTGGTCCGCAACTGACGGACGCCCACGAGAACAGATCCGGATGGAAACGCGTTCAGGAGTTCCGGCGATGGCGATCCAGGAGAACGTCCTTGGCCTGGTTGACGCGCGAGGCGAGCCAGGTCGAGCCGCCCTGGTCGGGGTGCAGCTTCTTCATCAGCGAGCGGTGCGCGCTGCGGATGGCCTCCTCGTCCGCCCCCGGCTGAAGGCCAAGGATCTGGTAGGCCTCCTCTTCCGTCATCGCGCCCGAAGCCGCCGGGCCGCCCTGCCGCGCACCCGCATTGCCCTGAGCGTGTTCACGCCAGGCGGGATCCCGGCGGTCAAGATAAGCCTCTAGGAGCTGGGCGCTCTCCGAATCGATCTCGGCAAAGGCCTGGACCAGCCGGGCCGTGGGGATCTGGTCCAGCGTCTGGCCAGCCAGCGATCCTGCCAGGAAGCGTCCGCTCATCTGGCCGGTGTCGATATCAAGCTCCATCTCGATGAAGGCGGAGCGGACGCGCGAGGTCTGGCGCGGCTGGCGCTGGCCAGCCTGGCCCCAGCCGGACAGCATGGACTGGCCGGGAACGAGGCCGAGCAGGGTCGCCCCGGCCAGGAAGGCCGGCAGCGCCAGTTCCCAGCGCCCGCGGGCCAGCAGCAGGATGCCGAAGGCGATGACAGCGACGCCGCCAACGCGCTTCACCTGCTTGGAGAGCCAGCGCGGATTGGCGTTCACCACCTGGTTCAGCACGCCGGAAAAGACGATGAGCGCGATCAGGCCGGCGATGAAATAGGTCATGGCCGGGGCCTATCACGTCATCCGGCCGAGCAGCAATTGTGCTCCGCGCGCGCCGCGGGCGGACGCGTCGGCCAGGGCCAGCCGCCCGCCCGAGGCGAAGATCGCCACGGCCCTGAGAAGCTCCGCCAGCTGCGCCGCCGCGCCCGGATCGAAACGCACATGGGCGCCGCGGGTGATCCTGGCAATCTCGGCAAAGGCGGTCGCGGCCACCGGATCATGGCCTTCCTGGAACAGGAAGACCGGGATGTTGGCAAAGGCGAGCCGGCCGGCCTTGCCGCAGAGGAGGTCGAGGTTTTCCTCCATGGCGTCGCCGACATAGACGAGCGCATGGATGCGCTTGTCGGCGGCCTCTTCGGCGGCATGGTCGAGCACGCGGCCGATCTGGGTCTGGCCGCCGAGGCAGCCGACCTTGCGCATCAGCTCCTTCAGGCGGGCGGCCTCGCCGATCCAGCCGGAGGCCCGGCACTCGCCGACACCGCGGAAGAAGACCAGCTGGATGTCGAGCGTGCCGACGCTGGCGGCAGCTGTGAACATCTCGCCCTGGATCTCCTGTGCCATGGCCCAGGTCGGCTCCCGGCTGGCGGTGGCATCCAGGGCGAAGATCAGCCGTCCGCGCTCGCCGGCCACGCGGGGCTTGCCGACGGCGGCGGCCGTCTTCAGGAAGGCGGCGATGTCCGCCGACCCGGAGACATTGACGGCTCTCCCGGTGCGGGGGTCGATCATGCCCGAGCCGGCGGGCTTTGCGGTCTTCTCGCTCATGCCCCCAATCTGGCGCCGGAGCACCGGATTGCAAGCCATTCCCGTGCCGCAGGCCTCCCGTGCTTCACGCCCGCGTGACCGCCCTCAGGTTCGGCTTGTCGCCCGCCGGTTCGCCGCTAGCCTCTGCCCTCAAAGCCACGCCTTGGGGAGAGCGCCCGTGAACACCCTTCCTTCACGCCGACTGATGGTCACTGGCGGCCTGGCCGTCATCTCCGCGCCGGCCCTGGCCCAGAACACCCATGCCCAGCACGGGCCACATTCCTCGCACGGCCCGCACCAGCACCGTCAGGGCCAGTTCGAACGGCTGAACGCACCCGGGCGGGTGGACCTGCCCGAGATCCATCACCAGCAGGTCGATGTCACCAGTCCGGCGCCACAGGCCGCCAATCCCGGCCGCTGGGTGCCGAAGGCACCCCTGCCCATTCCGCGCACCGAGATGGCCTGGGCGGTGGGTCGCGAGGGCCGCATGCACCTCGTCGGCGGCTATGCCGAGCAGCGGGTCGACCGGCCCTATCACCACGTCTATGACCCCACCAGCGACACGTGGATCACCGCGGCCGAGGTGCCGCGCGGTGCCAATCATGTCGGTGTGGCGGTGGCGGGCAAGCGCCTCTATGCGATCGGCGGCTTCATCGAGCAGAACCGCACACCCCATGCGGATTGCTTCGTCTGGGGCGTGGAGGGCGACCGCTGGTCGGCCATCCGGCCCCTGCCCGAAGCCTGCGGCGCCATGGCCTGCACCACGGTCGGCGAACAGGTCCATGCCATCGGCGGCGCCGTCGGCAACAGCTTCGCCACCCGCAAGTCGATCGACTGGCATCTGGTCTATGACCCGCAGGCGGACCGCTGGGAGCGCCGCGCACCCCTGCCGCTGGGACGCGACCACACGGGCATCGTCACGGTGGACGGCCTGATCCATGTGATCGGCGGGCGTGTCGACTCGTTCCACACCAACTCGGTGCTGCACCATGTCTATGATCCGCGCGAGGACCGCTGGACCGCGCGCAACCACATGCCGACCGCCCGCTCCGGCCATGGCACCGTGCTGTTCCGCGGGCGCATCTTCTGCATGGGCGGCGAAGGCTGGAACCGCGTCCATGGCCAGAACGAGGCCTATGATCTGGCAGCCGACCGGTGGGAGTCCTATGCGCCCATGCTGACCCCCCGCCACGGCATGGGCGCCGTGGCCATCGGCGATGCCATCTATGTGGCTGGCGGCGGCCCGCAGATGGGCGGCGGCATGAAGAGCGCCATTCACGAGGCCTTCATGCTCGCATGAAACTTGAGGAAACGAGGCCAAGACCCTGAAAACACATCATTCTGCGCCAATGATCTTCAGGCCGACGATGCCGGCGATGATCAGGCCGACGCAGACAAGACGCGCGGTACTGGCCGTTTCGCCGAACAGCAGGATGCCCAGAACCACCGTCCCGATGGTCCCGATGCCGGTCCAGATGGCATAGGCCGTGCCGAGCGGAAGTGTCCCGAGCGCCAGCCCGAGCAGGCCGAGGCTGACGGCCATGCTGGCCAATGTCAGCGCCGTCGGCAGCGCACGGGTGAAGCCCTGGGTGAATTTCAGGCCGATGGCCCAACCGACCTCGAACAGACCGGCCAGCAGAAGCAGACCCCACGCCATGACGATGCTCCGTCCTGGCAGGGTCGTCCCTGCATGGTGCGGAGGCAGGCCGGGTCGTCCCGACGACCCTCCATCTGGGATGCCGGCGCAGCCAGACAAGGCAGGGCTGCCATGAGCGCCAGGGGACAAGGCGAGAGCAGGCGACCGTCTCGCCCGCCACCGGCCCCAGCGCCCGACCGAGCGCGCGCCGCCGGTGCATTGTCGGTCTCTGTGGCGACCCAGGCCCCGGCGCAGCCGCGCTGCCGACCGGCCGCCAGGATCGCCTCCATGAGGCGGCGGCCAATGCCCAGCCGCTGCAGCTCGGGCATCACCCCGAGATTGTCGGAGGAGAGCTCGTCGGGCCTGTCGGGGTGGCGATGGATGATCGCCGCCCCCTGCCCGGCCACGCCGCCGCCATCGCGGGCGAGGATCATGAGGGGGCCGGGCGAAGCGAGACAGGCGGCCAGCCGCTTCGGCACCACCGGCCCGTCGAAGGCCTCCGGCGGCACCCGTGCGAACAGGTCGCGATCGGCCGGACCGGCCAGGCGCAGGACGAGGTCAGCCGCCGGTGATGCGCGCCACCACGTCCGCCGGTGCCAGCATCTCCCGCTCGCCGCTGGCGCGCACCTTGAATTCGACCTTGCCCTCGGCAAGGCTGCGCGGACCGATCATCACCTGGAAGGGAATGCCGATGAGGTCCGCCGTGGCGAACTTGGCCCCGGGACGGTCGTCGCGATCATCGTAGAGCACGTCGATCCCGGCAGCGCCGAGCGTCCGGTAGAGCTGCTCGCAGGCGGCATCGCAGGCCGCATCGCCCTGCTTCAGGTTGAGCAGCGCCACGGTGAAGGGCGCAACCGCCACCGGCCAGCGGATGCCGGCCTCGTCGTGACAGGCCTCGATGATGGCCGCCACGACCCGGGTCGGGCCGATGCCGTAGGAGCCCATATGGACCGGCACCGGCTTGCCGTCGGGGCCCTGGACGGTCGCCCCCATCGGATCGGAATATTTGGTGCCGAAATAGAAGATGTGCCCGACCTCGATGCCGCGGGCCGACACGCGCGATGCCTCGGGGATGGCCTCATAGGCCCGGGCGTCGTGCATCTCGGAGGTGGCCGCATAGAGCGAGGTCCATTTGGCGACGGTGGCCTTCAGGCCCTCGACATCGTCGAAATCGGTATCGGCCGGCGGAATCGGGAAGTCGAGATAGTCGCGGTGACAGAACACCTCCGACTCCCCCGTATCGGCCAGGATGATGAACTCGTGGGACAGGTCGCCACCGATCGGGCCGGTATCAGCGCGCATCGGGATGGATTTCAGGCCGAGCCGGTCGAATGTGCGCAGATAGGCGACGAACATGCGGTTATAGGCATGGACCGCGCCCGCCTGGTCGAGATCGAAGGAATAGGCGTCCTTCATGAGGAACTCGCGCGAGCGCATGGTGCCGAAGCGCGGGCGCACCTCGTCACGGAACTTCCACTGGATGTGATAGAGGTTGAGCGGCAGATCCTTGTAGCTCTTCACATAGGCGCGGAAGATCTCGGTGATCATTTCCTCGTTGGTGGGGCCGAACAGCATCTCGCGGTCGTGACGGTCGCGGATGCGCAGCATCTCCTTGCCATAAGCGTCGTAGCGGCCGCTCTCGCGCCACAGGTCGGCCGACTGGATGGTGGGCATCAGCAGTTCGATGGCGCCGGAGCGGTTCTGCTCCTCGCGCACGATCTGCTCGACCTTGCGCAGCACGCGATAGCCGAGCGGCAGCCAGGCATAGATGCCGGCGCTTTCCTGCCGCACCATGCCCGCCCGCAGCATCAAGCGATGGGAGACGATCTCGGCTTCCTTGGGCGTCTCACGCAGGATAGGCAGGAAGTAACGGCTGAGACGCATCGCGTATCCTCGGATCAGGGTCGGCTCGCGGCCGGGTTCCGGTGGCCGCGGGAGGCGGACTTGACCCGTTTTTGGCGCGGGACGCAAGCATGGCGGGGCTCATGAACGGGACTTGTGGGCAGGCGGCGCACCCGGTCGGCGCGCGGCTGGGTTTGTCGTCGTGCTGATGCGCGCCGTGCCGGTGCGCGGCGAGCTGCCGGACCAGTGCCGCATGGAGAAGCGACTGTCGCCCGAGGGTTTACCGGTGAGCCCAAAAAGGAAAGGCGGGATCATCGATCCCGCCCCCCGAGGGTATGCTCCGAAGATCGCCGTCGCGGACAATCGCGCCATGCGTCTTCCTTATGTGAGCCCGCGGCAACGTCCCGGTGAACGTGCCGTCCTTGGTGGTCTTCCTCCCAAGACCTGAGCCGCTTTGAGCTTGCCCGCGCTGTGCGCGGGTCTCTTTCTTGCAGCCTGAGGACGCTAGACGACAGAAAATGCTTTGTCATCAAGTTGGGCACGCGCTGACGAAAAAAAGTGCAGCCAATGCCATCCGGATGAATACGGATCACACGGCTGGTCCGCGCAGGAAGGCGGGCAGATCCTCCAGGGTGATGAAGCCGGTGACGTAATTGGCGTAGTAGAGGGCGAACAGGATGCCGGAGACCACCGTCGTCCACAGAACCTTCGTGGCCAGCCCCGGCCGGGCGGGGGCGCCGGCGTCGCTGCCTGGAACGACCGTTCCGGCCTCGATCTGCGAGCGGATGCCGAAAGGCAGGATGGCGAACAGGGTGAGCCACCAGATGATGAAATAGATCGCAAGGGCTGCGGCGATCGTCATGCCTGTTCAAGCTCCACCAGGGTGCCGTTGAAGTCCTTCGGGTGGAGGAACAGCACCGGCTTGTCATGCGCGCCGATCTTCGGCTCGCCGTCGCCGAGGATACGGGCGCCCCGGCTCTTCAGATGATCGCGCGCGGCGATGATGTCGTCGACCTCGTAGCAGACATGGTGGATGCCGCCATCGGGGTTCTTGTCCAGGAACCTGGCAATCGGACTATCGGCGCCGAGAGGCTGGAGGAACTCGATCTTGGTATTCGGCAGTTCCACGAAGACCACGGTGACCCCATGGGCAGGCTGATCCACCGGCGCGGTGACCCGCGCGCCCAGCGTGTCCCGATAGAGCGCGCTGGCCTTCTCGATGTCGCGCACGGCGATGGCCACGTGGTTGAGGCGTCCGATCATGGGGGGCTCCAGCGGGGAGTGGCAATGGGCCGGTGGCGCGAGACTGCCGCGACGCCGGCAGACGTCAAGGCCCGCGTTCCCGTCACCACGGCTTCCTTCCTATACCGTCACCACGAGCACATGGCACATCGGCTTTTTGCCCCATCGGCCGTTGAGCGTGCCGCGGATGGCGCGGGTCACGCTTTCTGAAACCGCATCAGGATCGCGCCGGCGGGCTTTCGGCAGGCCTTGCACGCAGTCGATGACCGTGTCCTCGATGAGGTCGGCGAGGCTTTCGCCCGAGGCATCAACCTCCGGGATGCCGGCCATGTCCATCTGGATGTCGCCGACGATCTGGCCGCGTTCGTCCATGGCAATGGCTACCGAGACGATGCCGGCGAAGGACAGCCGCCGCCGTTCCGGCACCACGCGCAGGCCCTCGGGGATCAGCAGCAGGCCGTCCTTCAGGAGGCGCCCGGCCGGCAGGGCATCGACCACGTCCGGTTCGCCGGGAGCCAGGCGGATCACATCGCCGTCGGTGGCGAGAATCACCTCCTTCACGCCCATGCGCTTGGCAAGCTCCGCATGGGCCGCCAGGTGCAGCGGCTCGCCATGCACCGGCACGGCGATGGCAGGCCGCACCCACTGGTACATCTGCTCCATCTCGCCGCGCCGCGGATGGCCGGAGACATGGACCCGCGGCCGCTCGCGGTCGGTAATGACCTCGACGCCCTGCTTGACCAGCCCGTTGATGATGGCGCCGACCGCCTTCTCGTTGCCGGGAATGGTGCGAGAGGAAAACACCACCGTGTCACCGGGGGAGAGCGTGACTTCCGGATGCTCGTCATTGGCGACGCGGGCCAGCGCCGCCCGCGGCTCGCCCTGGCTGCCGGTCAGGCAGCAGACCACCTTGTCGCGCGGCAGATAGCCGTAGGATTCGACGCCGACAAAGGGCGGGATGCCATCCAGCATCCCCTGCTCGCGGGCGATCGCCATGACGCGCTCCATGGCGCGTCCGACGAGGACCACCTGCCGGTCGCAGCGCATGGCCGCTTCCGCCACGGACCGGATACGCCCCGCATTGGAGGCGAAGGTGGTGACAGCCACCCTGCCCTTCGCCGCGCGGATGATGCTTTCGAGCTCGGCGGCAACCTCCCGCTCCGACGGCGAGACGCCATCCCGGATGGCATTGGTGGAATCGCCGATCATCGCCAGAACGCCGGCATCGCCGAGCGCCCGCAGGCGGGCCTCGTCGGTGCGATCGCCGAGAACCGGCGTCGGGTCGATCTTCCAGTCCCCGGTGTGCAGGACGGTGCCGAGCGGGGTGCGGATGGCCACCGCGTTGGACTCGGGGATCGAATGGGCGACGGCGATGAACTCGAAGGCGAAGGGGCCGACCTCGACCGTCATTCCCGGCGTGATGACATGGACCGGGATGTCCGGGGCGCCCGCCTCCTGCAACCGCTTGACCTCCAGCATGGCCGCCGCGAAGGGCGTCAGATAGACGGGACAGCGCAGGCGCGGCCACAGCTCTGCCACCGCCCCGATATGATCCTCGTGGGCATGGGTGATGACGAGCGCCTTCAGGTGCCGGCGTTCGTCGGCAATGAAGCCGGGATCGGCCATGACCAGATCGATGCCGGGAAGCTCCGGGCCGGCGAAGGCGACGCCGCAATCGATCGCGAGCCATTCCTTCTTCGCCGGCGGGCCATAGCCGTAGAGCGAGAAGTTCATGCCGATCTCGCCAACGCCCCCCAGCGGGGCGAAGACGAGCTCATCCGCGTGGCCGCGTGCGCCTCGCCTTGCCATGTCAGTGCACCGTTCCCGTCAGCGACGGCATGACGTCTCCGACCGTGATCATCTCGCGCCCGCCCGGCGTGTCCAGCATGAGCCGTCCCTGCGGGTCCAGCCCGACGAAAATGCCCTCCACGTGCCGGCCGTCGGCCTTGATCGCCAGCGGCCGTCCGAGCTGGTGGGCGCGGGCCAGCCAGCCGGCCCGGATGGCGTCGAAGCCGGCGCCGCGGTTCCAGATGGCGAGCGCCGTGACCATGGAACGCGACAGGGCCGCAAAGACCTGATCGCGCGTCACCGCAAGCCCGGCGGCGCGCAGCGAGGTCGTCGGATAGGGCATGCCGTCCGGATGGCCGGCAATGTTGACGCCGATGCCGATCGCCGCCTGGGTCACCGCGCCCCGCGTCGTCGCCTCGATCAGCGTGCCGGAGACCTTGGCGCCGTCGAGCAGCGCATCGTTCGGCCATTTCAGCCTGAACCGGTCCTCAAGATCGGGGGCCAGTGCCAGCAGCGCGTCGTCGAGCGCCAGCGCCGCGACGAAGCACAGCTCGGCCATGCGCGGCGCCGGGGCCGGATCCGTCAGCAGCAGGGTTGCAAACAGGTTGCCCTCGATGCCGACCCATTCACGCCCCCGGCGGCCCCGGCCCGCCGTCTGGCGGTCGGCAACGAACCATGTCGGCCGCACCTCGCCCTCCGCTCCGCGCGCCAGCGCCTCGGCATTGGTGGAGCCCACCTCGGCGAGATGGACCAGATGGAAGCCGGCCGCCCTGGCGGTATCGGAAAGGGCCGCCACCTGATCAGAACAGCGCGCGCGCGGCGGCCCCGGCCGCCGCCACCAGCGGCGCCGGATAGAGCACGAAGAAGGTCACGAACAGGGCGGCGAGGCCGAGCACTGCTTTCTGCTCGAAGCGCATGGGCTCGAAGGCCGGGGCCGGCTCGTCGAAATACATCAGCTTGACGATGCGCAGGTAGTAGTAGCAGCCGACCACACTCGCCAGCACGCCGATGATCGCCAGCGCGTAGAGCCTGGCCTCGACCGCCGCGGCAAAGACATAGAACTTGGCGAAGAAGCCGGCGAGCGGCGGGATGCCGGCGAGCGAGAACAGCAGGGCCGCCAGCGCGGCCGCCATCATCGGGTTGGTGCGCGACAGGCCCGCCAGGTCGTCGATGGTCTCCACCGGCCCGTCGGCCCGACGCATGGCGATGATGCAGGCAAAGGTTCCGAGCGTCATGACCATGTAGATGGCGATGTAGATGGCGACGCCCTGCACCCCGTTGGCCGTGCCGGCGGCGAGCCCGACCAGGGCGAAGCCCATGTGGCCGATGGAGGAATAGGCCATCAGCCGCTTGATGTTGGTCTGCCCGATGGCGGCAAAGGAGCCGAGCAGCATGGAACCGACCGAGACGAACACGACGATCTGCTGCCACTTGGCGGTCGCGTCCGGGAAGCCCGTCACCATGGCACGGGCAAAGATGGCGATGGCGGCCACCTTCGGCGCCGCTGCGAAGAAGGCGGTCACCGGCGAGGGCGCGCCCTCGTAGACGTCCGGCGTCCACATGTGGAAGGGCACGGCCGACACCTTGAAGGCCAGGCCCGCGATCAGGAACACCAGGCCAAAGACGAGGCCGAGGCTGACCGGCCCCGCCTTCACGGCCGCCGCGATGCCGGCGAAGGAGACCGTGCCGGTGAAACCGTAGATCAGCGAGCAGCCATAGAGCAGCATGCCCGAGGACAGCGCGCCGAGGACGAAGTATTTCAGGCCCGCCTCGGTCGAGCGGGCATCGTCGCGGTGGATCGAGGCCACCACGTAGAGCGCCAGCGACATCAGCTCGAGGCCCATGTAGAGCGCGATCAGATCGCCAGCGGAGATGAGGATGCCCATGCCGGTGGTGGCGAGCACCACGAGGATCGGAAACTCGAAGCGCTCGACCTTCTCCCGCCTGAGGAAGTCGTGGGCGAGCACCAGGGTCACGGCCGCCCCGAGGAAGGTCAGCACCTTCATGAAGCGGGCATAGGCGTCGAACACGAAGGAGCCGCCAAAGGTGGCGCGCGGTGCGCCGCCCACGGCCAGGGTGGCCATTGCCGCGGCGATCAGCAGCACGACGGCCCCGGCGGTCACGGCGCGGCTCGAGCGCTCGCCGACGAAGACGCCGTACATGAGCAGCGCCATGGCACCGACGGCGAGGATGAGCTCGGGCAGCGCGGGGGCAAGGTCGAGGAGCGGAGCGTTCATGGGTTCCCGATCCATCAGCGCGGCATCACCGCGGCCGTGCGGCCGCCGGCCGTGATCGCCTGGTTGTAGCTTTCGACCAGCGCGTTGACCGCCACCTCGGAGGTGGACAGCACGACGGTCGGATAGACGCCGAGCAGGACGGTCAGCACCACCAGCGGCGCGAGGATGGTGATCTCCCGCCGGTCGACATCGGTGATCGCCTTCAGCGCCGGCTTGGTCAGCTCGCCCCAGATGACCTGCCAGTAGAGCCAAAGGGCGTAGCAGGCCGACAGGATGACCCCGGTGGTGGCGAGCAAGGCCACCTTGGTGGAGGCCTTGAACGCGCCGAGCAGGGTCAGGAACTCGCCGACGAAGCCGGAAGTGCCCGGAAGGCCGACATTGGCCATGGTGAAGACCATGAAGATGACGGCATAGACGGGCATGCGGTTGACGAGGCCGCCATAGGCGGCAATCTCGCGGGTGTGCATGCGGTCATAGACGACGCCCACGCACAGGAACAGCGCGCCCGACACGATGCCGTGCGAGACCATCTGGAACACGGCGCCCTGGATGCCCTCGGCATTGCCGGCGAAGATGCCCATGGTCACGAAGCCCATGTGGGCCACCGACGAATAGGCGATCAGCTTCTTGATGTCCTCCTGCATCATCGCCACCAGCGAGGTGTAGATGATGGCGATTACCGAGAGGACGAAGACCAGCGGGGCGAAGAAGGCGCTGGCCTCGGGAAACATCGGCAGCGAGAAGCGCAGGAAGCCGTAGCCGCCCATCTTGAGGAGCACGCCGGCCAGGATCACCGAGCCGGCAGTCGGTGCCTCGACATGGGCATCCGGCAGCCAGGTGTGCACCGGCCACATGGGCATCTTCACCGCGAAGGAAGCGAAGAAGGCCACCCACAGCCAGAACTGCATGTCGCGCGAGAACACCGTCGGCCCGCGCTTGATCAGCTCGGCGATGTCGCTGGTGCCGGCGGTCCAGATCATCGCCATGATGGCGAGCAGCATGAGCACCGAGCCGAGCAGCGTGTAGAGGAAGAACTTGAACGAGGCGTAGATGCGCCGCTTGCCGCCCCAGATGCCGATGATGAGGAACATCGGGATGAGGCCGGCCTCGAAGAACAGGTAGAAGAGCACGATGTCGAGCGCGCAGAAGACGCCGATCATCAGCGTCTCCAGAACGAGGAAGGCAACCATGTACTCCTTCACCCGGTGCTCGATGGAGGTCCACGAGGCCAGGATGCAGAAGGGCATCAGGAAGGTGGTGAGGACGACCAGCGGCAGCGAGATGCCGTCGACGCCCATGCGGTAGGTGATGACGCCGCCGAGCCAGGCGGCCCGCTCGACGAACTGGAACTCGGCGGTCGCCGGGTTGAACAGCGCGACCGGGATCAGCGACAGGCCGAAGGTCACGGCCGTCGTGAACAGCGCGATCATGCGGATGTTGCGGCGGGCGGCCTCGTCGTCGCCGCGCACCGAGAGCACCAGCGCGGCGCCCAGCAGCGGCAGGAAGGTGATCAGCGAGAGGATCGGGGCATTGGACATCAGTGGGCTCCCCCGACGCCGCCGGAGAACATGAACCAGGTGGCGAGCGCCGCGACCCCGATCAGCATGGCGAAGGCATAGTGATAGACATAACCGGTCTGCAGGCGGATGACGCCGCGGGTGACGTCGATGACCCGCGCGGCGACGCCGTCGGGACCGAAGCCGTCGATCAGCCAGCCGTCGCCCTTCTTCCAGAAGAACCGGCCGAGCCAGCGCGCCGGGCGCACGAAGACGCGGTCATAGAGCTCGTCGAAATACCACTTGTTGAGCAGGAACTGGTACAGGCCGTGATGCCGGCGGGCGAGATCGGCCGGCACGTGCGGCGCCTTGATGTACATGTACCAGGCCAGCACGAAGCCGAGCACCATCATGGCGAAGGGTGTCCACGGCACCCAGCCGGGCACCTCGTGGAAGGCATGGATGATGTGGTTGTCCGGCCGCATGAAGATCGACTCGCGGAAGAACGACTTGATGCCGTCCTCGTAGTTGAACTTCTTGGCGAAGGCGAAGCCGGCCACGACCGAGCCGAAGGCCAGCACGCCGAGCGGCACCAACATGACCAGCGGGCTCTCGTGCGGCGTGTGGGCGTGCCCGTGACCATGATGGTCGTCGGCCGCGGCATGGTCGCGGTGGCCGTCATGCCGGGCATGGCCATGATCGCCGTCGGCCTGCGTGGCATGACCATGGGCATGGGCATGGGCATGGGCGTGATCGTCGTCGTGGCCGTCCTGCCAGCGCGGCTTGCCGTGGAAGGTCATGAAGATCAGGCGCCAGGAATAGAACGAGGTCATGGCGGCGGCGGCGACCGTCAGCGCGAAGGCATAGGGCCCCATGGCGCCGTGGGCCGCGTAGGCAACCTCGATGATGGCGTCCTTGGAGTGATAGCCGGCAAAGCCGATATGCAGGAAGGGGATGCCGAAGCCGGTCAGCGCCAGCGTGCCGATCAGCATCATCGCATAGGTGAAGCGGATATGGCCGGCGAGACCGCCCATCTTCCGGATGTCCTGCTCGTGGTGCATCGCGTGGATGACCGAGCCGGCCCCGAGGAACAGGAGCGCCTTGAAGAAGGCATGGGTGAACAGGTGGAAGATGCCAACCGAATAGGCCCCGGCCCCCAGCGCGACGAACATGTAGCCGAGCTGCGAGCAGGTCGAATAGGCGATGACCCGCTTGATGTCGTTCTGCACCAGGCCGACCGTGGCCGCGAAGAAGGCCGTGGTCGCACCGAAGAACATCACCACCTGGAGCGCGGTCGGGGCATATTCGAACAGCGGCGACAGGCGCGCGACCATGAAGACGCCCGCCGTGACCATGGTGGCCGCATGGATGAGCGCGGAAACCGGCGTCGGGCCCTCCATGGCGTCGGGCAGCCAGGTGTGCAGCAGGAACTGGGCCGACTTGCCCATGGCGCCCATGAACAGCAGCAGGCAGACCACGGTGAGCGCATCGACCTGATAGCCGAGGAACTCCATCGGCTTGCCGGCAAGGCCCTGGGCGGCGCTGAAGATGGTGTCGAAATCGACCGACCCGGTCAGCTTGTAAACGCCGAAGATGCCGAGCGCGAAGCCGAAATCGCCGACGCGGTTGACCACGAAGGCCTTCATGGCCGCGGCATTGGCGCTCGGCTTCTGGTACCAGAAGCCGATCAGCAGGTAGCTGGCCAGACCCACGCCCTCCCAGCCGAAGAACATCTGCACCAGATCGTCGGCCGTCACCAGCATGAGCATGGCGAAGGTGAACAGCGACAGATAGGCGAAGAACCGCGGCCGGTGCGGATCCTCGTGCATGTAGCCGATGGAATAGAGGTGGACGAGGAACGA
>JBKBOA010000016.1:0-56732 GCA_046295035.1 Phreatobacter sp.
CGGTCACATAGCCCTCGTCGTCGACCAGCCAGGCCTCGTAGGCGCCGGCCTCCCTGGCCGCCTGCTTGGCCAGGCAGTTCGGCAGCAGCCCGACCGACTTGATGTCCACCCGCTCCCAGCGGTTGTCCGGGCGGGAAATGACCTTCACGCCCTTGGCAGCCAGGGCATCGTTCTTCGCGAAATCGATGGACTTGGCGGTGACGACCAGGGCCGGCGGCGTGCCGGGCTTCGGGAAGGCGTGATCGCGGCGCGCAACGCCGCGCGTCACCTGCAAATAGACGAGCCCGTTGCGCACGCGGTTGCGGCGCACGGTCTCGCGCAGCACCACGCCGAGCGGGCCGCGGCCCATCGGCATGGCGATCCGCAGCTCCTTCAGCGAGCGCTCGAGGCGGTCGACATGGCGCGTCTCGTCGACAAGCCGGCCGCCGCGCACCTCGCAGACCTCGTAAACACCATCCGCGAACTGGTAGCCGCGGTCCTCGATGTGAACGGCGGCTTCCCCGTGGGGCACATAGCTGCCGTTGACGTAGGCGACGCGCGACATCCCGATCGGCTCCGTTGGCTGTCTGGCGGCGGGGGGCCTGCCGCAGTGCGAAGCAATCTGCCACGGTTCGCCGGTCGAGCGAACCTTCCATGCGACCGTCATCTGCAAGGCGGCCCTGCCGAAATGGCAGATCAGGGCAGATGGCGCCCTATTCGACGCCCAGGGCCTTGAGCTTGCGATGCAGCGCGGAACGCTCCATCCCGATGAACTCGGCGGTGCGCGAGATGTTGCCGCCGAAGCGGCTGATCTGCGCAGCCAGATATTCGCGCTCGAAGGCCTCGCGCGCCTCGCGCAGCGGCAGCGCCATCAGATGCTCGCCGCCCTGCCCTGTCGGCATGGTCGGCGCTGCCGAGCCGACATCCGGGGGCAGCATGGAGACATCGACGACGGCATCCGGATCGCCGCCAGCCAGGATCAGCACCCGTTCGATATTGTTGCGCAGCTGGCGCACATTGCCCGGCCAGTCGTGGGACTGGAGCACCGCCATGGCATCATCCCCGATGCGCCTGCGCGGCAGGCCCGCGACGGTCGACAGCTGTTCGACGAAATGCTCGACCAAGTCGGGAATGTCCTCGCGCCGTTCGGCCAGCGCCGGAACACGGACCGGCACGACGGCAAGGCGGTGATAGAGATCCTCGCGGAACCGGCCTTCGGCGATGTCGCGCTGGATGTCGCGGGCGGTCGAGGCGATGATGCGGACATCGACCTGGACCTTGGCGGTGCCGCCGATCCGCTGGAAGCTCTGGTCGACGAGAACGCGCAGGATGCGGTTCTGCGTCTCGCGCGGCATCTCGGCCACCTCCTCCAGGAACAGCGTGCCGCCATGGGCCTCCTCCAGGGCGCCCACCTTGCGGGGCTGTGTGCCATTGGCCTCTGTGCCGAACAGCTCGATCTCGACCCGCTCGGGCGTCATCGCCGCCGCATTGACGATGACGAAGGGCGCCTTGGCCCGCGCGGATGCCGCATGAATGGTCCGCGCGGTCAGCTCCTTTCCAGCGCCGGGCGCGCCGAAGATCATGATCCGACTGTTGGTGGGGGCCACGCGCTCGATCGTCTGGCGCAGCTGGTTCATCACCGAGGAGCGGCCGATCAGCTGGGCGGCATGGCCCGACATCTGCGTCAGTTCGCGCACCTGCCGCTTCAGGCGCGAGGTCTCGATGGCGCGTTCGGCGACAAGAACCAGACGGTCGGCCTTGAAGGGCTTTTCGATATAGTCGTAAGCCCCGCGCTTGATGGCGGAAACCGCCGTTTCAATATTGCCGTGGCCGGAGATCATCACGACCGGCACGTCGGGGTGGCGCTCCTTGACGACATCGAGGAGCTGCAGGCCGTCCAGGCGGCTGCCCTGCATCCAGATGTCGAGGAAGACCAGATTGGGCCGGCGCGTCTCGATCGCCTCCAGCGCCTCGTCAGCGTTCTTGGCGGTGCGCGTGCGATAACCCTCGTCGTCGAGAATGCCCGCGACGATCTCCCGGATATCGGCCTCGTCATCCACAACGAGTATCTCGCCTGCCATGCCTGTCGTCCGCCCTTTTCACTCCGCCGCGGCCGAAGCCGCCGCCAGCGTCTGGTCCTTGAAGCTGAGCCGGATGTGGGCGCCCCGCTGGCGCCCCTCGCCATCGGGGGGGGCATCGAAGAGCCCGAGCCCGCCGCCATGCTCCTCCAGAATCTTGCCGACGATGGCGAGGCCGAGCCCGGTGCCCTTCTCGCGAGTCGTGACATAGGGTTCAAGCAGGCGATGGCGGTTTTCCTTGGGCAGGCCGATGCCGTTGTCGATCACGTCGATGGCGAAGAAGGGCGGCCTTGCATCCAGTGACACCCGGATCCGCCCCTGCCCGCGCTCGCTCTCAGGCACTGCCGCAATGGCCTCGGTGGCGTTCTTGACGATATTGGTCAGCGCCTGGCTGATCAGGCGCCGATCGAACGCGGCCGGAATGCGCCCCTCGGGAATGTCGGCCTCGATGTCGATCTCGGGATAGCCGATCTTCATCATGAACACGACCTGTCGCACGGTATCGGCGACATCCTCTGTCTCGAAGACCGGTTTCGGCATCCGGGCGAAGGACGAGAACTCATCGACCATCCGCCCGATATCGCCCACCTGGCGGATGATGGTGTCGGTGCACTGGTCGAAGACCTCGCGATCCTCGGTGATGACGCGCCCATAACGCCGCTTCAGCCGCTCGGCCGAAAGCTGAATGGGAGTGAGCGGGTTCTTGATCTCATGGGCGATGCGTCGGGCAATATCGGCCCAGGCGGATGTGCGCTGCGCGACCACCAGTTCGGTGACATCGTCAATGGTGACCACGGCGCCGTGGGCCCCCTCCTCGTCAGCCTCCAGCGCGACGCGCACCACCAGCGTGCGCTCCCGTCCACCGCGGGTCAGCATCACCTGTCCCTGCACGATCGGAGCGCCCCGCCCGGCCCGGGTGATCAGGTCCGCGAATTCGGGAACCTGGGCGACCAGTTCCGACCCCATGAGTTCGGACTCGCTGATGCCGAGGATCTCGACGGCGAACCGGTTCAGCAGCCGCACGCGGCCATGTTCATCGAGACCGATGACTCCGGCCGTGACCCCGGCGAGGACCGCTTCCGTGAAACGCCGGCGGCTGTCGATCTGGTCGCGGGCCTTGATCAGATCCTCGCGCTGCTGGCGCAGCTGGGCCGTCATCATGTTGAACGTGTCGCCGAGATTGGCCAGGTCGCCCTCGGACTTGCGGATGTGGACCTCGACATTGAGATCGCCCGAAGCGACCTGCCCTGCCGCACCGATGAGCCGGCGGATCGGCTGCACCAGCCGATTTGCGAAGCTGAGACCGAGATAGACCGCCGACAGGGTCACGAGGAAGGCGATCAGTGCGAACATCAGCGCGAACGCGACCTGCAGCCCGGTCCGCCGGGCCTGGATCTGCTGGTACTCGAACAGGCCGAGCTGGGTTGCCCGCAGGTGCTGGCCGATCTGCGGATTGATCTGACGGACGATGTAGAGCACCTCGTCGCCGCCGCGCCGGAGCTTCAGCACGGCCTCGATGAAGTCGCGGTCGTCGCGCGCCGACAGGTTGACGATGATGTCGTCGGTCCGGCTGACCTCGGCCAGCACCGAGGCGGGGAGATTGAACTCCCCCTGGACAGGCGTATCGGCATTGGCCACCACGGTGCCGTCGGTCCGCAGGATGCGGATCACCACGAAGCCGCGCACCATCGACTGCGCGATCAGGAAGCGCGGAAAGTCGACCTGGCGCTGATCCAGCGCCCGGATGCGCTCGATGTCCTGGGTGAGTGCGGCGGCCTCGGCGCGCACGCCCTCGATCTGCTCGCGGACATAGGCATTCGTCACCTCGGCGGCGGCATCGACCGCCCTTTTGACGGAGCCGGAAAAGATGCTCTCCATGCTGCGGTCGAGGGCCACCGAGGCGGCCACGGCGACGACCGCCACGGGAATGGCTGCGACGATGGCGAACAGCCGGACCACCCGTTCGTGCAGCCGGGAGGCGGCCTGACCTGATCGCCGCGCCCTGCGCAGGATCAGGATCTCGCGGACGATCATGACGATCAGGGCGACGACAACGATGCCGTCAACGATGAGCGCGCCGAGCACCACCTCATGGGTGGGCACGATGGGCGAGAGGCCGGAGACCAGCAGGAAGGTGAACAAGCCGCAGCACAGCGCCACGGCCACCATCAGCGGACCAAGGCGGCGCGAGCGCAAGCGCGGCACCACGGGGTGCGCGTCCGGCGACGGGGTCTGGACCTGGGAGGCTGTCGAAGCCGTCATCCGATTGCCGCTCTGCCTTGTGCCCGGTCGAGGATCGCCCCGGCACACTACCGGATTCGTGCGGCCTTCCTACAACACCTGTGACCGACAAGGCACGCCGGCTGACCTCACGTCAGCGCGAGGTGAGCCATCACTGCGGCCCCAATAAGGCCAGCGCGATTCGGACCGGGGCCGCGTCAGCGCGATGTCCTGATCACCTGGATGTCGAGATCCCGGACCTTCTTGCGCAGCGTGTTGCGGTTGACGCCGAGGAGGTCGGCCGCCTTGATCTGGTTGCCTCGCGTCGCCGCCAGCGCCGCGGAGATGAGGGGAATCTCGATCTCGCGCAGAACGCGATGATAGAGGCCAGGTGGTGGAAGTTCGTCACCGAACGCCTTGAAATACTGACCCATATGCCGTTCGACAGAGGCCATCAGCGTCTCGTCCTCCCGGGCGGCCGGCTGCGCAACAGCCGGCTCCGGCGTTGACAGTTCGTTATCGATGATCGGACCGGTGATGATCTCCTGCGGATAGAGCGCTGCCAGCCGGCGGACGAGATTTTCCAGTTCGCGGATGTTGCCGGGCCAGCGGTAGCGGCGCAGCTTGTCCATCGCGGCCCCGTCCACCTGCTTGGCCGGCAGTCCCTCGCGCTCAGCCAGCGCAAAGAAGTGGCGCACCAGATCGGGAACATCGTCGAGCCGCTCGCGCAGGGGCGGCAGGCGGATCGGCACGACGTTCAGCCGGAAGAACAGGTCCTCCCGGAAGAGGCCCTGCTGGATCAGTTGGCGCAGATCCTTGTTGGTGGCGGCGACGATGCGCACGTCGGTCTTGATCGGCGTGCGACCGCCCACCGTGGTGTATTCGCCCTGCTGGAGCACGCGCAGGAGCCGGGTCTGGGCTTCCATCGGCATGTCGCCGATCTCGTCGAGGAACAGGGTTCCGCCTTCTGCCTGCTCAAAGCGGCCGGGATTGCGGGACTGGGCGCCCGTGAAGGCGCCCTTCTCGTGGCCGAACAGTTCGCTCTCGATCAGATCCCGAGGTATCGCCGCCATGTTGATGGCAACGAACGGGCCGTTACGACGCTTGCCATAATCGTGCAGGGCGCGGGCCACCAGTTCCTTGCCAGTGCCGCTTTCCCCGACGATCATCACGGTCAGGTCCGTCTGCATCAGGCGCGCAAGCACGCGGTAGATGTCCTGCATGGCCGGCGAGCGGCCGACGAGCGGAATGGCATCCGCATCGGGCGCCTCGGCCCGTCCGCTGGCCTTGCCCTTCGGCTCCGCAAGGGCGCGCCCGACGATGGCAACGAGCTCCTTCAGGTCGAAGGGCTTGGGCAGGTAGTCATAGGCCCCGCGCTCGGAAGCCTTGATGGCTGTCATGAAGGTGTTCTGGGCGCTCATGACCACCACCGGCAGGTCGGGGCGCAGCTTCTTCATGCGCGGCAGCAGGTCGAAGGCATTTTCGTCCGGCATGACCACGTCGGTGATGACGAGATCGCCCTCGCCCTGCGACACCCAGCGCCAGAGCGTGGTCGCATTGCCGGTGAGGCGCACGTCGTAACCGGCGCGCGAGAGCGCCTGGTTCAGCACAGTCCGGATCGCGGCATCGTCGTCGGCGACCAGGATCGTTCCCGTCGGCATGGGGACCTCGTCAGAGTGCTTTGCGGCCATTGGCGTCCAGTCGGGACGCCCGGGCCATGGGCAGGAGAACGCGGAAGGTGGTCTTGCGGGGCTGGCTGTCACACTCGACGATGCCGCCATGGTCACCGACGATCTTGGCGACGAGGGCGAGGCCGAGGCCGGAGCCGGAACTCTTGGTGGTGACGAAGGGATCGAACAGGTGCGGCATCAGGTCGTCGGGCACGCCCGGGCCATTGTCGCGGACACAGACTTCGAGGGGCAGGGCGACCCGGCTCGACACCCCCGGGACGGTCAGGCGCACGCCCGGACGGAAGGCCGTCGTCAGCAGGATCTCGCCGTCCGTTGCCTGATCACCGATCGCCTCGGCGGCATTCTTGACCAGGTTGAGCATGACCTGGATCAGCTGGTCCCGGTTGCCATAGACTGGCGGAAGCGAAGGATCGTACTCCTCCACGAAACGGATGTGCCGCGCAAAACCGGACTGCGACAGCTTCTTCACATGTTCCAGCACGACGTGGATGTTGACCGGCTCGCGCTCCACGGGCCGTTCGTCGGAAAACACCTCCATCCGGTCGACCAGCTTCACGATGCGGTCGGCCTCGTCGCAGATGAGTCGGGTTAGCGTGCGGTCCTGGTCGTCGACAGAGGTCTCGAGGAGTTGGGCCGCACCGCGGATGCCCGACAACGGGTTCTTGATCTCATGGGCCAGCATGGCGGCCAGGGCCGTCACCGAGCGGGCCGCGCCCCGGTGAGTGAGCTGGCGATCCATCTTGTCGGCGATGGTCCGCTCCTGGAGCATGACCACCACATCGCCGGCCTGCTCCGGCATGGGCGCCACGTAGATGTCGACGATCCGCTCGTGGCCGTTGCGGGGTGTTCCGAGGTCGACCTTGTACTCGTTGACCGGCGCCAGACGGTCACGCACCTGTTCGACAAGCGCCAGGAGCGGGCTGCCGAAGGGCACCAGATCCTCGAGCCGATGTCGCGCCAGAACCGGGACCGACGCCTGGAAAAAGGCCTCGGCAGCAGCATTGCCGTCGACGATCCTGCCGCTCGAGGCGACCCGGATGACCGGATGCGGCAGGGCGTTCAGGATCGAATCGTGCATCTCCAACCGCGACGTCTCGAGCATCATGCGGCGGCCCTCCAGGCGAAGGCGTCAAAGGCATCGGCCAGCGCCCGGATCACCCGTGCGGGCTCGTCGAGTGTGAGCACGCGGCTGCGTTCGGCGGCCAACAGCGCCGACGGGGCGCCGGTCGCGGCGGCAGCCGTGTCCAGCGCCCAGCCGAGATGTTTGCGCGCATGGCGCACGCCCACCGCGACGCCATAATGGCGGAGCTGCTCCTCGTAGAGCTCGGTAGCCAGATCCCGCTGCGCATCCAGCCCCGGATCGGCCGGAACCGGCCGGCCGGCGAGGGCCGCGGCGACCTGAGCCAGCAGCCAGGGCCGCCCCTGGGCCCCCCGGCCGATCATGACGGCATCTGCGCCCGAGGCCGCCAGCGCCGCCGAGGCGGTTGCCGGCGACACGATATCGCCATTGACGACCACCGGAATCGAGACGGCGGCCTTCACCGCCGCCACCCGCGCCCAGTCGGCGCGGCCCTTGTAGAATTGCTGACGTGTCCGGCCGTGGACGGTGACCAGCTGCACGCCGAGCTGCTGGGCGTGCCGGGCGAGATCCGGAGCGTTGATGGCGGTATCATCCCAGCCGAGGCGCATCTTCAGCGTGACCGGGACCGCCACCGCCTCAACGGTCGCCGCGATCAGCCGACGGGCATGGTCAAGATCGCGCATCAGCGCCGAGCCGGCATAGCCACCGGTCACCCGCTTGGCCGGACAGCCCATGTTGATGTCGATGATGTGGGCGCCGGCACCGGCCGCGATCCGCGCCCCCTCGGCCATCCAGTGCGGATCACAGCCGGCGATCTGCACCACGTGCAGCCCGAGCCCCCGCCCCTCGGCGCGCAGCCGGGCCTCCTCGTCGCCAGCGGCCAGGCCATCGCCGGGCACCATCTCGGACACCGTCCACCCGGCCCCGAACCGTGCCACGATGCGACGGAAGGGAGCATCGGTGACGCCGGACATCGGTGCGAGCGCCACCGGACCTGCTATACCGATATGGCCGGTCGACGACGCCACGCCGGGGGGCGTCGTGGTCGAAGATTGAGCCATTCAAATGCCTATTTTGTGAGCGTCGCCCGATGTGCCTACACTTTAGACATTTTTTGCACTGCCGCACAAGAGCACCGTTGCACGGATTTGTGCAGGGGGCCGGCGAACCATGACAGGCATCCCGCGACCCTCGCAGCCGGCGTCAGGCCCGGTCACCGTTCTCGTCGTCGCGGCCGGACGCGGAGTGCGCGCGGGGGGCGGCCTGCCAAAGCAGTATCGTCAGCTGGCCGGCCGGCCGGTGCTGGCGCACGCGCTCACGGCCTTCGCCGGTCATCCCCGGGTCGATTCGCTCCGCGTGGTGATCGACCCGGCCGACAGACCGCTCTATGACCGCGCGACCGAAGCCGTGCCGAAGCTCGGTGAGCCAATCGCCGGCGGATCGACGCGCCAGGAGTCCGTGCGGCTCGGGCTCGAGGCCCTGGCCGAGAATCCGCCGGCCTGCGTGCTGGTCCATGACGGTGCGCGGCCGCTGGTCGATGCCCCGCTGATCGGGCGCGTCATTGCGGCGGTGATGGATGCGGGCGCGCCTGCCGCAGTGCCGGGGCTTGCCGTCACGGACACGATCAAAGAGGTGGGTGATGATGGGCTCGTGACGCAGACCCCCGAGCGTCACCGGCTGCGTGCCGTGCAGACCCCCCAGGCCTTCCGGTTCGAGGCGCTCCTCAAGGCCCACCGGGCGCAGGCGGGGGCTGGCCTGACGGATGATGCGGCTGTCATGGAAGCAGCTGGCCACAAGGTCTTGGTGATCGACGGCGACCCGGCCAATATCAAGCTGACCCACCCTGAGGATCTTGCCCTGGCCGAAGCCCGTCTCTCGCCGCCGCTGGACGATATCCGCACCGGCCAGGGCTACGATGTCCACGCCTTCGGCCCCGGCGACCACGTCTGGCTGGGCGGCATCCGCATTCCTCACAAGGCCGGCGTGCTCGCGCATTCCGATGGCGACGTGATCCTCCATGCCGCCACCGACGCCATTCTGGGCGCGCTCGCCGATGGCGATATCGGCAGCCATTTTCCGCCCTCCGATCCGCAATGGAAGGGCGCTTCCTCCGACCGCTTCCTTGCCCATGCCGCGGCGCTGGCAGCCGCCCGCGGCGGTCGCATTGCCCATCTGGACATTACCGTGGTCTGCGAGCAGCCACGGATCGGCCCGCATCGGGAGGCCATGCGGGCCCGCATTGCCGGTATCCTGGGCGTTACCCCGGACCGGGTCGCCATCAAGGCCACGACGAGCGAGCGGATGGGCTTCACCGGTCGCGGCGAGGGCCTCGCCGCGCTGGCGATTGCGACCCTCCGGCTGCCGGCCGGCTGATCGCGGGAAGGGGGTCATGGATCGCGAAACGCAAGACCTCGCCCGCGCGGTTCTGGAGCTGTGCCGGTCCCGCCGGTGGATGGTGGCGACGGCCGAGAGCTGCACGGGCGGACTGGTGGCTGCCGCGCTCACGGGCATCGCGGGCTCTTCGGATGTGGTCGATCGCGGCTTCGTGACCTATTCGAACGAGGCCAAGCAGGACATGCTGGGCGTGCCGGCGGAGGTTCTCGCCACGCACGGAGCCGTTTCACGCCAGACGGCGGAGGCCATGGCGCGCGGCGCGCTCGCCCATTCGCGGGCTGCGCTGGCCGTCTCGATCACCGGCATTGCCGGCCCCGGCGGGGCCACGCCCGGCAAGCCTGTCGGTCTCGTTCATTTCGCCGCTGCCGGACCAGCTGGCGCCCTGGTTGCCGTCGAGCACCGGTTCGGCGACATCGGTCGCGACCAGGTCCGGCATCGGAGCGTGCTGGTCGCGCTCGGTCTGCTGAAGCATCTTGCGGAGGGTGACACGAGCCGGCGCTGAGGTTGCCGCTCAGGAGAGCGCCATGGCTCCGCCGGCGCCATAGACCGCCTCCGCCCGTCGTTCGAAGGCCTCGGCGAAGCGCCGGAAGGCGGCATCGAAGACCGCGCCCATGACCAGTGCCAACGTGCGCGACTTGAACTCGTAGTCGATCGAGAAGGAGATCACGGCCCCCTCCCCGGCCCCGGCAAAATGCCAGTGATTCTCGAGGCGCGAGAACGGCCCGTCGATATATTCGGCGATGATGTGAAGGCGCGGCCGGTCGAGGGTGACGCGGCTCGTGAAGGTCTCCCGCAGCACCTTGTAGGAAACTGTCATGTCCGCGACCAGGATCTCGACCCCGTCATCGCCGGCATTGACCCGTCGGCGGACCTTCAGTGCCTCGCAGAGCGGCACGAACAACGGATATTTCTCGATATCGGCCACCAGGTCGAACATCTGCTCGGGACGATGACGGACCAGCCGCTCGGTCTTGAACACGGGCATGTCAGCACCCCCGAGCCATGCCGAAGCGCGCGAGCCCGACAACGACGATCGCCTTGCCCGAGAGCGGAACGCCCGTCACCAGCGCGCCGTGCATCGACAGGCCGCCGTCAATGACCGAGCCGGGCGAGGCGGGCGGCCTTCAGGCGAGCGAAATCCTCTCCCGCATGATGGGAGGAGCGGGTCAGCGGGCTCGAGGAAACGAGCAGGAAGCCCTTGGCCATGGCGATGGTCTCGAAGCCCTTGAACTCGTCCGGCGTCACGAAACGGACGACCTCGTGGTGCTTGCGGGTCGGTTGCAGATACTGGCCGATGGTCAGGAAATCGACGTCGGCGGACCGCAGATCGTCCATCAGCTGGAGCACCTCGTTCCGCTCCTCGCCGAGCCCGACCATGATGCCGGACTTGGTGAAGATGGTCGGATCAAGCTCCTTCACCCGCTGCAGCAGACGGATGGAATGGAAATAGCGGGCCCCCGGTCGGACCGTCAGATATTTCGACGGGACCGTTTCCAGATTGTGGTTGAACACATCCGGCCTTGCCTCGACCACGACCTCCAGGGCGCCGTCCTTGCGCAGGAAGTCCGGGGTGAGGACCTCGATGGTGGTGTTCGGCGAGCGGGCGCGGATGGCGCGGATCACTTCGGCGAAATGCCGGGCGCCGCCGTCCGGCAGGTCGTCGCGGTCAACGGAGGTGATCACGACATGGTCGAGGCCGAGCTTCGCGACGGCGATCGCCGTGTGCTCCGGCTCACGGGGATCGAGCGGCGCCGGCAGGCCGGTCTTGACGTTGCAGAACGAGCAGGCGCGCGTGCAGGTATCGCCCATGATCATGAAGGTGGCGTGCTTCTTCTCCCAGCACTCACCGATATTCGGGCAGCCCGCCTCCTCACAGACGGTGACGAGGCCGTTCTCCTTCACGATGCGATGGGTTTCCGCCCATTTGGGCGACCCCGGCGCCTTGACCCGGATCCATTCCGGCTTGCGCTGGATCGGCTTGTCCGGCCGATGGGCCTTCTCGGGATGGCGCGGTCGGGCGTCGCGGTTGAGCGTGTCGATGAGCGTGGCCATGGCGGCTCCGGCGTCCCGCATCGCGGGCAGGTTCAGCCCTCATTAGGCGCGGCCGGGCCCCTTTCGCAAGGCCCGGCATGGCGGCTGCGACGCCGCTGCAGGGCCGGGCGTCTCAGCCGACCGGCCTGGCCGTCGGATCAAACCGCTCGATGAAGCGGATGAGCGCGGCCACGGCCGTGCCCATGTCGGCCACGGTGGCATATTCGGCCGGGTTGTGGCTGATGCCGCCCCGGCAGCGGACGAACAGCATGCCGAAATCGGTCAGCCTGGCCATGGCCTGGCCGTCATGACCGGCCCCGGACACGAGGCGCGGGGCCTTGATGCCGAGACTGCCGGCCGCCTCGGCAAGCGCCTCCTGCAGCCAGGGCGCACAGGCGGCCGTCGGGCAATCGTGATAGGTCTCGAAGGTGACCGTGCAGTTGCGGGCCGCGGCAATGGTTTCGGCCCGTTCCCTGAACTGGGCAAGCGCTTCGGCGCGCGGCGGATCGGAGGCGGCCCGCAGGTCGAGCACGAAGGTGACCCGGTCCGCAATGACATTGATCGCGCCGGGATTGATGGTCATGTGGCCCACGGTTGCCACCATGGCCGCTTCCGGCCGCGACCGGGCAATGGCCTCGGCCGCCAGGGCCATCTCGGCCGCGGCAAGAAGGGCGTCCTGGCGCATCGGCATGGGCACGGTGCCGGCATGGCCGGCGACGCCACCGACCGTCACGCGCGTGCGGTACTGCCCGGCGATGGAGGTCACGACGCCAACCGGAAGGTCCATCCGCTCCAGCACGGGGCCCTGCTCGATATGGATCTCCACATAGGCCAGCGCTTCCTCTGGGGTGAGGGCGGCCTTGCCGACGGCCTGCGGGTCCAGCCCGTAGTCGTGCATGGCCTGGCGCAGGGTGATGCCGTCGCGGTCGGTGCCGTCAAGCCAGCGCGGCTCGAAGGCCCCCGCCAGCGCCGCCGATGACGACAGCACGGTCGGGAAGCGGCTGCCCTCCTCGTCGCCGAAGGCCAGCACGTCGAGGGCAAAGGGAAAGCGGCGCTTGCGGTCGCGGAAATGCTCGATGGCGAGGATGCCGGCCACCACGCCGAGCATGCCGTCATACCTGCCGGCATTGATGACCGTGTCGATATGCGATCCGATCAGCAGGCGTGGAACGGCATTGGCGCCTGCCGCCTCGCCCTCGGCGGCGTAGTGGCCGATGACCGTGCCGAGCGCATCCTCGGACGTCGTCATGGCGGCCTCGGCCATCCACTGGGCGACGAGATGGGCGGCTCGCTTGTGCTCCGGGGTCAGGAAGCGCCGGGTCAGCCGGTCGGGCTCCTCGGAGATCGCCGCCAATTCTTCCAGCATGGCCTCGGCGCGACGGCCGAGGCCTTCGATGTCGAGGCCGTCGCTCATCGGCCAGCCAGGAAGGCACCGAGCTGGGCCCTCTCCTCCTCCGTCATGCCCGTGGCATTGCCAAGCGGCATGGCGCGCGATTGAACGGTCTGCTGCATGATCCCCGCCGAAAACCGCCTCAGATCCGAGGCGCTCTCCAGAATGACGCCTTTCGGCGGTTCGGAGAAGGCCTCGTTGGCCGGCCGCCGGGCATGGCAGGACTGGCAGTGGCGGCTGGCAATCTGAACCGCCTGCGCCTCGCCGACCTGGCCGGCCGCGGCCAGGTTCAAGGAGGGGCGCTGGGCCGTGACGAAGATGGCGCAGACGAGCGCGAAGGCCGCCGTCGGCACCGCCCAGCCGTAGCGGTGCCAGTCATCGCCTGCATCGTGGCGGTTGATGGTGTGCTGGACGAGCGCGCCGGTGATCAGGATGAACGCCACCACCAGCCAGGAATGGGGATGGGCATAGAGCATGGGATAATGGTTCGACACCATCATCAGGAGGACCGGCAGGGTCAGGTAGTTGTTGTGGGTCGAACGGGTCTTGCCAATCTTGCCGTATTTCGGGTCGGGCTTGCGGCCGGCGATCAGGTCGGCAACGACGATGCGCTGGTTCGGGATGATCACCATGAAGACATTGGCGGCCATGATGGTGCCGATGAAGACGCCGACATGAATGAAGGCGCCGCGACCGGAGAAGACCTGCGAGAAGCCCCAGGCTGCCGCCACGATCATGGTGAAGACAACGCCCGCCAGCAGAACAGGCCGGTCGGCGAGCGGCGAGCGGCACAGCCGGTCATAGGCCAGCCAGCCGCCGACGATGGAGCCGAGCGACAAGGCGATCGCCTGCCAGGGCTTCAGATCCGCCACGCCCGGGTCGATCAGGAACGAGCGGGCGTTCAGGTAGTACTGCGCCACCAGCAGCACGAATCCCGACATCCAGGTCAGATAGGCCGCCCAGCGGTGCCACATCAGGTCGGGCGGCAGGTTGTCGGGGGCGACGAGGTATTTCTCGACCCGGTAGAAGCCGCCGCCATGGACCTCCCAGGCCGTGCCGTCGGCCCCCGGCGCCCCCGGCGGCTTCGGTTTCAGCGAGAAGTCCAGGGCCATGAAATAGAAGCTTGTGCCGATCCAGGTGATGCCGACCGTGACATGGAACCAGCGCGAGAGCAGGTTCAGCCAGTCGGCGGCAAGGGCGAGATCCATGGCGGGTCCTGTCGGTCGGCTCAGGCGCTGCGGGGAACGAAGCGGTGAAGGTTCGCCGTTTTCGCGCGCTGGCCGGCCAGGAGCAAGCATTCCGCCGCGATCGCGGCCGCAATCACGGCGGGCTCCTTGCCGCCGATGCCCGCGATCCCGATCGGGCAGCGCAACGCGGCGATCCGCGCCTCGGCCAGACCCAGGTCGCGCAGGCGATGCACGAAGCGCGCCCGCTTCGAGGCCGAACCGATGACACCGACATCGAGGTTGCGCGAGTCGGCAAGGGCGGCGGCCACGATGTCGAGGTCGAGCGCGTGACTGTGGGTCATGACCAGCACCTGCCCTTCGGCCGGAACGGAGGCCAGGGCGTCCTGCCAAGAACCGGTCCGGGGCGTGGCATTGCCGGGAATTGCGGCAGGAAAGGCCCCCTCGCGGCCATCCCACCAGGTCACGTCGAAAGGCAGCGGCGCCAGTGCCAGGACCAGCGCCCGGCCGACATGACCGGCACCGAACAGCGCCAGGGCCTTGCGCCTGTCGCCGAAGCACTCGACGAAACGCGCGCGCATGGCAGGCGGTGGCACCTCGTCGTCCGCCAGGATCCGTCGGAAAGCCCGGCCATCACGCAGTTCCGTGAGCGTTCGGAACGGCCCTGTCCGTTCCCGCTGCGACAGCTCTCGGATGGCTTGCCGGTCGGCCGTCGTGAACCGTTCGATCAGGACGGTGACATGACCGCCGCAGCACTGGCCGAGGTCGGGCCCGAGGGCCTGCTGGACCAGGAGCGCGGCCGAGGCCGCATCGAAAAGCGCCTGAGCACGCGCAAGCGCCTGCCATTCCAGCGCGCCACCGCCGATCGTGCCGAGAAAGCCGCCATCCGGGCGAACGATCATGCGCGCGCCGCTCTCCCGCGGCACCGAACCGCGTGCCGCCACGATGGAGACGAGGACGCAGGCGCCCTCGCCCTCCAGCATGGCCTCGACGCGCGGCCAGACCTCCATCGGCTCAGCCCTCCCCGGCCAGCTGCGCCCGGCAGGCGAACAGGATGGCCTCGGGCGTTGCCGGTGCGTCGAGCGCGACCGCCCGACCGGGACGGAGCGCATGGACGGCATCCGACAGGGCGCAGAAAACGGCATTGGCCAGCATGAGCGGCGGCTCACCCACCGCCTTGGAGCGGTAGATCGTGTCCTCGCGATTGGCATGCTCGAAGAAGGCCACGCGGAAATCCGCCGGCACATCGCGAGCCGTCGGGATCTTGTAGGTGGATGGAGCGTGGGTGCGCAGGCGGCCCTCGGCGTCGAAGACCAGCTCCTCACCGGTCAGCCAGCCCATGCCCTGCACGAAGCCTCCCTCGATCTGGCCGAGATCGACCGCCGGATTCAGGGACCGGCCGACATCATGGAGGATGTCGACCCGGTCCACGGTCGATTCGCCTGTCCAGGTATCGATGGTGACCTCGGCGCAGGCGGCTCCATAAGCGAAATAGAAGAACGGGCGCCCGGTGCCGCTCGGCCGGTCCCAGGTGATCTTCGGCGTGGCGTAATAGCCTGCCGCGGACAGGTGCGTCCGGGCGAGGTAGGCACGCTTCACCACGCTGGCAAAGTCGTCGGAGCGGTCGCCGGCGAAAACCCGGTCGTCACGGAACACGACGCTCGCCACCGGCACCTGCCAGTCGCGGGCCACGAACTCGGCCAGCCGACCCTTGATCTCGGCCGCGGCCCTGCGTGCAGCCATGCCGTTCATGTCGGTACCGGAAGAAGCAGCGGTCGGCGAGGTGTTCGGCACCTTGCCGGTATGGGTGGCGGTGATGCGCACGCGCTCCAGCGCGATGCCGAACTCCTCGGCCACCACCTGCGCCACCTTGATGAACAGGCCCTGCCCCATCTCGGTGCCGCCGTGGTTCAGATGCACCGAACCGTCCTGATAGACATGGACGAGTGCGCCGGCCTGATTGAGGAAGGTGGTGGTGAAGGAGATGCCGAACTTCACCGGCGTCAGGGCCAGCCCCTTCTTCAGAACCGAAGAATCGGCATTGAAGCGGGCAATCGCCCCGCGCCGCGCCCGGTAGTCGCAGGACGCCTCCAGCTGGCGCATGATCTCGCGGGCGATGTTGTCCTCGATCACCATGCCGTAGGGCGTGACGTTGCGCTCGACGGTGCCGTAGAGATTGGCATAGCGGATATCGAGGGGATCTCGCCCGGTCGCCCAGGCAATCCTGTCCATCAGCCGCTCCGCAAACAGCATGCCCTGCGGACCGCCGAACCCGCGGAAGGCGGTGTTGGAGACGGTGTTGGTCTTCAGCCGGCGCGAGCGAATGGTCACGTGCGGATAGAAATAGGCATTGTCCGCATGAAACATGGTCCGGTCGTTGATCGACGAGGACAGGTCGTGGCTGTAGCCGCAGCGCCCGGCAAAATCCACCTCCACGGCTTCCAGCAAACCGTCGGTGTCGAAGGCCGCGCGATAGGCCACGCGGAAGTCGTGGCGCTTGCCGGTCATGGTGAAATCGTCGTCGCGGTCGAGGCGCAACTTGCAGGGCCGGCCGGTGACATGGGCCGCGAGCGCCGCCATGGCGGCCCAGCCGCTCGCCTGGCTCTCCTTGCCGCCGAACCCGCCACCCATGCGGCGCACTTCCACCTCCACCGCGGCATCGGGCAGCCCGAGCACCCTCGCCACCACATGCTGGACCTCACTCGGATGCTGGGTCGAGGAATGGATCGTGAAACCGCCAGCCTCGCCCGGGACGGCGAGCGCGGCCTGACCTTCGAGATAGAAGTGCTCCTGACCGCCGATCCTCAGCGTGCCCTCGACCCTGAACGTCGAGGCCTCGAGCACCTCGGCGGCATGGCCGCGCCGGAAGGCATAGGCGGGCATCAGATCGGCATCGGCGGCCAGCGAATCGTCAACGCTCACCAGCGGCGCCTGCCGGTCCACCTCGACCCGGGCCAGGCGAACGGCGCGCCGCGCGGCATCGCGCGTCTGTGCCACCACCGCGAAGAGCGGCTGACCGTGGAATTCGACCCGGTCCGCGGCGAAGAGCGGATCATCGCCCGCCACCGGGCTCACATCGTTGCGACCGGGAATGTCCGCCGCGGTCAGAACCGTCACCACGCCCGGATGAGCCCGCACCGCCGACAGGTCCAGCGCAACGATGCGCCCGCAGGCGGCCGGCGATCCGCCGGGAGCAACATGCAGGGTGCCCTCCGGCTCGCGGATGTCGTCGATATAGGGTGCCGCGCCCCTGACGTGCCGTTCGGCCGCATCGTGGGCGAAGGACCGGTGGACGTGCCGCCCGGCCTCCTTGAGGGGCGGCGGTTCATGCCGCATGGCCGGCCTCCTGCAACGGCGCGATGCGGGTCGCCGCGCGGGTTCCCGTCGCGATCTCGACAAGCCCCTTGCGGATGAGACTCATGGACGCCTCCAGCCGGTACCGGGCCGAGGCGCGGTGGTCGTCGAGCGGAGTGAAGTCGCTGCCGAGCCGCGCGATCGCAGCCATGATGGCGCCGTCATCATCGACGGCAAGGCCGGTGAGCGCGGCTTCGACCAGCGGGGCCCGTCGCGGGATGCCCGCCATGCCGCCGAAGGCGATGCGCGCGGCGGCAATGCGTCGCCCCTCAAGCCGGACAGACATGGCGCAGAGCACCGACGAGATGTCCTGATCAATCCGCTTCGACAGCTTGAAGACGCGGATCTGCACATCGGGGTCGGGTCTCGGCACTGTCACATGGGTGAGGATCTCGCCAGGGGCCCTGTCCTGGCGGCCATAGGCGAGGAAGAAATCCTCGAGCGGCAGGCTGCGAGAGATTCCGCCGCGCCTCAGATGCAGCCGGGCCCCGAGCGCGATCAGCAGCGGCGGACTGTCTCCGATGGGGGAGCCGTTGGCGATGTTGCCGCCGATCGTGCCGGTGGCGCGGACCTGGGCCGAGCCGAGCCGCTTCACCCAGATGGCGACGTCCGGATCGAGCATCGCCAGCACGGCCTGCGCCTCGGCATAGGTCACGGCTGCGCCGATGGTCAACGCTCCGGCCTCCGCCTCCAGCCGCCGAAGCTCGGCCACCCGACCGGTGTGGATGATCTTCGGCAGGCTGCGCAACTGCTTGGTGATCCACAGACCGACATCCGTGGCGCCGCCGATCACGGTGGCATCCGGGTGGTCCATCGCCAGACGACAGAGGCTGTCGAGGCTTGCCGGCGCGGCAAAGAACGTGGTCGCGTCGCCGACGAACAGGTCCGACGGATCGGCGAGGGCCGAAAGGTCGGCAGCCGTTGCCGGGGCGGCCTGCGCGAAGCGGTCCGTGGCGGGGGCGCTGCAGGCTTCGAGCGCGGCATCGACAATCGGTCGATAGCCGGTGCAGCGACAGAGATTGCCGGCAACGCGCGTGAGCACCGCCTCACGACCCTGCGATGACACGATGCCGTCCTGGTAGAGCGTGAACAGACTCATGACGAAGCCGGGCGTGCAGAAGCCGCATTGCGAGCCGTGATGCTTGACGAGGGCCTGCTGCACCGGGTGAAGCGCCTCGGCCGAGGCCAGGTCCTCGACGGTCACCAGTTCGGCTCCGTCTATCTGGCCCAGCAGCAGGATGCAGGCATTGGCCGGCTCATAGACCAACCGGCCCGCCTTCAGGCGCCCGAGTGCCACGGTACAGGCGCCGCAGTCCCCCTCCCCGCACCCTTCCTTGGTGCCGGTCAGGCGCTGGTCCAGCCTCAGCCAGTCGAGCACCGTCGTCATCGGGTGGAAACGGTCAATGGCGACGGTCCGGCCCCGGTGGCGAAAGCGCAGTGATGCACGCGGTTCGGTCATGATCCCCGATAGGTCGTGTAGCCAAAGGGCGAGAGCAGCAGCGGCACGTGGTAGTGCTGATCGACGGCAGCAATGCCGAAGCGAAGCTCCACCACGTCGAGAAAGGGTGGATCGGTGAGAGCGGCCCCGATCGACCGATGGTAGGCAGCGGCGTCGAACGCCAGGACATAGGGCCCCGGGCGGATCGTTGCCGGGGTGAGGATCGGAGCCGGTGCCCGGCCGTCCGCGTTCGTGGTCCCTTCCGTCAGCAGCGTCCGCGCATCACCGTCGATCCGATAGAGCCGGTACCTGATTCCTGCCGCCGGACGGCCAAGGGCGGTGTCGAGGACGTGCGTGGTCACAGTGCCTGGCATGGTTGCCTCCTGACCCAAGCGTGCCGCAAGGTTTCGCACCGGCAAAGCCCTTTTGTGCGGCGCGAGGCGCGCCATGCCTTGGGACCGACCAGGCCACTGCATGGCAGGCCCGCGCGGTTTCCTCCGGCATGGCGCGACATCCCGTCGCACCGTTAGGATGCCTAGGTTCCCCGCCTGCCGATTCGCCGTTGCGTCATGTCCCCGACAAGCATCGCACCGCCCCGATTCCGTGATCTGTTCACGCCCAAGCTGGTCACCGTCCTGCGTGAGGGCTATGGCCTCTCCGATCTGCGGGCCGATGCCATTGCCGGCCTGACGGTTGCCATCGTCGCCCTGCCGCTCTCGATGGCCATCGCGATCGCATCCGGGGCGACGCCCGACAAGGGGCTCGTCACCGCGATCATCGGCGGCTTCCTGATTTCGGCTCTCGGGGGATCGCGCTTCCAGATCGGCGGACCCGCCGGGGCCTTCATCCCGCTGGTGGCCACGACCATCGCCGTCCATGGCTATGACGGACTGGTGATCGCCACGTTCATGTCCGGCATCATGCTGGTTGCGGTCGGCTATCTGCGCCTTGGCACCTACATCAAGTACATCCCCTACCCCGTCACGGTCGGGTTCACGGCCGGCATCGCGGTCATCATCTTCGTCAGCCAGATCCGCGACCTGCTCGGCCTTCGGATCGCGGGGCATGACCCGGCAGAGGTTCTGGAGAAACTGCCGGTCCTCTGGCATGCCCTCCCCACGGCGAGCGGTCCTGCCATGGCCACGAGCCTGATCGCTGTGGCGGTCATCGTGGGTCTTCGGCGGTGGCGACCGCAGCTTCCCGGCTTCCTGATCGTGGTTACGGCCGGCGGGCTCGCGGTCGCCCTGTTCGCCTTGCCGGTGGAGACGATCGGATCGCGATTTGGGGCCTTGCCGACCGGCATCGCCTTCCAGGGACTGCCGGGGCTGTCGATCGGGCGTCTGCGCGAGCTCATCGTGCCCGCCATCGCCATTGCCATGCTCGGCGGCATCGAATCGCTGCTGTCGGCGGTCGTTGCGGATGGCATGACCGGGCGGCGCCATCGCTCCAACTGCGAGCTGGTGGCACAGGGCTTCGCCAATATTGCCTCGGCGCTGTTCGGGGGGCTGCCGGTGACGGGGACGATCGCACGCACCGCCACCAACGTGCGCGCGGGCGCGCGCGGGCCGGTTGCCGGCATGCTGCACGCCGTCTTCCTCCTGGCCTTCCTGACCCTTGCCGGCGGCCTGATGGGCTATGTTCCGCTCGCGGTGCTGGCATCCGTGCTGGCCATCGTGGCCTGGAACATGGCGGAGAAGCGCGAGTTCCTGGCGCTGCTGCGCGCCTCGCGCGGCGATGCCATGGTGCTGATGTCGAGCTTCCTGCTGACCGTCTTTGTCGACCTGACGGTGGGCATCGGGGTCGGCATCGTGCTTGGTGCGCTGCTGTTCATGCATCGGATGGCAGAGGCCGTTGAGATCCAGGGCGGCCGGCAGTTCATCGAGCCCGATCTCGGCGACGCGAGCGATGCGGCCGAGGCCTGTGACGCGGCGCGGGCAGCCGACCGGGAGGTTGCCATCTACCGGCTCAATGGCACGTTCTTCTTCGGCGCAGCCGCGACGGTCGGCGCCGTCTTCGACCGGATCGGCGACCCGCCCCGCATCTTCATCCTTGACCTGGCAGCGGTGCCCTTTCTCGACACAACCGGCGCCTATACGCTCGAATCCGTCATCCATAAGCTGGAGCGGCACGGCACGACCGTCATCGTGTCGGGAGCCCGGCCAGATGTTGCCGAGGTGCTCGCCCATTTCGGCCTGAAGGAACCGCGCGTGCTGATGTCGTCCTCGGTGGACAGCGCTCTCGCCGCGGCGGATGCCAGGCTCAAGCTGGGCTGAGCCTCATGCCGCCGGACGGGCCCGCCCGAAAGTGAGGCCGATGGTCAGGAAGTAGAGGCTCGTCATGGCAAGGCCGGCACGGATCCAACCGCTGGGCTTCAGTCCGGCGAGGAGTGCGGCTGCGGCCATGAGGCTCCACAACGCCAGCACCACCAGCGTCACGAGGCGCAGCCGTCGCACGCGGAAGGGATGGACCATCACGACCGGCGCGAAGGTGGCCGCCACCAGCACAATGACGAGCGCGGCATTGGTCCAGGCGCCGGCATCGAAGACGAAGATCAGGAAAGCGGCAACGTTCCAGACGGCAGGAAACCCGCGGAACCCGCCCTCGGCGGTCTTCATCAGGCCGTCGGCGAAATAGAAGGCCGAGGACACGACGATGGCCCCAACCAGCGGCCAGGCAAGGCCTGGCGGCAACAGGTCCGCCACCAGCAGCGCATAGGCCGGAACCACGACATAGGTCAGGAAATCGACCACGAGATCGAGGATATCGCCGGAAAAGCGCGGCAAGACCTCCGCCACCCGCACGGACCGCGCCATCGTCCCGTCGACGCCGTCGACGACGAGAGCCAGCCCCAGCCAGACGAACATGCCCGTCCAGTCCTGTCGCGTGGCAGCCTCGAGCGCGAGGAGCCCCAGAACGGCTCCCGACGCCGTGAAGGCATGAACAGCGAGGGCTGCCAGGCGGCGCGCTGGCGATCCCTGACCGGCTGCATCCCCCTGCGGCACCATGCCCACTCCCGCTCCCCCGATCTGCGATCCACGTCGGAGCAAGGCTAGCACAGGCCGTCGTGACGGTCAGAGGCGCCGCAAGACTTCCGCGGCTCCCGGCTGGCATGATAGGCCTCTTCGGAGGGTCCAGAACATGGCGACAGGTCCGAGATCACCGCGACGCTCCCCGGCCCCGCGAGCCACCCGTGTGATTGTGGTGGGGGGCGGGCCCGCCGGGCTGTTCGCGGCCTTGGCGCTGCACCACGCCGGAGCGAGGGTGGCGATTGCCGCTCCGCCGCACCGTCCCGGCGGTGACCGCCGGACCAGCGCGCTGCTGCGCGGGTCGGTCGGGGCGCTGGAGGCACTCGGCGTCTGGCAGCGCGTCGCAGATCGGGCCGCCCCGCTCGCCGTCATGCGGCTGGTCGACGATACCGGACGGTTGATCCGGGCCCCCCTGTTCGAGGGGCGCGCCAGCGAGCTCGGGCTGGAGGCCTTCGGCTACAACATCGCGAATGACGATCTCAATGCGGCCCTGACGGAGGCGATCGGCGAAGCCGGCATCCCCCGCTACCCGGCGGGCGTGACGGCGGTGGCCATCGGCGATGAGGGCGCCGAGGTGGTTCTGGCGGACGGGGAGCGTCTTGCCGGCGCGCTCGTCGTGGGGGCCGACGGGCGCCGTTCGATCGTGCGCGAGGCGGCCGGCATCCCGGTGGTCGAGGAGCGCTATCCCCAGGTGACAGTGACCGCCAACCTCCGCCATACCCGGCCGCACCAGGATGTCTCGACCGAGTTCCACACGCCCGACGGCCCGTTCACGCTGGTGCCCCTGCCTGGCTTGCGGTCGAGCCTGGTCTGGGTTGTCCGCCCGCCCGAGGCCGAGCGGCTGTGCGGGCTCGACGACGCGTCCTTCGCGCGCGCGGTGGAGCGCCGCTCGCAGGGATTGCTCGGTCGCATCACGGCAGAGCCCGGCCGCGGGGCTTTCCCTCTCGCGGTCATGACGCCACAGCGGTTTGCCGACCAGCGGGTAGCCCTGGTCGGGGAGGCCGCCCATGTCGTTCCGCCCATCGGCGCGCAGGGGCTCAATCTGGGCCTTCGCGACGGGGCAGCCCTTGCCGATTGCGTGGCCGATGCGCTGGCCGCAGGCGCCGATATCGGCGGCACGGCGCTCGCAGCGGCCTATGATCGAACACGCCGGGCCGACATCGTCTCGCGCTCGGCGGTGATCCACATGCTCAACCGGTCCCTGCTGTCGGACTTCCTGCCGCTCAACGGCCTGCGCAGCCTCGGCCTGTGGGCCCTGGATCAGTTCGGGCCCCTGCGCCGCACCTTCATGCGCGAGGGACTGGAACCCTCCTTCGTGCAGCCCCGGCTGATGCGCGGCAGCCTGCCGACGGCCGCCTGATCAGCTGGGGAACAGGTTGATCGGCAACAGGTGCTGCTTGACCAGGTAAAGGACGGTGGTGAGCGTGACCACCGAGACAAGCGTGCCGAGCAGGACCGCGTTGGACGCCTCCTCCACCCAGGTCTCGTACTGCCGCGCGATGATGAACACGTTGAGGGCCGGCGGCAGGCAGGCCATGAGAGCGGCCGTATAGACCCAGTAGGGCTCGAAGGTGCCGAGCACCGACAGGATCAGGATCACCAGCAACGGGTGCATGACGAGCTTCAGGCTCAGGATCGGCGAGATGGTGGCGGCCACTCTGGCGAGGGCGGAGAAGCTGCCGAGGCGCAGGGCGACCGTCACGCCAAGTGTGAACAATGCCACCGGCGCGGCCGCCGATTGCAGGAAGCCCAGCAGCCGGTCGATCATCTCCGGGGGCTCGATCTTCAGGAAGGCCGAGACGACGCCGGCAACCGTTGCCAGGATGAAGGGATGGGTGGCGATCTTGCGGATCACCTCCCAGATCACCGAGCGGATGGACCGTCGCTCTGTTCCCGACAGCGCCATGAGCAATGGCACGAGGGAAAACAGCAGGATGTTGTCGAAGCAGAAGATCAGGGCCACCGGCACGGCGGCCTCAGGCCCGATCGTGGAGAAGGCGAGCCCCGGACCCATGTAGCCGATATTGCCATAGGCTGCGCAGACGCCGGCGACCGTGGCATGGCGCATGTTGCCATTGGACCGCCACATGACATAGGCGAAGCCGAACGCGAAGACCGTATAGGTCGCGAGCGTCGTGCCGGCCACAAAGGGCACATTGTTGAGCTTTTCCAGCGGAGTCTTGGCCAGGATCCGGTAGAACAGTGCCGGAAGCGCCACATAGATCAGGAAGAAGTTCATCCAGGCGAGGCCCGATTCCGGGATCGCCGTGCCGCGCCAGGCCTTGAACCGCGCCGTGAAGAAGCCGAGCGCGATCAGCCCGAAGAACGGCATCGCGAGATTGAGAACCTGGATCATGCCCCTGCCGGCCGATGACGGTTCTCCGCCCTAGTGGTCGCTGGGCCAGCCGTCAATTACGGGACTGGGCGGCGCTGCCATTCGGCTGGGATACGTGCTGTGACCATCAGCCGCGCCGTGACGGCCGCACCGACCGGGTCAAGGTCACCGGGCACCCGCACCGGCGGTCCAGCATCGCTCGGCCAAAGCCGCGGGCCCTGTCGCCGGATCGTCGCCTGTCGGCAGGCGAAGGCTGTCAGTGCAGTCCCGAGCGGCGGGTGCGATAGGCGCCGCTTTCGTCGCGTTCGAACAGCTCGTCCACCTGCGGATGACGCACCGGCTCGCCGCTGGTGTCGGGCACGAGATTCTGCTCCGACACATAGGCGATGTATTCGGTCTCCGCATTCTCGGCGAGGAGGTGATAGAAGGGCTGGTCCTTGGCCGGGCGGATCTCGGCGGGGATGGACTGGTACCACTCCTCGGTGTTGGCGAAGGTCGGATCGACGTCGAAGACCACGCCACGGAACGGATAGATCCGGTGGCGGACGACCTGTCCGATCTTGAACTTGGCGACCCGAGGCTTGTCGATCACGAACCCGATACGTCCCTTCCGTTTGGGCGGCTGGGGGTTTTGCGCCGGCTGGCCCCCTCTGTCAACCGGCAGAGGTGGTCCGGCTGCGTTCACAGGGCGTAGCGTCCGGCGAACGCCGGATCCTTGGCCGCGACCATGCGGGCAAGATCCACCATCACCTTGGCCTGCTTCCAGGTGGCATCATCCTGCATCTTGCCGTCGATCATGACCGCGCCGGTCCCATCGGGCATGGCGGCGAGAATGCGCGCGGCGAAGGCCACTTCGGCGGGATCGGGAGAAAAGACCGCCTTGGCGATGTCGATCTGGCTCGGATGCAGCGTCCAGGCCCCGGCACAGCCCATCAGGAACGCATTGCGAAACTGGGTCTCACAGGCCAGGGGATCGGAAAAGTCGCCGAATGGCCCATAGAAGGCCTTCAATCCGTTGGCGGCGCAGGCATCGACCATCTTGGCCAGGGTGTAGTGCCAGAGATCCTGCTGATAGGTCGCGCGGGGACCGTCGCCGGCCGCATCGGCCACGACCTTGTATTCGGGATGGCCGCCGCCGACGCGCGTGGTCTTCATCGCGCGCGAGGCCGCAAGATCGGCCGGTCCAAGGCTCATGCCGTGCATGCGCGGCGAGGCCGCCGCGATGTCATCGACATTCTTCACCCCCTCGGCGGTCTCCAGGATGGCGTGGATGAGGATCGGCCTGCGGACACCATGGCGGGCCTCGAGCTGGGCCAGCAGCTGGTCGAGATAGTGGATGTCCCAAGGGCCCTCGACCTTCGGCAGCATGACCACGTCGAGCTTGTTGCCGACGGCGGCGACGATCTCCATGAGGTCGTCCAGCACCCACGGCGAGTTCAGGGCATTGACCCGCGTCCATACCCCGGTCTGGCCGAAATCGGTGGCCTGGACCATCTCGATGAAGCCGCGGCGGGCGGCTTCCTTGGCATCGGCCGGAATGGCGTCCTCGAGGTTGCCCAGCACGATATCGACGCTGCGGGCCAGATCGGGAACCTTGGCCCGGACCTTCTCGAGATGCGGCGGCACGAAATGGATCATGCGCTCGAGCCGCACCGGCAGCTCGCGCAGCGGCGCAGGGGCTCCGATCGCCAGCGGCTTGAAGACGTTGCGCGGCAGCTTCATGGGGCTCCTCCCGGTTCTGCCTTCGGCTAGCGGGCCGAACGGACGCGGGCAATTCGGCGGATCGGCCGATGCTGCAGCGCATCCAAGCCGGTCCCGCGCCAAATGAAAAGGGCGCGGGAAGATTCCCGCGCCCCGAGGAGATGGCGTGTCTGTCGCGATGATCAGCGCTGCGGCGGAGCGAGCGGGGTCATGCCGGCCGGTGCGCCGGTGCCCGGGGATGCGCCCGGCGCGGCGGCACCACCCTGCTGCTGCTGTTGCTGCTGAAGCCGACGCTGAGCCTCCTCGCCGCGGCGCTGGAGCTCCTGCTGGAGGCGGCGCTGGCTTTCCTCGTAGGCGCGCGGATCGACCGGAGCGCCGTCGTAGGACTGGGCAAATCCCTGCAGCGACATGCCGAGCGAGATGGCGCGGTTGTTCATGTTGACGACCTGGATCTGCAGGTTGTTGGCCCGCTTCATGCGGGTCAGGAAATCCGGCTGCAGTTCCATCTGGGCAAAGCAGGCATTGGGCAGGCAAACCTCGTAGCGCATGGCCTGCGGCTGGGGTTGGCCGGTGCCGCCCTCCAGAACGACGCGGATGCCCGGCTGGAGCGACATGCCCACCGGAACGGCCACGATCAAACGCGGGCGCTCGCCTTCCAGCTCACGGACCTGGACGGAGGCGAGCATCTGGCCGTTCTCGGCCCGGGTCTCCTGGACGACCATGCAGAGCTTCTTGGTGGTCGGTGGCTGGCGCTCGTCGACCGGAACATCATCGCACAGCTTGACCCACGGCGTCTGGACCGCCGCGAGGTTCTCGCCCGGCGAACCGGCAGCAGGCTGCTGGGCCGCCGGCGCCTGCTGTTGCTGTTGCTGCTGCGCCGGCTGCGCCGGGCGCTGTGCGGGCCGCTGCGCCTGGGCGGAGGCCACGGAGGGGACCAGCAGGAACAGGGCTGCACCGAGTCCGAATCGGACCGCGGTAGAGACGGAATGGAACATGGAACAGCCCTTTCGGTCTGGTTCCGGGAGCGCACGGACGGCTGCGGTTCGGAACGATCAATCTCAGCGGGTCGCGTCCTTTCGCCACCGAACGTGGCGACACTTGGGCGCTGGCCGGCGCCGCGGTTGATAGCCGCTCGCCCGGCAGATGGAAAGCAGGAATCGCCTGTGCGTGATAGCTTGCCTGCCGACCATGGATTGCCGATGCCCCTGAACCGTCGCCAAGCCCTGCTCGCGGTTGCGGGCCTGTCCGTCTTTCCAGCGCGTGTCGCAGCCGATCCGGCGCGCCGTCCAGTCATCCGCGCGATTGCCATGCACGGCGAGCCGGCCTCCGCTCCGGAGACCGTTCACGCCCGCTATTCCCGCCGTGATGCCCCGAAGGGCGGGCGGCTGGTTCACGGGGTGCTCGGCACGTTCGACACGCTCAACCCCTTCGTCGTGCGCGGCCTGCCGGTGCCTGGAACGCGCCAATACCTGCACGAGACGCTGCTGCAGCGATCCTATGACGAGCCGTTCTCGCTCTATCCGCAGATCGCCTCGGGACTGGAGGTGCCCGACGAACGGGACTGGATCATCTTCCACCTCGATCCGCGCGCGCGCTTTTCCGATGGCCGGCCGGTCACCGCCCGTGACGTGCTGTTCTCCTTCGAGCTCTTACGCGATCACGGGCGCCCCAATCACCGCGCCTACTATCGCAAGGTGGTGCGGGCGGAACAGCTTGATGCTCATCTGGTGCGCTTCGATCTGACCGGCGCGCAGGATCGGGAAATGCCGCTGATTCTCGGGCTGATGCCGATCCTGCCGGCCCATGCCACCGATCCGTCGCGGTTCGAGGAGACCACGCTGACCCCGCTGACCGGCTCAGGGCCCTATCGCGTGGGCGAGGTGCGGCCCGGCGAGAGCCTGACGCTGGTCCGGGATCCCGCCTGGTGGGGCGCGGACCTGCCGATCAACCGCGGCTTCTACAATTTCGACGAGTTGCGCTTCGATTTCTACCGCGATGCCAATACGCTGTTCGAGGCCTTCCGCCGCGGCCTGGTCGATTTCCGCGTCGAGACCGACCCCGGACTGTGGATGGAGGGCTATGGCTTCCCCGCCGCCCGCGAGGGGCGGGTGCGGCGCGACACGCTTCGGCCGGGGACGCCGCGGGGCATCCGTGCCTATGCCATGAACACCCGCCGGGCTCTGTTCGCGGACATCAGGGTGCGCGAGGCCATCGGGCTGCTGTTCGATTTCGAGTGGACCAACCGCAGCCTCTATTCCGGCGGCTTCGAGCGCACGACCTCGATCTTCGAGGGCTCCGAACTGTCTGCCGCCGGCGTCCCGGCCACGGAGCGGGAAAGGGACATGCTCGAACGTGCCGGCGCCCGCCTTCCCAAGGCCTTTCTCGACGGCAGCTACCGCGTCCCCGTCTCCGACGGCACGGGATCGGATCGCAACCGCCTGCGGCAGGCGATCGCGCTGTTCCGGCAGGCCGGATGGGATCTGGCGGGCGGCCAGCTGGTGCATCGCGACAGCCGGGCGCCCTTCACCTTTGAAATCCTGGTGGCCACGCGGGATCAGGAGCGCCTCGCCCTGACGTTCCAGCGCATGCTGCGTCGCGCCGGCATCCAGGCCCATGTCCGCAATGTCGATGCGGTCCAGTACGACCGGCGCGTGCGCGACTACGACTTCGACATGATCGACTATCGCTGGTGGACCGTCTCGCTCTCCCCCGGCAACGAGCAGGCCTTCTACTGGGGCCGCGAGGCCGGCCGCACGCCGGGCAGCCGGAACGTGCCCGGGATCGACGATCCGGCCGTCGATGCCCTGGTGGCGGCCCTCGTGGAAGCACGCACGCGCGATGATCTCGTCGCAGCGTGCCGGGCGCTCGATCGCGTGCTGATGGCCGGCTTCTACTGGGTGCCGCTGTTCCACCAGCCGGCCCAGTGGATCGCCCGCTGGAACCATGTCGGCGTTCCTGCCGAATCATCCGTTTTCGGCTATCTGACAGAGACATGGTGGCGGCAAGAGCCTTGAGGTGGGGACCGTGATTCTCGGCGGTGACAGGTCGGCAGGCCGTTCGGAGCAGATGACGGCCACGCTCGACGGCCTGTTGCGTCGGGCTGCGACCTTTCGCCCTGACGCCCCGGCCCTCACCGATGCGGTCAACCGTCAGGCCATCATCGGCGGCGCGGCGCGCTCCCTGACCTGGGCGGAGCTCGATCGGCTGGTGGATCGGCTCGCGGGCCGGCTGCGGGATCTGGGCCTGCAGGCCGATACGGTGGTTGCCACCCTGTTTGCACTGTCCAGCGAGGGTGTGGCCGCCCTGCTGGCGCTCGCGCGGGCCGGCCTCATCGCAGCACCGATCCCCCTTGGCTGGGGCCGTCGGGAGACGGTTGCCCATCTGAAGACCGTGGGCTCCAAGGCGATCCTGACCTGCGGCCGGGCTGGTCCCGTGGACTGCGCGGACCTCATGCGCTTTGCGGCGGCCGAGGTGTTCTCGATCCGCTTCGTCCTGTCGCTGGGCGGCCCCGCGCTCGACGGCGTGGTGCCGCTGGATGATGTGCTCATCGATCCGGGACCGGCCGATCCGGTGGAGGTCGAGCGCAGCGGCCCGGCGGCCCGTCACGTTGTCGTGGTCACGGCGGATGCCTCGGCGAGCGGCCATGTGGCGGTCGCGCGCAGCCACGCCGAACTGGCGGCCGGCGGCCTCGCCGCCTTCATGACCATGGTGCCCGACGACGGCGCCACTCTGGCCGCCACCTTGGCACCGGACAGCTTCGCCGGCGTTGCCCTGCAACTGGTGCCCTGGCTGATGTCAGGCTGCCACCTCATCCTGCACCCGCCCTTCGCGCCGCGCGTCTTCGCCGACCGGCTGAGCGCCGATGGGGTGACCCACGCCATCCTGCCCGCCGCCTTTGCCGGCTGTCTCGAGAACCCGTCCGCCCCCTCGTTGCGCCATGTGCTGCTGGTCGCCCGTCGGTCGTCGGAGGTCGCCGCCGCTGCGCTGCTGCGGCCGCCGGGTGTGGTGGTCGATACGCTTCTGGCCGCCGGCGAAGCCGGCGTGGTGCGAACGCTCCTTGCCGAAGGCATGCCGGCGATCCGGGCCGGCGGCGACTCCTTTGCCACCAGTGCCGGGCAGGCGCCGGTTCTGGTGGAAGCGCGGGCCGGCAAGGAAGGGCAACTGGAACTTGCCGGCGCCATGGTGCCGCGCACCGCCTTTCCGCCGGGAGCCGAACGCATGCGGGGGCCAAGCTGGGCGGTCGATGCGGCCGGCTTCCACGCCTGCGGGCTCACCGTGACAGCCATCCCGAGCGCCTCGGCGCTGGCGATCGGCGAGAGCGAGCCGGGACTCGTTGCGATCGGCGGTCGCCGCTTCCCGGAAAGCGATATCCGTGCCGCCTATGCCGAAGCCGGCGGGGAGATTGCTCCGGTGATCCGGGCTGATCCGGTTCTCGGCCAGCGCGTGGCGGGCGTGATCGGCGACGGTCGCGCGATTGTTGGCCTCGCCGGGCGGCTGGAGGCCACCGGGATCACGCCTCTGGCCGTGCCTGGCGGCAGCCGGCGCGCCGGGCCGATCCCCTTCGAGGACACGCGGCCGAAGGATGTGCCGCCCGCCCGCGATCCCCTGGAGGAAACCAAGGCGGCGCTCGAACAGATGCTGCAGGTGGCGCGCAGCGCGACGGGGGGCTAGTCTTGCGGGCCTGCCGCAGGAGTTCGCATGGCCGATGACCGCCCCCCGCCCGTCCCTGCCCTCGTCGTCGACGTGGTCTCGGACGTGGTCTGCCCCTGGTGCTTCGTCGGCAAGCGGCGGCTCGAAAGGGCGCTTGCGCTGGTCCCCGACATTGCCGTTGACGTGCAATGGCGTCCCTATCAGCTGGCACCGGAGATTCCCGAGGGCGGTGTCCCGCGGGAGGCCTACATGCTGGGCAAGTTCGGCAGCCGGGAACGGATCGCCGGGCTTCACGACCGGCTGATGGCGGTCGGCGCCGAAGAAGGCATTGCCTTTGCGTTCGATGCGATCACGGTTTCTCCCAACACGCTCGACGCCCACCGGCTGATCCTGTGGGCGCGGTCCACCGGCGCGCAAGATGCGGTTGTCGAGGAGCTGTTCCGGGCCTTCTTCCTCGAGGGTCGCAATCTTGCCGATCGCCAGACCCTGATCGCCATCGGTGTCGCCCACGGTCTGGATGGCGAGTTGCTGGCGCAACTCTACGCAAGCGATGCCGACGTCGAGCGCACCCGCAGGGAGATCGCCTCGGCCCAGCGCATCGGCATCACGGGCGTGCCGTTCTTCATCGTCGGCGGCCGCTACGGCCTTGCGGGGGCCGAGGATCCGCAAACGATCGCCGGCGCCATCCGGCAGGCCGCCAGCGAACCGCAGGATGACGCCACGGCGGCCGGCTGACGCCGCCGTTGCGTCGCCTGCCCGTTGCGGCTAATCCGGCTCGACGGTCGACGACAGCGCCGGCGACGGACGGCAGGACAGGCATGGCCCAGGGACAGGTGCTCACCCATCTCGATGCGAGCGGCAAGGCCAACATGGTCGATGTCTCGGCCAAGGCCGCGACCGAGCGCGTGGCCGTGGCCGAAGGCTGCGTGGTCATGAAGCCCGAGACGCTCGCGCTGGTCCAGGCAGGCGAAGCCAAGAAGGGAGACGTGCTGGGCACGGCCCGTCTCGCCGGCATCATGGCGGCCAAGCGGACCCACGAGCTCATCCCGCTCTGCCATCCGCTGCTGATCTCGCGCGTGGCTGTCGATGTCGCGGCGGACGCGGCGCTGCCCGGCCTGCGCGTCAGTGCCAGTGTCAAGGTGACCGGGCAGACCGGCGTGGAGATGGAGGCCCTGACGGCGGTGGCCGTGGCGTGCCTGACCATCTATGACATGGTCAAGGCCGTTGATCGCTCCATGCGCATCGAGGCCATCCGGCTTCTGGAGAAGTCCGGCGGTGCCTCGGGCGACTATCGGGCGGGCTGAGCCTTGTCAGGGCTGACGTCCGTTGCAGACGCGCTGGCCATGGTGCTCGACGGCGTTCGGCCGCTGGAGGTCGAGACTGTCCCCCTGGCGGAAGCGGATGGACGCACCCTTGCCGAGGATCTGAAGGCAACCCGTTCGCAACCGCCGGCCGCCGTCTCGTCGATGGACGGCTACGCCGTGCGGGCCGCCGACCTGCCCGGCTCCCTGCGCGTGATCGGCGAATCGGCGGCCGGACGGCCCTCGACCGTGGCGCTTGGCCCCGGAACGGCATTGCGCATCTTCACGGGCGGCGAACTGCCACCGGGTGCAGACGCCGTGGTAATGCAGGAAAAGGCCGTGCGGTCGGGCGACCTGGTCACGATGACCGAGGCTGCCAAACCGGGACAGTTCATCCGACCCAGGGGGCTGGATTTCGCCGAAGGCATGACCGGCCTTGTCGCCGGCACGCGGCTCGATCCGCGCGCTATCGCCCTGGCGGCAGCCATGAACCATCCCATGGTGCCGGTGCGCCGCCGTCCCCGCGTCGCCATTCTCTCGACCGGCGACGAGCTTGTGCCGCCGGGGCAACAGCCGGGGCCTGGACAGATCGTCTCGTCGAATGCCCTTGCCATCGCGGCGCTCGTGCGCCGGGAAGGCGGCGTGCCCCAGGATCTGGGCATCGTCCCGGACCAGCTCGACGCGACGCTGTCGGCCGTCGTCCAGGCGCGGGACGCTGGCGCTGACGTGCTGGTGACCTCGGGCGGCGCCTCGGTCGGAGAATATGACCTGATGCGGGAGGTCATGGATCGGATCGGCGCGCGCCTCGGCTTCTGGAAGATCGCCATGCGCCCCGGCAAGCCCCTGATGATGGCCGATCTGGGCCGGATGCGGCTGATCGGATTGCCGGGCAATCCGGTTGCGTCGTTCGTCTGTTCGCTGCTCTTCCTGGCCCCCCTGCTGCGACGCCTGTCAGGCGCCATAACGGTCGAAACGCCGCTCGAGCCCGCCGTGCTCGGCCGCGACCTGCCCGCCAATGACCTGAGAGCCGACTATCTGCGCGCGCAGTTGTCGATCACCGACGGCGGGCTGATCGCCACGCCCTTTCCGGTGCAGGATTCCTCCATGATCCGGGTTCTGGCCGAAGCCGACGCGCTGGTGCTGCGCGCGCCCTTCGCTGCACCGGCGCGCGCGGGCGACCCGTGCGCGATCCTGCGCCTGCCCCGCTGACGAGGGCTCCGGTTCACCAGATCTCAACCCTTGCGGAACACACAAAGAACAGATAGGCTTTGTTCATGATCTGTTCGAGCGAGTCGGGCGGATCAGAGCCAGGGACAAGAGGCCGATGCTGACGCGCAAGCAGAGCGAACTCCTTCGCTTCATCCAGGAGCGGCTGAAGGAAAGCGGCGTTCCGCCCTCCTTCGAGGAGATGAAGGAGGCCCTGGACCTGAAGTCCAAGTCCGGCATCCATCGCCTGATCACGGCGCTGGAGGAGCGCGGTTTCATTCGCCGGCTACCGAACCGTGCCCGGGCGCTGGAAGTGATTCGGCAGCCGGAACAATCGGCCGGACCGACGCGGGGCCGGTTTGCGCCGAGCGTCATCGAGGGCTCGCTGGGCCGCGCCCGGCCACAGGCCTCTGACGAGGAGGCAGTGATGCCGGTGGTGGTGCCGGTCATGGGCCGGATCGCGGCCGGCGTGCCGCGCGAGGCGATCGAGAACCGGATCAGCACCCTGTCCGTCCCGCCGGAACTGGTCTCGCGGGGCGAGCACTATGCCCTTGAGGTCAGGGGTGATTCGATGATCGAGGCGGGCATTCTGGAGGGCGACCTTGCGCTCATCCGCAAGTCCGACAGTGCCGAGACCGGCGACATCGTCGTTGCCCTGATCGATGATGAGGAGGCCACTCTCAAACGGCTGCGCAGGCGCGGCACCTCCATCGCGCTCGAGGCGGCCAACCCGGCCTATGAGACGCGGGTTCTCGGCCCGGACCGGGTCCGCATCCAGGGCAAGCTCGTCGGCCTGATCCGCCGCTATTGAGCCGGCTCTCTATCGGAGGCGAAATCAAGGCCGGATGGATCATCACCGGTCTGTGCGTCGCCCATGGCCGGCCAGGGCGCGGCGCCGGAATCGGACGGAACGGCGGGCCGGTCGGCTCCGGGCGGGCGGACGAGCGGCCTTGTTTCGCCGGGAGGTCGCGGTCGGTACCAGGGTCGGAAGCCTGATGGGGGACGGCTTGGCTCAACGGCGAGCCGGTCGGTTGCAGTCCGCAGAGCTACCGCGCCGGTCCAGGCCAGTCCTGCAAGGTCGATGATCGTGGCCGCGCACCCGTCCGGTGGCCGGTGACGTGTGACAACGATGCGGGCCTCGCGGCAGTCATCGGCAAGAGCCTCCGGATCGCGGGGCACGGCGATGCGTCCGCCGCCCGCCAGGGCCATGGCGCAGCCGAGGGAATCGCAGGCCACGCCGTCGCGCAGCGTCTGGTCGGCCGCGCTGCGGCCATCGCCCTCGCTGGCAAGCCAGCGCTGGAGCGTGAAGCGGCTCGCCGTGGCAGAGACCGCCCGCAAACGGCCGTCCGCCCCGCGCGCGGCGACTGTGGATCCGTCAGCATCGATGCGAATGTCAGGCAGCGGGTCTCGCCAGGCGGCCAGTCCCATCCCGGCGAGCAGCACGGGCACTCCCAGCCAGCGCAAAGGGGTCGAGAGGGCAGCGGCGAGGATCAGGCCGACCGAGAGCAGGCCGAGCGCGACAGGGCCGAAGGATGGCACCAGCGCCTTGCCGCCGGGCCAGGAGGCGACCCATTCTGCCGATCGGATGAAGGCGGTGACCCCCTGGCCGGCCAGCGCCCAGACCGGACCATCCCAGCCCAGGGGCCAGAGGAGAAGGGCCAGAATCTGCAGGGGCATCACGAAAAACTCGACAATCGGAGCCCCCAGGAGGTTGCCCGGCACGCCGTAGAGGTGGACCAGGTTGAAGTGGTGGGCGGCATAGGGTGTCGTGGCGAGCGAGGCGACGAGCGAGGACAGGGCGAGCCCGACCACGCCGCCGCTCACCATCAGAGCGGCCCGTCCGATGCCGCCGCGGGTCTCGGCGTGACGCTCGGCCCAGGGCCTGAGGCCGCCATAACCCGAGACGAGGGCCAGCGTGGCGGCGAACGACATCTGGAAGCTCGGTCCGAGCAGGCTCTCGGGAGCGACCGTCAGGACGATCAGGGCGGCAATCGCGAGCGTGCGCAGGGTGAGGGCTCCGCGGTCGAGGACGATGCCCACCAGCACCACCGCCACCATGATCCAGGATCGCTGGGTGGCCACTTCCGCGCCCGAGATCAGCAGATAGGCCGTCGATACCCCCAGCGCGACCATCGCCGCCCAGGCCTTCACGCGATGCCGCAGAACCAGCACCGGGATCAGCGAGAGCGAACCGCGCACGCAGGCGAAGACGAGCGCGGCCACCAGCGCCATGTGGAAGCCGGAGATCGACAGGATGTGATAGGTTCCGGCGGCGCGCAGGGCCTCGTTGAGCGCTTCGGGAATGCCGTCGCGCTTGCCCGTCACCAGAGCATCGGCGACCGCACCGGCCTGACCGGGGATCGCCGCACGAATGCGCCGGCTGATCGTGCCGCGGATATCCTCGAGCCGCTCGCGGGCCGCGATGGACCAGGGCTTTGGCCCGGCCTCGGCGGGCACCGGCCGGCCGAAGGCCAGACCCGATGCGCCGATGCCGGCAAAATAGGCCTCGCGGGAGAAGTCATAGAGCCCCGGCCCCTGCGCGTCGGCGGGCGGTCGCAACCGTGCGGCAATGGTGTAGGCCGTGCCGACCTGCATGGCCGTGCGCCCACGGCTGACCAGCCGGACCCGCTCGACCGGAGACGGCGACGCGGGCTCGATCCCGATCACACGCAGGGTGACCCTGTCACCGCTCTCGCGTTGCTCGACCATCTCGACCCAGCCGGTCACGCGCACGGTCGCCGTTTCCGCGCCGAGGACGGGATGGGCCACGAGCGCTGTCCTGAGCGTGGCCAAGGCAAAGCCGGCCGCCACGGTGGCTGCGCCCATCAGGCCGATGCGCAGCCATCGGGTCGCGCGGGCGAGCGCCGCACCGATGGCCAGCAGGGCGGTGACCAGGGGCGGTGCGGCCACCACCGGCTCGTCGGGCGCGGCGAAATAGAGAAGGATCCCGGCGGCGAAGGCGACGGGCAGGCCGAGGAACAGGCGGCCACGATCGATTTCCAGCACAAGCCAGCCGCGCAGACGCTCCCGAAGCCCGGCCGACAGGCCGGCGAGGAGCTGCAGCCCGACGCGGCCGCCTGGCGCGGCAGCGCCGATGCTCCCGGCCAGAGCCTTCGCTCGCGCCTGCAAGACCAGTTCCCCTCCCGGCCCGCTCCGTGCTACACGCACGCGCTTTCGCGGACAGGCTAGCCGTCCGCCCGCCCCCTGTCGCCTTCGGATGAACCATGACGGTCGTCACCCGTTTCGCTCCCTCCCCGACCGGGTTCCTGCACATCGGCGGCGCCCGCACGGCCCTGTTCAACTGGCTCTATGCGCGCAAGACCGGCGGCAAGATGCTGCTGCGTATCGAGGACACGGATCGCCAGCGCTCGACCCGCGAGGCCATCGACGCGATCCTCGACGGCCTCTCGTGGCTGGGGCTGAACTGGGATGACGAGACGATCTTTCAGTTCTCGCGCGCGGAGCGTCATGCCGAGGTGGCACGCAGCCTTCTGGCCCAGGGGCGCGCCTACCACTGCTATGCCTCCGCGGAGGAGCTGGAACAGATGCGGACGCAGGCCATGCAGGAGGGCCGCCCGCCGCGCTACGACGGTCGCTGGCGCGACCGTGACCCGTCCGAGGCGCCCACCGGCGTGAAGCCGGTCATCCGCCTCAAGGCCAGACAGACCGGCGAGACGGTCGTCGATGACCTGGTGCAGGGGCGCGTGGTCATCCCCAACAAGGATCTCGATGATCTCGTCCTGCTGCGTTCGGATGGCACGCCGACCTATATGCTCGCCGTGGTGGTTGACGACCACGACATGGGCGTGACCCACGTCGTCCGCGGCGTGGACCATCTCACGAATGCCGCACGCCAGATCCAGATCTACGAAGCGCTCGGCTGGCCCGTGCCGGCCATGGCCCATATCCCGCTGATCCACGGGCCGGATGGCGCCAAGCTCTCCAAGCGTCACGGCGCCCTTGGTGTCGAACAGTATCGCGCCCTGGGCTACCTTCCGGAGGCCTTGCGCAACTATCTGGTCCGTTTGGGCTGGAGCCACGGCGACCAGGAAATCTTCTCGACCGAGGAGATGATTGCGGCCTTCGACCTCGCCCAGGTCGGCCGGTCGGCCGCGCGCTTCGATTTTGCCAAGCTCGAGGCCATCAACGCTCATTACATCCGTCATGCCGAGGATCACCGGCTGATGGCGGCCATCGACGACGTGCTGCCGCATATCGAGGGTGGAAAGGCCATTGCCGAGGCCCTGACGCCGGCCGTGCGGGGCCAGATCCTCAAGGCCATGCCGGGGCTGAAGGAGCGCGCGCGCACCGTGCTCGAGCTGATCGATGGCGCGAGCTTCATCCTGGCCCGCCGGCCGATCCAGGTCGACCCCAAGGCGGCGGCCCTGCTGACCGCGGATGCCCGCGCGCATCTGGCTGCCCTCCACGGCCGCCTTGCCGGCCTCGGCGAATGGTCGGCGGCCAGTGCCGATGCGGCCGTGCGCGGCGAAGCCGAGGCGCGGGGCATCAAGCTCGGGGCTCTGGCCCAGCCGCTGCGCGCGGCCCTGACCGGCCGGACCACCTCCCCCGGCATTTTCGATGTGCTCGATGTGCTCGGTCGCGAGGAAAGCCTGGCACGGATCGCCGACCAGGCGCGCTGACCGTCCGGGCGGATCGGGGCCAGCCGGCCGGATGCCCGATGCCGCCGGCCGGCGGACCGTCCAATGTCTGACGCCCGGCCGCTTGCCGCGCTGCGCAAAAGGGTCTATCCGGAGACGTGGGGGCGCGCCCGGATGTCGGCTAGGGTCATTCGCGCGAGCAGGTTCGAATCATTTCGAGAAATCAAGAGGTTGCCAATGTCCGCTCATGGCAAGACGGCCACACTGACCTATGCCGACAAGACGGTCACTCTGCCCGTCTCGCACGGTACCATCGGCCCGTCGACGATCGACATCGGCAAGCTCTATGCCCAGACCGGCATGTTCACCTACGATCCCGGCTTCACCTCGACGGCGAGCTGCGAGAGCCAGATCACCTATATCGACGGCGATGAGGGTGTCCTGCTCTACCGCGGCTATCCGATCGAGCAGCTGGCCGAGCACGGCGACTTCCTGGAAACCTGCTATCTCCTGCTCTACGGCGATCTGCCGACTGCCGCCCAGAAGGCCGATTTCGACTATCGGGTCACCCACCACACCATGGTGCATGACCAGATGTCGCGCTTCTTCCTGGGATTCCGCCGTGACGCCCACCCGATGGCGGTGATGGTCGCCGCTGTCGGCGCGTTGTCGGCCTTCTACCACGACTCGATCGACATCGCCGATCCGCAGCAGCGCATGATCTCGTCGATCCGCCTGGTCGCCAAGCTGCCCACTCTGGCGGCCATGGCCTACAAGTATTCGATCGGTCAGCCCTTCGTCTATCCGCTGAACTCGCTCGACTATGCGTCGAACTTCCTGCGGATGTGCTTCTCCGTTCCGGCCGAGGAGTACAAGCCCAATCCGGTTCTGGCTCGGGCCATGGATCGCATCTTCATCCTGCACGCGGACCACGAGCAGAATGCCTCGACCTCGACCGTCCGCCTGGCAGGATCCTCGGGCGCCAATCCGTTCGCCTGCATCGCGGCGGGCATTGCCTGCCTGTGGGGCCCCGCCCATGGCGGCGCCAACGAGGCCGCGCTGAAGATGCTCAGCGAGATCGGCTCGGTCGACAACATTCCGAAGTTCATCGCCAAGGCGAAGGACAAGAACGACCCGTTCCGCCTGATGGGCTTCGGTCACCGGGTGTACAAGAACTACGATCCGCGCGCCAAGATCATGCAGAAGACCTGCCATGAGGTGCTGAACGAGCTTGGCATCAAGGATGATCCGCTTCTCGATGTTGCGGTCGAGCTCGAGCGAATCGCGCTGTCGGATGATTACTTCATCGAGAAGAAGCTCTATCCGAACATCGACTTCTATTCGGGGATCACGCTCAAGGCGATGGGGTTCCCCACCGCCATGTTCACCGTGCTCTTCGCGCTGGCGCGCACGGTCGGCTGGATCGCGCAGTGGAAGGAAATGATCGAGGATCCGCAGCAGAAGATCGGCCGCCCGCGCCAGCTCTATACCGGCTCGCCCCGCCGGGACTATGTGCCCATCTCGCGCCGCAAGGGCTGAGAGCGGCCGGCCCATCTGGTGAGTCATGTGAACGGGACGCCTCGGCGTCCCGTTTCGCTTCAGGGGGTGGCCGTGCGGCCTGCGCCGGATCGGCGCTCGTCGAGCACCTTGAGGACGATCGCCGCCGCCTTGCGGCTCGGCGTCTCGCCGCAAAAGTCCATGATCGCGTCGATCTCGGCAAAGCCCTCAATCTGGCGCTGGCGGGCCGCCCCGTCGCGGATCACATCGACCAGCGCGCCGGTCACCGCCTCGACCGTGGCGAACTCCTGGAGGAACTCGGGCACCACCTTCCGGCCGATCACCAGATTGGCGAGGATCGCGGTGTCGGCCGTGATGAGCCGGCGGGCGATCTGCGCCTCTAGCCAGCCAGTGCGATAGGTGCCGACATGGGGAACGCCGGCCACGGCAAGCTCGAGTGTCACGGTTCCCGAGCAGGCCAGCGCGGCCCTCGCCGTGCGGAAGGCCGCGAACTTCTCTTCCTCGCTAGTGATGATCCGCGGTCGGATCGGCCAGGAGGCGACCTCGCGCTCGATCAGCCGGCGATGGCGCACCACCGCAGGCAACACCCAGTCGACGGGCCCCATTGTGTCCTCGGTTCGCGCCATGACGGCACCGAACAGGTCCGACAACCGCTGGATCTCCAGCTTGCGACTGCCGGGGAGCACAAGCACGCGCGGCGGCTCACCGTGCCGCCGTTCCCGCTCCTGCGCGTCCGGGCGCAGATCGGCGAGGCGCTCGCTGATCGGGTGCCCCACATAGGTGCAGGGCGGCCCCTTGAGCCGGACATGGACCTCCGGCTCGAAGGGCAGCAGGGCGAGGATGTGATCGACATAGGCCCTCATGCGGGGCGCCCTGCCAGGCCGCCAGGCCCAGACCGACGGCGAGACGTAGAAGATGATCGGCAGATCGGGCAGCCGCTTGCGGACGGCGCGACCGACGCGGCCGTTGAATCCCGGGCTGTCGATCAGGACGAGCACATCGGGCGGATCGGCGGCTATGGCAGCAACAGTCTCGCGGATGCGGCGCAGCACGCGCGGAATATGGGCGATGACGGATGTCAGCCCGAACAGGGAGATGTCCGCCATGGAAAAGCGCGAGACCAGGCCGCGAGCCTCCATGCGGGCTCCGCCGACACCGCGGAAGCGCGCGCCGCCCTCATGCATGGTGGCCAGCGCGTCCATGAGATGGGCCCCCAGCTGGTCCCCCGAATCCTCACCGGCCACGACGAACACGTCGAGTGGCCGCGTTCCCGACCCGGTCATGGCGAAGCGGCCCCAGGGCGATCGACACCGACGATGAACAGGCCATGCCGGTCGGCCGCCTGGATCATGGCCTGCGGCTCCACCATCAGCGTTCCGCCCGCCTCCACGGCAATGCCCCGGAGGCCGGCGTCGGCGACCCTGGCGACCGTTGCCGGCCCGATGGCCGGCATGTCGAGGCGACGGTCCTGCCCCGGCTTCGGCGCCTTGACCAGGAGACCGGTATCGGCCGGCCACTTGATGCGCCCGCTCGCGCGCATGGCGGCACAGCGCTCCAGCATGCCATCCGTGCCTTCGGCGCCCTCCACCGCCACGATCCGGCGTTCGGAGATGACCACGCCCTGCCCCACGTCATAGGGCCCGAGGGCGGCAATCGCCGCCCGGGCATGGGCGATGTCGTCGCGGTCCACCGGCTCGGGCATCCGGCGCGTCAGCACGCCCGCCGGCATCAGCAGCTCCGGCGCCACCTCCTGGGCGGCGAGCAGGCGGAAGCCCTGCTTCTCGAACAGCTGGGCGATGCCGCGCAACAGATGGTCGTCCCCGCCCCGGTAGAGACGGATGACATCCGGCAGCACCTTGAGCGCGGCGAGATCCGGCACGGTGGTCCACAGATGCGGGCGCACCAACGATCCGATGAAGACCAGGTCGCGGCAGCCGGCCTTGCGCGCCGCCTGGATGATCTGGCCGAAGCGACCGATGCCGACCCAGGCATGCGGATAGGCCTCGAGCTCCGGACCGGCAATCCCCTTCAGGAGCAGGGCAAAGACCGGTCGGCCGCGCGCGACAGCCGCCTCGGCCAGGGCCAGCGGAAAGCGCCCGGCGCCCGCGATGATCCCGAGCGGGGCCAGCTCAGTCATCGGCACCGACGACGCGGGTCTTCTTCGGCGCGGCCATCATGAGCGGCCGCCGGTCGCCTTCCTCGATGAAGGCGATCAGGCGGCCGGCCGCCGGATGGTCGCGATAGGCTGCGGAGGCATCGGCAAGACGCTCCGCGAACGTGCCCACTCCATAGAACAGCGTCTCGTAGCAGGCGCGCACGACCCGCAGGTCGTCGCGGGTGAACCCGCGCCGCTTCATGCCGACCACGTTGAGCCCGATCAGCTCGCCGGCAACGCCATTGGCACCGAAGGCCATGCCGAACGGAATGACATCGTCCTTGACGCCGGTGACGCCGCCGACCATGGCGAAATCGCCGATCCGGGTGAACTGGTGGACGGCACAGAGCCCTCCCAGAAAGACGAAATCACCCACCTGACAATGGCCGCCCAGGGTCGCGGCATTGGCGAAGATGACGTTGTTGCCCACGCGGCAGTCATGGGCAACATGGGCATAGGCCATCAGAAAGCAGCGGTCACCGATCCGGGTCAGACCCGTTTTCGAGGTGCCGCGGTTGACCGTCACGCTTTCGCGGATCACGCAGCCGGCTCCGATCTCCAGGCGCGTCGGCTCGCCCCGATAGGACAGGTCCTGGGGCGGCGAGCCCAGCGAGGCGAAGGGAAAGACCTCCGTGGCGGCACCGATGCGCGTGTGGCCATCGACATGCACATGGGCGTGCAGACGGACCCCCTCGCCGAGCTCGACCTGCGGCCCCACCACGCAGAAAGGGCCGATCGAGACCCCAGCTGCGAGCCGCGCCGTGGGGGCAACCTGGGCCAGGGGATGGATGCCGGCGGCGGATTCGCTCATGGCTTGGATATCCCGCGGCCTCAGGCGTCGGCCAGCATGGCGGAGAGTTCGGCCTCGGCAACCAGCTTGCCATCGACATAGGCCTCGCCGCGATAGAACCAGATGTTCCGCTTCTTGGCGAACTTGGTCATGTGGTATTCGAGGACGTCACCCGGCACCACGGGCTTGCGGAACTTGGCCTTGTCGATGGTCATGAAGAAGACGAGCTTGCCCGCGGTGCCCTGGTTGGCCAAGGCAAGGACACCGCCCGTCTGCGCCATGCCTTCGATCATCAGCACACCCGGCATGACCGGATTGGCAGGGAAATGGCCCATGAACTGCGGCTCGTTGGCGGTGACATTCTTGATGCCGACGCCGAAATCATCGCCCCGCATGCGGACGATCCTGTCGATCAGCAGGAAGGGATAGCGATGAGGCAGCGTGCTCAGGATCTTGCTGATGCCCATCGTGTCGATCGTCGTCTCGTTCATCGCTCCCCCAAGCGTCCGCCGCCGTGACGTCTGTGCATGCCGCACCTTCCGGAAGGACTGTTCCGGTGCCTGCCGCAGGTGATGCAGCGGCCCCTAACTAGTCCGACTGGCGGGATCGCGCCAGTCGTTCCACCGCGGCGATCTCGCGGAACCAGTCCCGCACCGGTTTGGCCGGCCGTCCACCCCAGCGCGCTCCGGCCGGCACATCGTCCTTGACGATGGAGGTGGCGGCGATCTGGGCGCCTGATCCCACCTTGACGTGGTTGTTCACGCCGACCTGGCCGCCAAGCATGACGAAATCGCCGAGGGTGGCCGAGCCGGACAAGCCGCACTGGCTGACGATCAGGCAATGCCGGCCGACGACGACGTTGTGCGCAACCTGAACGAGATTGTCGATCTTCGTGCCCTCGCCGATTACCGTGTCGCGCACGTGGCCGCGATCGATGGTGGTGTTGGCGCCGATCTCCACATCATCCTGGATGATGACCCGACCGATCTGCGGCACCTTCATATGCCCGTGGCGGCCGGGCTCGAAGCCGAACCCGTCCTGTCCGATGCGCACGCCCGCATGCAGGATCACCCGGTTGCCCAGCAGGGCATGGGACAGGCTGACGCCGGGGCCAAGGGCGCAATCGCGGCCGATCCGCACCGATGGCCCGACCACCGCCGTGGCCGCGACGAGCGTGCCGGACCCGATCTCGGCGCCCGGTCCGATCACGGCGCCCGGATCGACGATGACGCCGGGTTCCAGCCGTGCGGTCGGATGGATCATGGCTCCTGGCGAGACGCCGGTCGCACCGAACACCGATTGCGGCTTCAGCGCCTGCGGATAGAGCTTGCGGGACACCGAAATGAAGGCCGCGTGCGGATGGGGCACCGGGATGGCCACCGTGCCGGCAGGCACCTGGCCGACGAGGCGCTCGGGTACCAGACAGGCCCCGGCGCGCGTGGTTGCCAGATCACCAGCATATTTGGGATTGTCGCAGAAGGCGAGATCTCCCGGCCCGGCATCCGCCAGGGCGGCGAGGCCGCTCAGGGGACGGTCTTCACCGGTGAAGGGGATCTTGAGATAAGCCGCGACCGAGGCGACGGTCATCGCCTCGGCGGGGCCAAGAAAACGCGGCTCAGCCATTCTCGCTCCGCGCAAAGGCGTGGGCCGTGCGGGCGTCGGTCCCCGGATCAGAAGCGCGTGCCACCCGAGAAGCGGAAGGCCTGCGTGCGGTCCCACGGGGCCTTGGACAGCACCCACGAATAGTCGAAGCGGATCGGACCGAAGGGCGAGTTCCAGAGGAGGCCGACACCGACCGAAGAGCGCACGGAATGGGCCGCCGAGTTCCGCCCGGTGACGGGATCGACCAGGTTGACCGGCAGGATGCCACCACCCACACCGGGTACTTGGAACTGGCGCACGCCATCATAGCCCCAGACCGCGCCGGCATCGGCATAGACGGCGCCGCGCATGCCGAAGTCGCGCGGCAGGATCGAGATCGGGAAGGTGATCTCGGCCGAGGCCCCCCAGTACATCGTGCCGCCGACGGCGTCGGCAAGCCGACCGGATCCGGGCACCACCGGGCCGAAGTCGCGCGGACCGATGCCCGCTGTCTGGAAGCCGCGAACCAGCTCCGGCCCCATGAACCACTGGTCGATGGCGTCGAGCCGGCCACCATTGGCGCTCTGCGCGCCAAAGCCCATGATATGACCGGCCTGGAAGCGCAGCATGCCGATCCAGTCATTGGTCAGGTCGTGATAGTAGCGCAGTTCGCCCGACGTGCGGATGAAGCGTGCATTGCCTCCGGCCCCGGCAATATCCTGCTTCAGCTCCGCATAGAGGCCCTGGCTTGGATTGTTCACCCGATCGAGGTTCGAATAGACCAGCGAGTAGCCGAACATCGAAATGAAGCGTGGCTTGCCGTCGATGGCGCGCAGCGCGACCGAGGACTCGCCGTCCGACAAGCAGGTATAGGGCGTGGCCGTCGGCGTGGTCGTGGGAAGACCATTGGCGTCGGTGAACACCGGCCCGTTGTTGACCATGCCGGCTGCCCGGGGATCGGTCGGTTCGAAATAGTGAATGTTGCCGTTGGCGTCCGTGAACTGGTTGAGCTGAGCGCCATAGGCCGTGAAGCAATTGGTCTGGTCGGCGCGGATCGAGATCTTCTGGGCCACGGCGCTGTAGCGCAGCTGCACGGCGAAGTTCTCGGTGATCGGAACGCCAAGACGCAGCGTCGCGCCATAGGACGTCGACTCGAACGGCTGGTAGCTCGACCGGTTGACCTGCCGGTAGAACAGGTCGAAGCCACCCGACAGCCGGTAATCCATCAGGAACGGCTCGGTGAACGAGAAGGTCACGCCCTTGGAGCGCTGGCCGAGCGTGCCGCCAAGGCGGACGAACTGACCGCGACCGAGGAAGTTTCGCTCCTCCACGGAGGCCTCGGCAATGAAGCCGTCGCTGGTGGAATAGCCACCGGCGATGGAGAACTGGCCCGTCGGCTGGTCCTCGACATCCACATTGACGATCACGCGGTCGGCCGCTGAGCCCGGCTCGGTCGTGATCCGGACATTCTTGAAATAACCGAGGTTCTTCAGGCGGCGCTCGGCGCGGTCGACCAGCACGCGGTTGTAGGCATCGCCCTCGGCAATGTCGAATTCGCGGCGGATCACCCGATCCTGGGTGCGGGTATTGCCGCGCACATTGATGCGCTCGACATAGACCCGCGGCCCCTCCTCCACCACATAGACGAGGTTGACGGTCAGGGTCGAGGGATCGCGCTCGCCGCGCGGGCGCACTGTGGCGAAGGCATAGCCGCGGCGGGCGACATCGAGCGTGATGTCCTCGAGGGACTTGTCCACCAGCTCGACATTGTAAACGGCGCCGGGCTGGGTGCGGACGACCCGGCGCAGGGTCGCCCCGTCGACATCGCGGATGTTCGATTCCACATCCACCGAGCCGACGCGGTACTGCGGACCTTCCTCGATCTCGATGGTGATGGTGAAGGCATTGGCCGCCCGGTCGAAATCCGCACGGGCCGACAGAACGCGCATGTCGACATAGCCGTTGCGCAGATAGAGACGACGGATCGCCTCCTGGTCGGCATTGAGGCGGTCGGCGTCATAGACGTCGTTCGACTTCAGCCAGGAGAAGATGCCGGACTCCGCCGTCGACATCACGTCAAGCAGACGCTGACGGCCGAAGGCATTGACGCCGACGAAATTGATCGAACGGACGCCCGCCTTCTTTCCCTCATTGATCTCGAAGACGAGGTCGAGCCGGCCATTGGGCTGGGCAATGGTCTTGGGCGTGATCTCGACATCGTAGCGGCCGGTGCGCCGATAGACGTCATACAGGCGCTGGACGTCCGACTGCACGGTGGCGCGCGAGAAGGTGCCTCGGGGCCGCGATTCAATCTCGTTCAGCAACTGCTCGGACTTCAGCCGCCGGTTGCCCTCGAAGGCGATCCGGTTGATGACCTCGTTCTCGTCCACATTGACGATCAGCCGGCCTCCGGCGCGGCTCACGCGCACATCGCGGAACAGGCCGGTCGCATACATGGCCTTGATGGCCTCGTCGATGCGCGCCGCCGTCAGCGGTTCACCGGGCGCGGTGGAGAAGTAGGAGCGGATCGTGTCGCTCTCGATTCGCCGGTTGCCCTGCACGACGATGGCGGACGTCTGCGCGTTCACGCTGGTCGAGAAGACCACGCCGGAGGTGGCTGCCGCCACCGCGCCGACTGCGGTCATCGTGCCTGCGATCACGACCGTTCGGACCGACCGAGCGAAAGAAGTCATGAATCACGCGCCTGTCTGTTCAATGCTATCGTGTCCGCGCGAACGCGAACCGCCCATGGAATCCACCCGGGCCGGATGCTTGTAACCGGTTTGGGCAGCTGTGCAAACCGCCCGGCTTGCGAGCGGTCGGTTTTCCGGTTGCCGTTGCCCCCGTGCCACGCAACGTCTCATCCGACCAGCCCCCGGATATCGTTCCAGGTGGCGAAGATCATGAGCATCAGCACCAGGGCCAGACCGAAACGGAAGGCCATCTCCTGCGCCCGCTCGCTCATCGGACGGCCGCGGATCGCCTCGATGGCATAGAACACCAGGTGACCGCCATCGAGCATGGGAATGGGAAACAGGTTGAGCAGGCCGATGGACACGGAGATGAGGCCCGCCAGCATCAGGAGAGCTGCGAAGCTGACCTGGGCCGCCTCGCCCGATACCTGGGCGATGCGGATGGGACCGCCCAGCTGATCGGCACTCTGGGTGCCCATGACCACGCCGCCGAGATAGGCGAAGGTCCGCTCGATGACGAACCAGGTCTCCTGGATGCCCATCCAGGTGGCCGAGAGCGGATCATAGCGGCGGATCTGGGTGTCGCCCGGCTGGTTGGATCGTGAAATGCCCAATCGGCCGATGCGATGGGTGCCACCGAAACGGTCCTTGAACTCGTGAATGGTCGGGACCGCCGACAGTTCCACGCGCGCGCCGCCCCGATCGACCACGATGGCCAGCGTCTCCCCCGCACTGGCCGCGACGATGCGCTGCATGTCGGTGAAGCTCTCGATCGGCCGTCCGCCGATCGACAGGATGAGGTCGCCCGGCTGGAAGCCCGCCCGGGCGGCGGCGCTCTCGGCGACGACCGTATCGACGCGCGGGGCGGTGATCGGCTTGCCGAACAGCATGAACACGCCGGCGAAGATCACGATCGCCAGGATGAAATTGGCGATGGGACCGGCGGCGACAATGGCGGCGCGCTGGCCGAGGCTCTTGTGGAAGAAGCTCTCCCGCCGCTGCGCCTCGGTCATGGCGGAGGCGCCGGCGAAGTCGGGCGTGGAGGCCGCGTCGGCGTCCCCGTAGAACTTGACATAGCCGCCCAGCGGAATGGCGCTGATCTTCCAGCGGGTGCCATGGCGGTCGTTGAAGCCGACGAGCTCGCGCCCGAACCCGATGGAGAAGACCTCCACGCGGACGCCATTGCGCCTGGCCACCCAGAAGTGGCCCAGCTCGTGGAAGAACACCACGATCGTCAGCACGAACAGGAAGGGAATGATGGTCCAGACCAGGGTCTGGCCCCACCCGCCCAGCGTGGCGAAAAGATCCATGTCGAAGTCCCATGGATGCGCCCCGCCCGAGGCGGAGTCGCACCCTCCCGAAGGTTAAGATGCCGGAGCGGCCGACCGAAGCAAAGAGGACTGCGCCCGATCTCTCGCGGCATGGTCTATAAACCTTAAATCCTCCATTGTGGCTGGAGCTTGGCCGGCGCCCAGCGCATCCAGGGCGTCGGAGACGATGGCGGGGATGGCGCCAAACCCGATGCGGCCGGCGAGGAAGGCCTCGACAGCGACCTCGTTGGCAGCGTTCAGCACGGTCGGCGCCCTGCCCCCCGCCGTCATGGCCGCCATGGCAAGGCCGAGGCAGGGGAAGCGGACCAGATCCGGCTCCTCGAAGGTCAGGCTGGCCAGGGCGGCCAGGTCGAGCCGCCTCGCCGGTCCGTCGATCCGCCCGGGAAAGCCGAGGCAATGGGCAATCGGCACCCGCATGTCGGCCGATCCGAGCTGGGCCACGACCGAGCCGTCCCGGTAGCCCACCATGCCGTGGACAACCTGCTGCGGGTGAACGAGCACCTTGAGCCGCGTCGGTTCGACGCCGAAAAGATGATGAGCCTCAATGAGTTCCAGGCCCTTGTTCATGAGGCTTGCGGAATCGACGGTCACCTTTGCGCCCATGGCATAGTTGGGATGTTTCAGGGCGTCGGCCGGCCGGGCCGCGGCGATCGCCTCGGCGCTCCAGGTGCGGAAGGGACCGCCTGAGGCGGTGATCCAGATCGTCTCGACGTCTTCCATGCGGGAGCCGGCCAGGGCCTGGAACACCGCATTGTGCTCGGAATCCACCGGCAGGATGGTGACGCCACCGGCCCGGGCGGCGGCCATCACCATGTCGCCGGCCGCAACCAGGCTTTCCTTGTTGGCGAGCGCCACGGTGGTGCCCTGGGCGATGGCCGCCAACACGGGGGCGACGCCTGCCGCCCCCGATATGGCCGCAACGACCATGTCGGCCGGCCGCGCGGCCGCTGCCTCGACGGCCTGCGGCCCCGCTCCCCAGCCGATGCCGGACCCCGACAGGAGATCGGCGAGCCGCGTGCCTGCCCGCGGATCGGCGACGGCGGCAAAGCGGGCCCCGAAGGCCCGCGCGATGCGCGCCAGCCCCTCGGCATCGCCATTGGCCGAGACCGCCTCGAGGCGGAACCTGTCGCGATGCCGCGCGATGATGTCGAGCGTGCTGGAGCCGACCGAACCGGTGGCACCCAAGACCGTGATCGCACGCGGGGCCGGGGTCATGGGCGCTACCAGACCAGCAGGCCCTGGGCGGGCGCATCGAAGCCGCCGCGCGCCAGTCCGATCAGGGCCGCGACCAGCGCCGCCACCAGAAAGCCGTCCAGACGGTCCATGACCCCCCCGTGCCCGGGGATGAGCCTGCCGGCATCCTTGGCCGAGAACCGCCGCTTGACGAAGGATTCGAACAGGTCTCCGGCCTGACTGGCCACGGCCACGAGGGCGCTGACGAAGACCAGCCCGAGGCTCGCCGGCACATCCATGAGGGAAACGATGGCCAGGCCAAGGCCGGTGCCCGTGGCAATGCCGCCGAGAAAACCCGACCAGGTCTTCTTCGGGGACAGTCGCGGCCAGAGCCTGGGCCCTCCCAGCGTGCGGCCGGCGAAATAGGCAGCCACATCGGCACCCCAGACGACCGCGAACAGCCAGAGGATGGCGGCAAGCCCATGCAGCGGATCCTCGCGCAGGATCACGGGGCCTGCGACCACCGCCGTTGCATAGACAAGGCCGCCAATCGCCCATCGACCGCGGCCCCGCGGACTGAAGGCGAGCGCGACGCCGGCACCGATGCCGAGCGCCACCAGGCCGAAGCCGGGATTGAGAAAGAGGCGGATCAGCACGACCGCGCCGGCGAGCGCCGCCAGTTCGCCGCCCATCATCAGGGGTGGCACCTCTCCGAGGATCAGCCGGTTCCATTCCCACAGGACCAGCACGGCGGCGACCAGCCAGAACAGAGCGAAGGGCCAGCCACCCCACCAGGCGGCCCCGATGGCCAGGGGAATCATGATCGCTGCCGAACCGATCCGTCTGAGCAGGTCGGGATCGGAGAAGGCCCCGGCGGGGCGCCGCTCCGAGGAGACCTGATCGTGCGGTTCCATGGGGCTCACGCGCCGGCCGCAACAGCGGACAGACCGCCGAACCGGCGCTCGCGCCGCGCGAACTCGGCGAGCGCCTCCATCAGCGCCTCGCGCCCATAGTCCGGCCAGAGCACCGGCTGGAAGACGAGTTCGGCATAGGCGGCCTGCCAGAGCAGGAAATTGGACAAGCGCATCTCGCCCGACGTCCGGATGACCAGATCGGGATCAGGAATGCCGGCCGTCGAAAGCCGGGCGCCGATCGCCTCGGGCGTGATCGAGGCCGGATCGCGGGAGCCGGCCGCAACCTCTTCGGCAAGGGCGCGCGCCGCCGCCGCGATCTCCTGACGGGAGCCGTAGTTGAAGGCCACGATCAGGGTCTGGCCCGTATTGGCCGCCGTCAGGGCTTCCGCCTCCACCAGCAAGGAGCGGATGTCCGGGCTGAGGGACGCGCGGTCCCCGGCAATGCGGACCCGCACGCGCGCCTCGTGAAGCTCTGCCAGGTCGTTGCGGATGAAGCGCTTGAGCAGCCCCATCAGCGCCGCGACCTCACTCGCCGGACGGGACCAGTTCTCGGACGAGAACGAATAGACGGTGACGATCTCGATCCCGATGTCGCGCGCCGCCCTCAGGGTCTCGCGCAGCGCCTCCACCCCGCGACGGTGCCCCTCCACGCGGGGAAGACCGCGTGCGGTGGCCCAGCGGCCATTGCCGTCCATGATGATCGCGACATGACGCGGCAGCCCGGCCGAGCCGGGCACCGGGCCCGGTTCTGCCGCAGCCAGCCCCGCTGCGCCGTGTCGCTCCATCATGGTCATGGCACCTGGCCCCCGTCAGACCGTCATGATCTCTTTTTCCTTCTGCACCAGCAGGTTGTCGATCTCCGCGATATGCTTGTCGGTTTCCTTCTGGACCTGTTCGGCGGCACGGGCATGTTCGTCCTCGCTCATCGAATGATCCTTCTCCTTGGCCTTGAGGATGTCGAGGCCATCGCGCCGGACGTGACGCACCGCCACGCGCGCGCCCTCGGCATATTTGTGGGCGACCTTGACCATCTCCTTGCGGCGATCCTGTGTCAGCTCCGGGATGCGCAGGCGGATTACCTGGCCCTCGGTCTGCGGGTTGAGCCCGAGGCTGGATTCGCGGATGGCCTTCTCCACCGCCTGGACCATGGAGCGGTCCCAGACCTGGACCGACAGCAACCGCGGTTCCGGCACATTGACGGTCGCGACCTGGTTGATGTGCATGGTCTGTCCGTAGGCCTCGATGGTGATCGGGTCGAGCAGATTGGGCGAGGCGCGGCCGGTGCGCAGCGTGCCCAGCTCGTGCCTGAAATTGGCGATGGCGCCCTGCATGCGGCGTGTGATGTCGGCAAGATCGAAGGTCGGGGACGCGGCCATGGCGGAGCCTCTACGGACGATGTGCGGGGAAACCCGCGCGGCTGGGCGCGGTCAGACGCTGACCACGGTGCAACGCCCCTGCCCGGCCAGGATGGAGGCCACGGCGCCGGGAGCGTCGAGGGAAAACACGATTATCGGAAGACGGTTCTCGCGGGCAAGGGCGAAGGCTGCGGTATCCATGACCTTCAGATCGAGGGCGATGGCTTCCTCGGCCGAGAGGCGATCGTAGCGGACCGCCTGCGGATCCTTCTTCGGGTCCGCCGAATAGATGCCATCGACATTGGTGGCCTTCAGCACCACGTCGCAGCCGAGTTCGGCTGCGCGCATGACGGCCGTCGTGTCGGTGGTCAGCAAGGGAACGCCGATGCCGCCGCCCAGCACCACGATGCGGCCGGCTTCCAGATGCGCCAGAGCATGACGGGGCGTGTAGGTGTCGATGACCTCCGGTGCCGGTTCCGCCGAGAGCGCCACGGACTCATGGCCGCGGGCGCGGATGCTGCCGGCCAGGGCGATGGCATTCATCACGGTGGCGAGGCGACCGATGGCGTCGGCATCCACGCGGCTGAGACCGATCCCGGCGATCTGGCGGCCGCGGAAGATGTTGCCGCCGCCGACCACCACGGCAATGCCGGTTCCAGCCCTTGCCGCCGCGACCAGGTCGCCGGCGATCCTGTCCATCACCCGGGCGTCGAACCCGAAATCCTGATCTCCCGCCAGCGCCTCGCCGGATACCTTGACCAGCGCACGCCGGTAGCTGGGCTCGCCCATGCCGTCCCCCGATTCGATCCGGCCCGCGCCGGCCGCCGGCGACGGTTTAGCGGAACCGGCCACCGGCGCAACCTTGCGGACCGGTTCGCACAGGCCTTTCATCGTGCAGTTACACGCCATAGGCTATCCAGCCGGGAGGTAGCCATGGACATCAGGCCTGACCAGGGGACGGCACCGGGCAGCGTCGCGGTGATTGGCGCCGGTGACTTCATCGGCGCGGCCATTGCCCGACGCTTTGCAGCCGGTGGCCATGCGGTGCTCGTCGGCCGACGCAGCGGCGAGAAACTGGTGCCGCTCGTGGAGACCATCCGCGCGGCTGGTGGCCGGGCTTCGGGACGCGCGCTCGATGCCCGCAACGAGGCCGACATCGTCGCCTTTCTGGCGGAGGCGGAAGCCCTGGCGCCGCTTGATGCCTGCATCTTCAATGTCGGTGCGAACGTCCAGTTCCCCATTCTCGACACCTCGGAGCGGGTCTTCCGCAAGGTGTGGGAAATGGCCTGCTATGCGGGGTTCCTCGCCGGCCGGGAAGCAGCCCGGATCATGCTGCCGCGCGGGCGGGGTTCGATCTTCTTTACCGGTGCCACTGCCAGCCTGCGCGGGGCGGCGGGCTATGCCGCCTTTGCCAGCGCCAAGGCGGGCCTTCGGGCCTTGGCCCAGAGCATGGCGCGCGAGCTTGGCCCGCAAGGCATCCACGTGGCCCATCTGGTGATCGATGCGGGGGTCGACACCGCCTTCGTCCGCAACCTCAGGCGGCAGAAAACCGGTCAGGAGGATTTCGCCCCGGACGAACTGATGGACCCCGCCTCCATTGCCGAGACATACTGGCATCTGCACCATCAGCCGCGCGATGCGTGGACCCACGAACTCGACCTCAGGCCCTTTGGCGAACGCTGGTAAGACCATGACCGACACTGCCGTTGGCCGCGATGCCTCCGGGGATTCCAACCGCACGGTAGAGTTCCACTTCGATTTCGGCAGTCCGAACGCCTATCTCGCCCACCGGGTCCTGCCCGGCCTTGCCGCACGCACGGGCGCGGAGATCGTCTATGTGCCGGTCCTGCTCGGCGGCATCTTCAAGGCGACCGGCAACCGCTCGCCGTTCGAGGCCTTTGCCGGGGTGAAGGCCAAGATGGATTACGAGCGCCTGGAGATCCGCCGCTTCATCCAGCGCCACGGGCTGACGGCCTACCGGCTGAATCCGCACTTCCCGGTCAATACGCTGATGATGATGCGCGGCGCGGTGGCGGCCCAGATGGACGGCCAGCTGATGCCCTATGCCGAAGCCTGCTTCCGTGCCATGTGGGAGGAGGAGAAGAAGATGGACGATCCGGACGTGTTCCGGGCCGTTCTTGCCGCGGCGGGACTGGACGGCGCGCGGCTGCTGGAGCGGACTCAGGATCCGGCCGTGAAGGAGCGCCTGCTCGCCAACACCCAGGACTCGATCAGTCGGGGCACGTTTGGCATCCCGACCTTCTTCGTGGGCCGCGAGATCTATTTCGGCAAGGACCGCCTGCGGGATGTCGAGGACGCCCTGACCATGTGAAAAAGGGGCGGTGGCCCGCCCCTTTTGCCCGAACTCACCCGCCGGGATCGCCGGCGATGTCGGGCTCAGCCCTTCAGGCCGGCCTGCGCGGCGACCTCTGCCGCGAAGTCGCTCTCGGCCTTCTCGATGCCCTCGCCCAGCGCGAAACGCGCAAAGGCCGTCAGCCGGATCGGCGCGCCGACCTTGCCTTCGGCCTCCTTCAGGGCCTGGGCAACGGTCTTGCCGCCATCGTGGATATAGAGCTGATCGAGCAGGCAGACCTCCTTGGCATAGGTCTTCAGGCCCGATTCCACGATCTTGGCGAGCACGTTTTCCGGCTTGCCGGCGTTCTTCTCGGCGAGGATCGCCTTCTCGCGGGCGACCACGGCCGGATCGAGGCCGGCGAAGTCCAGCGCCAGCGGATTGGCGGCGGCGACATGCATGGCGACCATGCGGCCGAGGGCGGCAAGTTCGTCCTTCGCGCCCGTCGACTCCAGCGCCACCAGAACGCCGATCTTGCCGAGACCCGGCTCGACGGCATTGTGAACATAGGTGCCGATGACACCGTCGGAGACGGACAGCACCTTGGCGCGGCGCAGCGTCATGTTCTCGCCGATGGTGGCGACCGCCGACGACAGGGCGTCGGCCACCGTGCCGGAGGACGTGGCCGGGGCGGCCAGGATGGCGTTCACGTCGTCGCCGGTCTTGAAGGCGACATGGCCGATCATCTTGACGAGACCCTGGAACTGGTCGTTGCGGGCAACGAAGTCCGTCTCGGAATTGACCTCCACTACGGCCGCCTTCGTGCCCTCGGCCCAGATGCCGACGAGGCCCTCGGCCGCCACGCGACCGGCCTTCTTGGCTGCCTTCGACAGGCCCTTCTTGCGCAGCAGGTCAACCGCCGCCTCGATGTCGCCATTGGTCTCGGCGAGCGCCGCCTTGCAATCCATCATGCCTGCGCCGGTCATCTCGCGCAGTTCCTTGACCATCTGGGCGGTGATGTTCGCCATGGGGCCTGTCCTTGAATCAATCGTGGAAATGGAGACGGGAAACGGCCGGTCCGTGGGGCGGACCGGCCGGAACGCGGAAACCTCGGCCGCACCCGCCACAGGAGCGTGACGGCCGGATGACGGCGGTGATCAGGCCGCCTCGGCCTCGACGAAGCTCTTGGCCTGCTCGATCCAGCCCGGCACGCGGCCGGGAAGGCCAACGGCCTCGCCGAACTCGGCCGCATCGGCCGGCGTGAAGGCGGCGACCTGCCAGAAGTGGAAGATGCCGAGATCGTTCAGCTGCTTCTCGATGGCTGCCGAGACGCCGGCGAGCTTGGTCAGCTCGTCCGCCGGGCCGCGCGGTCCGGCCAGGCGTTCCACCCCGGCGGGCACGGCCTCGGGCAGATCCTCCACGATCGGCGCCTCGGCGGCGCCAAGATCGATGCCGGCCGAGCCCTGCGAGCGGGCCAGACCGTCGATGGCAGCACGGGCGACCAGATCGCAGTAGAGCGTGATGGCGCGGCCGGCATCGTCATTGCCCGGGATCGGATAGGTGATTCCGTCGGGATCGCAGTTTGTATCGACGATGGCAGCCACCGGAATGCCGAGGCGGCGCGCCTCGAGGATGGCAATCGCTTCCTTGTTGGTGTCGATCACGAACATGAGGTCGGGCGTGCCACCCATGTCCTTGATGCCGCCAAGCGCGCGCTCCAGCTTCTCCTTCTCGCGCGCCAGGGTCAGCGCTTCCTTCTTCGTGTAGCCGACGCCACCGCCCGCAAGCTGCTCGTCCAGCTTGCGCAGGCGCGAGATCGACTGCGAGACCGTCTTCCAGTTTGTCAGCGTGCCGCCGAGCCAGCGCGAATTGACGTAGTACTGGGCCGACTTCTTGGCCGCTTCGGCGATTGCCTCCTGCGCCTGACGCTTGGTGCCGACGAACAGCACGCGCCCGCCCCGGGCGACCGTGTCCGACACGGCGACCAGCGCACGATGCAGCATCGGCACGGTCTGAGCGAGGTCGATGATGTGGATGTTGTTGCGAACGCCGAAGATGTACTGGTTCATCTTCGGGTTCCAGCGATGGGCCTGATGGCCAAAGTGGCAGCCAGCTTCCAAGAGCTGGCGCAGGCTGAAATCGGGCAGCGCCATGGGTCTTCTCCGGTTGTGCCTCCGCGGATCATGGCCGGCTCCGTCAGGAACCCGACACCACCGGAGCGGCAAAGGACGAGCGTCCCCAGCCGCGTGTCCGCGTGTGGAATGGGCCGGGCGATACACGATCGGCGGGTGAAGCGCAAGCTCAGGCCGCGGTCGTCACTCGCTGGCAACCGGCGTGCGCCACGTAGCCCCGTCACACGCTGATCCGGCTCGCCCGGTCCGAGGGCGATTGGCAAGCCCCACGCGGACTGGGGCGCCTGCGGGCCTCGAGGATCGGTGGCCTGCCGGACGCCTGTTGAACTGCGCTGGCCGGCCTTCCGGTCAGCCGGTCAGGGCCTCCGCCTGACGCGCCACCATGGCGGGCAGATCCTGCGGCCGATGGCAGATGGCCGTTGCGCCGGCGCGGGTCAATTCCTCAAGGCCGCCATAGCCCCAGGCGACCCCGATGGAGGCCATGCCGTGCCGCTTCGCGGCGACGATGTCGTGCATCCGGTCGCCGATCATCAGCGTCTGCCGCGGGTCGATGCCCTGTTCGGCCATGATCCTGGCGATGATGTCGGCCTTGTCGTCCAGGCTGCCGTCGAGCGCTGCCCCATAGACGCGGTCAAAGAAGGGCGCATAGCCGAAGCGCTCGACGATGGGCACGGCGAACGGCTCTGGCTTCGCTGTGCAGACGAACATCCTCGCGGTGGCAGCCCGGATGGATGCCACGGCCTCCATCATGCCGTCATAGAGGCTGAGGGCATACATGCCGCCGGCTGCATAGTGGGCGCGGTAGCGCTCGACCGCAGGCTCCGGATCGACCCCTGCCCCCATCACCTTCGCAAAGGACAGGCGCAGGGCCGGCCCGATGATCCAGCGCAGATCCTCGAAGGGCGGTGGCACATGGCCGAGATCGGCCAACGCCTTGCGGAACGAGCCGATGATCCCGGGCGCCGGATCGGTCAGCGTTCCGTCCAGGTCGAAGAGCGCGGTGATGGCCATGACGGCCCCTCTAGGTCCAATCGACATTCAGGATTCTCAACGCGCGCTGGCGTTGATTCATTGCGTTCCGGATCATGCGATTCGGGGCGCAGACAATGGCAAAGCGATACGAACTGACGACGGCCCAGT
>JBKBOA010000017.1:0-55768 GCA_046295035.1 Phreatobacter sp.
TGGTCAAGTGCCTATCGCAAGGAGGTTCCGTGCCGGACCCGCAAACCCTGTTTGATCGCGTCTGGGCCTCGCACGTCATCCGCCAGCGCGAGGATGGTCTCGCGCTGATCTGGATCGACCGGCATTTCGTGCACGAGGGCTCGCATCATGCCTTCGGCCAGATCGCCGCGCGCGGTGTCCCGGTGTCGCGCCCCGACCTGACGTTCGGCGTGGCCGACCATTACGTGCCGACGCGCGGGCGCGGCGCCCCGATCCCCGACCCGTCGATCGCGCGCATGGTGGACCAGCTGACCGCCAATGCCAGCCGCCATCGCATCACCCTGTTCGGCCTCGACGATGCCCGCCAGGGCATCGTGCATGTCACCGCCACCGAGCAGGGCCTCACCCTGCCGGGTCTGACGGTCGTGTGCGGGGACAGCCACACCTCCACCCACGGCGCCTTCGGGGCCATCGCCTTCGGGATCGGCGCCTCGGAGGTCGCCCATGTGCTGGCAACCCAGACGCTCTGGCAGAAGAAGCCGAAGCGCATGCGCATCACGGTCGGCGGAGCGCTGCAACGCGGTGTCACCGGCAAGGATCTCATGCTGGCCATCATCGCGACGATCGGCGCGGATGGAGCGGCCGGACACGCCATCGAATATGCCGGGCCGGTCATCCGCGCCCTGTCCATGGAAGCCCGCATGACCCTGTGCAACATGTCGATCGAGGCCGGAGGGCGATGCGGCATGGTGGCCCCCGATTCGACCACCCTCACCTATCTGGAGGGCCGACCCTTCGCGCCATCAGGCGCTCAGTGGATCCGCGCGGCGGACGACTGGTCCCGCCTTGCCTCTGACCCCGATGCGGTCTTCGACCGCGAGGTGGAACTGGATGGCTCGGCGATCGCGCCAACCGTGACCTGGGGCATCAGCCCCGAACAGGCCCTGCCGATCACGGCCTGCGTGCCCGACCCGGCGGCTCTCGCCGATCCGGTCAAGGCGGCGGCGGCGCGCGATGCCCTCGACTACATGGCGCTCGCGCCGGGCCAGCCGCTCGACGGCCTTGCCATCGACCGCATCTTCATCGGCTCCTGCACCAATGCCAGGATCGAGGATCTGCGGGCCGCAGCCGCCGTCCTGGCCGGGCGGCGGGCGGTCGTGCCGGGCCTCGTGTCGCCCGGCTCCTCGGCGGTCAAGCGCCAGGCCGAAGCCGAAGGGCTTGCCCGCATCTTCACCGAGGCCGGGCTCGAATGGGTCGAATCGGGCTGTTCCATGTGCGTGGGCATGAACGGCGATCTCGTCCGGCCCGGCGAGCGCTGTGCATCGACCACGAACCGCAATTTCAAGGGCCGTCAGGGGCCGGGTGCCCGCACGCACCTGATGTCCCCGGCCATGGTGGCCGCGGCGGCCGTGACCGGCCGGCTGACCGATGTGAGGCGCCTGCCATGATCCCGCTGTTGTCAGTCACCGGCCAGGCCCTGCGCCTGCCGCTCGCCAATGTCGATACCGACCAGCTGATCCCCGCGCGCTTCATGAAGGAGCCGCGCAAACCCCTGGGCTATGGCCGGTTCCTGCTGCACGATCTGGTCAGCGATGGCACGGCCCCGGCCCCGCGGGAGGGTCAGTCCATCCTGATCGCCCGGCGCAATTTCGGCTGCGGCTCCTCGCGCGAGGCCGCCGTCTATGCCCTGGCCGACCAGGGCTTCCGGGTGGTCATCGCCCCGAGCTTCGGTGACATCTTCGCGTCCAACTGCGTCAAGAACGGCATCCTGCCGGCCACCGTGAGCGAGCGCGATGCCGAGGCGCTGCTGTCGGCGGCCGACGTGCCGGTGACGGTCGACCTCGAGTCCTGCCGCATCCTGGCCGGCAATCTGGTGGCCGAATTCGCCATCGACCCGGTCTGGCGCACGCAGCTGCTCAACGGCTGGGACGACATCGACCTGACGCTTGCCGAGGCCGATGCGATCGCTGCCTTCGTCGCGCGCGATGCCGCAGCCAGGCCCTGGGCCGCGCCGCGGCGTTGAATGCTACTGTTCGCCGGCGAGCGCCGCCTGGACGGCCGGGCGCTGTTCCATGGCCCGCATGTGCGCGGCCACCCGGGGGAAGCGGTTGACGTCGACGCCGTCGCCCTCCAGCCAGCGTGACACGGTGAACAGATAGGCGTCGGCCACCGTATAGGCCTCGCCCATCACCCAGGGGCCCTTCAGGAAATCGCGCTCGATCAGGGTGAAGCTCGCCGCCATGGTCTCCGGCACCTTGGCGCGCATGTCCGCGAACGAGGATTCAAGGGTCGCCCAGCGGGCACCGCGATGCTTGTGGGCGTGGTTCACGTGGACCGTGGAAGCGAGATAGCTGTTGAAGGCCTGCATCTCGGCAAAGGCGAAGGGGTCGTCGAGCGGCGCCAGCTTCCGGTGCGGATAGCTCTGGGCGATGAAGGCAAGGATCGCCACGTTCTCTGTCAGCACGCCGCGATCGGTGACGAGCGCCGGCACCCGGCCCTTGGGGTTGATGGCCAGATAGGCTGGCTTGGTCTGCTCGGCGGTGGCGAAATCGACCTTGACCGGTTCGTAATCGGCGCCGGCCTCCTCCAGCGCGATGCGCGAGGCCAGGGCGCAGGTCCTCGGACCGTAGAAGAACTTCAGGGTCATGGTCTCATCCCGCCTTCACGAGGACGTGCTTCTTGCGCCCGAAGGAGAGCTTGGCAACGCCGTCCTTCAGAGCCGCGGTGGTGACGGTGGCCTGGGGATCGGTCACCGTCTCGTCATTGAGCCGCAGGCCCCCGCCCTGGACCTGGCGCCGCGCCTCGCCATTGGACGCCACGAGGCCTGCCCGGACGAACAGCGACAGAACCCCGATGCCGGCCGCCAGTTCGGCGCCGGGCACGGTGATCACCGGCAGGTCGTCGCCCAGCGCCCCCTGCTCGAAGGTCTTGCGGGCGGTCTCGGCCGCCGCTTCGGCCGCCTCGCGGCCGCGGATGAGCGCGGTGGCCTCGGTCGCCAGGATCTTCTTGGCCTCGTTGATCTCGGCCCCCCTCAGCGCGGCCAGCCGCTCGATCTCGGCCATGGGCAGCAGCGTGAACAGCTTGAGGAAACGGGCCACATCGCCGTCCTCGGTGTTGCGCCAGAACTGCCAGTAGTCGTAGGTCGACAGCATGTCGGCATTGAGCCAGACGGCACCGGCCGCGGTCTTGCCCATCTTGGCACCGGATGCGGTGGTCAGCAGCGGGCAGGTCAGCGCATAGAGCTGGTGTGTGCCCATGCGTCGGCCGAGGTCGATGCCGGTGACGATATTGCCCCACTGGTCGGAGCCGCCCATCTGCAGGTTGGTGCCGTAGCGGCGGGCCAGTTCGACGAAGTCATAGGCCTGCAGGATCATGTAGTTGAACTCGATGAAGGACAGCTCCTGGTCGCGCTCCAGGCGCAGCCTCACCGAGTCCATGGTGAGCATGCGGTTGACCGAGAAATGCCGGCCGATGTCGCGCAGCATCTCGATGTAGTTGAGCCGGGTCAGCCACTCGGCATTGTCGGTCATGACCGCATCGGTCTTGCCGTCGCCGAAGGTCAGGAGCTTCGCGAAAACGCCCTTCAGCGCCTCCTTGTTGGCGTTGATGTCCTCGATGGAGAGGATCTTGCGTGTCTCGTCGCGGCCCGAAGGATCGCCGACACGCGTCGTGCCGCCGCCCATCAGGGTGATCGGCCGGCCGGCGCCGGTCGCCTGGAGCCAGTGCAGCATCATGATGGAGAGAAGGTGCCCGACATGCAGCGAGGGCGCCGTGCAGTCATAGCCCACATAGGCGACAACATCCCCCCGGGCCGCCAGGGTGTCGAGGCCCTGGAGATCGGAACACTGGTGGATGAACCCGCGCTCGGTGAGGATGCGCAGGAAGTCGGAAGCCGGGGCGGTCATGATCTTTCCAGATGGCGTTGCAGCGCCGGACCTCGCGCCCGGCGGAGGCGCGGTGTAGCAGAGGACAAACCCGATTTCATCTGATCGATTCGGTTTGTTGTCCATGCGCGCCATCGGCCTGATGTCCGGAACCTCGATGGACGGCGTCGATGTGGCGCTCGTGGAGACCGATGGCGAGACGATCACCGGCTTCGGGGCCACCGCCTACCGCCCCTATTCCGAGGCGGAGCGGGCGCTGTTGCGCCAGGCGCTCAAGGATGGCGCGATGCTCACCGACCGCACGGCCCGCACGCCGCTGCTGGCCAAAGCCGAGGAGCTGGTCACCCGGGCCCATGCCGAGGCGGTGGAACAGTTCCTGGAGGCGAATGGCCTTGCCCGCGGCGATATTGGCGTGATCGGCTTCCATGGCCAGACCGTGCTGCATCGGCCGGATCTCGGCCTGACAGTGCAGATCGGCGATGGTCCGGCGCTGCGCCAGCGGCTCGGTATCCCGGTCGTTCATGACCTGCGTCAGGCCGATGTCGCCGCTGGCGGTCAGGGCGCGCCGCTGGTGCCGGTGTTCCACCGCGCCCTCGCGCAGGCGTCCGACCTGCCCCGCCCCCTGGCCGTGGTCAATATCGGCGGCGTCGCCAATGTCACCCTGATCGGCCGCCATGACGAGCTTCTCGCCTTCGATACGGGGCCGGGCAACGCGCTCATCGACGACTGGATGGCCGAGCGGACCGGCGAGCGGATGGATGCGGGCGGGGCGGCCGCTGCGCGCGGGCGCGCGGACGAGGCGCTGCTCGCCTGGCTGCTGGTGCATCCCTATTTTGCCCGCACGCCGCCGAAATCGCTCGACCGCAACGCCTTCCCGCACCGCATCGTCGGCACGGCCTCGACCGAGGACGGCGCCGCGACGCTCACCGCCTTCACCGCCCGATCGATCGCACGCGCTGGCGATTTCGCAGCCGAGCGCCCGGTGCTCTGGGTCGTCTGCGGCGGCGGCGCGCGCAATGGCGAAATGCTGCGGCTGCTGGCCCATCACACCGGTGCGGAGGTGAGAACCGGCGAGGCGGTCGGCTGGTCGTCCGACTTCCTCGAGGCCCAGGCCTTCGCCTTCCTGGCCGTCAGATCGCTGAAGGGCCTGCCGCTGACCTTTCCCACCACGACCGGCGTTCGCCAGGCGGTCACCGGCGGCGTGCTGGCAGACTGATCGTGGCCTTGCATGGCCCGGTCGGAGCCCCTATTATATTCGATATCTTGAATATGAAGGAGCGACCATGCGTGTCCGCGACCTGACGCCCCACGAGGTGGCCGAAGCGCTTGCGCGCGACGAGGTTCTGATCGTCGATGTGCGCGAGCCCCATGAGCTGGCCATGGCCCGGATTCCCGAGGCCGTGAACGTGCCCCTGTCCAGCTTCGACCCGGATGCCATTCCGGATCCGGCCGGCCGCAAGGTGGTGTTCATGTGCGCCGGCGGCGTTCGGTCCGCCAAGGCCCTGGCCATCGCCCAGAGCTGCGGCAAGCCCTATGACTGCCATATCGCCGGCGGCATCAAGGCCTGGGCCATGGCGGGCTACGGCTTCGAGCGCGGCTGACCGGCTGCGGCCAGGGCGTCCATGAAGCGGCGGTCGATGCGGTCCTTCCAGCGCCAGACCCAGCGGCCGGAGGCGGCGAATGGTCCCCAGGAGGCCACGGCTCGCCCGTCGCCGGTCGAGAGGATGGCGAGCGCCCGGTCCTGGGGGCGGTAGGGGGTCAACCTTGCCGACCGACCCTGGCCGAGGGCCGAAGCGGCCTGCAGGAGGTTGTGCGCCAGCACCGGTCCCTGGCGCACGGCATAGACGCCGGCCCTCGGCCGAGGCGTCTCGACCATCGTGGCGCAATCGCCGGCCGCGAAGATGCCCTGCTCGCCGACCACCTGGAGGGTCGGGCCGACCGCAAGGAAACCGGCGGCATCGCGCGACAGGCCCGTTGATCCGAACCAGGCGGGAGCCGCCGCGCCGGTGTTCAGCAACAGGGCATCGGCGTCCAGTTGCCGACCGTCCGCCGCGATCAGGCGTCCCGGCTGGATGCGCTCGACCGCGAAGCGGTCCAGCATGGCGATGTCCTGTCGGCGGAGCGCCCGGCGCACCAACCACCTGGCCAGTCGGCCATGATCCGGCAACAGGCCATCGCGCATCACCAGCGTCACCCGACAGCCGGCAAGACCGTTGCGGATGGCGAAGGCCACTTCGACGCCGCCAGCGCCCCCGCCGACCACGGCCACGTGCTGGCCCTCGCCCTGTGCCTTCAGCCTCGCGATCCGCTCGATCAGCCCGTCGATCGGCTTGATGGTGGTGGCATGGGACGCCCCCGCAATGGCCACCACGTCCGGCGTGATGCCGACATTGATCGACAGGAGGTCGAAGCCGATGCGGCGTCCATCCTCCAGCAGCAAGGACCGCCCGGACCGGTCGAGGCCCACGGCCCGTCCGCGCACGAGCCTTGCCCCCCGCGCGCCGCAGAGGCGTTCCAGATCCACATGTGCGTCGGCGACCGCGTAGCGACCGGCGATCACGCCGGGGATCATGCCCGAATAGGGGGCGAAGCGGTCGGGCGCGACCAGCACGATGTCCAGCCCCGCGCGTGCGGCCAGCGCCTCCGCCAGCGCCACGGCATGGGCATGGCCGCCGCCAACAAGGACGAGGGTGATGGGTCTCGGGAGGCTGGCCGGCTCGCTCATCGCGCCGGCATGAGGCACGTGGGACGAGCGATCCGCAAGACTCAGCGGGGAGCGGCCGACCCAACGGTGTCGTCCGGCCGAACCGTGCTGCGGCCGCGGAACTCCATGATCTTGCGCAGGAAGCCGGGCGTCACGGCGGAAAGCGGATTGACGGTCAACCGGGGGGCCGACAGGCTGCCGGATATCCGATAGGTGATCCCGAACACGCCCTCATCGGGCGAGCCGCCGAGAAACAGGCCGAGCACCGGGATGCGCGCAAAGATGTTGTTCAGGGCATAGGCGGGCACATAGGTGCCGGTGAGGTTGATGCGCCCCTGGCCCGTGTCGAAGACTCCCTCGACGGTTGCGCCGATGGCAGCGCCCCACAGCAGACCGTCGGAGATCGTGATCTGGCTGCCGGCGCGGGAGAAGTTCGCCCGCATGCGGGAGAAGGCGAAGGCATCATTCGGCTGGGTGCGGGCCTGGCGCGGAGTGCCGGGGACTTCTCCCGCCGCGGCAACCATGCCGGCCACCGCCTGGTCGCCGCGCACCCCGAAATTGGTGATCTCGATGCTGCCTTCGCGAATGGAGCCATTGGGCTGAACGGGGGTCATCACCAGAGCGAGGTTGCCACCCTCCATGTTCTTGTAGAGGTCCAGAAAGCGCAGCAGCGCCCCGGCATCGCCGGCGCTGACCAGAAGCCGCTGGGCATTGCCCTGGCCGCGCTGCTCGATGGCCAGCCGCTGGTTGCGCCCGACCTGTCCGGAGGCCGCCAGCGAGCGGATCTCCTGTCCGCGCCGGGTCATCTGCATGTCCAGCTGGCGGATCACCTCGCCGTTGGAGCCGGCGACGGCACCGACCCGGACATCGATGTCGAGATCGGCCGAGGCGCCCGAGGGACCGGACAGCCCGGCATGGCCTGGATCGGTCAGCGAACGGATCACGTGGCGCGCATCGATCATGTCGCCGCGGATGGTGACCTTGTGGCCGGCGCCCTGCCGGTCGATCCTCACATTGAGGCGATCGCCATCAGACAGATTGTAGGCCGGGAACAGACCCGAGACGAGGCCGCCCTTGTCATCGAAGGTGGCCGAGCCGCGGACCAGAACCCCCCGGCTTTCGATCACCATGTCCTCGAGCTTCCAGCCGTTGTCCGTCTCCAGCGCCACGAAGCGGGCCCGCGCGGCAACCCCGCGCGGCTTGGTCCAGCCGGGAAGCAGATCGGCAAGGGCGGCCTGGGCCAGATCGACCTGCACCGTGTAGCGGCCGGACTCCTCTCCCACGGTGGTCACGACAACCGGCGTCGGACCGACGATGCGCGCGCCCGTCTGCAGGCCAAGCCGGCTGCGGCCCCGGTCGTCGAGCGTGGCGGTGAGCCGGATCTCCGGCTTGGCCTCGGGCCGCGGCTTGCGGTACTCGAAACTGGCCTGGGCGCCGCCCAGAAGGCCCTGGCCGCGCAGCAGGAATGTCCTCGGCGTGGTCGAGACCTTGAAAGCGGCCCGCTCCATCTTCATCTCGCCGAAGGCATTCTCGGCCGAGAAACCGGTGAAGTCCGCCTCGACCTGATAGTCGATGCGCTGCGGATCGAAGGTCTCGGTGAGCGGAACCTTGACCGTCACCTGGGCCACGACCTGGCCATCGACCTTGCCCGATGGCAGGCTCGGCCCCGTGGCTGCGCTCTTGAAGGCTTCCTGGCCGAGCAGGGCAAAGGCCGATTCGGCGGTTCCCTGCAGGCGGAACCGGCTGATGGAGGGCGGATCGGGAATGCGGTGATCGGGGATCTCGAACGAACCGCCGCTCAGTACCAGCCGCCGGCCGGCCGCCGGCTCGAGCACCCCGCGGGTCACGGCGAGGCGGGCGGTCTGGCCGTCCACCGCCACGTCGATATCGGCCTCGCCGAGCGGCGACAGACCGGGCAGCAGCCGCAGCGAGGTGCCCCTCAGGCGGGCGCTGACCGACAGGGCCTCCCTGGCCAGGACCCAGGGCTGCGATGCGAGCAGGCCGGACGGCACATCGACGCGGACGCGGGTCTCCTCCGCGGTGCCTCCGCTCATGTTGTCGGCCACCCAGTCGCGCACATGCGGATTGGTGATGCGCGGCCAGAGCGCAAGGGCGGTGGCCAGCGGCATGCTCTGCGCCACCAGGTCGAGGGAGATGGCGGGCGAAGCGCCCTCCAGCGTGATGGCAAGATTGAGGCGGACCAGCGGCTCGCCGCCCTGGCCGATGGCGAGATCGGAAGCGGTGATCCGGCGCTGGGCCAGGTCATAGACGAACCGGGCATTGGCGACGGAGATCGGCACCGGCGGCTCGTGCGGGTTGAGGACCGAGGTTCTTGCCCTGAGATCCGAGATCTGCACCACAAGGGGATCGCCCTGGCGCTGGGGCGGGGAGATGATGCCCGACAGTTCCGCCTGGTTCTCTCCGGACACGACCTGAACCCGGTCGACCACGAGGCCGGGTCCGCCGGCCTGCCAGTGAACCTCGGCGGTGACGTGGTCGATGGCGATCCTCAGGCTCTCATCGCGCAGATCGCCGACCCGGCCGGCTCCCAGCACGACCCGACCGGCGAAATCGGAGGGATCGCCGCTGGTGTCGAGGCGGGCGCGCAGCGAACCCGAGATCGGCGTATCGGCGAAGAACATTTCCGGGGACTGGATGGCCAGCGTCAGGTCGCGCGGGGCGACACCATTGACCCGCAGATCGATGTTGCGATGACCGTCCCCGTCGCGGGGCGTGACCATGGCCGTGGCCGTCCAGCGCGCGCCGGATCCCGAGGCGTCGATGCCGAGCGACAGGCCGCCGCCCGACGGGGCGGTGATGTCGAAGTCGATGCCGGCGAAGACGAAGCGCTTGCCGGAGCGCACGTCATCGACAATCACCGTGCCGTTGCGCAGCCCGAGGCCGGTGAGGCGGTGCCCGTCCAGCCCGGACTTCTCGATGATGTCGAGCCAGATACCGAGCCGCCTGAACGGCGACAGTTCCGGCTCCGGCAGGGCTGATGACATCTCCGGCTGGCGGGCGATGGCCGGCGCCGCGCCGTCTGGCTGCTGGCTGTCTTCCGGCAGGGCCGTGCGGAACCGGCCGGCGGCCAGCGCGATCTGACCGTCCTCGCCGACCTTCAGCGCGACCGAGGCCCCGACCAGATTGATGCTGCGGATGGCCGGACGGCCGAACAGCGGCAGCCCGTCCACACCCAGCGCGATGCGCGGAATGGAGGCCACGCGGCGGCCCTGGGCGTCGTGGATGACCACATCGACGGCCTCCACCTCGGTCCGTCCCGCGCGGTCGCGGCCGGCGATCACCGAGCCGATCGAGACCACCCGGCCATCGCCGATCTGTTCGGTCAGGGAGCGGGCGATCCAGCCCGTGAGCATGTCCATCGACACGCCCCCGCCCCGCTGGATCTGCCAGAGCAGCACCGCCGCCGGCAGCACCGTGACCATGAAGAGCGCGGCCATGCAGCCGACGAACCAGCGGCGCCGGCGCGACCAGGGTGCGAGCCAGCCGGCCAGGAGGCGCGGCCGGCGTCGGTTTGCCCACAGCCGGTCAAGCACAGGATGGCGGCTGCCCGTGCGGCAGCCGGGTATGCGCGGTCCCCGGCCCTGGTCGGCGCGCCAATCCATCCCGAACTGCTCTCCTGCCTCCTGCCCTGCTCCGGCCGCGCGAGGGCTCCGCGAGCTGGCATCAGTGTGAAGGGAGGACCGTTAACCCGACGTTTGCCAAGACCGGCCACGGCCCTTGCTGACCAAGGTGGCGCCGAATCGTCAAGCCGTCCGGCCTGCTGCGATCCAGCCCCCTGCGCATGACGTACAACCGACGCGCAATGTCGGATAAAGGCGACGAAAGGAAGGCACATGGCTTTGGCTGAGGGGGACCGGGCACCGGACTTCGAACTTCCCGCCGACGGCGGGCGCACGGTGCGGCTGAGTGACTTCGCCGGGCGCAAGCTGGTGCTCTATTTCTATCCGAAGGCTGATACGTCGGCCTGCACCGTCGAGGCCCAGGACTTCACCCGGCTCAAGGCCGATTTCGACGCGGCCGGAACGGCCATTGTCGGCGTCTCGCATGACCCGGTCCGTGCGCTGGACCGCTTCCGGTCCAAGCACGGCCTTCAGGTGACGCTGGCCACCGACGAGGGCACGGCGATGCTGGAGGCCTATGGCGTCTGGACCGAGAAGAGCATGTATGGCCGCAAGTATCTGGGCATCGAGCGGACCACCTACCTGATCGGGGCCGATGGACGGATTGCCCGGGTCTGGCCCAAGGTCTCGGTCAAGGGCCATACCGAGGCCGTGCTGGAAGCTGCACGGTCCCTGCCCGCCGGCTGATCCGATCCGGGAGGGTCGGCGCGGCGGGCGTGACCGGGGTCGGTCGGGCCCCGGGTGGAGAGACGGTTCGTTAACCTTAATCGGCGGTAATGCGGCATTCCGTTCGCGTTCGGATGCCGCCGATGAACCAGCCGGCCCAGAGCTACAGCCGAGCCCAGTTCGCCCAGGTCATTGACGAGGCGAACCGGCGGGCCCGTGTTCCCGAGGGGGCCGTCACCCTGGCCTGGCGGCGCGCGGGCGCGACGCGGACCGCCTCCCTGTCCTATCTGGCCTTCGGACTGCTCGTCACGGTGATGACCGCATTGGCCGCCTGGGGCGTGGCCGTCACGAGCTATCTGGCGTTCCGCGACGACATTCTCGGCACGCTCGTGACCCGCCAGGCCGAGGTCCAGCACGACTACGAGGAGCGCATCCGCAGTCTCAGGCAGGAGATCGAGCGGCTGACCTCGCGCCACCTGGTGGAGAAGACCGAGATCGAGCGACGCATGGAACAGGTGGCGCGGCGCCAGGCCATGCTGGAAACCCGCCAGGGCATGATCGCCTCGCTCGGCGCCCTGGGCGACCCGACCCGCGCCGGGCTCTCTGGTCCTGCCAATGCAGCCGCCGCCTCCCCGCTTGCGGCGCGGCCCCGGCCGGTGGGCGACACGGTGCGCATCGCTCCGCCCGTGCAGCGCCAGTCGCAGCTGGAATCGCGCCCGTTCACGGTTGCCACGGCCCCATCCGCCAACCGCTTCGCCCTGGCGTCACAGACATCGTCCACGGATCGGCTGGCGGTGATCGCCCGATCGCTTGACGCCGTCGAAGGCCAGCAGGCCGAGCTGCTCCAGGCCCTCGAACTCGGGCTTGACCGCCGCACCCGCAAGCTCCGTGCGGTTCTGGCGGAGATCGGCATCGACCACCGTCAGGCTGCGGTCGCACCGGCGCGGGCGGCCGAGGGAACCGGCGGCCCGCATATTCCGCTGACGGCCGCTCCCCCCGGCAATTCGCCCTTCGAGCGCCAGGTGTTTCGTCTCCAGTCCATCCTGCGCGACAAGGAACTGCTGATGCGGATCGTCGATGCGGCCCCGCTCGGACGCCCGCATTCCGGCGAGCTGGAGCTGTCATCCAGCTTCGGTGCGCGTCTCGACCCGTTCCTGCGCAGCTGGGCGCTGCATTCCGGCGTCGATTTCCGGGGCGCCACGGGCGAGCCGGTCTTTGCCACAGGTTCGGGGCGGGTCATCCAGGCCGGCTGGATGGGCGGCTACGGCCTTCTGGTCGAGGTCGACCACGGCGGCGGGCTGACGACACGCTATGCCCACCTGTCGCGGATCGAGGTCAAGGAGGGCGACTTGGTCCGCACCGGCCAGCGTGTCGGTCGTGTCGGCTCCACGGGTCGGTCGACCGGCCCGCATCTGCATTACGAAACCCGCCTGAACGGCGAGGCCGTGGACCCGATGCGCTATCTGCGCGCCGGCGTCAGGCTCGCCGGCATGCTGTAACCGCTTCCGGGAGCGAGGTGCCAGCGACCCCGGGAGCAGCATGCATGGCTGCGGCCATGCCCCGGTTAGGAACGATCAAGGGAGCTTTTCCGTGACGGATCTCCATCTGGCATGCCGGCGGGCCGACCGGGCCCGCGCCGACATTCTCCGGCAGCACCTTGGCGCCCTTGGCGTCACGGTGGCCGATGACATCGAGCCCAAGGCCAAGGGCGCGGCGGGCCGCGCGGCAGCGGCCAGGGCGGCGCGAGAGTCGATCGCCTCGGCCCGGGCAGTGCTCGTGCTCTGGCCCGACTCCATCCTGGATCCGACGGAAAACCACACCGCCCTCCTCCAGGAGGCCCGCCTCGCCCATGAGAGCGGCAAGCTCGTGGCGGCCCGGCTCGCGGACATCGACGTGACGCGGCTCGAAGCCCCGTTCGACACCGTGCCGGCGCCGGATCTCTCCCGCTGGCTGGCGGACGAGACCCGCCGGGGCGATGATCCGGCCCTGCTGGCCCTGCTCGGCGGGCTCGGGCCGCTGCTGGGACGGCCGGGCCTCGCCGAGATGGCTGCGGCGCTCGAGGCCGATCGTGGCAGGGACGGCGAGGTTGCCATGATGGCCTTTGCCCGCCGGCACCCGGAGGATCCGGCAGCGGTCGCCCTGTGGGGCCGGATCGAGAAGGCCGAGCGCGAGCGCTTCGCGGCCGAGTTCCGCAAGGCCCATGGCGTGCTCACCGACCGGCATCAGGCGGCCGAGCAGCGCCTGCGGCAGACGGTCGAGGCCTTCGCGGCCCATCTGAAGGCGCTGCGTGCCGGCGAGCCGACCAGCGCCCCGGACCCGAAGGTTGCCATCACCGACGGCGTTGCGGCCCTGAAGGAGAGCGTGACCCGCCTTGCCAATGACAATGCCCGACTGGAAACCGCACTTGCCCGGACCCAGGCGCAGCACCAGGCCGAGCAGACCGGCCGATCCCGTATGCGGGCCCTGCTCGTGGCCGCTTCTGCCGCGGCCCTGATCCTTGGTTCGCTGGCCGGCGCGGTCGTGACGGAATATGCCGGGCCGCTGCGCGGCGATGCCCATCCCCGAATCGCCACCCTTGCCGCCCTGGCGCAGGAGCGGGCGAGCGTCGCGGAGGCTTCGACCGGCGAGATCGCCCGGCTGCGGACCGAGGCCCGCACCGCCCAGCGCCGCGCCGAGACCGCCGAGGCTAATCTGCGGGTGGCCCGCACCCATCTGGCCCATGCCCAGACCGAGGTGATCCAGCGCCAGGGGCAGGCGGGCGAAGCGGCCGGCCAGCTGAAGCGGCTTCAGGCTGAGCTTCAGGCCGCCCAGCAACAGGCGGCCACCATGCAGCAGCGCCTGACCGAGGCGGAAGCGCGGCTCGCCGCCGCCGAGGCCCGCGTCACAACGGCGGAGGCCGAGACCCGCAGCCTGCGGGAGGCGCAGGCGCGCGCGACCGCTGCCGCTCCCGGCCAGCCCGCGCCCGAAACGACCGGCTCGATCCGCCGGCTCCCGCAGGCCGAGGCGGGCGCCCCCGCCGCGGCCCCGCCCATGCCGGAGCCGCGACCGCAGGATGGCGATGTCACCGGTTCGGTTCCGCCGGCTCCGCCCGCGCTGGAGGGTCCGCACCGGCATCGACGTGACCGTTGGTCGTTCGCGCCCGTGCCCGGGTTCCGGCTCGAGAGCGAGAACGACCTGCCGGGACCGGTCAATTCCGTGCTCATCCACGAGAGCGTTCCCGAGGCCGTGATCGTGGTCAGCGCCAACCATGCCGGCCGCGACGGCACCTGCTCGCCGCAGGACTGGTACTGGGAAAACGTGATGGAAGGCCCGCGGCAGCGGCGCGGGCCGATGACCCAGGATGCCGGCCTGCCGGCCAATGCCGGCGGCTTTCGTGGCTTCTCCGTGCGCGGCCGCGGCGTGCTGCACGGCGAGCGCTTCCGCAACGATCTCGACTATTACGACCTCGTCGCCCAGCGGCGGAACGAGCCGGGGATCATCTACCTGGTGCAGGCGCGCTTTCCCCGCGCCATGGCGGCCGATGTCATCCGGCAGGTGAACGCCATGTGGCAGAGCTTCGAGGTGACCGGTCCGCGCGCCTATCCGACGCGGTGCTGAGGCTGCGCCAACGCCTCTACCCGAGCAGACAGCCGAAAGGCCGCCCGAGGGCGGCCTTTCGCGTGCCGAACAGTCGTGCCGTGATCAGTAGCGTGCCACCACCGCGCCACCCCCGGTCGAGAACAGGTAGCTGACGCCGAGCCGGACGGCATGCGTGCGCAGCGACGTGCGCTGGATCGTACCCGCATAGAGCGGGCCAAGGTCGGCCGAAACCGAGCCATAGTCCGCATAGCGATATTCCAGACGCGCCGTCCAGTTGGGGGTGAAGGCGTATTCGACGCCGGCGCCGACAGTCCAGCCAGCGCGCGTGGTGGAATACCCCTGAAGCGGGCCGCCAGCCGGGCCGCCCGCCAGCCGGAAATCGGCCAGCGCGAGGCCGCCCGTCACATAGAGCAGCGCCCTGTCGACGGCGATACCGGCGCGGGCGCGCAGCGAGCCCTGCCAGCGGCTATCGAAGATGCCTTCGGACGTGATGCCCGTCAGATCGACGCGCGTGCCGCGGATGCCGGAATATTCGATGTCGGCTTCCGCACCGAGCACGACATTGTTGATCTGATAATTGTACCCGACATGCACGCCACCGAACACGCCACCCGAACGGACGGGCAGCGTGGGGGCGCCATTGCTGAAGGTGGAGGAGCCGTGCAGCCAGCCGTAGCCGATCTGTCCGCCCAGGTAGAACCCCGTCCAGGAGAAGGCCGGCGCGACCACCGCCGCGGCGATGGGCGTGCGCGGCGCGGCGAGGTCGGCGGCCTTGGCGCCGGCGGTCAGGGCAGCAAGAGCGGCACCTGCGAGCAGAAGCTTCTTCATGTCCATTTCCCTGATGACCTGTTGTCGTTACGGCAATCTGTGAGGACCAATGTTTCTGAATTGTGGCGAAAATCGCCAGGCGATGTCATGAGCGCCGCATGTTGCACTGTTACCACACTGCCGCGGGATACCAGCCCGGCTGACGCGAGATGCAGGCCGCCCCGGACGGCCTCACTCCACGTCGTCGGTATCGCCGGCCTTGGTGCCATAGGCGCGCATGGCGAGCGTCGCCTCCATGAAGCCGTCGAGATCGCCGTCGAGCACATCCGCCGGCACGCCCGAGGTCTTTCCCGTGCGCAGATCCTTCACGAGCTGATAGGGCTGCAGCACATAGGAGCGGATCTGGTGGCCCCAGCCGATATCGGTCTTGGCGGCAAAGTCGGCGGCGGCCGCCTCCTCGCGCAGCTTCAGCTCGCGTTCGTAGAGCTTGGCGCGCAGCATCTGCCAGGCGACCGCCCGGTTGGCGTGCTGGGAGCGGGAGCCCTGGCTGACCACCATGATGCCGGTCGGATTATGAACGAGGCGCACGGCCGATTCGGTCTTGTTCACATGCTGGCCACCGGCGCCGCCCGAGCGCATCGTGTCGACGCGCACGTCGCTCTCGTTGATCTTGATGTCGATCTTGTCGTCGATGACCGGATAGACGGTGATCGACGAGAACGAGGTGTGACGGCGGGCATTCGAGTCGAAGGGCGAGATGCGCACGAGGCGGTGGACGCCGGCTTCCGTCTTCAGCCAGCCATAGGCATTGTGGCCCTTGATGAGGAGGGTCGCGGACTTGATGCCGGCCTCCTCGCCCTCGCTCTGCTCGACCACCTCGACCTTGTAGCCCCGCCGCTCGGCCCAGCGCGTGTACATGCGCATGAGCATGAGCGCCCAATCCTGGCTCTCGGTGCCGCCGGCGCCGGCGTGAATCTCCAGATAAGTGTCGTTGGCGTCGGCCTCGCCGGAGAGCAGGGCCTCGAGCTGCAGGCGCTCGGCGCGCTGGCGCGTCTCGGCCAGGGCCCTGGCGGCCTCCTCGAGCGTGCCCGAGTCATCCTCGGCCTCGGCCAGTTCGGCCAGTTCGAGATTGTCGGCAAGGTCGCGTTCGATGGCGGTCAGCGCGTTCATCCGCGCATCGAGCGCATTGCGCTCCTGCATCACCTTCTGGGCCTTGTCGGGATCGTTCCACAGATCGCTCGACTCGGCGAGGGCATTCAGTTCGGCGAGACGCTTGACGGAGGCATCCCAGTCAAAGATGCCTCCTCAGGAGCCCGACCGACTCCTTGATGGCCTCGGCGGTGGCGACGATGTCGGCACGCATGGCGCTGTCCTGCGGGGTTTCAGAAAGGAGGGCGCACCCTAGTCGGCACGGCCCCCGTGTCAATGCCGCCGCTGCAGGCGCACGCCATGCCCGCATGCCCCATCAACTCGCCCGCTCGTAAACCTGCCGACCGAACAGGCTGGCAACGAGATCGACCAGAAGCAGGGCGCTGCGTCCGCGCTCGTCGAGGAAGGGATTGAGTTCGACCACGTCGAGCGAGCCGACAAGGCCGGATTCGTGCAGCAACTCCATGACGAGGTGGGCCTCGCGATAGCTTGCGCCGCCCGGAACCGGGGTGCCGACGCCGGGTGCGATGCCTGGATCAAGCACGTCCACGTCGAGGCTGACATGCAGCCAACCCCGCCGCTGGGCGACATGGTCGATGACGCGACGGATCATCACGGCGGTGCCGAACTCGTCGATCAGCCGCATGTCCGTGACATCGACCCCGCGGGCGTCGAGCAGCCTGCGCTCGGCGCGGTCGATCGAGCGGATGCCGAACAGGAACAGGTTGGCCGGCGGCAGCCCCACGGTCTGCAGGTTGCCAAGCACGCCCTCAAGTCCCGGCTCGCGGGTCAGCATGGCCGCGGACATGCCATGCATGTTGCCGGATGGCGAGGTCGCCGGCGTGTTGAAATCGGCATGGGCGTCCAGCCAGAGCACGAAAAGCTCGCGCCCGAGCGCTGCGCAGTGGCGGGCGACCGCCGCGACGGAGCCCATCGACAGGGAATGATCGCCGCCAATGACCAGGGGTAGCCGGCCGCGCTCCAGCACCTCGCCGGTTGCGCGGGCGACTGCCCGCGCCCAGCCGGCGACCTCGGCAAAGCGTCGGGCGTTCGACAGCCCTGGCGGCGGGGCCGGCAGGTCCGCCGGCAGCGTCAGATCGCCATGATCCTCGATGCGGTGGCCGAGATCGGCCAGCTCGGCCGCAAGCCCGGCCGTGCGCAGCGCCCGCGGCCCCATCGCGGCGCCACCCCGACCGGCCCCCTCCTCGACCGGAACGCCGATGATCGTCAGTTCCAGCGGCCTGGATGCCCCTGTCATGGCCCGCCCATCCCTCGCACCCTTGACCAAGCCTTAACCGTAGTCGCACGGCCGACTGAAGCCAGCCAGCTTCTGTTAGGGGGCCCGCGGCTAGCCTTGGCTGCTCATCCGAGGTTCCCCCATGCTTCGAGTCCTGTCCTGCCTTGCCGCCGAACACAACTGGTGGCTTGTCGGCCTCGCCGCGGTCGTCTGCTTCATCTCCTCCTACTCCGTCATCGACCTGGGCCGGCTTGCGCGCTCGGCGCGGGGGACCGCCCGGATCCTGTGGGTCGCCATGGCTGGGCTTGCCGGCGGGTTCGGCATCTGGGCCACCCATTTCATCGCGATGCTGGCCTACGATCCGGGCCTTCCCGAGGCCTATGAGATCACGGCGACCATCGTCTCGCTGCTGATTGCCATGGCCTTCATCACTGCGGGCATCGTCACGGCAATAGCCGCGCCCGGACCGGCTGCGCCGGTCGTCGGCGGACTGATCGTCGGGCTCGGCGTCGGTGCCATGCACTATGTCGGCATGAGCGCGCTCGAGCTGCCGGCGCGCATCGTGTGGTCCTACGATCTCGTCGCCGCCTCCATCCTGATCGGCGCGGCGCTCGCGGGACTGGCCTTCTGGCTTGCACGGCGCAGGCAGGACCTGGCCGGCGCGCTGCAGGGCGCCCTCGCACTGACCCTCGCCATCGTGTCCCTGCACTTCACCGGCATGGGGGCGGTCACGGTCGTTCCGGATCCGACCCGCCCCGTCTCGCCCTCGGCAGTGCCGGGGGCCGTGCTGGCCTATGCGGCGGCCGCAGCGGCCGTCCTGCTGGTCGGCCTCGGGCTGTTCACGGCGCTGGTCTCGCGGCGTGCGCGCGCCGCAACAGCGGCCAGCGAACGCATGTTTCGCATCCTCGTGGAGGGCGTGCGCGACTATGCGCTCTATCTCCTGACGCCCGACGGGCACGTGGCCAACTGGAACGCCGGTGCCCTTCGCATCAAGGGCTATGAGGCGGGGGAGATCATCGGCCGCCACTTCTCCTGATTCTACGAGGAGGCGGACCGGGTGGCCGGCCTGCCGCAGCGCGCCCTCGAGACCGCGCTCGCCGAAGGCCGCTTCGAAGCGGAGAGCTGGCGACTGCGCAAGGACGGCTCGCGCTTCTGGGCCCATGTGGTCATCGGGCCGATCCGCGACGAGACGGGCAAGCTGGTGGGCTTCTCCAAGATCACCCGCGACATCACCGCCCGCAAGGCGAACGAGGACCGCCTGCGCGAGGTCTCGCACCGGCTTGACCTGGCGCTCACCCACATGTCGCAGGGTCTCGCCCTGTTCGATGCCGGGCACCGCCTGGTCCTGGCCAACGGCCGGCTGGCCCAGATCTTCGGTCTGCCGAGCGATGCGATCGAACCCGGGCTCGATCTCAAGGCTCTGCTGGAACGCCTCGATGGCGGGGAAGCCGACTCAGCGCGGACTGCCGCACTGTGCGCGCGGCACCGGGACATCGTCGCAGCCGGAGAAGCCAGCGTCGTGACCGAGGAGTTCGCCGGTGGCCGCTCCATCTCGCTGTCGTACCGGCCGATCGGCGACGGATCCTTCGTCGTCACCTTCGAGGACATCACCGAGCGGCGACGGTCGGAGGCGCGCATCGCCCACATGGCGCGGCACGACGCCCTCACGGGCCTGCCGAACCGCCTGACCTTCCACGAGCATCTGCAGAAGCGGATCGACGAGGCGCGCGACGGGGACAGGATTGCCGTCATCGGGATCGACCTCGACCGCTTCAAGGAGATCAACGACCTGCGCGGCCACGGCGTCGGCGACCTCGTCCTGCAGACACTCGCCCGCCGGATGAGCGACATGCTCCGCGACGGCGAGCTCGTCGCCCGGATCGGTGGCGACGAGTTCGCGGCGGTCAAGCGTCTGGACGACGAGGAGGCTCTTCTGGACTTCCTGACCCGGCTGGAGGCGAGCCTTCTGGACCGGATCATCATCGACGAGGCGGAGATCGTGCCGGGCGCGAGCATCGGGGTCGCCCTGTTCCCCGAGGACGGCCGGCAGGTCGACCAGCTGGTCAACAATGCCGATCTTGCCATGTATCGGGCCAAGTCGGCGATCGGCCAGACTATCTGCTTCTACGAGGCCAGGATGGACGAGGCGGTGCGGCGCCAGCGCAAGCTGGCCAAGGAGCTGCGCCTTGCCTTCGACACCGGCCAGTTCAGCCTGTTCTATCAGGTGCAGAAGTCGGTCACGACCGGCGAGACGACCGGCTACGAGGTGCTGCTGCGCTGGCATCATCCCGAACGCGGTCTGGTGTCGCCGGCCGAGTTCATCCCGGTCGCGGAGGAAAGCGGCATGATCCTGGCGCTCGGGGAATGGGTGCTGCGCACCGCCTGCGCCGAGGCCGCCGGCTGGTCGAAGCCCTACCGCATTGCCGTCAACCTGTCGCCGCTGCAGCTGGCCCAGACCGATTTCGTGCTGCGGCTGCGCGCCATCCTCGCGGAAACCGGGCTCAGCCCGGCGCGCCTGGAGCTGGAGATCACCGAGAGCGCCATCATCGCCGACAAGCAGCGCGCCCTGCACATGCTCCGCGAGATCAAGGCGCTCGGGGTGACGGTCGCCATCGACGATTTCGGAACCGGCTATTCGTCGCTGGAGACGCTGCGCGCCTTCCCCTTCGACAAGATCAAGCTCGATCGCAGCTTCATGTCCGAGGTCGAGACCAGCCAGCAGGCCAAGGCCATCGTCCGCGCAATCCTCGCGCTTGGCCGCAGCCTTCAGGTGTCGGTCCTCGCCGAGGGCGTGGAGACCGACGACCAGCTCCGGCTGCTCAACCGTGAGGGCTGCAACGAGGCGCAGGGCTATCTGCTCGGCCGGCCGAAGCCGATCGAGGACATCATCGCGTTGCGGCCGGACGAAGCGCCGGCGCTGGCGCCCCCGGACCCGGCGGCACCCCTCACCCTGAGCGCGGCGGCCAACTGACCGGCTGCTGACAGGCCCATGCCGGCGCGGGCGCGAAGCTGCGCCGGTCCGCCGGAGCCTGCCGGCTGCAACGGAGCCTGCCATGGATAGCCTTGCCCTCCTCCTCGCTCTGGCTGCGCTGGCCACCACCTCTTCGACATCCGGGCTTCTCTTCGGCTATGCCTGTTCGGTCATGATCGCGCTGGACCGCCAGGAACCGGCCACCGCCATCCGGGTGATGCGGACGATCAACGTGGTCATCGTCAATCCGGTCTTCCTCGCTGCCTTTCTCGGTGCCCTGCCGGCCACGCTGATGGCCGCCGGCGCCGCCCATCTTGCCGGCAGCGACGCAGCCGCCGGCTGGTTCCTCGCCGCCTTCCTCGTCTATGGCGCCGGCACGTTCGGGATCACGGTCGCCTTCAACCTGCCGCTCAACGACGCCCTGGCCCGCGCCGGCGATGCACCGGCCGATGTCTGGAAGCGCTATGCCCCTGCATGGAACCGCTGGAACGTGCTGCGCACGGCCGCCGGCATCCTCTCCGTGATCCTGTGCGGGCTCGGTCTGTCCGCGCGCTGAACCGCCCGGCCGGCTGGACGCGCCGCCGTCCCGCACGATTTCGCGGTGGATTGTGGCGGTCCCTCCCCTGTTCGCCGGCGAACCGGCGGGCTTAGCATCGGCCGGCCGGCGGCTGCTGCCGTGAGTCGCCGCGCACAGGACGGGGAACCACCATGGCCGAGAGCTATTTTCCGCGCTGGACCGAAAAGACATCGGGTGTCGTCATGCCCGAGGAGCGCCTGCCGATGGGCCAGACCATCGTCGCCGGCCTGCAGCATGTCGTCGCCATGTTCGGCGCCACCGTGCTCGCCCCCATCCTCATGGGCTTCGACCCGAATGTTGCGATCCTGTTTTCGGGCATCGCCACGCTGATCTTCTTCGTTGTCACCGGCGGCCGGCTGCCCAGCTATCTCGGCTCGTCCTTCGCCTTCATCGGTCCGGTGCTGGCTGCCATCGGTGCCGGCGCTGCTGCCGGCGCCGCGCCCAATATCGGCGTGGCGCTGGGTGGGATCATTGCAGCCGGCGCGCTCTACACGCTGATCGGCCTCGTCGTCATGGCCGCCGGCCATGCCTGGGTGGAGAAGGTCATGCCGCCCGTGGTGACCGGCGCCATCGTCGCGGCCATCGGCCTGGTGCTGGCGCCCATCGCCATCTCCATGGCCTCGGGAACCGGCCCGAACAATGCCGAGGGCTCGGCCTTCTCCCGCTGGATCGCCATCGTGACCGTGGTGGCGGTGGCGCTCTACGCTGTCTATGCACCGGGCCTGTGGCGCCGACTGCCGATCCTGCTCGGCGCCGTCACCGGCTATGTCGTCTATCTCGTGCTCGCCAACGGCCTCGGCCTCGGCGCCCCCATCGACTTCTCGAAGGTGGCGGCGGCACCGCTGTTCGGCCTGCCGACGTTCACCGCGCCGGTCTTCGACACGAAGGCCATGGTGCTGATCGCGCCGGTGGCGATCATCCTGGTCGCGGAGAATCTCGGTCACATCAAGGGTATCGCCGCCATGACCGGCCGCAATCTCGACCCGCTGATCGGTCGGGCCTTCGTCGGCGATGGCATTGCCACCATGCTGTCCGGGTCGGCCGGCGGCACTGGCGTCACCACCTATGCGGAGAACATGGGCGTGATGGCGGTCACACGCATCTTCTCGACCCTGATGTTCGTCGTTGCGGCTCTCATCGCCATCCTGCTCGGCTTCTCGCCGAAGTTCGGCGCGCTGATCCTGACGATTCCCGTCCCCGTGCTGGGGGGCCTCGCCATCGTGGTCTTCGGCCTGATCGCGGCCACGGCCGGTCGCATCTGGGTGGAGAACAAGGTCGATTTCTCCAATCCGCGCAACCTCATCACGGTGGCGGTCGCGCTGGTGCTCGGCGCGGGCAATTTCAAGCTGACGCTCGCCGGCTTCACGCTGGATGGCATCGGCACCGCCACCTTCGGCGCCATCATCCTCTACCACCTGATGCGTGATCCGAAACCGGAGTGAGGCGCGAGAGCCCGCCCAGTCCCATCCGCTCCGGACAAGCCGATCGATCGTGACGCCCGCAACCATCGGGGCTGGCCCGGCTTTTCGTGGGAGAGCCGGCGCATGCACTCCGGCCCCGGGCCCATCTCCCAAGGGGCGCCATGGTCGCTTCCATGCCTGCCTCGGCCATGGGTCAGCCGAAGGCGATCCGGACGGCCAAGCCGGAGGGACAAGAGCCCAGGCTCCCGGCAACCGGCGGGCCATCCCCGGCCGGGCCCGCGAACCATCCGCGCCCAAGCGCGGCAGACGGGCGGCCTGAGGGGATCCGCCCGTCCTGCCCCGTTCGAGCAGGTGACGCCTTCGGCGCTGGCAGCGCAGTCGTCGCCGTGCCAAGTCCCGGAAACGGCAAGGGCGGCCCGCAAGCCGCCCCATGGATCCATGCCGGCCGGAAAAGCCGGCGTCTCAGTAGAGCCCGCCCGTGCCCGTGCCGATGGCGCGAATGCTCTCGGTGGAGGGACCGCGGCGCGGTCCGCCGGCGGAAGCCGCATCGAAGGGATTGATCAGCTGATAGCTGTCCGGCGGAGCGGTGCCCGGCTTGAAGGCCTCCAGGATCGCGCCGGTCGAGCCGGCGCCGGCGCGCAGGCCGGTGCGCGGATCGATGCGGATCAGCTTGATGCCGGTCGGCACGCGGAACGGAACGGCGGGCTTGTCGGCGAGCGCCACGCGCATGAAATCGCGGACGATGGGGGCGGCCAGTTCGCCGCCGGTCGATCCCCTGCCCATGGGGCGCGGCGTGTCGTAGCCGACATAGACGCCCACGGCGAGATCGGGGGAGAAGCCGACGAACCAGGCGTCCTTTTCCTCGTTGGTCGTGCCGGTCTTGCCCGCGATCGGCTTGTTGAGCGCGCGCAGAACGGTGGCCGTGCCGCGCAGCACCACGCCCTCCATCATGGAGGTGATCTGGTAGGCGGTCATGGGATCGAGAACCTGCTCGCGCCGGTCCACCAGGATCGGTTCATCCTGGTTCTGCCAGCGCTCGGCCGTGCAGCCCTGGCACTGGCGGTCGTCGTGCCGGTAGATGGTCGCACCGGTCCGATCCTGGATGCGGTCGATGAGGGTCGGGCGGATGCGCCGGCCGCCATTGGCGAACATCGAATAGGCTGCGGTCATGCGCAGCAGGGTCGTCTCGCCGGCCCCGAGCGCATAGGACAGGAAGGCCGGCATGTCGTCATAGACGCCGAAGCGCTTGGCATATTCGGCAATCAGCGGCATGCCGACATCATTGGCGAGCCGCACCGTCATGACGTTGCGCGAGCGCTCGATGCCGAAGCGCAGGGTCTGCGGTCCGTAGAACTGGCCGGAATAGTTGCTCGGACGCCAGACCTCGGTCCCCGTGTTCAGCTCGAAGGGGGCGTCCATCACCACGGTCGAGGGCGTGTAGCCGTTGTCCAGGGCGGCGGCATAGACGAAGGGCTTGAAGGACGAGCCCGGCTGCCGGCGCGCCTGCGTGGTGCGGTTGAACTGGCTCTGGTCGAAGGAGAAGCCGCCAGCCATGGCCAGCACGCGGCCCGTATAGGGATCCATGGCGATCAGGCCGCCGGAGATTTCCGGCACCTGGCGCAGGCGGAACTGGCCCTCGCGGTCGGGCAGCGGCTCGACATAGACGACATCGCCGGCATTGAGCACGCGGCTCACCGGGCGGCGCGTCCAGCGAACGCCCTCGGCCGTGATCAGGCCAAGCTGACGGGCGGAAGCCACCTGGCCCGATGCCTCGCGGCCGGGCTGCAGGCCGATGCGGGCGGTCTCGCCCTGGACATCGAGAACCACCGCAAGACGCCAGCCGGAATCATTCAGGGCCCGCACCTCGGCAAGCTTCAGACCCCAGTCGCCGCTGACGGTCTCCAGATGGGTCACCGGGCCGCGCCAGCCGCGCTGCTCGTCGAAGCGGATCAGACCGGCGGCGAGCGCCGCGCGCGCGGCGACCTGCAGGCGCGGATCCAGCGTGGTGCGGATCGACAGACCGCCCTCGAGCAGCTTCTTCTCGCCGTAGCGATCCGTCATCTCGCGACGGACCTCCTCGGCGAAATAGTCGGCCGCGAAGGTCTGCTGGCGCGGGGAGCGCGGGTTGACGGCCAGCGGCGAGCGACGCGCCTCCTCGCCCTGGGCAGCCGTGATGTAGCCATCCTCGACCATGCGGGTGATGACATAGTTGCGCCGTTCGATCGCGCGGTCGCGGTTGCGGAACGGATGAAGCTGGGTCGGACTCTTCGGCAGCGCCGCCAGATAGGCGGCCTCGGGCAGGGTCAGCTCGTGAACCGACTTGTCGAAATAGACGAGGGCCGCCGCCGCGATGCCATAGGCGCCGTGGCCGGGAATGACGAAGCCGAGATAGATCTCGTTCAGGTAGAGTTCGAGGATCTGATCCTTGGTGAAGGCGGCCTCCATCCGCATGGCGATGAGCGCCTCGCGGATCTTTCGGTCGACGGTCTGCTCGCCCGACAACAGGAAGTTCTTCGCCACCTGCTGGGTGATCGTCGAGGCGCCCTGCGGGCGGCGGTTGGAGCCGCGGTTCTGGAAGTTGTGCAGGGCGGCGCGGATGATACCGGTGATGTCGATGCCGTTGTGCGAGTAGAAGTTCTTGTCCTCGGCCGACAGGAAGGCCTGCACGACCAGCTTCGGCACGGCCTGGATCGGCAGATAGAGCCGCCGCTCGCGGGCATATTCGGCCATGAGCTGGCCGTCGGAGGCATGGACGCGGCTCATCACCGGCGGCTCATAGTTCCGCAGGGTGGTGTAGTCGGGCAGCTCCTTGGTGACGTGCATGATGTAGAACGCCACGCCGGCAGCGGCCAGAAGGAAGGCCACGCTGCCGAGCCCGAACACCCATCCGAAGAATCGGAGAACGAGTTTCATCCGTCGATCCGCCTGCGACGGGCAGCTGGCCCGGGCCCCGCAGCTGCGGGACCGGAGCCGATGCCCTGTCCACCATCAAAGCACTCTACCACAAGCGCCGGCACGAAACCCAACGGGATCGCTGGAGCTGGACGCTCGGCATGCACGCTTGTCGTGCGACTGTGGCGCGGATGTGACCCCGCGATGGCGCCCGACACATGGTCTCTTGCCTGCCCTGGCGCGGCAGGCAGCGACCGGATTCGGCCTCAGTTGCGGGCCGCGGGAGCCGCTATCCCACCCCGGGCCGCGAAGAAGCGATCGACGGCCTTCATCACCGAATCCGCCGTGCGATCGCGCCAGATCGCCGAGGTCAGCATCTCCACATCACGGCGGCTGGAGACGAAGCCGAGTTCGACCAGCACCGAGGGAATGTCGTGGGCGCGGAGCACCTGGAAGCCGGCTGAGCGCAGCGGCAGGCGGTGCATGCGCGTCACCTGGCGCATCTCGCCCGCGAGCGTGCGCGCGAAATTGGCCGAGTAGAGACGCGTCTCCCGCCGCGTCAGGTCGATGAGTATGTCAGCGATTTCCGAGGGTTCCTCGGACAGGTCGAGACCAGCGATGGCATCGGCCTTGTTCTCGCGTTCGGCGAGGCGTTCCGATTCGGCGTCCGAGGCCTGGTCCGACAGCGTGTAGACGGTCACGCCGCGGGCATTGTCCGCCGCGCCGGAGATGCTGTCGGCGTGGATGGAGATGAACAGGGCCGCCTGGGCGTCGCGGGCGATCTTCACCCGCTGGCCGAGCGGGATGAAGATGTCGCGGTCGCGTGTCATGACCACCCGGTAGCGACCGGAGGCGGCCAGCTTGTCGCGCAGCACCTTGGCAAAGTCGAGAACGATGGTCTTCTCCTCGTCACCGGTCGAGGGGGCGACCGCGCCGGAATCGATCCCGCCATGGCCCGGATCGATGACCACCACCGGAAGGCCTGCCGGCGCGGCCGGCCGCGAGGCGATCCGGGGGCCGAGGCTTTCCCGGTCGCCGCGGCGGGCGAGATTGGTGCTGGGCCGCGCGGCCTGAGCCCGGCGGAAGCCATCGGCATCGGTCGCGGACAGTTCGACATGCACGCGCGCGGGCGTTGCGCCATCCGCCTCGATGACGGTGGCCCTGGCAATGGCCGCCGGTCCGGCGAGGTCCACCACCATGCGCGACTTCCCGGGCGCGAACAGGCCGAAGCGGTAAGCCCGCACGAGGCCCTGCCCGCGGCTGCCGGCCTGAGCACCGAGGTGAAAATTGACCTCGTCCATGTCGATGATGAGCCGGTAGGGATCGGCGAGCGTGAAGGCGCGCATCTCGACCGCGCGCGTCAGATCGAGCGTCAGGCTGGTGCGGCGACCATCACCTGCGATCCGCACGGTGGACACGGCGGCCGGCAGGGAGGAGCGGCTGGCCGCTGCCAGGCGCGGACCGCCCGGAGCGTCCGGCGGCATCGCAGCCGCAGCCGGGATCGCACCCGTGGTCGCCGGATCGGCGCGCACCTCCGCGCGAGCCGGCGCGGCCGCCAGAATGGCCAGCAGCACAATCCCGCCGATGCGCCCGCGATGGATCATCTCCCGCCCGTCAGGCCTCCTGGGCCCGGCCGAACCGAATCCGCCGGCCGACGTGCCATGCCTGCGGATAACCGATAGGACCGGCCGCGTTAACCTTCCGTTACCCATCAACCGGCGCGGCGACGCGTTTCCACCGGGGGCTGTGCCCTTGGGGCCACCGCCGGTCAGGTGTCGCGCCCGCGCATGCGCTCGACCTGGGCCCTGTAGGCCGGCGTGCCGAGGCCGATCTGCGCCCAGATGCGCCGCAGCGGGCCGCCCGAACGCCGGCGGATCAGGTCGTGCTGCTCGTCCGCGGACCAGAGCCGGACGATCTGGCGGGGAAACAGGTAGCCGTCCGGATCGAAGTCGTGGAGGCCAGTCCCCTCGCCGGCCGCGACCATCCGGAACAGATCCTCGGCCGCCGTGTCGGAAACCGGAGCGTCGCGCCAGGTGGCAGCAACGGCCGGCGATCCGGACGCGATGCCGATGAACAGCACGCGCCCAGCGGAGTCGTAGTCGACCTGGATCGCCTCATCGGCGAAATCGTCCGAATCGGAATGCTCGGCTCCGGGGGCCAGACCCGCCTCACGCGCCGCCTGACGCAGCGCGTCACGCGTCATGCCGAGCTTGAGCGAGCCGGCGCCGTCATGGGGCACGCATGGCAGAGCGATCATGACCGGCCTCCATCAGCCCCCTTCGCGACGCAGCTCGTGCAGACACGACAGGGTCCGGTGCCGTCAAGTCGTGGTCTCAGCGGACGTGGCAGGGAGGTTGGGCCGGTGTGGGCAATATGCAACATGCCGAGGCCGATCGACGCTGCGACGCCGATCGGGATTGCGGCTTTTTCGCGAACGGGCCACCACTAGGTCATCCAGGCATTCACCATGATTCAGCAGGCGCAGCCATGAGCATCGATGCCGACAAGGATTCCTTCCTGTCCAGAGTGTCCGGCGCAGACGGCCCGCAGGTATCGCGGCGTCTGTTCGTGCTCGCCGCTCCCGCCATCCTGACCGGCTGTGTCACGACCGCCGAGGGGGTGGGAGCCTATGGACCGATCAGTGATGGCCGGATCACCCTGCCTGCCATGGACACGACCGGTGTCGACCCGCGGTTCCTGCGCCAGACAGTCGCCTATACCGGCGGCGAGGCGCCCGGCACCATCGTGGTCCGCCCCGCCGAACGGTTCCTCTATTTCGTCACCGGCCGCGGCACCGCCATCCGCTATGGCGTTGGCGTCGGACGCCAGGGCGCGCTCTGGCACGGTCGGGCGACGGTTGGGCGCAAGGCGTCCTGGCCGAACTGGACGCCCACGGCCAACATGATCCGCTATGATCCCCGCAATGCGCGCTATGCCGGTGGCATGCCGGGTGGCATCGGCAATCCGCTGGGCGCGCGTGCGCTCTATCTCTATCGGGGCAGCCGGGACACGATGTACCGCCTGCACGGCACCAACGAGCCGCGCTCGATCGGCCTTGCGGTATCGTCCGGCTGCATCCGGCTGTTCAACCACGACATCATCGACCTGCACGATCGCGCGCGGATCGGCACGCCCGTTGTGGTCCTGCCCGGCTAAGACGCTGCCAACCGGTTCGACCAGGGGTGACACGGGACCGGCGGCCATGCCGGTCCCGCAAGTTTTGTGCGCCCTGCCGGTTCGCCGGCTTGCCAACCGGGGCATCAGGCCGTTACAACCCGTGACGCATGGTTCGCGGGCCGTTCAGCTGCGAGTCGCGTGAAGCGCCGGGGGGCTGATTTCCGGCCACGCGCTGGCATATCCGGTCTTCCCGCTTGCGCCACGGCTGTTCAGGCCACGGCCGCCGTGTCCCTTGGCCGCGACATCCCCGTTGCGGCGCGCTTTGTTCACGGGTGTGCGGCATGCCGGCATCGACGGGTTCCATCGGGTCAGGACGGGAAGGCGCTCTTGCCGGCCCGGTCCCTCACCCCGCCGTCGTCCTTTCGGCCCGCCACGCCCCCTTCCCTTCCGCAGCATCGACGGCCCCGCGCCGGCGCGCCGCTGGCGCCCCGCAGGCTACCCGTGCCGAACAGGGCCCTCGCGGGCCGGTTCCCGTGGCCGCCACAACACGCAAGAGCTCACCCGATGGCCAACAAGATGCTCATCGATGCCGCCCACCCGGAAGAAACCCGGGTCGTGGTGGTCCGCGGTAATCGCGTCGAGGAATTCGATTTCGAGAGCCAGTCCCGCAAGCAACTCCGTGGCAACATCTATCTGGCGAAGGTGACGAGGGTCGAGCCCTCGCTCCAGGCCGCCTTCGTCGAATATGGCGGCAACCGCCACGGCTTCCTCGCCTTCTCCGAGATCCACCCCGACTACTACCAGATTCCGGTTGCCGATCGCGAGGCGCTGCTGGCCGAGGAGGCCCGCCAGCATCGCGACGAGGATGACGAGGAGGCTGGCCGCGGCCGCCGCAACGGCGAGCGCGGCAAGGGCAACGGCCGGCGCCGCCGGCGCGACCGCCGTCCGCGCAACGAGGCCGCGGAGGCAAGGACCGCCGAGACGGTTGCGGAGGAAGCGCCCCTCTCCGAGGACGGCAGCGAGGCGGCCGTCACCGACGAGGCGGGGACGGCGGGCGACGCCGATCCGGCACAGGCGGCGCGAGCCGAGGGGATGGGCGCGGCTGACGCCGGCGGCGATGCCGGGGATCAGGGCGTCGGTCCGCAGCACGCCGCCGCTTCACCGGCCGGCGAGACGGGCACGGACACGGGTGCCGACGACGGCGAGGAGGACGACGAGGAGGATGAGGACGGCGAGGAGGCTGGCCGCGAGGAGGACCAGGTCGAATCGGTGGGCGCCGGCGATGCCTTCGAGGACATGCCGGACCGCACCTTCCGGCCCCGCAAGCAGTACAAGATCCAGGAGGTGATCAAGCGCCGGCAGGTCATGCTGGTGCAGGTCGTCAAGGAGGAGCGCGGCAACAAGGGCGCCGCCCTGACCACCTATCTGTCGCTCGCCGGCCGCTACTCCGTGCTGATGCCGAACACCGCCCGCGGCGGCGGCATCTCGCGCAAGATCACCAATGCCACCGACCGCAAGCGCCTCAAGGCGATTGCGAGTGAGCTGGAGGTGCCCGAGGGAATGGGCGTGATCCTGCGCACGGCGGGGGCCAACCGCACCAAGACAGAGGTCAAGCGCGACTTCGAATACCTGCTGCGGATGTGGGAGACGGTCCGCGAGACGACGCTGCGATCGAATGCGCCCACGCTCGTTTACGAAGAAGGCTCGCTCATCAAGCGCTCGATCCGCGATCTCTACAACAAGGACATCGACGAGGTTCTGGTCGCCGGTGACGAGGGCTACAAGGAGGCCAAGGACTTCATGCGCATGCTTATGCCGAGCCATGCGAAGAACGTGAAGCCCTATCGCGAGCCACAGCCGCTGTTTGCCCGCTACGGCGTCGAGGCCCAGCTCGACGCGATGTTCTCCAACACGGTCCAGCTGAAATCGGGCGGCTACATCGTCATCAATCCGACCGAGGCGCTGGTCGCCATCGACGTGAACTCGGGCCGCTCGACACGCGAACACAACATCGAGGACACGGCGCTCAGGACCAATCTGGAAGCGGCCGACGAGGTGGCACGCCAGCTGCGCCTGCGCGACCTGGCCGGCCTGATCGTCGTGGACTTCATCGACATGGAGGAGAGCCGCAACAACCGGGCAGTCGAGAAGCGCATGAAGGAGGCGCTCAAGAACGACCGGGCGCGGATCCAGGTCGGCCGGATCTCGCATTTCGGCCTCCTGGAGATGAGCCGCCAGCGCATCCGCACCGGGGTGCTGGAGAGCTCGACCGAACCCTGCCCGACCTGCGGCGGCACCGGCCACGTCCGCTCGGTGTCCTCGGTGGCGCTGCACCTGCTGCGCTCGGTGGAGGAGCAGCTTCTGCGGGCCTCGACCCATGACGTCATCGTGCGCACGCGCACGGCGGTGGCGCTCTATGTGCTCAACAACAAGCGCGCGCACCTGCACGAACTGGAGACGCGCTTCCGCGTCAGCGTGGACATCCATGCCGACGAGTCGGTCAGCGGGCAGCACATGTTCGCCATCGAGAAGGGCGCCCAGGTCCACACGGCCGAGACGGCCTGGCGCCCGCAGCCGGCCCAGCAGCTGCCCCCCGAACCCGACGACGTGGTCGAGGATCTGGCGGACGAGGAGGAGGACGACCGCGAGGAGGCCGCCGAGGCGGGCGAGCGCGCGCGCGAGGAGAACGGCGATCAGGGCGAGCGGCGCAAGCGCCGGCGCCGCCGGCGGCGGCGCGGCCGCGGTGAAGGCGGGCGCGACGAGCGCGAGGATGGTCTAGCCGCCGATGGCGGCGAGCGCGATGCCGAGGTCGAGGCTGCCGGTGACGAGAGCGCCGAGGCGGATGCGGCCGGCGAGCAGCCCGAGGAGGCAGGCGCCCGGACGGGCAGCGAGAGCGAGGAGGAGCGCCGGCGCCGGCGGCGCGGTCGCCGTGGCGGACGGCGGATGCGCGGCGAGGGCGAGGCGGGCCAGACCGACAACGTCCTGACCGCGGAAGCCGGCGGCGAACCGGCAAGCGGCGATGATCCGTTCCCGGCCCCCGAGGCAGCAGATCCGCAGAGCACCGCCGCCGATGCGGCGGACGGAGACGATCGGGCCCCGCGCCATGCGGGCCGTCGTGGCCGGCGCAACGTTCCCATCAATGACGAGGCCGCAGCGGCCGCGCCCGCGAGCGAGGCCGAGGCCACCGCACCTGCCGTGCATCCGGCTGCGGAGACGCCGGCGGCTGCGGGCCCCGCACCGGCGATCACCGTCCCCGCCGCGCCCGAGGAACCCGTGCGCCGCCGGCGCACGCCCGACCCCGAGCCCGTCGAGATCGTCCGGCCGGCCGAGAACCCGCTGGCCCGACGCGCCAGCTGGTGGAGCCGCAAGGCCTGAAGCGCCGGACAGGACAGCCCATGACTCAAGCGGCCGGAGCGATCCGGCCGTTTTGCCGTGTGCTGCCGGTTGCGGCGTGACGAATCAGTGACGCCGCCGATTCGGCAGTGATTCGAGGGCGCTAGCCCCATCCCGCGAACCCTGGGGAAGGGTGCGGACTGCCCTTCGGTCAGCCGGAACGCATGCGGAACGAAACCAGGCACGGCTGTCACGATTCCGCCACACGATCTGGGGGCAGATCTCCCGCGCCAGCGGGCGCCGGGGGCTTGTCAGCGGGGGAATCGGGTGCGTCGGGCCAGCCGCCGGAAAAAGGCCTTGCCGAATCTCCACGCGATTTCCGACACTTGGCCTGCCTGCAACGGTATCCCCTTCAAAATCGGCGCCGTCCACACCATATTTAGGGGTTCGTTTACCCGCGCCCACTACATCTTGACGCCATGAAAGGCCTTTGCCACGGTTGCCTCAGGTCGGGCGGACAGTCTCAAGTCACCGCCTGATCTCTCCCCAGACGGTTTCCCGAAGCGGCCGGCGCCCCGTGGCATCGGCCCGGACGGAGTGTCTCAGCAACCGGCGCTGCGGGCCTTCGCGGAGGCCTTCCCGGCGGGCCGACAGCTGCGCCGTCGGGGCAGGACGAACACAGCACGAGCCCGTCCCCGCCCTGCCCTGTGGAGAGCGGTGACAAGCGGGCCGAGGCGGCAACAGGGGCCCGGACAAGCCCGGGCGGGGCAGGTCCAGACCATGGACCCAACGGCGGCGAGGGCGCACAATCCTCGTCGCGATACGAGGAATGGACGATGCGCATCGACAGGCGTTACACGAAGCCCTCAGAGTCGCCCTATGCGGGGATCGCCTTCCGCAAGGCGACGTCGGAAATCCGCAATCCCGACGGCTCGATCGTCTTCCGCCTGGAGGGCATCGAGGTGCCCGAGGCCTGGAGCCAGGTTGCCGCCGACATCCTCGCCCAGAAATACTTCCGCAAGGCGGGCGTGCCGGCGCGCCTCAAGAAGGTCGAGGAAAGCGCGGTTCCGTCCTGGCTGTGGCGCTCGGTGCCGGACGAGAAGGCGCTGAAAGAGCTGCCCGAGAAGGAGCGCTGGGGCGGTGAGACCTCCTCGCGGCAGGTCTTCGACCGCCTGGCCGGCACCTGGACCTACTGGGGCTGGAAGGGTGGCTATTTCGACCAGGAGGAGGATGCGCGCGCCTTCTTCGACGAGCTGCGCTTCATGCTGGCCCGCCAGATGGTCGCCCCGAACTCGCCGCAGTGGTTCAACACGGGCCTGCACTGGGCCTATGGCATCGATGGTCCGGGCCAGGGCCACTACTATGTCGACTTCGAGACCGGCAAGCTGGTGAAGTCCACATCGGCCTACGAGCACCCTCAGCCGCATGCCTGCTTCATCCAGTCCGTGCAGGACGACCTCGTCAACGAGGGCGGCATCATGGACCTGTGGGTGCGCGAGGCGCGCCTGTTCAAGTACGGCTCGGGAACCGGTTCCAACTTCTCGTTCCTGCGTGGCGAGGGCGAGAAGCTTGCCGGCGGCGGCCGATCCTCCGGCCTGATGAGCTTCCTGAAGATCGGCGACAGGGCCGCCGGCGCCATCAAGTCGGGCGGCACGACGCGCCGGGCCGCCAAGATGGTGGTGGTCGATGCCGACCATCCGGACATCGAGCAGTACATCGACTGGAAGGTGATCGAGGAGCAGAAGGTCGCCTCGCTGGTCACCGGCTCGAAGATCAATGCCAAGCACCTGAAGGCCATTCTCAAGGCCTGCGTGAACTGCGAGGGCGACGGCGATTCCTGCTTCGACCCGGCCAAGAACCCGGCACTGAAGCGCGAGGTCAAGGCCGCCCGCAAGGCCATGGTGCCCGACAACTACATCAAGCGGGTCATCCAGTTCGCCCGCCAGGGCTACAAGGACATCGAGTTCCCGACCTATGACACGGACTGGGATTCGGAAGCCTATCTGACGGTCGCCGGCCAGAACTCGAACAATTCGGTCTCGCTGAAGGACGACTTCCTGCGCGCCGTCGAACAGGATGGTGACTGGAACCTGATCGCCCGCACGACCGGCAAGGTGACAAAGACGCTGAAGGCCCGCGATCTGTGGGAGAAGATCGGCTATGCCGCCTGGGCCTCGGCCGATCCGGGCCTGCACTTCAACACGACGATGAACGACTGGCACACCTGCCCGGCGGCCGGTCCGATCCGCGCGTCCAATCCGTGCTCGGAATACATGTTCCTGGACGACACGGCCTGCAACCTCGCCTCGGCCAACCTCATCCAGTTCTACGATCCGAAGACCAAGCACTTCGACGTGGAGGGCTACGAGCATCTGTGCCGGCTGTGGACCGTGGTGCTGGAAATCTCGGTGCTGATGGCGCAGTTCCCCTCCCGCCAGATCGCCGAGCTCTCCTACGAATACCGCACGCTCGGCCTCGGCTACGCCAATATCGGCGGCCTCCTGATGACCATGGGCATTCCCTATGACTCCGATGCCGGCCGGGCGCTCGCCGGCGCGCTGACGGCCATCATGACCGGCATCTCCTACCGCACCTCGGCGGAGATGGCCGGCGAGCTCGGCCCCTTCCCCGGCTTCGCGCCGAACCGCGAGCACATGCTGCGCGTCATCCGCAATCACCGGCGCGCCGCCCATGGCGAGCGCGACGGCTACGAGGCGCTGTCGGTCAATCCGGTGCCGCTCGACCACGCCAACTGCCCGATCCCGGCGCTGGTCACCCATGCCACCCGCGCCTGGGACGAGGCGCTGGCGCTCGGCGAGACCCATGGCTACCGCAATGCCCAGGTCTCGGTGATCGCGCCCACGGGCACGATCGGCCTCGTCATGGACTGCGACACGACCGGCATCGAGCCAGACTTCGCGCTGGTGAAGTTCAAGAAGCTGGCCGGCGGCGGCTACTTCAAGATCATCAACCAGGCGGTGCCGGAGGCGCTGCGCACGCTCGGCTATCGCGAGAGCGACATTGCCGAGATCGAGGCCTATGCGGTCGGCCACGGCTCGCTCGCCCAGGCCCCGGCCATCAACCCGACGACGCTGCGCGCCAAGGGCTTCACCGACGAGGCCCTGGCCAAGATCGAGGCCCAGCTCAAGACGGCCTTCGACATCAAGTTCGTGTTCAACAAGTGGACGCTGGGGGAGGACTTCATCGTCAAGACCCTCGGCATTCCCGCCGACGAGGTGAATGCCCCGGGCTTCGAGCTCCTGGCCCGTCTCGGCTTCTCGAAGAAGGACATCGAGGCGGCCAACGAGCATGTCTGCGGGGCGATGACGCTGGAAGGCGCGCCGCATCTGAAGGCAGAGCACTATGCCGTGTTCGACTGCGCCAATCCCTGCGGCCGCAAGGGCAAGCGCTACCTGTCGGTGGAGAGCCACATCCGCATGATGGCGGCGGCGCAGCCCTTCATCTCGGGCGCCATTTCCAAGACGATCAACATGCCGAACGAGGCGACCGTCGAGGACTGCAAGAACGCCTATATGCTGTCCTGGAAACTGGCGCTGAAGGCCAACGCCCTCTACCGCGACGGCTCCAAGCTTTCACAGCCGCTCAATGCCCAGCTGATCGAGGACGAGGAGGATGACGAGGCGGTCGAGGAGCTGATGGAGAAGCCGCAGGCCGCCCGTGCCGCGGCGCTGGCCGAGAAGATCGTCGAGAAGGTGGTCGAGCGCGTGCAGGTCATCCGCGAGCGCGAGAAGCTGCCGGACCGGCGCAAGGGCTATACCCAGAAGGCGGTGGTTGGCGGTCACAAGGTCTATCTGCGCACCGGCGAATATGACGACGGCCGGCTGGGCGAGATCTTCATCGACATGCACAAGGAGGGCGCGGCGCTGCGCTCGCTCCTCAACAACTTCGCCATCGCCATCTCGCTGGGGCTGCAGTACGGCGTGCCGCTGGACGAATATGTCGAGGCCTTCACCTTCACCCGCTTCGAGCCGGCCGGGCCCGTGCAGGGCAACGACACGATCAAGTACGCGACCTCGATCCTGGACTACGTGTTCCGCGAGCTGGCGGTCAGCTATCTCGGGCGCTCCGATCTCGGCCATGTCGACCCCGGCGAGGGCCGCTATGACGCGCTCGGTTCGGGCGTTGGGGAAGGCGCCAAGAGCGTGCTGTCCAAGGGCCTGGTGCGCGGCAAGACCGACAAGTTCACGGTCGTCGCCGGCGAGAAGGGCGGGCAGATCAATCCTGGCACGCTCGCCAATGACGGGCGCACCGGCACCGTCGTGACCATGGCCGCACGGCCGCAGGGCGCCAGCGCCGGCGGGCCGGCCACGGTCGGCGCCACCGCGCTGAAGGAGGAGGTGGCGGCGGCCGTCTCCCCCGCCCTCGACCGCCTGTTCGAGGAGGCGCGCGCGCCGGAGGCGAAGGCCGAGCGCACGACGGCGGACCGGCGGGCGGAAGCGAAGCTGCGCGGCTATGTCGGCGATGCCTGCCCCGAATGCTCGAACTTCACGCTGGTGCGCAACGGCACCTGCCTGAAGTGCGACACCTGCGGCTCGACGACGGGGTGTAGCTAGTAGAACCTGTTAGAGGCCCGAGCGGAAACGCTCGGGCCTCTAACGCTAAGGGGATGATCCCTGCCCGGAATCCAGCAATCGATTGCGCATGCCCAACCGGTTGGGTTGGTGCTCGCAGCCTTTTTATACCAACGATCATGCGCATCGGAGCCTGTCGCGTGGTCGTCTATCCCGACGATCACCGTCCGTCTCATGTGCATCTGATTGGGCACGGTTACGAACCGGTGTTCCAGCTGAATTGCCCGGATGGACCCGTTGCTCTGCGCGAGCACCACGGCTTCCCCCGCCATGAACTTGGCCGCTTCAGGACTGATATCGAGGCCAATCTGGCGGAGCTCTGCAGGCGATGGAGGATCATCCATGGCGCTCACTAATGCTGAGTATCAGGCGGCAACACGGGCGGCTTCAAACGCCGGTCCCCGCCCCCTCTCCCAGCGTTGCGACCGGCGCTCGAAGAAGATCGCCGTTGCCCTCGATACCGGTTCGACATCGCCTTCCGGCCCGAACACGCCCAGGGCCTCGCCGGAAGACCTTGCCGCCGTCACCGTCAGCCCGCTCGGCCTGCAATGGGAGAAGCTCGACGCCGACCTCTCCATTGCGGGCCTCCTCGCGGGGCGGCTTGGGTCCGCCCGGTGGATGGCATCGCTGATGGGGGCGAAGGCCGGCAGGGCTCGCTCGCCGGCCAAGGCAGCGGCAGCGCGCGCCGAGGCAGCCGTTCGCGCAATCGGGCTGCGCACGCGCCCCTAGCCTCTCCCCGCACGGCCGACCTGCCCGCTCAGCCCTTGCCGACCGGAAGCCCGCCCCTATCCTGCCCCGGACCACCGCGCTTCGGCCCGAGCGCCCGACACCCTCAGGGAGAGACCCCCATGGACATCACCCGCTGCGGCGAGGCGGATTCACGACGGCCCCCGGCCGACTGGTTCACCGGCAATGTCTGGCAGGATCCCATCGTCGAGGCGCCGGCCCCGGCCCGCGTGCGCGCCGCCCTGGTCCGCTTCGACCCCGGCGCGCGCACCAACTGGCACACCCATCCGCTCGGCCAGACGCTGCATGTCGTGTCCGGCTGCGGCCGTATCCAGAAGCTCGGCGGGCCCATCGAGACCATCCGGGCCGGCGACTCGGTCTGGATCCCGCCGGGCGTCAAGCACTGGCACGGTGCCGGCCCGACCACCGGCATGACCCATGTCGCCATCCACGAGGCGCTCGACGGCAGCCACGTCGACTGGCTGGAGCCGGTCACCGACGATGAGTATCGCGGCGCCTGAGCGCGGCGCGGCCCTCTGCTCGGCCCAGCGGTCAGTATTCGATCTCGGCGCCGATGCCGGCGGCCGCGCGCCCGTCGGCGCCGATCTCGGTCTGGATGCGGATGCGCCGGGTCAGGTCGATGTCGACGCCGACCGCGCTGGCTTCCGGCTTCGCGCCGGCGCGCACGCCGACGCGCACGCGCTCGCTGATCGCCCGCGAGACGCCGACCGCCGGCCCTGCCGCACCGGTAGTGATGTCCAGATTGTCCACCCCGAGGGCCCGCCGGGTCGCCTCGAAGGCATCGGGCCCGCCGCGGCCGGCGAGGGTCGCCACCGCCTGGGCCAGCTGCACGGCCTGGAAGGGCGACAGCCCGGCCGCCGCCCGCTGGAACAGCAGGCGCGAGAGCACCTCGTCCTGCGGCAGGCTGGGCGAGGACGACAGCATGAACTCGGGTTCCGTGGCCCGGCCCCGGATGGCGATCGAGGCGGTGATGTCGGTTGCCCGCGTCTCGGCCACGAAGTCGAGATCGGGCACCAGATCGCCGCCGCCGAAGGTCACGCGCCCGCGCGTGAAGTCGAGGCGCTGGGTGAGCAAGGAGAGCCGGCCGCGGCGCATCTCGAAGGCGCCATTGGCCCGCATGTCGCGGGTCGAGCCGGCAAGGCGCATCTGGCCGCCAAGCTCGGCGTCCATGCCGCGCCCGCGCACGAAGACCCGGCCGGGCGCGTCGAGCACAAGGTCGAGCGTGGCGTTGAAGGGTGCCTGCCGGCGGCTGGCAGCCTGGGCCCGCTGGCGGGCGATCTGGGCAAGCCGCGCCCGTGTCTGCGCCGGCGCACCCACATGGCGGGCATCGCGCAGTGGCTCGGCGGTGGACGGCAGGCGGTCGGGGATGCGCACCTCCAGGGTCGTCAGGCCGATGCGGCCGGCAAGGCGCGGCGTGGTCGCCAGAGGGCCGGTAACAGTGAGGTCGAGGCTGGCGATCATCTGCATGACGTCGCTGGACACCAGTTCGGCATTGCTGGCGGATAGGCGCAGGTCCGCGGGCATGCCGCGCAGCGGGTCGGCATTGACGCGGCCGGAGACCGACAGCGTGCCGCCGTTCTTCGCGCGCGCGGTCAGCCGCTCGATGGCGATGTCGTTGCCGCGGCCGGCGAAGCGGCCCTCGACGGCGGTGAAGGCGATTCCGTTCAGCGGGTCCGAGAACGAGCCGCCGGAAAGCGTCGCCGAGCCCTGGATATCCGGAGCGGCGCGCGTGCCGCGCAGCGCCCCGTCGATGGCAAGCCGGCCCGTGACGCGCCGGCCGGACCCGGCCAGCTGGGCATTGGCGAGCGCCGCATCCAGCGTGCCGCGCGCCCTCAGGTCGAAGGCGCCGGCCGCCGTCAGCGGCACCAGGCCCTGGACGGTCAGGGCGATGGCCTGACCGCCGGCGATCCGCCCGTCGAGGCTGGCGCGATCGCCGCGTGCCTCGCCGCGGGCGGTGATGTCGAGCGCGGGAACGCCGGCATTGCGGCTCGCCGGCAGGCTGAAGCCGCGCAGACTGGCCTCGAACGGCCCGGAGGGTCCTGCCGCCGGTCCGCGGAGCGTTGCACGGGCATCCAGCGTGCCGCGCAGGCCCGTGCCGGGAGCAAGGATATCGAGGGCGGCCAGCGGCACGCGGCGCGCGGCGATGGTGGCGTCGAGCTCGGCGCCAAGCACGCCGGCGACCTCGACCTCGCCGCCCTGCAGGGCGATCGTCAGCCGCTCGGTGCGCACCCGCGCGCCGTCGAGGACGAGGCTCGCCGGCCGGGCCAGGGCAATGCGCGCGCCGGCGCGCGTCGCCGAGAAGGCGCTGATGTCCAGCCGGTTGGGCGTGCCCGTCACGAGCCGGCCAGAGCCGGCGAGCGCGAAGCCGCGCGCGCGCGCCGACACGGTCAGGTCGGTGGCCGCCGCCTGTCCGGCGGCCCTGAGGTCGATCCGCTCCACCATCTCGCCGCCGGCCACCAGCCGGCCGATGGTCACCTGGCCGTCGAGGCGCGGACGGCCGTAGAGATCGTCGGCGCGCAGGTCGGCGCGCAGGAGATCGAGGCTGAGCGCCCCGAACGCCAGGCGCTGGCCCTGACCCTCCACCGCAAGCTTCTGGCGGCCCTCGGTCGCATCGGCGGTCAGATCGGCCTGCAGGCTGCCGGAAAGGCGGGTCAGCACGACGGGGGACAGATCGTCGAGATTGCCGGCGGCAAGCCCCAGGCGGCCCGTTGCCAGCCCGCTGCCTGCCAGGAGCCCCTGCCCTTCCGCCGTGACCGAGCCGAGGCGGGCGACCAGCCGGTCGAGCCGCCAGCCCTCGCCCTCCTGCTTCAGCACGATATCGGCCGTCAGCGGCTTGCCGTCGACGCTGCCGGCGGCGGTCAGGGCGATATCCGGCGCCGTGACGAGCCGTCGGCCGTTGAGGGCAAGGCGCAGGTCGCGGACCGGCCGGTTCATCGCCCGCGCGTCGGCGGCTGAGACCGTCAGCGCCAGGTCGGGATCGAGCAGGTCGCCGGTCGCATGGGCATCGGCGCGCGCCGCCCCGGCGAGCTGGCGATCGACCTGCGCGAGGTCGGGAAGGGCCAGGGCGGCCCGCAGATCCACCCGCCCTTCGCCCAGGGTGCCGGCGAGACCCGCCGTCACATGCCGACCGGACAGCGTCACGCCCTCCAGCGTCATCGCCTCGCGGCGGCGGATAATGGTGCCGGCCAGAGACGCCTGACGGCCGACCAGGCGGTCGGCAAGCGGGCTGCCGAGGGCCAGCTCGGTGGCGCGGCCGCTCAGGACCGCGCGGATCAGGCCCTGCGAGGGGTCGCCGTTGAAGGTTGCCACAACATGGCCCTGGCCGGAGAGCGGACGGCCGGCAAGGCGCGAGAAGGCAGCAAGGCGCAGGACATCGCCCTGCAGCTGGCCGTCGAGGCGACGCGGCCCCGTGCGGCCGGAAAAGGCAAGCCGGACGTTCGGCGTCGTCACCGACAGGTCGGCAACCTCCGTCACCGCCTGCTCCCCGATCACGGCCCGCAGGGCCAGCACGGCCCGGTCGCCGAGAGCTTCCGACAGGCCGCCGTCGGCGAGCGACAGGCCTGTGGCGGTGCCGTCGAGGACGACACCATAGCGGCCGGAGCCTGCCGGATCCGGCGCGGCGGACACCGTCGCCTGAAGCCCGCCGATTGCACCCTCGGGGATCTCCAGCCCGCCGAGGTCCAGCCGGCCGTCCAGCTTCGGCGCCTGAAGCGGGCCGACCGCAGTGGCGTCGAGCACCAGCCGGCCGATGCGCGTGGCATTACGGGTCGTCGCGCCTGCTTGATTGGGGAGGGCCCTGGCCCTTGCCCGCACATCGAGGTGCTGCGCGGCGGTCAGATGGCCGCTCAGGATCAATTCGGCCAGGTGCGAGGCCAGACGGAAGCTCTCGATCGCATAGCCGCCGTCATCGCCGAAGACGAGACTGCCGGTCAGTCGCGTATCGCCCGCGAAGACGGCCGCAGCCGCCGGCGGCAGGAGCCGTTCGATGCGGGCGTCGAGATTGAGGCTCAGCCGGCGGATCAGCCGATCACGGACCAGCACCGCCTCGCCCCTGGCCTGGATGTCGCGACCGGCATCGAAGGCGACCTGCCCGCGCCAGTCGTCGAGCGGCCCCGTGCCGCCGAGATCGAGTTTCACCGGCGGCAGGCCGGGCAGGTTGACAAGGCGGGCAAGGATGCCGCCGGCCGGTTCGTCGTGCCGCACGGACAGATCGAGCTGCTGGCTGGCCGGCACGAAGGCCAGTCTGAGTTCGGACAGGCCCTCGGCGTCGAGACGGCGGACCTCGAAGGTCGCATTCAGACCCTCCGAGGCCGGACCCAGGCTGGCCTGGCCCGAGGAGGACAGGCGCGCGGCGACGCCGAGAACCGGCTCGCCGAGCACGAAGCTGCCGATGGCGAAACGGCCGATCTGCACCCTCAGGGGCAGTTCGGGCAGCAGCGGCCCGTCAGCGGCCGGTGGCGGCGCTGCCGGATCGGGGATGGGCCGGCGCAGCAGCTCGACCGTGCCGATCTCCAGGTTCTGGATGTCCAGCCGCCGGGTCAGCAGCGCCGCGCGCCGCCAGACGAGGCGGATCGTGTCGATGCGCAGATAGACCCCCTGCCGATCCGCCAACGTGACGTTGCGGATCATCGCGTCGGACGACAGGGGCCCCTCCACGGCGCCGATCGAGACGGTCGATCCGGGCGAGGACAGGGTACGCGAGAGGAATGCGGCCAGGACGCCCTGATCCTCCTGAGCCTGGGGTCGGGAGGCGGTCAGCAGGGCAATCCCCGCGAGACAAGCGGCCAGCATCAGCCAGGCGATGGTGTGGGCGCGCCGCGTCATCAGAAGGCCTGCCCAATGCTGACGTAGAAGGCATAGGGTTTCTCGCCCGGACGGCGGGCGAGCGGCACGGCGACGTCGAAGCGGATCGGACCAACGGCCGTGTAGTAGCGCAGACCCAGACCCGCCGCATAGCGCAGGGGCGCCGAGCCATCGGGAATGGCGCCGGCATAGGCCTGACCCATATCGAAGAAGGGCACGATGCCAATGGTCTCGGTCAGGCGGACCCTGGCCTCGATCGACGCCTCGAACAGGCTCATGCCACCGGTCACATCGCCCAGCAGGTTGCGCGGGCCGAGGCTTTTGTACTCGAAGCCGCGGACCGAGCCGCCGCCACCGGCGTAGAAGCGCCGAGCCGCGGGAATGGCCGCCAGCGATCCGCCAAGGATCGAGCCGAAGGCGACGCGGCCGGCCAGGATGGTCCGGGCCTCGTCATCCAAGGCAAAATAGGCCGAGGCCTGGATGCGGCCAATCGCGAACAGGCCCGGCGCGTCGCCGAAGCCGAGATAGGGGGTCATGGAGGCCGTGACGCGCACGCCGCGCGTCGGATCGAGCGGCCTGTCGGTGGTATCGTAGGAGGCTGCCACAGGAAGCCCGAGAAGCCCGTAGTCGTAGCGTCCGAGCGCGTCCGTCGAGCGCCCGACCTCGGCCTCGACGCCGACCCTCACGTTGAAGGAATCGGTGAAGCGGTGGCGGATCGCGGCCGTCGCGTTGAACAGGTTGCTGGTGTAGCGCTCGGTCAGCTCGCGCTGGCCGTAGGCATCGAACAGGAAGTCGTTGCGCGTGCCCCACAGCGCCGGCTTGAGAAACGAAAGCGCGAGGCGGCCGCCGAGATTGCCGGCGTTGAAGCCAGGGCCGGACAGCGGTGCCCAGGGCTGCTGGCCGGTGAAATAGAACAGGTCGGCGTCCAGCCTCAGCCGCTCGGCGCCCCCGAACAGGTTGCGGTGCGCCCAGTAGGCCTTGAGCGCGGGCCCGTCGACCGTCGAATAGCGGACCGAGCCGCCGAGGACGCGCGGCGGCCGCTCGCTGACCTCCACATCGACGGGCACCCCGCCGGTGGCATCAACAGCCTCGCCCTCGCGCACGCGCGCCCCGCCGAGGGCCTCGATGCGGGTGACCGAGCGACGGATGTCGGTGACGGCCCTGCGGGAATAGGGATCGCCCGGCCGGGCATAGATGAAGGAACGGACCACGGCCGGGTTGACCGCCTGCGTCCCGGAAACACCGATCGCGCCCAGGCCCGCCCGCTCCCCGGGATCGACGACCAGGGTCAGATCGACGGTCCGCGCGGCATGGTCGATGAGAGGGGCTCGCCGGCTGACCTTGACGAAGGGGTGGCTGCGGTCGCGGAAATGGTCGGACAGGGCTGCCGCTGCCTGAAGCACGTCGGCGGTCCGGGCCGGATCGCCGGGGGCGAGTGCCACCACGCGGGGCGGAAGGATGGCGGGATCGAAGGGCCGGTCCGTGTGCCGGTCGAGAACCGCCACGCGGCCGAAACGATAGAGCGGGCCCGGCTGGACGGCGACGGTGACCGCGACCAGGGCCTGGCCGCGCAGGCTGTTCACCGCTCCCCGCACCGAGGCCGGCACCGGCCGGTCCAGGCGGATGGTCTGGCCCGCGACGACAATGGCGACCTCGGCTGCATAATAGCCCGAGCCCCAGAGGGCATCGACGATGCGCGGCAGGTCTGCCTCGGCGCGGCGCACCAGTTCATCGCCATCCTGGGGCGGTTCGTTGCGCAGGCGATGCAGCACCGACACGTCGCGGACCGCGGCAAGCGCGGCCGGATCGGTCGACAGCCCTTCGATGGCGAGCCGGTAGGCAACCGCGGTCGCGGAGACGGCTGGCGCGCGCTCGCCGAACAGTCCGAAGGGGTCGAAGGCACGGGCGGCCGGCGGGCTTGCCACCGACAGCACAAGGGCAACACACCAGATACCGATCCGGGAGCCTGTCTTCCCGTCAGCGATCATTCGGGATCCTTCAGACGCGGTACTGAGACGAAATCCCGGGACAGGAGCGGCGGAGGCGCAATCGGGGGCTGCGTCCCAAGGTCAAAACTAGACGCATTTGGTTAAGCCCGGCTTGTGGCAGGGGCGTGGTCACCTTCCGTGGCGCGACAATCGGTCGCCCCGGCAGCCAATCCGGCGGGAACCCGGCTTCAGCGTTCAGCGTCGGTCTTGCCGCTTGCGCCGGCCTTGAGCGCGGCCTTGGCAATGAGGTGGGCACTGACCGGCGCCGTGATGAACAGGAACACCGAGATGGCCAGCTCCTTGAGGCTGAGCGAACCGGACACGGTGCTGGTCTGGATCAGCGAAGCGACGACGAGAGCGCCCAGACCGAGGGTCGTCGCCTTGGTCGGCCCGTGCAGGCGCATGAAGATGTCCGGCAGGCGGGCAAGGCCGATGGAGCCAACCAGCGCGAAGCCTCCACCGATGAGCAGCAGGACCGAGACGACGATTTCGACGATCATGGCCGCCTCACTCGATGATGTCGCCGGAGAGGAGGAACTTGCACAGCGCCGCCGTGCCGACGAAACCCATCATGGCGATGATGAGGGCGGCCTCGAAATAGGCCTTGGTGGCCCAGGCCAGGCCAAGCAGCAGCACCAGCCCGATCGTGTTGATGGACAGCGTGTCGAGCGCCAGGATGCGGTCCGCCGCGTCCGGCCCCTTGATGAGGCGCCACAGGTTGAGCGCCATGGCCAGCGCCACCATGACAAAGGCAACCGGCAGGGCGAGGCTCAGCATCCGAAAATCTCCTTCAGCGGCGCTTCGTAGCGAGACTTGATGTTCTGGATCGTCGCCTCCCTGTCCTCGACATGGAGGGCATGGACGAGGAGCACGCGCCGCTCGGTGTCGATCTCGATGGAGACGGTGCCGGGGGTGAGCGAGACGATGGAGCCGAGCATGGTGGCAACGAGCGTGTCCTCGACCGCCAGCGGCACCTCGATGAAAGCCGGCTTGAGCTTGCCGATGGGACCGAGAACCTGCCTGGCGACCTCGATATTGGCGAGGATGATGTCCCCCATGACGCGGATGAACAGGAGCATGCCGGCCACGGGGCGGCGCAGGCGCGGTGGATCCGGCCAGAACGGGCTCGTCAGCTGCGGAACGGCAAGGCCCACGATGGTGGCCATCACGAGGGTTCCCGGCTCGTAGCTGCCGGCGAGCGCCACCCACAGGCCGATGATCGCCAGCGTCACGAAGGGATGGGGCACGATGCGCTGGAGGAGGGTCATGGCCGGCGCTCCCGCTGGACCGGCGCACCGACCACGGCGTTGCCGTAGCTCTGGCGCTGTTCGAGTTGGACCGAGGCCGCCCGCATATAGGCCGAAACGGGCGCGGCGAAGGCCGTCATGAGCGGGCCGGCCGAAGCCAGGATGGCAATGGCCGCGAGCATTGCCGCCGGTGCCCGGCGCGGCGGCAGGGCGGCCGCTTCCTCGGCCTCCAGGGGTCGGCTCGGCTCCCAGAAGAAGGCGCTGGCCGCACGCGACAGGACAAGGGCGACGACAAGACCGGTGATCAGCAGGGACGCCCAGTACCAGGGCGCGATGGCTTCGCCTGAAACCGACTGGAGCAGCATGATCTTGCCCAGATATCCGGACAAGGGCGGCGCGCCGCAGACGGCGATGCCGAGGACGAGATAGGCGGCGCCCGGCATTACCCTGTCCGCCAGCAGGGGTCCCTTCTCGATCGTGTCGCCAAGTGTGCCGCGCTCGCCCGCAAGCGCCGCGCCGAGCAGGAACAGACCGGCTGTGGCCAGCGTCGTATGGGGCAGGTAGAACAGGGCCGCCGCGATTGCCTCCCGGCTGCCGACCGCGACCGCCACGACGAGCGTGCCGGTCGAGATGAGGACGAGGTTGGCAACGAGAACGCCGAAGCGGCGGGCGGCCAGGGCACCGATGGCGCCGATCGCGATGGTCGCCACCCCCAGCACCGGCAGCCAGGGCGACAGGAGGCCGGCGGTGAAGGGGGCTGCCTCCAGCCCGCCCACCGAGAGCCGCAACAGGGCGTAGATGCCAACCTTGGTCATGACCGCGAACAGTGCGGCGACGGGGGCCGTGGCGGCCGGATAGACATTGGGCAGCCAGAACGACAGCGGCAGCACTGCCGCCTTCAGCAGGAAGACCGCCACCAGCAGCGCCAGAGCCGTGCGGACGAGCGCCTGGTCGGCCGGCGACACGCGCGTCAGCACCTCGGCCATGTCGGCCATGTTCAGCGTGCCGAGCGTGCCATAGGTCAGACCGAGCGCAATCAGGAACAGCGAGGAGCCGGTCAGGTTGAGGACGACATAGGCCAGTCCCGCCCGCGATCGCTCGGCACCGCCGCCATGGACCAGCATGGCATAGGAGGCCAGCAGCAGGATCTCGAAACAGACGAACAGGTTGAACAGGTCACCCGTCAGGAAAGCGCCCATCAGACCGGCAAACTGGAGCTGGAGCAGCGCATGAAAATGGCCGTTGCCGTCCATGTCAGACGCGATGGCGGCAAGCAGCACCGGCAGGGCGAGCACCGCCGTCACCGTCACCATGACGGCGGACAGCCGGTCGGCCACCAGCACGATGCCATAGGGCGCGGGCCAGTTGCCGAGGCGGTAGACATGGATCGCGCCGTCGCCGGCCAGCAGAAGCAGGCCTATGCCCGCCAGCAGCATCAGCACGGTCGCCGCCAGCGCGATGGTCCGACGGACCGCCAGATCGGCCTGGCCGAAGACCATCAGGACGAAGGCCGCGGAAAACGGCACTATGAAGGGAAGGATGGGCATGTGGCCGGACAGGGGGATCATCAGCGGCCGTCCGTCGTGTCGACATGGTCGGTGCCGCTGTCGCCCTTGGCGCGCAGGGCCAGGGCGACGAGATAGGCCGTCATGCCGAAGCCGATGACGATGGCGGTCAGCACCAGAGCCTGCGGCAGGGGGTCGGAATGGCCCGACGTTCCCGGCAGCGCCAAGGGTGGTGCCGTCGCGCCGAGGCGGCCCGCCGCGAAGATGAGCAGGTTGACCGCATAGGCCAGCAGGGTCAGCCCCAGCACCACCGAGAAGCTGCGGGGCCGCAGGATGAGATAGAGGCCGCCGGCGGTGAGGATGCCGATGGCCGTGGCAACAATGGCTTCCATACCCCTCAGCCCTCCCCGACCGGACGTTCGCGCCGTGACAGGTCCCCGAGCGCCGACAGGATCAGAAGGACGCTCGCCACAACCACCAGATACACGCCGAGGTCGAAGGCCATGGCGGACGCCACCTCGAACTTGCCCACCACGGGCGCGTGGATATAGGCAAAGGTGCTGGTCAGGAAGGGCCGGCCGAACAGCCAGCTGGCCAGGCCCGTCAGCGTCGCGACCGCGAGGCCGAGCCCGATGACCCGCACATAGTCGATGCGCAGCCGCGCCGTGGCGAAGTCGATGCCGCTGGCCAGATATTGCAGCATGAGGGCAACCGCCGTGACGAGGCCGGCAATGAAGCCGCCCCCGGGCAGATTGTGCCCGCGCAGGAAGATGTAGACCGAGACCGCGATGGCGAGGGGCAGCAGCGGCCGCATCAGCATGGCCAGCATGACCGGGTGACGATCGGCCTCGGCGGTGATCTCGCGGCGTGCATGGGGAACCAGCCTGAGACCGGCGAGAATGGCATGTACGCCGAGGCCCGCCATGGCCAGCACGGCGATCTCGCCGAGCGTATCGAAGCCGCGGAAGTCGACGAGAATGACGTTGACGACATTGGAGCCGCCGCCGCCCGGCACGGCATTGGCCATGTGATAGCCGGAAATGGTCTCGAACGGTCGCGTCAGCATGCCATAGGCAAGCAGGCCAACGCCGAGGCCGCCGGCCCCTGCCAGCACGCCATCGCGCAATCGGCGGGCCGGGGCGCTCTCGGCAGCGGCCTGTTCCGGCAGGAAGCGCATGGCCAGCAGCAGCAGAACGATGGTGACCACCTCGACCGAGAGCTGGGTCAGCGCCAGATCGGGTGCCGAGAAGCGCACGAAGGCCAGCGAGACGATCAGCCCGACCACGCTCATCATGATGACGGCAGTGAGGCGCCGGCGATGCAGGAGCACGGTGCCGGCGGCGCCGACCGCCAGCGCGGCGAGGGCCGCCAGCGACAGGCTGTCAGGCGCCGAGACGCTGCCGCTGCCGGTCAGGGGCGCCGGCGCGCCGCCCGACCAGGCCCAGGCCCCGAGCACCACGACGAAACCGACAAAGGCCACCAGATAGCGTTGCAGCGACCGATCATCGATGAACCCGACGATGGCGGTGGCGGCCCGGCTGGCATCCCGATAGACGCGCTCGAAAGCGACCGGGCTCGACAGGCGCGGCAGGTAGCGGCCGTGCAGCGCGAAGAGCTGGTGGCGACGCCAGTAGTAGATCAGGCCGCCGCCGAGCGCGACGACACTCATGGCCAGCGGAATGTTGAAGCCGTGCCAGACGGCCAGCTTGAACTCCGGCACGCCGGCGGGGAGCACGGCGCTGGACGCGGTCTTCAGCAGGAGGCCGACCGACAGCTGCGGCAGGATGCCCACGGCCAGCACCAGAACCACGAGAATCTCGACCGGCAGGCGCATCCAGTGCGGCGGCTCGTGCGGCGTCTTCGGCGGATCGACCGGCTTGCCGTTGAAGAAGACGTCCAGGATGAACCGCGCCGAATAGGCCACGGAGAGGACGCCCCCGATGGTCGCGATGGTCGGCAGCAGGTAGGCCGCCCAGCCCTGGAACGCCGGATGGCCAATGGTTTCGGCGAAGAACATCTCCTTCGACAGGAACCCGTTGAGGAATGGAACGCCTGCCATCGAGCCGGCCGCGAGCATCGCCAGGATGGCCGTGCGCGGCATGTACTGGAACAGACCGTGGAGGCGGCGCATGTCGCGCGTGCCGGTCTCGTGGTCGATGATGCCCGCCGCCATGAACAGCGATGCCTTGAAGATGGCGTGATTGATGATGTGGAAGACGGCCGCGACCGCGCTCATCTGGGTATTGAGACCGAAGAGCAGCGTGATCAGGCCGAGATGGCTGATGGTCGAATAGGCCAGCAGGCCTTTGAAATCATCCTTCAGCAGGGCGATGTAGGCCGCATAGACGAAGGTGACGGCGCCCGCGCCGCCGACCAGCATGAACCACAGGTCCGTGCCGGCCAGGGCAGGATACATGCGCGCGATCAGGAAGACGCCAGCCTTCACCATGGTGGCCGAATGCAGATAGGCGCTGACCGGCGTCGGCGCGGCCATGGCATTGGGCAGCCAGAAATGGAAGGGCCACTGCGCCGACTTGGTGAAGGCCCCGAGCAGGATCAGCACGAGGATCACCGGATAGAGCGCGTGGGCGCGGATCTGGTCCCCACGGGCGAGGATGTCGGAGAAGTTGAAGCTGCCGGCCGCGTGGCCAAGCAGGATCAGGCCGCCGAGCAGGGCGAGGCCGCCGCCGCCGGTCACCGCAAGCGCCATGCGCGCGGCGATCCGCCCGTCATGAGCCTCGTACTTGTAGGCGATCAGCAGGAACGAGGTGAGGCTGGTGATCTCCCAGAACATCAGCATCATCAGCACGTTCTCGGCCAGCACCACACCGAGCATGCCGCCGGCGAAGGCCATCAGCAGGGCGTTGAAGCGCACCAGCCTGTCCTTGTCCGGCATGTAGTAGGCGGCATAGAGGACGATCAGCAGTCCGATGCCGAGAATGAGGATGCAGAAGAGCAGGCCGAGACCATCGAGCCTGAGGGCGAGGTCAAGGCCCCATTCGGGCAGCCAGGGCTGGCTTGCCACGATCGTCCGTCCGGCGACGACCTCCGGCACCAGCGGCGCGAGCGCGGCGAGGCCGAGGATCATGCCGCCAGCCGCGATCCAGGACGAGGCTGTGCGCGAGCGGCTGGCGGTCAGGATGGCCAGGGTCGCAAGAAACGGCGCGGCGAGGATGATCGGAACCAGAACAGGGACCATGCCGTTTGATAACCGATCGGCCAAACCGATCAACCCGCCTTGCGGCGCTGCGGCAAAGCGTCCGTGGAATGCGGCGCTGCCTCGGGGGAGTGTGGCGTCAGGACAGCGGCAGGGCGCATGACCCGGGACCAGATCATCCTTCTCGCATTGCTGGGCATCACGGTCGTGCTGTTCCTGTGGGCACGCTGGCGGCATGACATCGTGGCGCTGGGAGCGCTGCTGGCTGCGGTCGCGACGGGCCTTGTGCCGAGCGACGAGGCCTTTGCCGGCTTCGGCCATCCCGCGGTCATCACTGTCGCCTGCGTCCTCGTGCTGAGCGGGGCGCTGCAGTCCACGGGCGCCATCGACTGGGCGGCGAGGGCCATCATGCCCCGCTCCTCCAGCCCGGCGGTGATGATCGGTGCGCTCTCGGGCTTTGCTGCCGTGCTGTCGGGCTTCATGAACAATGTCGGGGCGCTGGCCCTGCTGATGCCTTTCGCCATCCAGGTGGCGGCGCGCCTCGACCTGCCGCCCGGCCGCGTGCTGATGCCGCTCGCCTTCGGGTCCATCCTGGGCGGCATGACCACGCTGATCGGCACGCCGCCGAACCTCATCGTGTCGGGATTCCGGGCGCAGAACGGCGCAGGCTCGTTCGCGATGTTCGACTTCGCCCCCGTCGGCCTGGCCGTCGCGCTGACCGGCATTGCCTTCCTCGTGCTGGGCGGCTGGCGGCTGGTGCCGGCGCGACCACGCAGCGGTGCCGACACATTCGAGACCGGCGCCTATCTGACCGAGGCCCTGGTGCCGGAAGGATCGAAGGCCGCTGGCATGATGCTGCGCGATGTCGAGGCGGCCCTCGACGAGGCTGATGCGCAGGTGGTCGGGCTGGTGCGCAACGAGACGCGGATTCCCGCGCCCAATCCGTGGCGCGAGGTGCGTGCCGGCGACATTCTCGTGATCGAGGCGGAACCGGAGGCGCTCAACGAGGCGCTCGGGCGTCTTGACCTGAAGCTGGCCGAGGCCATTCGCCCGAAACCTCCCGTCGCTGCGGAAGAGGGGAACGGCGAAGGATCGCCGGCCGCTGGCAAGCGCCGGACAGCACAGGCGGACAAGACTGATGCGGCGCAGGATGCGACGCCGGAGGCCCGGCGCAGCACCCTGCAGTCCGACGAGGTCGTGCTGATGGAGCTCGCCGTCCGGCCGCGTGCGGACCTGGTCGGCCGGTCCGCGAGTTCCATCCGGCTGAGGACACGGTTCGGCATCAACCTCCTGGCGGTGTCGCGCGAGGGACGGCGCTCGCGCGCGCGCCTGCGCACCATGCCGATCGCCGAGGGCGATGTGCTGCTGATGCAGGGACCGCCCGATGCCATCATGGACTTTGCCAACCGGTTCGGCTGCGTGCCGCTGGCCCATCGGGAGCTGCGCATTCCCGCCCCGCGCAAGGCCCTGCTGGCCGCCGCCATCCTGGCCTGCGCCATCGGCGGGGCCGCCTTCGGGCTCGTTCCGGCGGCCGTCGCCTTTGCCGCTGGCCTGGTGGCCGTCGTGCTCAGTGGGGTCGTGCCGGTCAAGCGGGTCTATGACGCGATCGACTGGTCGGTGATCGTGCTGCTGGCGGCGCTGATCCCCGTTGCCGGAGCGATGGCCACGACGGGCACGGCCGACCTCATCGCCAAGAGCCTGGTGGGAAGCGTCGCGGCCGGGCACCCGGTGGTTGCGCTGGTGGTCATCCTGGTCGTCACCATGACGCTGTCGGACTTCATGAACAATGCGGCGACCGCTGCCGTCATGTGCCCGGTGGCGATCGGCACCGCCGGTCAGCTCGGCGTCAGCGCCGACCCCTTCCTGATGGCGGTGGCGGTGGGCGCCTCCTGTGCCTTCCTGACCCCCATCGGACACCAGAACAACACGCTCATCCTCGGGCCAGGAGGATTCCGGTTCGGTGACTACTGGCCGCTCGGCTTGCCACTGGAGGTGCTGGTCGTGCTGGTCGCAACGCCCATGATCCTGCTTGTCTGGCCGCTCTGAGGCCGAACAGGGCCGGCGGTCCGGCGCGTGACCGCAATCAGTCCTCCCGCCGCGGGCCGGCGACCGCGCGGCGGGAGGATGGGGCCAATCCCTGGCCCCTGGAATGGCTCAGGCGGCAGCGGCCGGGCGCGGCGGGAACGGCGTGCGCCAGGCGGGAAGCTGCATCAGCCGATCGTGCCAGCGACTGACCGCCGCAAAGCCGGCAAGAGGAATGCGGGCGGCGTCGGCCCATGGCAGCGTCACCGCGGCGGAGAAATCGGCAATGGTCAGATCGCTGCCGATGAGGAAGTCCCGATCGGCAAGATGGTGGTCCAGAACCGCCAGGCAGCGATGACAGCCCTTGATCGCCTCGGCCTCGGCCTTCGGATCAACCGCCCCCATGCCGAATGCCGGCCGGATGATGTGCTCGAAATAGAGCGCGCCGGCCTTCGGGTTGAACTCATGCGCCGCCCAGCTCAGCCAGCGCATCACCTCGACCTGGCGTCCCGGATCGGATGGCCAGAGCGGCGAGCCGGCGCGGATCGCCAGATGCATCATGATCGCATCGGACTCCCACAGGACGAGGTCGCCGTCCACCAGCACCGGCACCTTGGCATTGGGGTTCAGGGCCCGGAACTGCGGCGTCAGATGGCCCCCCGCGCCGAGATCGACCGGAACGAAGGTCACGGGAAGGTCAAGGTGGCGCGCGAGGGCGCAGACCTTCCGGGGCATCATGGTCTCGGCATAATGGAGCTGGAACGTCATCAGATGTCTCCGCGCGCAAGACAGGCCGCAAGCTTGTCCAGGCTGGCAGTCCAGCCGCGCGTGTGGCCGATGCGCGCCGCCTCGTCGAAGAACCGCTCATGGTGGAGGGTGAACAGGCAGCCCTCCCCGTCCGCCCGGAACGTCAGCGTGACCAGCGACACGCGCTCGGGCGTCGACTTCCAGTACCAGGTGAAGACCAGCCGCTCGTGCGGCACCACCTCCTGATAGACGCCATGGACATCGTGATCGGCGCCCTCGAAATCGAAGCCGATATGGAAGGTTCCGCCCGCGCGAACGTCGAGATCGGCGATCCGGATGTCCGCGGCCGATCCCGGACCCCACCAGCGACTGAGCTTTCCCGGGTCGGTCCACGCCGCCCAGACGCGGGCCGGCGCGGCGTCGATGCGTCGCCGGATGGTGAGACTTGGTCCGGTCCCGGCCGCAAAGGCCGTAGCCGGCTGGGGCGAGGACTGGGGGGGCCGATCTGGCCGGGCCTTGGCTGGCATGAGAGCTCCTGATCCAGGATGAACTTGCGGCAACCCAGCGGTCGGAACCGGAAGGCGCGGGTGGACATGGACCCGGAGATGGCGTCTCCGGCCCCTCCCGGCCGAAAATCCTCGCCCGGCCTCGCCTGCACGGTCCGCGACCATCGGCCAAGGGCCAGGTCATTAACTTAACTTATGAGTTAACTGTATGGACTCACGCCGGCCCTGTCAAGCGACCCGCTCCGTCCAATCCCCCCTGCCGGGATGCTGACGCCCGGCCCCGCCGGCCAGGACGGTGACCGAAGGACACGCCCTTGCCAGTCCGACCGGGCACGCGACAATGGTGACCCGACTCACGTGGCCGTCCATGACCTGCGCCAGCCTGCCTGCCATCGCCATGCTGCCCGCCGCTGCTCTGCGCTTCGGCTGGTCCACGCCGGCTCCCGCCCGTCGCTTGCGCCCGGCCCACAGCCGTCCGGAATGGAGACACCGCCAGCCGGTCGCGCGGCCCCTCGCCCTGACATGGCCAGCGCCATGACGCTGACACACATGCTCCTCGTTCTCGCCGGAGGGTTTGTCGGTGGGCTCGGCCGCCATCTCGTCGGTGGCGCCGTCGGTCGCCGCGTCGGGGAGCATCTGCCGTGGGGCACCCTGGCCGTGAATCTGAGCGGCGCCCTGGCCATCGGCCTGGTGGTCGGCCTGGCGCGGCTGCCCGGCAGTGTCGTCGGCACCGAGCTGGTCCGCGACTTCCTCATCTTTGGCCTGCTCGGCGGCTACACGACCGTGTCTGCCTTCAGCCTGCAGACCGTGCATCTCCTGCTGGAAGGCCGGACCCTGGCCGCCGCCGGCTATGTCGCGATGTCGGTCGTCGGCTGCCTCCTGGCCACGCTCATCGGCCTTGCCGCCGTCACCCTCGTGGCGGGCGGCTGGACCATGGCGCTGGAGACGCGGCCATGAACCTCGAACTGGCGATCGGCTTCGGTGCAGCCATCGGCGCGCTGCTGCGCTACCTGACCCATGAGGCCGTGATGTCGGCTGGCCTCGCCGCCGCCTGGACGACCGGCATCGTCAATGTCGTCGGCTCCTTCGTCATCGTGCTGTTTGCCACCCTGACGGGCCCGGGCGGACGCCTGCCAGCAACCCTTCCCATGCGGCTCTTCGTCATGGCGGGCCTGTGCGGCGGCTACACCACGTTCTCGGCGATGAGCCTGGAGGCAGCCTTGCTGGTGGAGGCGCGCCGGCCCGCGGATGCCGCCGTCTTCCTGGCGGCCGTGGTCGGCCTGTCGGTGGCCTCCGGCTGGGCCGGACACTCGGCGGGGCTGGCTCTGAACCGCCGGCGGTAGATCATTTACCCTTGTCCATCGCCTGCTGGGCGGCGGCCTGCAGCCGCGTCGCCTCGTCGGCATAGTCGGCCATGGTTTCCGCCGCGAACTTCATCTGGACGTCGACATAGTCCTTGGGCGTGCGGGCGGCCATGATCTCGCCGACATGATCGGCATTGGCCTTCAGACGGCGCGCGCCGAAGGCCAGGAGTTCCTGCGTCACGGCAGCCGGAACGGCCATCATCGCGGCGAGGTTCAGGGCAGGCGCTGGATCCTGTGCTGGGCGGGCCATGGCGACATCCTCCTGGCTGGTGTGACGGGAGCTATCCTATCTCGGCCGGCGCATCGCGGTCTTTGCGATGGATCAGTGAGGACCGTCCATCATCCGGCCAGATATGCCTGTCACCATCTGCGCCAATCATGGCGTCGGCACGGCCCGGGCGCCGCTCGTGCAGGGCGCCTGCTCCGGCCCCGAACCGGGAGATCCCGATGACCGTCCAGACCGTTCACGTCGCCCTGTTCGCACCGGAGGGCGAGGTCTCTTCCGATCTTCTGGGCTATGTCCTCGACAATCCGACCTTCCGCGCAGCCCATGTCGTCGCGTTGATCGGCGTGCCCAAGCTGCATTTCTCCTTCCCCGAGGGGGGCGCGCTGTCCCAAACGGTGATCGAAGGCATCAACCAGAACATGGTGCGCACAGCGCAGGAGAGCGCCGAGTCTCTGCGCGCCATGGCATCGGCACGCGGCGTGGAGATCAGCTCCGAGATCGTGCATGCGGCCGTGCCCGATCTGATGGCGACGATGGCGCGCCGCTGCCGGGCTGGCGACCTGGTGATTGCCCGCGGCGCCAGTCGCGACGCCGGCGGCGAGGCCGCACTGGCGGAGGAGCTGCTCGTCGGCACCGGCCGGCCGGTCATCCTGGTTCCGGACGGATGGCGCGGCGAGCAGCCGGCCGGTCCGGTCCTTCTGGCCTGGGATGGAGGCGCCAAGGCGGCCAGGGCGGCGGCCGAGGCGCTGCCGCTGCTGAAGGCCGCAGCGGACGTGGAGGTGCTGATCGTCAACGAGGCCGGCGCGCCGGGGGCCGAGGATGCGCCCTTCATCGACCATATCAGTCGCCATGCGCCCCAGGCCGTGGTTTCCGCGGTCAAGTGGGAGGCGGGCACGGTGGCCGAAACCATCGCCGCCCAGGTGCGGGCCAAGCGCGCGAGCCTGCT
>JBKBOA010000018.1:0-53055 GCA_046295035.1 Phreatobacter sp.
GGTCGAGGACACGTGGCGACAGATCGGAGCCCTCGTCGGCACCATCGAACCCAGCGAGTGCAGCAACTACTTCGCCAACGCCGGATACGCTTCCGTCAAAACATGAACCGCTCTAGGCGGCGCGATGGCCCGATCGGGATGCAGCCGGGCAAGCACTGCCTGCGGGTTGGCATAGGCTTCCTGCCGGGCAACGCTCCAGTACTTCAGATCGTCCAGCGGGATCGCCTGGCCTGTCACCGCGCAGCGCACGAAGGCGCCCGGTCGCACCACCCGGAAGTCCCCGTCGAGATAGCGCAGCTCCGCCTCGCCATCGTTCGGCCGGTTCGGATTGAAGCGGTTCAGCATGAGGCTCCGCCGCGCTCGTCAGTTTCCGGTGCCGCGCGCCGGGTCCTGCCCCGTCACGCGATCGCGGTTGTAGGCCGCATGCGGATCCTCCGGCCGCCGTCCGACCGGCCCGTAGGGTGCATCGGGCGAAGCGGTGCGATAGCCCGGCGGCGGTTCGACCAGTCGGCGCCGGGGCGGCTCGCCGGGGAAGGGGATGACCTCCTCGCGGCTGGAGCCGAAAAGGGAGCCGACCTGCGACCAGATCGGGCGCACGCCCATTTCCTCGGCGGTGGCCGGTCCGGCGATCTGCTGCTCGGAGCGCTGGCGCGTCGTGTCCACCGGTCCGCCGCCGAACAGGCCGCCGCCATAGCGGGCGCGCAGCTCCTGGTTGGTCAGCGTCCGGCCCATCTCGTCGCGCACGATCGGGGTATTGGCTTCAAGGCCCATGGCCCGCGCCCGGGCCACGTCGGGATCGTTCGGCCAGTTCGGATTGCGGGCGGCCGCGCTTTCCTGCGGCGGCGGCAGCGCATTGCTGCGTGGCAGCACCAGCGGCGCGCGCTGGCGATAGTCGATGGGCGGGCGCTCCTGGTCGACGATGCCCATGCCGCTCAGCAGGCCACGGAACAGGCGCCCCTCGGGCGTCTCCTGGGCGAGGGAGGGGGTGCCCGCCAGCCCGATGGCGGCAAGGCTCGCGGCCGTGGCCAGAAGCGCGAGGCGGATTCGCGTCATGGTCGGGATCCTCGTGGTAGTGCGGCTGTCGGCCGCTGCCGTCCCGGTCTATCGACGAGGATCATGCCGATTTCGAGGCGGTGCGGCCGCCGAACAGGGACTCATACAGAAGCAGGCCGACCCCGGCAACGATCGCCACATCGGCCAGATTGAAGACATACCAGCGGAACTGCCACGTCGCCGTGGTGATGTGGAAGGCGAAGAAATCGGCCACCGCTCCGTGAATCAGCCGGTCGAGGGCATTGCCGGCGGCGCCTCCCGCAATCAGGCCGAGGGCAAGGGCCGTCAGCCGGCTCTCGGCCCGCCACAGCCACCACAGGATCAGCACCACCGCAATTGCCTTGAAGGCGATCAGCAGCCACCGTCCGATCTCGGCGTCCTGCCGGAACAGGCCGAAGGAGATGCCGTAGTTCCAGGCCATGACCAGATCGAGCACCGGCGCCACGGTGATCACCTGGCGTGCCTCGATGTCGATCACCTGGAACATGAACAGCTTGAAGGCCTGGTCCAGCACGAAGGCGGCAACCAGCACGATCAGTCCGGTGCGGAAATGGGGCGATGCGGTCAAGGGCCGGCTCCTGTGCAGCGGTCAGGTGGACCCTCGCGGCGGCACGGTCAAGACCCCGGTCGGGCCGGCTGTCATCTCGACAGCCGGCGCAAGCGCGGTCATACCGCTGACGCCGGCGCCCTCCACCCTGCCGGCACGACCAGCCCCCCGATCCGGCATGATCATTCCCCGCCTCTACTTCATCCGTCATGGCGAGACCGACTGGAACGCCGGCGGCCGGCTTCAGGGCCAGCGCGACATCCCGCTGAACGAGACCGGGCGACGGCAGGCGGCGGCGGTTGCCGGGGTGCTGGAGCGGATTGCCGCGACCGGCGGCGACCTGCCCTGGTGGTCGAGCCCGCTGAAGCGGGCGCGCGAGACAGCCGAGATCGCCCGCGCCACCCTCCGCCTGCCCGCTTCGGGCTACCGGATCGATGACCGGCTGAAGGAGCTCGCCTTCGGCGACTGGGAAGGCCTGACCTGGCCGGAGGTCGAGCGCCATTCCCCGGCCCTGGCCGCCCGACGGCTCGCCGACAAGTGGCACACCCAGCCACCCGGCGGCGAAAACTACGAGTGTCTGGCGGAGCGGCTCGGCCGCTTTCTCGATCAGCTTGAGGGCGAGGGCGTGCTGGTCGCCCATGGCGGCGTCGGCCGCGCCCTGATGGTGCTCTCGGGCGCCCTCGACCGCCGCGAGGCGGCCGAGACCTTTGTCCGGCAGGGCGTGGTCTATGTGTTCGAACCGGGCCGCTTCGTCGTCGAGGCGCCGCTTGCGGCTCAATAGCTGCCGAGCAGGCCCCAGAAGCTGCGCGCGGTGGGATAGGGCGGCCTTCGTGAGGGAGCATCCCAGGGGCACTGGTACTGGCTGCGGCCAACCGTCTCGTCCACCTGCGGGGGCATGCAGCGCGGATGAGTGCCGGGTGCCAGCGTGCCGCGGCTCTGGTGGATGATCAGCACGCGGTCACGGGTCTCGTCGAGCATCGATGGCTCGGCTCTGGTGATGCCTCCGCTGCCCGTCAGGAGAAGGGCTGCGAGGCCGGCTGTGGCAATGCGGGTCATGGGTGATCCTTCTGCTGTCTTTTCATGGCGGCCCGGCGTCCTCATCCGGGTCACTGCGATCGTCGCCCGCTGCCGCCGACGGCCCTGCCGAGCCGGTCGATCGCCTGCCGCAAGGCTTCGTCCTCGATGGCGCCGAGCGCCGCGCTGAGCCGGGCCATGTCGGCGGGCGGCGCCGGCGGGTCGCGGGGCGGGCGCGGCTTCAGGCAGGGCACCTGCGACAGCCGCAGGCCGGCGACACAGCGCCACCCGAAGAAGGCGTTGACCCGTTCGACGATCACCGGGGCCAGATGCTGGATCTCCAGGGCATAGGCCGGCTCCACCCGCACATGCAGCGTGCCGGGTTCGGGGGCATCGTCGGCGGCGGGTCGGCGCGGCCAGGCAATGCGCACCGGCGCCGACCGGCGGGCAAGGTCGTCGCCGACGATCTCGCTCCAGCGTGTGACCACCTCGCCCGCGGCAAAGCCGGCCTGCCGCAGGGCGGCCGCCAGAGGCGTCGCGCACAGCTCGGCGAGCATGCGCGGCCCGCGCCTGCGGCGCTGGGTCGGGATCCGGTCGGAAGTGTCGCCGCTGTCCTGTGGGTCCATCGGGTCAGGCCGTTGAAGCCGGAAGTCATGCGGGCCAGTCTGCGGCCCATGGATGAAGGAAGGCTAGCACGCCGCTTGCGGCGACAGGAGGGCGACGCGGACGGCTTCGCCGCAAGGCTGCTCGGCTGGTACGACCGGCATCGGCGGCGGCTGCCCTGGCGCGCCGAGCCGGGCGAGCCGGTCGATCCCTATCGCGTCTGGCTGTCGGAGATCATGCTGCAGCAGACCACGGTCAGGGCCGTGGCGCCCTATTTCGAGGCCTTTACCCGCCGCTGGCCCACGGTCGCCGATCTGGCCGCCAGCCCGCTGGAGGAGGTGATGAAGGCCTGGGCCGGGCTCGGCTACTATTCGCGCGCCCGCAACCTGCATGCCTGCGCCCTTGCGGTGGCGGAACGCCATGGCGGACGGTTCCCCGACACGGTCGAGGGGCTGCGCGCCCTGCCCGGCATCGGCGACTACACGGCCGCCGCCGTGGCGGCGATTGCCCATAACCGCCCGGCCGCGGTCGTGGATGGCAATGTCGAGCGGGTGATGACCCGCCACGAGGCGATCGACGCGCCCTTGCCGGCGGCCAAGGCCATCGTCCGCGAACGGCTTGCGGGGCTGGTCGATCCGGACCGGCCGGGCGACTTCGCCCAAGCCATGATGGACCTCGGCGCCACCATCTGCACGCCGCGGCGGCCGGCCTGCAGCCGGTGCCCGTTGCGCGCGACCTGCGCGGCGCAGGCCGCCGGCAGCCAGGAGGCCTATCCGGTCAAGGCGCCTAAGCGGGCCGGTCACGTGCGCCGGGGCGCCGCCTTCGTGATCATCCGGTCCGATGGGGCGCTGCTGGTGCGCACCCGTCCGCCGAAGGGGCTGCTCGGGGGCATGACCGAGGTGCCCGGCAGCGGATGGACGGCGGATTTCGACCCGGATGCGGCGAGGTCGCCGGTGCCGGTCGAGGCCCTGGTCCGCCTGCCGGGGTGCGTCACCCACACCTTCACCCATTTCCCGCTGGAGCTGACCGTGTTCCGTGCCCGGCCGGCCTTTGCGCGGCCTCCGGACGGCTGTCGCTGGCTCGCTCCGGCGGACCGCGCCGGCGAGGCCTTCCCGACCGTCATGCGCAAGGTGCTCGCCCATGCCGGACTCGAATCGCCGCCAGCCCGTCCTTGACGGCCGCCGCGGGACCGGCATGCTTCGTCGCGCGGGCGACAGCAGGCGGCCCGCGCCGTGCAGAGGGTTGTGATGACGCATGCGGACGATGGCCGGCCTCCCGGTCTGACCTGGCGCTTCGACCGGGCCGAACTGATTGCCGACGGGGTGGTGCATGTCGTCGGCGTCGTTGCGGCCGTGTTCGCCGCCGGGGCCCTGGTGGGCATTGCCCTCGACCGGGCGGAGCTGGCGACGGTCTCCTCGCTCGCCGTCTATGCCGCGAGCCTGATGGCCGTGCTTGGCCTGTCCGCCGTCTATAACATGTGGCCGGTCTCGCGCACCAAGTGGCTGCTGCGCCGCTTCGACCATGCGGCCATCTGGCTGCTGATCGCCGGCACCTACACGCCATTCATGGTGCATGTCGGCACGCCTGCCGCCCAGATCGTCCTGGCCGCCGTCTGGCTGGCGGCGCTGGCGGGCGCGGCCCTCAAGCTGATTGCTCCCGGCCGCTTCGACCGGCTGGCCGTGTTCGGCTATCTCGCCATCGCCTGGAGCGGCCTGTTCATCGCCGGCGAGGTGTTCGCGGCGCTCTCCACGCTGTCCATCGTGCTTCTCGCCCTTGGCGGCGTGCTCTATACCGCCGGCGTCGTCTTCCACCTGTGGGAGCGGCTGCGCTTCCAGAATGCCATCTGGCACGGCTTCGTGCTGGTCGCCGCCGGCTGCCAGTATGGCGCGGTGCTGGAGGGCGTGCTTCTCGGCGCCTGAGGCCGGCCTGGACATCCAGCCCATGGACCTTCCCGCTCTTCTCCTGTTCTGCGGCGTCTATGCGGTCGCGGTCTATTCGCCCGGTCCGGCGGTCGCAGCCATCGTGGCGCGCGTGCTGGCCGTGGGCGTTGCGCGCACCGCGCCGTTCATCTGGGGCATTGTCGCCGGTGATCTCGTCTGGTTCCTGCTGGTGGCACTGGGCCTCGTGGCTCTCGCGCAGAACTTCCAGACGCTGTTCCTCATCATCAAATATGCCGGTGTCGCCTATCTGCTCTATCTCGCCTGGAAGCTGTGGAGCGCGCCGGCGCAGGCTCCGCAGGAGGCGCGTCAGGCCCGCGGGGAGGGCTGGAAGCTGTTCCTCGGCGGCCTGGCGCTGACCATGGGCAACGCCAAGGTGATGGTGTTCTTCGTCTCGATCCTGCCGCTGGTCGTCGATCTTGGCGCCATGTCGCTGTTCACCGCCGTCGAACTCGCGGCGATCATGCTGACCATCCTGTCGTTGGCCATGTGGACCTATGCGCTGGCGGCTGCCCGCGCGCGCCGGTTCATCACCTCGCCGCGCGCCATGCGCCTCGTCAATCGCGGCACGGGCGCGGCCATGGCCGGCGCGGCGGTCGCGGTCGCCGCGCGCGGCTGAACCGATCTCACACCGCGAAGAACACCGTCTCGTCATCGCCCTGGAGGCGGATGTCGAGCGAATAGGTGTTGCCGCTGCGCTTCATGATCAGCGTATGGCGCCGCTCCGCGGGCACCAGCGCGAGGATCGGATCGCCGGCATTGGCCGCCGCCTCGTCCTCGAAATAGAAGCGGGTATAGAGGTGGGTCAGCATGCCACGCCCATAGACCGCAACGAGTACATGGGGCGCCTGCAGCGTGCCGTTCGGGCCCGGCACCCGTCCCGGCTTGATGGTGGTGAAGGAGAAGGTGCCGTCGGCCTGCGTGTCGGAGCGGCCGAAGCCGGTGAAGCTGTTGCTGGCCCGCGGCCGCCGGTCGGCATCGTGGGCATAGCGGCCCTCGGCGTCGGCCTGCCAGATCTCCAGCATGGCGTCGGGCACCGGCTGGCCCGCACCATCGAGAACGCGGCCGGTCAGGGTCACGTGCTCGCCCGCTGTTCCGGGTGCGGCCAGCAGCGAGTCGGCACTCGCCGGCACGTTGGCATAGGTGGTCCCCGGCGTCAGGCCGTAATGGAAGAACGGTCCGACGGTCTGCGAGGGGGTGATGCCCTCTGGGCGGCTGGTGGCGGCTTCAGTGGTCATGGGGTTCCTCCATCGGCGTCGCCTCGCGGCCCCGCAGCACGATGTCGAACTGGTAGCCGAGCGCCCATTCGGGCTGGGTCGTCTCCAGGTCGAAGCGGGCAATCAGGCGGTTGCGCGCCGCCTCGTCCGGAATGCCGTTGAAGATCGGGTCGTAGGGGAACAGCGGGTCGCCGGGGAAATACATCTGCGTGACCAGCCGCGACAGGAAGGTGGGGCCGAACACCGAGAAGTGGATATGGGCCGGCCGCCAGGCATTGTGGTGATTGCGCCAGGGATAGGCCCCCGGCTTCACCGTCACGAAGCGGTAGCGGCCGTCCTCCCCGGTCACGCAGCGGCCGGCGCCAGTGAAGTTCGGATCGAGTGGGGCAGGGTGCTGGTCGCGCACGTGCACGTAGCGGCCGGCGGCATTGGCCTGCCAGAGCTCCACCAGCGCGTTCGGCACCGGCCGGCCGTCCTCGTCGAGGACGCGGCCGCTGACGATGATGCGCTCGCCGAGCGGCTCGCCGGCATGCTGGATGGTCAGGTCGGCATCGGTCTCGCGCACGCGGTCATGGCCATAGACCGGGCCGGTCAGTTCGGAGAGCGTGTGCGGCACCAGGACCAGCGGCTTCTTCGGTGCGCGCAGCACGGTGCTCGTATAGGGCGGATGCAGGCTCGGCGGGTGAACCCGCGTCGATTCCCGGGGCAGGATCAGGGCCATGGTGTCAGTCTCCTCCGCTTGTCCCTTCTGGGCCTTCTGGCCGGGCGGGGGCCCCGGAACGCCGCGGCCGCCGTCAGGCGACCCTTTCCACCGCCAGCGCGACCCCCTGGCCGACGCCGACGCACATGGTGGCGAGGCCGTAACGCCCGCCGGTCTTCTCGAGCTGGTGCACGGCGGTCAGCGCGATGCGCGCGCCCGACATGCCGAGCGGATGGCCGAGCGCGATGGCGCCGCCATTCGGATTGACGTGCTCGGCATCCTCCGGCACGCCGAGGCCGCGCAGCACGGCAATGCCCTGGCTGGCAAAGGCCTCGTTGAGTTCGATCACGTCGAAGTCCGACACCCGGATGCCGAGCCGCTCGACCAGTTTCTTCACGGCCGGAACCGGGCCGATGCCCATGATCCGCGGCGGCACGCCGGCCGAGGCGAGGCCGAGGATGCGCGCGCGGGGGGTCAGGCCATGTTTCTCGACCGCCGCTGCCGAGGCGACGATCATCGCCGCCGCGCCGTCATTGACGCCGGAGGCATTGCCGGCGGTCACCGTGCCCGGCTGGCGGACGAAGGCCTTCAGCTTGGCGAGGCCCTCGGCCGTCGTCTCGGGACGGGGATGCTCGTCGCGATCGACGATGGTCGGGCCGCCCTTGCCGCCTGGAACCTCGACGGCGACGATCTCCTCGGCGAAATAGCCGCTCGCCAAGGCCCGGCCGGCGCGCTGCTGCGAGCGCAGCGCGAAGGCATCCTGCGCCTCGCGCGAGACCTGGAACTCCTCGGCAACGTTCTCGCCGGTCTCGGGCATGGAATCGACGCCATATTGCTGCTTCATCAGCGGATTGATGAAGCGCCAGCCGATCGTCGTGTCATAGATGTCGGCCGAGCGCGAGAAGGCATCGGCCGCCTTGCCCATGACGAAGGGCGCGCGGGTCATGCTCTCCACGCCCCCGGCAATGGCCAGATCCGCCTCGCCCGCCCGGATGGCGCGCGCCGCGACGCCCACCGCATCGAGGCCGGAGGCGCACAGCCGGTTGACGGTCATGGCCGGCACGCTGTCGGGCAGGCCGGCCAGCAGCGAGGCCATGCGGGCGACGTTGCGGTTGTCCTCGCCGGCCTGATTGGCGCAGCCGAACACCACCTCGTCGATGGCCCCCGCGATCCCGGGATGGCGGGCCAGCAGGGCCTTCAACGGCACGGCCGCCAGGTCGTCGGCCCGCACCCTGGCGAGCGCACCGCCATAGCGGCCGATCGGGGTGCGGACCGCATCGCAGATGAAGGCTTCAGCCATGACGTTCTCCCTCTCGCGGCCCGGTGCCGCCCGTGTCCGATGCCGTGTCAGCCGGGACGACCCTTCAGGTTGCCTCGCCGTCACGCCGCGTGAGCGGCCTTGGTGCGGGCGTGAAGGTCGCGCAGAACGGTCAGCTCCTCGGCCGTCGGCGCCGGTGTCTCGGTCACGGCGGCAGCGAACTTCACCGGCCAGCCGCAATTGTCCTGGATCTGGTCGCGCGTCGCACCGGGATGGATGGAGATGACCGTCAGCTCGGCGGTCTGCGGATCCGGCTCGAACACGCACAGGTCGGTGATGACCTTGGTCGGTCCCTTCGTCCTTACGCCCAGCGCCTCGCGCGAGCCCTTGCCCGTGCCGTGGCCGAGCGAGGTGATGAACGGCAGCTGGTCGACGAAGCCGCGCTTGCCCATCGCCATGATGATGAAGATCTGGCCGCAATGGATGGCGATCTCCGGCGCGCCACCGCCGCCCGGAAGGCGCACCTTCGGCGCGTCATAGGGGCCGACGACCGTGGTGTTCAGATTGGCGAAGCGGTCGATCTGCGCGCCGCCGAGAAAGCCGGTGGTGATGCGCCCGCCCTGCAGCCAGTACCGGAACATTTCCGGCACCGAGACGGTCGTCAGCGCCGTGTCGCACAGTTCCCCGTCGCCGATCGACAGCGGCAGGACCGTGGGCCGGGTGGACAGCGTGCCGGATTCGTAGATCAGCGTGATCTTCGGCGCATGGGTGAGGCGGGCGAGGTTGCAGGCGGCCGACGGTGCGCCGATGCCGACGAAGCAGACATCGTCATTGCCGAGAAGGCGCGCCGCCGCGATGGTCATGATCTCGTTGGGGGTATGGTCGCTCATGATGTCCTCCCCTCAGGCGGCAGCAACGGCGAAGCGGCGGGCCTGGGCCTCGAAGGCTTCCGGGCCGGCCTTCAGGACATGCTCCTCCATCCATTTCAGGAACACATCCCGGTCGCGGGAGATGCGGTCCCAGGCGATGTAGAAGGCATTGTCGCGCTTGTAATAGCCCTGCGCATAGGAGGGATGGGCTCCGCCCGGCACCTTGACGATGGCGCCGACCGTCCAGTGCGGCAGGATCACCGCATTGGGGCTGCGGCGGCCGAAATCCTCGACGATCTCCTCGACCGTGACGATGGAGCGCCTGGCCGCGAGGACCGCCTCCTTCTGCACGCCGACAATGCCTTCGAGCAGCACATTGCCTTCCCGGTCGGCCTTCAGCGCATGGATGATCGACACGTCCGGTCGCACGGCCGGCACGGTTGCCAAGACCTCGCCGGTATAGGGGCATGTCACCGAGCGGATGTTCGGATTGACCTTTGGCAGATCGACGCCCTTGTAGCCGCGCATGACCGCGAAGGGCAGGTTGGCGGCCCCGGCCTCGAAGGCATGGGCCATGGCCGCATGGGAATGCTCCTCGATGGCCAGGCGACCGGCCTCGATCTCCTCGCGCACCCTGTGCAGCGAACCGACCCCAGGATTGCCGGCCCAGGAGAAGATCAGCTTCCGCGCCCGGCCCATGCCGACGATCTGGTCATAGAGGATGTCGGGGGTCATGCGGATCAGCGTCAGATCCTTCTGACCCTGGCGGATCACCTCGTGGCCGGCCGCATAGGGAATGAGGTGGGTGAAGCCCTCCATCGCAACCGTGTCGCCGTCGCGCACATGCGCCGCCACCGCATCTGCGAGGCTCATGAAGGCAGCCATGGCCCATCCTGTCACTTGGTTTCCTCGCCGCCTGTCCTCGCGCTGCCGACCGGACCTGTCAAGTGCGGTATTCGGTCTACCGTTCGCTAATCGAACGATTGCGCAAGATTGCGGATCGGCCATGCAGGATCGCTTGGGAAAAGATGTCGCATGTGCGGCCCCGTCGCGAACATTCTTGCGCGTCCGCCTGCGGCAGTGAAACGCCATTTCCCTCGGCCACGGGCCGGCTCGTGGCACTTTTTTGGGCACACAGCCGCCCTTCCGCGCCCTCCGGCGGTCCGGCTGCCTGTCCCATGCCTGCGACATTCCTCGGAAAATCCCCTATGGCACGCGCCTTGCCAAGCGTTACGGTGCGCCGTCAGGAACCAGTCCGGTTCAGTCCGGGGGCTCGTCCCCGGGGCGGAGCGTTCAGTCCTTGGGCAGCCCGTCCAAGGCGGGTTCGGATTCCAGGGGGAGTCAACGACAATGGACCGCAGAACCTTCATCAAGGCCGGCGCTGGCGCCGGCGTGATCGCCGCCACCGGCAGCCTGTCGGCGCCGGCCCTGTCCCAGGGAGCCGCCGCGAAGACGCTTCGCTTCGTGCCTCAGGCAAACCTGGCCAATTTCGACCCCATCTGGGGCACCCAATACGTGGTCCGCAACGCTGCGGCTCTGGTCTGGGACACGCTCTACGGCGTCGATGCCAACCTGACCCCGCAGCGGCAGATGGTGGAATCGGAGGAAGTGTCCTCCGATGGTCTGACCTGGACATTCAAGCTGCGTCCGGGTCTGAAGTTCCATGACGGCGCGCCGGTCCTGGCCAGGGATTGCGTGGCCTCGCTCATCCGCTGGTCGGCCCGCGATCCGATGGGCCTGATGATCCGCGCCATCCAGGACGAGCTTGTGGCCGTGGATGACCGCACCTTCCGCTGGAAGCTGAAGAAGCCCTATCCGAAGATGCTGTTCGCGCTGGGCAAGAACAACTCGCCCTGCTCGTTCATCATGCCGGAGCGCATCGCCAAGACGGATCCCTTCCAGCAGATCACCGAATATGTCGGCTCCGGCCCGATGAAGTTCGTCCGCGGCGACTGGGTGCCCGGCGCCCGTGCCGTATTCGAGAAATTTGCCGACTATCAGCCCCGTTCGGAAGCGGCCTCGTGGCTCGCCGGTGGCAAGCGCATGCTGGTCGACCGCATCGAGTGGATCATCATGCCCGATCCGGCGACCGCCTCGGCCGCCCTGCAGAACGGCGAGGTCGACTGGTGGGAGAACCCCATCGCCGATCTCGTGCCGGTTCTGCGCCGCAACCGCAACATCCGGGTCGATATCGGCGATCCGCTGGGCAATATCGGCGCCTTCCGGATGAACCATCTGCACCCGCCGTTCAACGACGTGCGTGCGCGCCGGGCGATCCTGGCCGCCATGAGCCAGGAGGACTACATGCGCGCCATCGTCGGTGACGACAACGCGCTGTGGAAGCCGATTCCGGGCTTCTTCACGCCCGGCACGCCGCTCTACACGGAAGAGGGCGGCGACATCCTGAAGGGTCCGCGCAATCTGGACCTGGCCAAGAAGCTGCTTGCCGAGAGCGGCTATGCGGGCCAGCCGGTCACCTGCCTCGTGGCCCAGGACCAGCCGGCGCTGAAGGCCATGGGCGATGTGACCGCCGACCTCCTGAAGAAGATCGGCTTCACGCTCGATTTCGTCGCCACCGACTGGGGCACCGTTGGTTCCCGCCGCGCCCAGAAGACGCCGCCTGGCCAGGGCGGCTGGCAGATGTTCCACACCTGGCATGCCGGTGCCGACTGCGTGAACCCGGCCTCCTACACGGCGGTTCGGGCCAATGGCGACAAGGCATGGTTCGGCTGGCCTGACGTGCCGGCGGTCGAGAAGGAGGTCGAGGCCTGGTTCGATGCGAAGGACCTCAACGAGGAGAAGGCGGCCATCGCCCGTCTGAACAAGGCCGCGCTCGACAATGTCGTCTATGCGCCGACCGGCTTCTTCCTCGCCTACACGGCCTGGCGGAGTAATGTCTCGGGCATCGTCAAGGGCCCGCTCCCGTTCTTCTGGAACGTTTCCAAGGCCTGACCGGCCGCAGCCGGTTGCCGTCCGGGCCCGCTGGGCCCGGTCATCCCTTCGTTCCGGGCGGCGGTCCAGCCGCCCGGATCCTTCGGAAAAGCGGTCCGCATGTTCGCCTATGTCGTCCGGCGCATCCTCTCCACCATCCCCGTCATGGCGGTGGTTGCGCTCTTCGTGTTCTCGCTCCTCTACATCGCGCCCGGCGATCCGGCCGCGGTGATCGCCGGCGACCAGGCGACGCCGGAGGACGTGGAGAAGATCCGCCAGAGCCTCGGCCTCGACCGGCCGTTCCTGGTGCGCTTCGGCGAATGGGCCTGGCAGATCGTCAGGCTGGATCTCGGCACCTCCATCTTCACCGGCCTGCCGGTCACCCAGCTGATTGCCCAGCGGCTCGAGCCGACCCTGTCCCTGATGGTCGTCACGCTGCTCCTGGCAGTGCTCGTCGCCGTGCCGCTCGGCGTCCTCGCTGCCTGGAAGGCCGGAACGCTCATCGACCGCCTGATCATGGCCTTCGCCGTGTTCGGCTTCTCGGTGCCGGTCTTCGTGGTCGGCTACATCCTCGCCTATGTCTTCGCGCTCGAACTCGACTGGCTTCCGGTGCAGGGCTACACGCCGATCGCCCAGGGTTTCTGGCCCTGGCTGGAAAACCTGATCCTGCCGTCCATCGCGCTCGGCTGCGTCTATATCGCCCTCATCGCCCGCATCACCCGGGCCACCATGCTGGAGGTGCTCCAGCAGGACTATGTGCGCACCGCCAAGGCCAAAGGCGTCGGGCAGGCCGGCATCCTGTTCCTGCATGCCCTGAAGAATGCCGCCGTGCCGATCATCACGGTCATCGGCATCGGCGTTGCCCTGCTGATCGGCGGGGCGGTGGTGACCGAGAGCGTCTTCGCCATTCCCGGCCTCGGCCGGCTGACCGTCGATGCCATCCTCAGGCGCGACTATCCGGTCATCCAGGGCCTCGTCCTGCTGTTCTCCTTCGTCTACGTCCTGGTCAATCTGGTGATCGACCTCGTCTACACGCTCGTTGATCCGAGGATCCGCTATTGAACGCGCATGAACCCAAGGTTCCGGCCGGCACCGCGGTCGCGACCCCGCTTCCCGACATCCTGCCCGACGTGGCCCCGCGCCGCGGCCTGCTCGGCTTCCTGAGACGCTATCCGACCATTGCCATCGGCGGCTTCCTGCTCGGCGTCATGGTGTTCATCGCCATCTTCGCGCCGGTCCTGTGGACGGTCGATCCGACCGCCATCTCCACGCGCACCCGCACGCGCGAGCCTTCCGCGCTCTACTGGTTCGGCACCGACATGCTCGGCCGCGACATCTATTCGCGCGTGCTCTATGGCGCCCGCGTGTCGCTCATCGTCGGCTTCTCGGTGGCGATTCTGGCATCCGTCGGCGGCCTGATCATCGGTCTCATCTCCGGCTTCATCCGCGCCGCCGATTCCGTCATCATGCGCGTGATGGACGGCATCATGTCGATCCCGTCCATCCTGCTGGCCATCGCGCTCATGGCGCTGACCCGCGGTTCGGTCGGCAATGTCATCCTGGCCATCACCATTGCCGAGATCCCGCGCGTCGCGCGTCTGGTGCGCGGCGTCGTGCTGTCCCTGCGCGAGCAGCCCTATGTCGATGCGGCGGTGGCGGCCGGCACGCGCACGCCGATGATCATCGCCAAGCACATCCTGCCCAACACGCTTGCCCCGCTGATCGTCCAGGCCACCTATATCTGCGCCTCGGCCATGATCACCGAGGCAATCCTGTCGTTCATCGGCGCCGGAACCCCGCCCATCATCCCCTCCTGGGGCAACATCATGGCCGAGGGCCGCGCCCTCTGGCAGGTCAAGTTCTACATCGTGCTGTTCCCCGCCATCTTCCTGTCGATCACCGTGCTCGCGGTGAACCTGCTCGGCGACGGCCTGCGCGATGCGCTCGACCCGCGCATGGCCAAGGAGGTCTGAGCCATGGCCCCTGACGCACCGCTGCTCCAGGTGGAGAACCTGCAGACCCATTTCCGCACGCCCGACGGCATCAACCGGGCGGTCGATGGCGTCTCCTTCCATGTGCGCGCCGGCGAGACGCTGGCGGTGGTCGGCGAATCCGGCTGCGGCAAGTCGGTCACTGCAATGTCGCTGCTGCGGCTGATCCCCGAGCCGCCAGGCCGGATCGCCGGCTCGATCCGCTTCCAGGGCCGCGACCTTCTGGCGCTTCCTGAGAAGGAGATGCGCCAGATCCGCGGCAACGAGATCTCGATGATCTTCCAGGAGCCGATGACCTCGCTCAATCCGGTGCTCACCGTCGGTCGTCAGATCGGCGAGACGCTGCGCCTGCACCAGGGCCTCGATCGCCGGGCCGCCGAGGCCCGCGCCGTGGAGATGCTGACCCTGGTCGGCATTCCGGAGCCGGCCCGTCGGGTGAAGGAATATCCGCACCAGCTCTCGGGCGGCATGCGCCAGCGCGTCATGATCGCCATCGCGCTGGCCTGCAATCCCAAGCTCCTGATCGCCGACGAGCCGACCACCGCGCTCGATGTCACCATCCAGGCTCAGATCCTCGACCTGATGCGCGACCTCAAGCACCGGGTCGGCGCGGCCATCGTCATCATCACCCACGATCTCGGCGTGGTCGCCGAGGTCGCCGAGCGGGTCATGGTCATGTATGCCGGCCGCAAGGTGGAGGAGGCGCCGGTGCGCGACCTGTTCCGCAATCCGCGCCATCCCTACACCCAGGGCTTGCTCGGGGCGGTGCCGAAGCTCGGCTCGTCGCTGGAAGGGTTACAGACGCGCCTGTCCGAGATCCCCGGTCTGGTGCCCAGCCTCAAGAAGCGCATCGAGGGCTGCGTCTTTGCCGGCCGGTGCAGCTTCGCCACCGATCTGTGCCGGTCGGTTGCGCCGGGCCTTGAGGAGAAGGCGCCGGGCCATCTCGTGGCCTGCCATCATGCGATCAGGGAGGCGGTCGCCGCATGACCCATCCGGTTCCAGCCCCGTCCGCCGGCGGCCAGCCACTGCTGGAGGTCAATGACCTGAAGAAGCACTTTCCGATCACCGGCGGGTTCTTCGGCGGCGTGGTCGGCAATGTCTATGCCGTCGACGGCGTGTCCTTCTCCATTGCCCGCGGCGAGACGCTGTCGCTGGTCGGTGAATCGGGCTGCGGCAAATCGACCGTCGGCAAGGCGATCCTGCGCCTGTTCCCGATCACCTCCGGCCAGGTGGTGCTGGACGGCCGGCGCATCGACGATCTCTCCGCCGGCCGGCTGCGACCGCTCCGGCGCAGCATCCAGGTGGTGTTCCAGGATCCCTTCTCCTCGCTCAATCCGCGCATGCGCGTGCGCGACATCCTGGCCGAGCCGATCATCAATTTCGGACTTGCCACCACCCGCGCCGGGATCGACGAGCGCATTGCCAGCCTGATGGACAAGGTCCGCCTGCCGCGCGACGCGGTGAACCGCTGGCCGCACGAGTTCTCGGGGGGCCAGCGCCAGCGCATCGGCATCGCCCGGGCGCTTGCCGCCGAGCCGGACCTGATCATCTGCGACGAGGCCGTCTCCGCCCTCGATGTCTCGGTCAAGGCGCAGATCGTCAACCTGCTGCAGGATCTGCAGAACGAACTGGGCCTCGCCCTCCTGTTCATCAGCCACGACCTGGCCGTGGTCGAGCACATGACCCACCGCGTGGCGGTCATGTATCTCGGCAAGATCGTCGAGCTTGCCCCGCGCCGGCAGATCTTCGCCGCCCCGAAGCACCCCTATACCGAGGCGCTGCTGTCTGCCGTGCCGGTGCCCGACCCGGAGACGACCCGCGAGCGCATCATCCTCAAGGGCGACGTGCCGAGCCCGATCCGACCGCCCTCGGGCTGCCGCTTTCACACCCGCTGCCCCTATGCCTTCGACCGCTGCCGTTCCGAGGAGCCCGAACTGAAGCCGACGGAGGAGGGGCATCTCGCCGCATGCCATCTGCATGATCCGGCCGAGGCAGCACGCCCGAAACCCGCCGCTTCCCTGCATGGCTGAGGCTTGACGGGCCGGTGCCGGGGCGGCCGGGCGGGTCTTCAGGGGTGGCGAAACGAAAATTATGCCTTATTTCTGAATCCGACTGCCGTTACACTGTCCGTCCCTGTCGCGGCGATGCCTGCCGCGTGGCCCCGTTCCATCAAGTCGGCGATCATGAGCAACGCCTTCGATATCTATACGATCATCTTCCTCGCCCTGGCGGTGTTCATCTTCTTCCGCCTGCGCAGCGTGCTGGGAACGAAGACGGGCCACGAGCGCGATCCCTTCCAGCCACGTGACAATGGCCGCCCCGCTGCCGGCGCGCCCGGCGCGCCGCAGGGCGGCGAGGTCATCCCGCTGCCGACCCGCAATGTCCAGCAGCCGGCCGCTGGCGTTCCCATGGATCCGAACGTGCCGCGCTGGGGCGACCTGGCACCGCCCGGCTCGCCGTTGGCCCGCGGCTTCGATGCCATCGCCGCCCGCGATCCCACCTTCGATCCCGCCAGCTTTGTCGGCGGCGCCCGGGCGGCCTACGAGATGATCGTGCTGGCCTTTGCCGGCGGCGACCGCCGCACCCTGCGCGATCTCCTGGCCCGCGACGTATTCGAGGGGTTCGAGGCGGCCATCCGCGAGCGCGAACAGCGCGGCGAGACCGTCGAGACGCGCTTCGTGGGCATCGAGAAGGCCGACATCATCGACGCCCAGCTGCGCGGCGACCAGGCGCAGGTGACCATGCGCTTCGTCTCCCAGCTCGTCACCGCCACCCGTGACCGGTCGGGTGCCGTCGTCGATGGCTCGCCGGACCGGGTGACCGACGTGACGGATGTGTGGACCTTTGCCCGCAACGTCACCGATCGTGATCCCAACTGGCGGCTGATCGCCACCGAAGCAGGCGGCTGATCCGCGCAGGCGGAGCTGTCCCCGTGACCGCGGTCGCGCTCCGTCGTCTCGCCCGGCATCTGACGGCCGAGGTGATCCTGCCCGCGGCCCTGGTCCTGGCTATCGGAGGCCGTTCCGGTCTCGCCCAGCACGGCTCCCCATCCGCGCCGGCTCAAACCGTGCCGGCGGCCGGCCCGCAGCCGGCACCGGCGCCGGCCGATACCGCCGATCCGGAGGCCGTCGAGGCGCCGCCCCCGGCGCCGCATGCCTCGGGCTTTCCCTTCGTCTTTCCCGACACGTGGTCGGAGGCCCTCACCTTCGACCGATTGCCCGGCTGGATGGAAGACCGCCAGGACTGGGCCATGCGGCCTTTCCTGGTGTCCTGCCGCCAGATCCTCGAGCGGCGGGAACCGCCGCGCGCCGCCCCCGCCATCTGGCGCGCGTTGCGCGAGATCTGCCCGCGGGCGCTGGCCCTGCCGCAGCCGGTGGACCTCGCCACCGCGCGGGCCTTCTTCGAGACTGAGTTCCGGCCGGTTCGCATCGCCCGCTTCGCTCCGGAGGCGGAGCGCGACGGCTTCCTGACAGGCTACTACGAGCCGGAAGTGGCAGCCTCCCGCGAGCGGGCGGAGGGCTTCACCGCGCCGGTGCTGGCGCGCCCCGACGACCTGGTGCCGGCGCGCGGCCGCAGGACCGGCGGCTTCGATGCCCGCGGCGGCGCCGGACGCTGGGCGGCCGGCCAGTTCGTGCCCTATTTCGACCGCGGCGAGATCGAGGAGGGCGCACTCGCCGGCCGGGGGCTGGAGATCGCCTGGCTGCGCGACGAGACCGAGGTGATGTTTGCGCAGATCCAGGGCTCGGCGCGGCTGCGCTTCACGGACGGCACGGCCTTGCGCATCGGCTACAGCGCCCATAACGGTCATCGCTACGTGCCGGTCGGGCGGGTGCTCATCGAGCGTGGCCTGGCCACCCGCGAGGAAATGTCCATGGACTTCATCCGCAGCTGGATGGCGGCCCATCCCGAGGCGGCGCGCGATGTCCGCCGGCAGAACCGGTCCTACGTCTTCTTCCACGTCCGCAACGAGCTCTCGGCCGAGGACGGGCCGGTGGGCGGACAGGGCGTGCCCATCACCGACTGGCGCTCGCTGGCCGTGGACCGCAATGTTCACGCCTATGGCACGCCGGTCTATGTCGACGGCCTGATGCCGACCGGCATGACCGAGACTCTGGAGCCGTGGCGCCGCCTGATGGTGGCGCAGGACACCGGCTCGGCCATTGTCGGACCGGCGCGTGGCGACCTGTTCATCGGCACCGGCTTCGAGGCCGGATCGATCGCCGGCCGCATCCGCCACCGCGCCGACTGGTTCGTGCTGCTGCCGCTGCGTCTGGCGCCGCAGGCGGCGCGCGTGCCGGTGCCCGAGCCGCGCCGTCCGCCGCCCCAGCGGCACAGGGACAGGGGCAGGCGATGACGGGCCGCCGGCCGAGGGGCCTGACCCCCGATGACCGCCGGGTGTGGCAGCACGTGACCGCCTCCGTGACGCCGCTCGACCCGGCCCGCATCCTGCCGCCGGAACCGGAGCCGCCTGTCGTCCCGCCCGCGCCGGCGGTCCCGACGCCATCCGCTCTGCCTGCGGCGACGCCGCCGCGCCGGCCGGTGCCGCCACCGCTGGCACCGCTGGAAAAGACCCTGCGCCGGCGCCTGACCCGCGGCGCGCTGGAGCCGGAGGCGCGCATCGACCTGCATGGCCTGACCCAGGAGGCGGCCCACCGGCGGCTCCTCGGCTTCCTGTGCCGGGCGCAGGCCGACGGCCTGAAGCTGGTCGTGGTGATCACCGGCAAGGGCAGCCGCAGTGCCGATCCCCATGGCGAGCGGGGCGTCCTGCGCCGGGTGGTGCCGGAATGGCTGATGCGACCCGACCTGCGCCCGCTGGTCATCGGCTTCGAGGAGGCAGCCGCCGCCCATGGCGGCGCCGGCGCGCTCTATGTCCGCATCCGCCGGGCGGCGCGTCCCGGTCGCTGAGCGCTTTTGACGGCCCCTGTGGCCGCAAGACCCTTGACCCGGCGCGCCCGAGGCCGGATCGTCCGCGCCGATCAGGAGCCTGCCCGATGCGGATTCGCCACGCCCTCCTTGCGTCCAGTCTCGCCGCCCTCGTCCTGCCGGCCGCCGCCCATGCCCAGGCGGTCTGGTCCCGCGACGGCTCCGGCCCGCGCGGCCTTGCCGGCTCCACCTATACGACCGGGCGGGTCGGCGATGAGTCCCGGCCCGGCGTGCGCGAGCGCCAGCTGCGCATCATGGGCCCGGTCGGCTATGCGCTGTTCCGCGACCCCCGTTTCCAGAACGACCTGCCGCCCTGCGATGCCGGCCCGGCGCTGGAGCGCATCCGCAGCACCTTCGCCGAGAAGGAGGCCCGGTTCTGGAACTCCACGCTGGCCATTGCCGGCATCGACCAGGTGCGGCTGGTGGTCACCAATCCCTGGGGTCAGAACACCATTCCCCGGCGCTATTGCCGCGCCCGCGCCCACCTGACCGACGGCCGGGTGCGCACGGTCGACTACGCCATCCTCGAGGACCAGGGCATCATCGGCGCGACCTATGGCGTGGAATGGTGCGTGCGCGGGCTCGATCGCGGTCGCTCCTTCGATCCGGCCTGCCGGATGGCGCGACCCTGACCGCAGCACGGTTGCGGCGGCACCGGCCTGCACGGCATCCGGTAAAGTACGTTCTTGCTTTGTTCTTGTCCGCCGGCCTATTCTGAGGCGGGTGAGGAGAGGGTCATGCGCGTGTTCCGGATGATGATCGCGGCGGTTCTGGTTCTGGCGGCGGCCGTTGTGGCGGCCACCACGGCCCATGCCCAGGCGCGGCCGGGCGCGGCACCCGGCGAGCACGATTTCTACGTCCTCGCCCTGTCGTGGTCGCCCTCGTTCTGCGAGGCCAATGCCGAGCGGACCGCCCGCTCCATGCAATGTGCCGGCGACCGGCCCTACAGCTTCGTTGTCCACGGGCTCTGGCCGCAGTTCCATCGGGGCTATCCGGAATATTGCCAGGTGCCGGCGCCGCCGCTCGAGACCCGCACGATCAACGCCATGCTCGACATCATGCCGGCCCCCGGTCTGGTGCGGCACCAGTGGGCCAAACACGGCACCTGCTCGGGCGAGCGCAACGCCACCGCCTTCTTCGAGCGCGTGCGGCAGGCGCGCGCCAAGGTGCGCATTCCGGCCGAGTTCGAGGGTCTCGCCGAGCCGCGCACCGTGACGCCCGAGGAGGTGGAGACGGCCTTCGTTCGTGCCAATCCGGGCCTGACGCGCGAGATGATCGCGGTCCAGTGCGACAACCGCCGCCTGCGCGAGGTGCGCATCTGCATTGGCCGGGACATGAACTTCACGGCCTGCGAGGAGATCGACCGGCGCGCCTGTCGGCGCGACCGTCTGGTCATGCCGCCGGTGCGGCATGGGCGCAGCTGACGGGGCTCGTTAACCGCCGGATCGATCCGGGAACGAACCGGGAGCGAATCGGCGACGGCGCCCCGTTCTGCCTTTGGTCGCGGCGGGAAGGCGGCAAATGCGGCGCTGTGCAGCCGCCCGGCACGGCGCAGCAGCGGATGGCGACGGCCACCCGCGCGGCCAAGGGTTGAGGCCCGGTCCCGAAGCGGGACGGCTCAGGGCAGGGCCCTCAGATGGCGCAGCGGCCGTCCGGCGAGCAGGGCCTGCGCCGCATGCAGGATGGCATTGGTGTCGATGCCGTGGTGCCGGTAGAGATCCGCGATCGTGCCGGTCTGGCCGAAATGCTCGACACCGAGCGACTTGACCCGGTGGCCGGCAACGCCGCCGAGCCAGGCCAGCGTTGCCGGATGACCATCCACCACGGTGACCAGGCCGCAATCCCGCCCGAGCGGGGCGAGCAGGCGCTCGACATGGCTCGTCGCGCCGTGCCGGCCGCGCTGGCGCGCACGCTCGGCGGCGGTCCAGCCGGCATTGAGCCGGTCCGCCGAGGTGATGGCGAGCACGCCGACATCGCGATGGTTCTCGGCCAGCAGGCCTGCTGCGGCGATCGCCTCGGGCGCGACCGCGCCCGTATAGGCTATGACCGCCCGTGCATTGGGCCCCGGCGGGCGCATCCAGTAACCGCCGTGGATGATGTCGGCGGTGAGCCCGGCGGTCATGGTCCGCTGCGGCTGGTCGATCGCCCGCGTCGACAGCCTGAGATAGACCGAGCCGCCGGTCTCATCGCGCAGCCAGGTCGTCTCGTCCGGATCGCCCTCGCCGTCGCGCTGCATGTAGTCGAAGGCAAAGCGCAGGATGACGGCCAGTTCGTCGACGAAGGCCGGTTCGAAGGCCGCAAGACCGTCCTGGGCCATGCCGATCAGCGGCGTTCCGATCGACTGGTGGGCGCCGCCTTCGGGGGCCAGCGTCACGCCCGAGGGGGTGGCCACCAGCAGGAACCGGGCGTCCTGGTAGCAGGCATAGTTGAGCGCATCGAGCCCGCGCTGGATGAACGGGTCGTAGAGCGTGCCGACCGGCAGCAGCCGCTCGCCATGGATCGCATGGGTCAGGCCCAGGGCCGAGAGCAGGATGAAGAGGTTCATCTCGGCGATGCCGAGCTCGATATGCTGGCCGGACGGCGAGAAGTCCCAGGCAAAGGTGGAGGGAATGCGCTCCTGGCGGAACGTGTCAGCCAGCGCCTCGCGCGCGAACAGGCCGCGCCGGTTGACCCAGGGCCCGAGATTGGTCGAGACGGTGACATCCGGCGAGGTGGTCACGATACGTTCGGCGAAGGGCTCCCGGCTGCGGGCGATCTCGTTGAGGATGAGCCCGAAACCCTGCTGCGTGGCCATGACCGGCTGGGCCGGGAAGGCAAGCTGCTCCGGAACCGGCAGCCGCGGGGCGGCATGGCGGCGCCGGCCGCCCCGGGCGAAGGGCACCGTCTTCAGGAAGGCCTCGAGCCTCGCCGGAGGCGTTGTCAGCCCCTCGAACCGGTCCCATTCATGTCCCGGCCGCACCTTCATGGCGGCGCGGAAGTCCTCCATCTGCGCCGGGGTCATCAGGCCGGCATGGTTGTCCTTGTGGCCCTGGAACGGCAGGCCGAAGCCCTTGATCGTGTAGGCGATGAAGCACACGGGGCGGTCGTGGTCGACCGCCTCGAAGGCATCCAGCAGCGCGGACAGGTCATGGCCGGCGAGGTTGGTCATCAGCCGCGCGAGCTCGGCATCGGTGCGCCGGGCCAGGAGCCGCGAGACGGCGCCCTGGTCGCCGATATCGTCCTCGAGGCGCTTCCGCCACGCCGCGCCCCCCTGGTAGCACAGCGCCGAATAGAGCTGGTTCGGGCAGGTGTCGATCCAGCGCCTGAGCGCCTCTCCACCGGGTTCGGCGAAGGCCGCCTCCAGCAGGCGGCCATATTTCAGGATCACCACGTCCCAGCCGAAATTGCGGAACATGGCCTCGAATCGCTCCCACAGGCCCTCGCGCACCACGGCATCGAGACTCTGGCGGTTGTAGTCGACGATCCACCAGCAGTTCCTCAGCCCGTGCTTCCAGCCCTCGATCAGCGCCTCGTAGATGTTGCCCTCGTCCATCTCGGCATCGCCGATCAGCGCGATCATGCGCCCTTCCGGCCGGTCGAGGCCCCAGCCATGGGCGCGCACATAGTCCTGGGCCAGCGACGAGAACAGCGTCTGCGCAACGCCCAGGCCCACCGAGCCGGTGGAGAAGTCGACATCGTCGGTGTCCTTGGTGCGCGAGGGATAGCTCTGCGCGCCCCTGTAGCCACGGAAGGCCTCCAGTTTCTCGCGCGTCTGGTTGCCGAGCAGATACTGGATGGCGTGGAAGTTCGGGCTGGCATGCGGCTTCACCGCCACCCGGTCCTCAGGCCTGAGCACGGCGAAATAGAGCGCCGTCATGATGGTGGCGAGGGACGCCGAGGACGCCTGGTGTCCGCCCACCTTCAGCCCGTCGCGGTTGTCGCGCAGGTGGTTGGCATGGTGGATGGTCCAGGAGGCGAGCCAGAGCACCTTCCGCTCCAGCTCGGCCAGCAGGGCGAGGCGGTCGGGTTCCGGCGTGCGGGCCATGGCGCGCAATCCTCGATCAGCGTTGGTTGAGCGAAGCATGCCAGAAGCGCGGCGCGGCCACATGCCAAAGTTGGCTGCTGGATGCATCATCCGTGACATAATATGCCAGCATTCAAAGCCTGAATGGCAGGATGTGCCGACATGCCGCTTGATGCCATTGACCGCCGGATCCTCACCGTCCTGCAGCAGGATGGCCGGATCACCAACCAGGCCCTGGCCGAACGCGTCGGCCTGTCGCCGAGCCCCTGCCTCCGGCGCGTGCGGCTGCTGGAGGAGGCAGGCATCCTGCGCGGCTATGTCGCCGTCATCGACCAGACGGCCGTGGATCTGCCGGTCAGCGTCTTCATCTCCATCAAACTGGAGCGCCAGCGCGAGGAGGATCTCGACCGGTTCCAGGCGGCGGTCTCGCCCTGGCCGGAGGTCATGGAATGCTATCTGATGACCGGCCAGCGCGACTATCTGATGCGCGTCGTCTGTGCCGACCTGCCGGCCTACGAGCGGTTTCTGAAGGAAAAGCTGACCCGGCTCGACGGCATCGCTTCCATCGAATCGAGCTTCGCGCTGGCCCAGGTCAAGCACACCAACGTCCTGCCCATCGGCTAGCCGGCTGCTGCCGCGCCTCGTCAGGGCCGGCGCCCGTCACGCTGGCGAACCGTCATCAGACTCAGGTAGTCTGCCGCCATGTCTGTCATCCGCCGCCTGTTCCAGCGTGCGCCCGACCCCGAGGCCATCGAGGTGGTTCATGAGGGCGTGACCTATGGCGTCGCGCTGCGCCGCCTGCCGCGGGCGCGCCGCTTCACGCTCAGGGTCCGGGCGACCAGCCGCGATGCGGTCCTGTCCATGCCCGCGCGCGCGCGTCTGAGCGATGCGGTGGCCTTCGCCGAGCGCCATGGCGCCTGGATCGCCACGCGGCTTGCCCGCATCCCCCAGGGTCTCGGCTTCCATCCCGGAGCCGTGGTGCCGCTGCGCGGCGTGGCGCACGAGATCGTCCACCGGCCGGACCGGCGGGGCACGGTCTGGATCGAGGAGGGCGCCATCCATGTTGCCGGCGAGGCTGCCTTTCTCGCCCGTCGCGTGCAGGATTTCCTCAGGCGTGAGGCGCGGCGCGACCTGGAGGCGGCCACCCGCCGTCATGCCGCGGCGCTCGGCGTCAGGGTCACGCGCATCGGCATCCGCGACCAGGCGAGCCGCTGGGGTTCGGCCTCTTCCACCGGCGCCATCAACTATTCGTGGCGCCTGATCCTCGCCCCGCCCTTCGTGCTGGATTATCTCGCCGCCCACGAGGTCGCCCATCTGCGCGAGATGAACCATTCGGCGCGGTTCTGGCGCCTCGTTCGCGAGCTGTGCCCGCATGTGGAGGCGGCCAAGGCCTGGCTGCGCGCCAATGGCGCGCATCTGCACCGTTATGGCGCCGAATAGCCGCGCCTCAGCCGAACAGTTCCGGCCGATATTCGAAATGCATGGTGTCGTAATGATACCATTTGCCGCCCCAGATGAAGCCTTCCGCCTCGAAGGGTTCGGCAATCTCGAAGGGAATCCGGTTGCGGTAGGGGATGTCGCCACGCCGGCGCGCCCAGGCCCAGTAGTCCGAGCGGTCCACGGCCACGTCGATGGCCGCTCCCGAGGCATGCATGCTGGGCAGGCCGGTATCGGCCACGGTGCGGCAGTGATAGGTGCCGGCCGAGGGCACGAGATAGGCCTTGAACCGGTCGGGCAGGCGTTCCAGCGCGGCAATCACCCGCTCCAGCCGGGTGGCGACGTCGTTCACCGTCGTCACCGGCAGGATCTGCGGGGCGGAGCGCGGCATCCAGGTGACCGGCCTGAGCTGCGTGCTCACCTCGCCGTGCCGGCAGTCGCCATACATGCGGGCGAAGAAGGCGGTGTTGCGGATCCGGCCCGGGCTGTGGTTGCGGGCCGGCGGGCCGGCGGGAGGACCGGCCGGATAGGCCTGGCGGAGCTGGTCGGCGATGGTGGCCGAGCGCAGCATGACATCGAAGGGGCGCTCCGGCTGGCCGGCGCCGGTCGGCATGCCGGTTCCATCGCGCCAGATGACCGTGTCGCCCTCGCGCCGCGCCAGAACGTCCGGATAGGCGGCGACGAGGCGATCCAGCCGCCTGCGGTCGAACCCGTCGGCCGCGGCCGGCCGCCTGCCGCCGATCAGCACGGCCGGCGCGGCGATCATGACGGCCAGCGCCGCGATCACGGCCCGGCGCTGCGGCCCGGTCCGCTCAGTCGGTGCAGCCGCGCCAGCGTTCGGCATTGCGGATGGCGGCGATGATGCGCCGCTGATGGGCCGACAGGGGCACATCGGCCTGCCGGTCATAGACACAGCCCGCATTGCCGAAGGTGGCAATGGCGCGCCGGGTCTGGAAGCAGTAACCGGCATCCTTGAAGATCTGGTTCCGTTCGAGCCAGAGATCCCGGCAGCTCCAGCTGCTGAAATTCTGTGCCCGTGCGCCTGTGCAGCCCAGCGCCAGGACCATGGCGGCGCCCGTCAGGAACCCGGTCCGTCTCGTCATCTCCGCCTCCGTCACTTCGCCGGTCGGGGGCACGGCACGACAACGCCGCCACCTTACGGCGACGGCGCCTGTCACGCCAGCAGGGCGGAGGTCCGGGAGATTACCGGGCGGCGTGGGTGGCCCGCGACAGATGGGCGGCTCCGTTGCGGCCCGGCGCCGGTCGCGCGGCGACCCGCATGCCGCCCTCGGAGGCCGTGATGAAGGTGGCGATCGCCTGCGTCCGCCGTTCGACGCCGAGCTTGCGCAGGATCGAGGAGACATGGGACTTCACGGTGCCCTCGGAAATGCCGAGGTCATAGGCGATCTGCTTGTTCAGACGGCCGCGGCTCATCAGGTCCAGCACCTTGAACTGCTGCCCCGACAGCGCATCCAGCCGGCGCGTCGAGGGGGCATCGCCTTCCGGCGAGGCGACGACCGGCCACCAGCTGCGGCCAGCCAGAACCGCGCCAATCGCGGCCCGCAGGTGGTCGGCCGGCAGATCCAGCGGCAGGGCGGCGCAGGCGCCGCAGGCGCGTGCATCCTGCACCGGCCGGCGGTCGGCATGGTCGATCAGGGCCGCGAAGCGGGCCGACGCCTCGGTTTCCAGGGTCTCGAAGGCCTCGAAGGTCGCGAGAACCAGCTCGGCGCGGGCGGGTTCCACGGCGACGGCGCCGGGATGGGCGGCACGGACCAGCGCCTCCAGGGTCTCGGCGACGATCGGGAAGGGATGGCGCACGCAGAAACGCAGCTCGGGCGACGGAGCGGAATGTTCGGCCGGTGACATGACTTTCCTCCAGGCATCCACCAGGGATGGGGTCGTCGCCTTTTCGGCAGACTGTTGTTGAGACAAAAGTAGCATCGGTCCAACCCGCATCAAAATGCGAAAGATCATGCTGCAAAAATGCGAAATTTTTGCTTTTCTATCCTATGGCGGAGGTCCCTCGGCCTAGGCCGAAGGCGGGCCCCGCCTTTCGGAGGAGAGCATGTCCCGCAAGGTTTTCGTCGGTCCGGCCCTGCGCCGCCTGCGCGAGGAGACGCGCCTGACCCAGACCGCCTTCGCCCAGCGGCTCGGCCTGTCGGTCAGCTATCTCAACCAGATCGAGAACAACCAGCGCCCGGTGACGGCCGGCGTCCTGCTGGCGCTCGGTCAGACCTTCGGGGTGGATCTGGCCACCTTTGCCACCGACGATACCGATCGACTGGTCACCGACCTGCGCGAGGCCAGTGCCGACCCGGTCTTCGCCGAGGGGGCGCCCAGCCTGCAGGAGCTCAAGCGGGTCGCCGCCGACAGCCCGGCCTTCGCCCGCGCCTTCCTGCGCCTGCACCAGACCGCCCGCCGACTCGGCGAGCGCCTGCAGGCGGCCGGCGATGCCCCGCTGCTGCCGCCGACCGGCGAAGGGGGCGAGACGGCGCTCATTCCCTATGAGGAGGTGCGCGACTATTTCCACTATGTCGACAACTATGTCGACGACCTCGACCGTGCTGCCGAGGATCTGGCCGAACGCCTCGGCCTTGCCGCCGCATCCGACCGCGTCCAGGCCCTGGCCGGCTATCTGGCCGGGCGACACAGCGTCACCGTCAACGCCAATGCCAATCTGGGTGACGACGTGCTGGAGCGCTACGAGCCGGTCGCGCGCATGCTCTCGCTCGACGGATCACTCGATGCCTCCTCGCGCGCCTTCCTGCTGGCCAACCGCATCGCCCGGCTGGAACAGGCCGATGTCATGGGGGCCATCGTCTCCGGGGCCGGGTTCCGCTCGCGTGCCGCCGGCGACATCGCCCGCGTGGCGCTCGCCAACTACTTTGCGGGGGCCCTGCTGCTGCCCTACCGGCGCTTCCTCGCTGCCGCCAAGGATACCCGGCACGACCTCGACTGGCTGGGCCGGATGTTCGGCGCCAGCCTCGAACAGGTCTGCCACCGGCTCTCCACCCTGCAGCGACCGGGCCAGCGCGGCGTGCCCTTCTATTTCGTGAAGGTCGACCGCGCCGGCAATGTCATCAAGCGCCATTCGGCGACCCGCTTCCAGTTCGCCCGCTTCGGTGGCGCCTGTCCGCTGTGGAACGTCCACGAGGCCTTCGAGCAGACCGGGCGCACCTTCGTCCAGGTGGCCGAGATGCCGGATGGCGTGCGCTACCTGTCGCTGGCCCGCGCCGTCGCCAAGGGGGCTGCGCACTGGCGCGCACCGGTGCGGCGCTATGCCTTCGGCCTCGGTTGCGAGATCTCCTATGCCGGCGACATCGTCTATTCGGAAGGCATCGATCTGAAGGCCGAGGCCAATGTCGCCAAGATCGGCGTGTCTTGCCGCATCTGCGAGCGGGCCAATTGCCACCAGCGCGCCGTCCCGCCCATCGACCGGGAAATCCGCGTGCCGAGCGACCGGCGCAAGGTGGTGCCCTTCGACCTGTCGTGAGCGAGGGCGCCCGAGCAGGCCCGCGTCCGGCCGCAGCCGGCATCACGGCCCATCACCGCGCCATCCATGACCCCATGTGATTTGGATCGCTGGCGCGATGCCCCTAGGCTTACGGTCCACAGAGGATCGTCGCCCATGCCGAAACCCGCCCCCCGCCTTGCCAGGAGAACCGTGCTGACCCTGGCCGCCGGGGCGGCCGCGGCGATGATCGGGCCGCCGGCCGTTGCTGCCGAGGGCGAGCCGGTGCACGGCATCTCGGCCTTCGGCGACCTCAAATATCCTGCCGGCTTCCGCCATTTCGACTATGTGAATCCCGCGGCGCCGCGCGGCGGCAGCTTCGTTCACACGGCGTCGAGCTGGGCCTACAACCAGAACCCGACCACCTTCAACACGCTGAACACCCTGGTTCTGCGCGGCGATGCCCCGCCGGGCCTCGACATGATCTTTGCAAGCCTGATGGTGCGCTCGGGTGATGAGCCGGACGCCATGTACGGTCTTGTCGCCGAGACCGTGCGCATCGCGGCCGACGGGCTCACCTACCGCTTCAGCCTGCGCGACATCGCCCGCTTCCACGACGGCACGCCGATCACGGCCGAAGACGTCGCCTGGTCGATGATGACGCTGAAGGAAAAGGGCCACCCGCTCATCCGCATCGTGCTGCGCGACCTCGCCGGGGCCGAGGCCGAGGGCGAGCGCGTGGTGGCCGTGCGCTTTGTCGAGGGTCGCTCGCGCGACCTGCCGCTGACGGTTGCCGGCCTGCCGATCCTGTCGAAAGCCTGGTATGCCAACCGGGACTTCGAGGCCTCCACCATGGACGTGCCGCTGGGGTCTGCCGCCTACCGGGTCGGGCGCCTGGAGGCCGGCCGCTTCATCGAATACGAGCGCGTTCGCGACTGGTGGGGCGAGACGCTGCCGGTGTCGGTCGGGCAGAACAATTTCGACGTGATCCGCGTCGAGTTCTTCCGTGATCGCGACGTCGCCTTCGAGGGTTTCAAGGCGCGCGCCTATACCTTCCGCGAGGAGTTCACCTCGCGCACCTGGGCCACCCAGTATGACTTCCCTGCCGCCCGCGACGGCCGCGTGGTTCGCCGCGAGATCCCGGACGAGACACCGTCGGGCGCCCAGGGCTGGTTCATCAACACCCGTCGCGAGAAGTTTGCCCATCCGAAGCTGCGCGAGGCCATCGGGCTCGCCTTCGACTTCGAGTGGACCAACAAGCACGTCATGTTCGACAGCTACCGGCGCACCCATTCGTTCTTCCAGAACTCGCCGATGATGGCGGTCGGAAAGCCCTCGCCCGAGGAGCTGGCGGTTCTGGAGCCGTTCCGCGGCCAGGTGGCGGAGGAGGTGTTCGGCGAACCCTATGTCCCGCCCGTCTCCGACGGTTCGGGGCAGGACCGCACCCTGCTGAGGCGCGCGACCCAGCTCCTGCGCGAGGCCGGCTTCACCATTGCCGGCAACCGGCTCATGGACCCGGCCGGCCGGCCGGTGACCATCGAGTTCCTCGACTTCGAGCCCTCGCTGGAGCGCCACACCCAGCCCTTCATCGCCAATCTGCGCCGGCTCGGCATCGAGGCGGGTATTCGCCGGGTCGATTCGGCCCAGTACCAGTCGCGGCTGAAGGACTATGACTTCGACATGACCATCCGCCGCTATTCGCTCTCCCTGACGCCGGGCGAGGCCATGCGCTCCTATTTCGGCTCCGAGGCCGGCCGCCAGCCCGGCTCGCAGAATCTTGCCGGCATCGCCGATCCGGTGGTCGACGCGCTGATCGCCCAGGCACTGGCGGCCAGGACACGGCCCGAGCTCGTCACCATCTGCAAGGTGCTGGATCGTGTGCTGCGCGCCGGCCGCTACTGGGTGCCGAACTGGTACAAGGCGAGCCACTGGCTGGCCTACTGGGACCAGTTCGGTTTTCCCGAGACGAAGCCGCGCTATGCCCGCGGGGCTCCGAATACCTGGTGGTTCGATCCGCAGAAGGCCGCGCGCATCGAGCGGGGATAGGAACGGGTCCGGCCGCCCGCGGGATGCGGCCATGCGGCCGCGCGGCCGTCCGTCCGCTCAGATCGACTGCACCTCGCGCACTTCGGGCAGGAAGTGGCGCATCAGGTTCTGGATGCCGTGCTTGAGCGTGGCCGTCGAGGAGGGACAGCCGGCGCAGGAACCCTGCATGGCGAGATAGACCACGCCATCCCTGAATCCGCGGAAGGTGATGTCGCCGCCATCGGCGGCCACAGCCGGGCGCACGCGCGTCTCCAGCAGCTCCTTGATCGTGTCCACCGTCTCGGCATCGGCGGGGTCGAAGAACTCCGCATCGCCGTCCGCCACCAGGCTCGCTTCCGACCGCACGATCGGCTGGCCGGACATGTAGTGCTCCATGATCGCGCCGAGGATCGCCGGCTTGAGGTGCGGCCACTCGCCGCTGCCCTTGGTCACGGTGATGAAATCGGTGCCGAAGAACACGCCGGCGACGCCCTCGATGCCGAACAGCCGCTCGGCCAGGGGCGACTGGCGGGCCGCCTCGGCATTGGGCATGTGGAGCGTCCCCTCCTCCAGAACGGTGCGGCCGGGCATGAACTTCAGCGTGGCCGGGTTCGGGGTGGCTTCGGTCTGGATGAACATGGCGGTCTCCGGCGGTCCTGGCTCAGGGACCAGTCTGGAATGATTCAAGATACAGCATTCACCTCAGATGTGGCGAGTGACACGCCCCGCGTCAACCGGAAGGCCGGTCAGGCCAGAGCCTCGATCTCCTCATCCGACAGGTGTCCCGGCACGATGGCCACCGGGATGGGGTAGGAGCCAGCCGTGCGGGCAAGGCTCGAGACCAGCGGTCCCGGCCCGTCCTTTCCGGTGGCGGCCGCCAGGATGAGGATGGCAATATCCGGGTCATCCTCGATCTGGGCGAGGATGGTCTCGGCGAGCGGGCCTTCCCGCACCACCAGCTCCGGCTCGACGCCCACCAGTTTCATGGCCCGGTCGGCTGCCGCATCCAGCTTGGCGCGGGCCTCCTGGTGCGCCTCGGCGCGCATGATGTCGGCCACACCGAACAGGGCCTGGCCATCGCCCACGCCCTGCTCGACCACCGCCAGCATCTGCAGCCGGTGCCCGGTGCGCGCGGCGCGGCGGGCCGCGAACACGATGGCCCGGTCGCACTCCTCGCTGTCGTCGATGACGACCATGAACTTCGGCGTGTGGCCGGACTGGTAGGCTTCCCGCTTGCGGGTCATGAAGGGGCCTCTCGTCGCACCGCAAGCGATCAATCTGGCACCAGCCCCCGAGACGGCGCAAGCGGGCCATCGGTGCCGGGCCGCGCGACGGGACGGATCTGCCGGTCCCTGGCGACCGGGCGGGGCTGGCGGCCCTCGGCATGGCCGCGGGCCGGATCGAGCCGGGTGTTCGGGGCGGTGCTGCGCACCATCCTGCGCTGTCGGCGATCCTTCCAAACACCCGCCGGCGCTGCTATGTGCGGCGCCATGACCGACACTCCGCTCGACCGCATCCGCAACTTCTCGATCGTGGCGCATATCGACCACGGCAAGTCGACGCTCGCCGACCGCCTGATCCAGGTCACCGGTGGCCTGTCGGCGCGCGAGATGACCGACCAGGTCCTCGACAACATGGACATCGAGAAGGAGCGCGGCATCACCATCAAGGCGCAGACCGTGCGCCTCGACTACACGGCCAAGGACGGCAAGACCTATGTCCTGAACCTGATGGACACGCCGGGCCATGTCGACTTCGCCTACGAGGTGTCGCGCTCGCTGGCGGCCTGCGAGGGCTCGATCTTGGTGGTCGATGCCTCCCAGGGCGTGGAGGCCCAGACGCTGGCCAATGTCTATCAGGCGCTCGATGCCGGCCACGAGATCGTGCCGGTGCTCAACAAGATCGACCTGCCGGCAGCCGATCCGGAGCGCGTCAAGCAGCAGATCGAGGACGTGATCGGCCTCGACGCTTCCGATGCCGTGGAGGTTTCGGCCAAGACCGGCCTCAACATCGAGGGCGTCCTGGAGGCCATCGTGACGCGCCTGCCGCCGCCCAAGGGTGACCGCTCGGCGCCCCTCAAGGCCATGCTGGTTGACTCCTGGTACGATGCCTATCTCGGCGTCGTCGTGCTGGTCCGTGTCATCGATGGCGTGATGAAGAAGGGCCAGCGCATCAAGATGATGGGCACCGACGCGGTCTATGACATCGACAAGATCGGCGTCTTCACCCCCAAGATGCGCGACGTGCCCGATCTCGGGCCCGGCGAGGTCGGCTTCATCACCGCCTCGATCAAGGAGGTGGCGGATACCCGTGTCGGCGACACCATCACCGACGAGCGCCGCCCGACTGCGCAGGCCCTGCCGGGGTTCAAGCCGGCCCAGCCGGTGGTGTTCTGCGGCCTCTTTCCCCAGGACGCGGCCGACTTCGAGGACCTGCGCGCCGCCATGGGCAAGCTGCGGCTCAATGACGCCTCGTTCTCCTTCGAAATGGAGAGTTCGGCGGCCCTCGGCTTCGGGTTCCGCTGCGGCTTTCTCGGCCTGCTGCACCTGGAGATCATCCAGGAACGGCTGGAGCGCGAGTTCGATCTCGACCTGATCGCCACCGCCCCCTCGGTGGTCTACCAGATCCTTCTGCGCGACGGCTCGGTGATGGAGCTGCACAATCCGGCCGACATGCCCGATCCGATGAAGATCGAGATGATCTCGGAGCCCTGGATCCGCGCCAAGATCATGACCCCGGACGACTATCTCGGCTCGGTGCTGAAGCTCTGCCAGGACCGGCGCGGCGTGCAGATCGATCTGACCTATGTCGGCTCGCGCGCCATGGTCACCTACGACCTGCCGCTCAACGAGGTGGTCTTCGACTTCTACGACCGGCTGAAATCGATCTCCAAGGGCTATGCCTCCTTCGACTACCAGATCACCGACTACCGCGAGGGCGACCTCGTGAAGATGTCGATACTGGTCAATGGCGAGCCGGTCGATGCGCTGTCCATGCTGGTCCACCGCAGCCGCGCCGAAAGCCGCGGCCGGGCCATGTGCGAGAAGCTGAAGGATCTCATCCCGCAGCACCTGTTCAAGATCCCGATCCAGGCCTCGATCGGCGCCAAGGTCATCGCCCGCGAAACCATCTCGGCCCTGCGCAAGGACGTGACGGCCAAGTGCTATGGCGGCGACATCTCCCGCAAGCGCAAGCTGCTCGACAAGCAGAAGGAGGGCAAGAAGCGGATGCGGCAGTTCGGCAAGGTCGACATTCCGCAGGAAGCCTTCATCGCCGCGCTGAAGGTGGATGTCTGAGACGGCGCATCGGCACGCCCCTCAGCAGGTTCCCTCACGGGGCGCGCCGGCCTGTCGCATGGCCGCGCCGGACACCTGAAGGGTCAGTCCTGATGCCCGGCCATGGGCACACGAAGGGAATGATTCCGGCATGACGCAGTTCGACGAGACCGACCGCAAGCTCCTGGCCGCGCTGCAGCGCGATGACCGGCGCTCGCTTGCCGAACTCGGCGCCGAGGTGGGCGCGCCGGCCTCCACCGTCAACGACCGCATCCGCCGCCTGGTGCGCAACGGCGTCGTCACCGGCTTCCATGCGCGCGTCTCGCCCGAGGCCCTGGGGCTCAACCTGCTCGCCTTCGTGCTGGTCGGCTGGACCGATCCGAAGGTGGAGGCCGATTTCCTCGCCCGCATCCAGGCCTGCTCCGCCGTGCTGGAATGCCACCATGTCACCGGCGCGTGGAACTATCTTCTCAAGGTCAGGGTCGGCACGACCCGGAATCTGGAGGCCTTCCTGTCGCAGGTGGTGAAGGCCACCGAGGGCGTGCAGCGCACGGAGACCATCATCGCGCTCTCGTCCTCGAAGGAAACGTGGGAACTGGATGCCGGCGACTGATGGCGCGGCCGGGCCGCCGCCTCCCGCCGCGCGCTTCCCGTTGCCCTAACGGCATGGTAGCTGAAGGGGGAGCTGAGAGGCGGTGGCAGTCGAGGACGGCGACAAACCCCCATGCATGACCTGTGGTCGCATCCGGCGCGTCTTGTCCCCCTCGCCTTCCTCGTCGTGATTGCGGCCGGCACCGCCGGTCTGATGCTGCCGGCGGCCAGGGCCGGGCCCGGCGCCGCGCCCTTCGTGGTCGCCCTGTTCACGGCGACCTCCGCCGTGTCGGTGACGGGCCTCGCGGTGGTCGATACCGCCACCTACTGGTCCGGTTTCGGCCAGGTGCTGATTCTCGTCCTGTTCCAGATCGGCGGTTTCGGCATCATGAGCACGGCCACCCTCCTGGCGCTGCTGGTCTCGCGCCGGCTCAGCCTGTCGCGGCAGCTCATCGTCCAGGCCGAGACGCGCGGCATCGCCCTGGGCGACGTGACCTCGGTGCTGCGCTTCGTCGTGGTGGTGACGCTCGCGGTGGAGGCCGTGACCGCGCTGACCCTTGCCGCGCGCCTTCACCAGGAGGGCATGGGCCCGAGGGATGCGCTCTGGCACGGCACCTTCCACGCGGTGGCCGCCTTCACCAATGCCGGCTTCTCGACCTTCACCGGCAGCATGACGTTCTTCGCCCGCGATCCGGTGGTGCTGGGCGCCATCATCTTGGCCGTGACCATTGGCGGACTTGGCCTGCCCGTGCTCCATGACCTGCGCCGTTGCACGCTCAAGCCGCGATCCTGGTCGCTGCACACCAAGCTGACGCTGGTCGGCACGGCCTTTCTGCTGCCGCTCGGCTGCGGCGCGACCCTTCTCTATGAATGGAACAATCCCGGCACGCTGGGGCCGCTGGAGCCGGTGCACAAGATCGTCAATGCCCTGTTCCATTCCGCCATGGCGCGCTCCGGCGGCCTCAATTCCTTCGACCTTGGCAACCTGACCCAGGGCAACATGCTGGTCACCTATGCCCTCATGGCCATCGGCGGCGGCAGCGCCGGCACGGCCGGCGGCATCAAGGTGACGACCTTCCTGATCCTCGGTCTTGCCGTCTGGTCGGAGATCCGCGGCCAGCCGGATGTCACCGCCTTCGGCCGGCGCATCTCCTCCACGGTCCAGCGCGAGGCGCTGACCATCGCGCTGATCGCCATCCTGGTCATGGGCCTGTCGGTGCTCGTGCTCCGGGCACTGTCCGACCTGCCGCTGCGCCATCTCGTCTTCGAGGTGGTCTCGGCCTTCGCCAATGTCGGCCTGTCCATGGGCGCCACCCCCGAACTGCCCCCGGCCGGCCAGGTTCTGCTCGCCGTCTTGATGTTCGTCGGTCGCATCGGCACCATCACGGTCGCCACGGCTCTGGCCCTGCGCGGCCGCAAGACCGCCTTCCGCTATCCAGAGGAGCGCCCGATCGTTGGCTAGAAACTCCGACACCCTCTCCGACAGCGTCGTGGTCATCGGGCTCGGCCGGTTCGGCGGCGCGGTGGCCGAATCGCTGACCCTGCTTGGCCATGACGTTCTCGCCATCGATCAGGACGAGCGGCTGGTCCAGGAATGGTCCACCAAGCTCTCCCATGTCGTTCAGGCCAACACGACCAGCGTCGACGTGCTGGATCAGCTGTCCTGCCGGCAGTTTCCCCATGCCGTGGTCGCCATCGGCTCGGATATCGAGGCCAGCGTCCTGACCGTTCTGGCGCTGGCCGATCTCGGCGTGCCGGACATCTGGGCCAAGGCCGTCTCGGCGCGCCATGGGCGCATCCTCGAGCGCACCGGCGCCCACCATGTCGTCTATCCCGAGGCGTCCATGGGCGAGCGGGTGGCCCATCTGGTCACCGGCAAGATGATCGACTTCATCGAGTTCGACGACGGCTATGCCATCGCCAAGACGCGGGCCCCGCGCGAGATCGCCGGCAAGACCCTGGCCGAGGCGGCCCTGCGTTCCCACCATGGCGTCACCATTGTCGGGGTGAAGCGGCGGCGCGAGGACTTCACCTATGCTCGGCCGGAGACCAGGGTCGAGGCGGGCGACATCCTGATCGTCGCCGGGCCGACCCGGCTGGTGGAGGCCTTTGCCGGCCGGACCTGAGGCCCGGTCTCGGGCGGCGAGGGGGAGCGCCCGGGCCGACCTCTCCTTTCGCCCGAGGCCGGGTCGACGTTGCGAAGGGCCGGGGCAGGTCCGGAACCCCGGGCTTGCCTTGCGCGTTTCACATCCGGCCGTTTTCCGGCTATGATGCATGCGTTGCGCCGCGCGTCGGCGTGAAGCCAAGAGGATCGGACCCCTGTCCACCACGACCCTGCCGGGACGGCCCGCCGAGGCTCCGTCCACCGGGACCGAAGCCGGCCCACAGGCCGCCGAGGTTCTCAAGCTTGTGCTCGCCGTCCTGGACGACAACAAGGCGGAAGAGACCCTCACCATCGACCTCAAGGGCAAGACCACCATCGCCGATGCCATGGTGATCGCCTCCGGCCGTTCGCACCGCCATGTCGGTGCCCTGGCCGACTATATCCTGAAGGCGCTCAAGGAGGCGGGCGTCAGGCAGGTGCGGGTCGAGGGCCTGCCGGCCTGTGACTGGGTGCTGGTGGATGCCGGCGACGTGATCATCCACCTGTTCCGGCCCGAGGTGCGGGCATTCTACAATCTCGAGAAGATGTGGTTGGCCGCGCGTCCGGCCGAGCGTCTGGCCGGCTAGCCATCGATGCGCCTTCTCCTGGTGGCGGTCGGCCGCATGAAGGCCGGCCCGGAGGCGGAGCTTGCCGAACGCTATCGTGACCGCGCCATCAAGGCGGGCCGTCCGCTCGGTGTCCGATCCCTCGACATTGCCGTCATCGACGAGAGCCGCCAGCCCGCGGCCGAGGCCCGCAAGGCCGAGGAGGCCGCAGCCATCCGCAGGTTGCGCAGCGGCCGCCTCGTCCTGTTCGACGAGCGCGGGCGCTCCCTCAGCAGCGAGGATTTCGCCCGCCTGATCGGCACCTGGAAGGATGGCGGGGAGGAGGCGGCAACCTTCGTCATCGGCGGCCCCGACGGCCTCGACCCCTCGCTCGGCGGCGAGGCGGATCTCGTCCTGTCCTTCGGCGCGATGACCTGGCCACACCAGATCGTGCGGATCCTCGCCCTCGAACAGCTCTACCGGGCCGTCACGATCCTTGCCGGCCATCCCTATCATCGCCCGTGACGGGGCTGCGGAAAGGCCGTGGATGCCGTCCCGCGCCCTGCGCGAGACCCCTTACCCTGTCATCGAACCTTCATTAGAGTGTCACCCGTCCGTCGTGAGCCGGACAGGAGAACGGCCCGGGATCCGTCCCGCTATGCCGCACCGGTGCCCTGCCGGGGCACCTTCTGGGAGGTTTGTGATGCTCCATCGTCGTTTCCTGCTCGCGGCTGCCGCCGCCGCGACGCTTTCGGCCAGTCCGGCCGCCGCTCAGGTCGAGATCCAGTGGTGGCATGCCATGACCGGCGCCAACAACCAGGTCATCGTCCGCCTGGCCGAGGAGTTCAATGCCTCGCAGCGCGAATACCGGGTCGTGCCGACCTACAAGGGCTCCTATGCCGACACCATGAATGCCGGCATCGCGGCCTTCCGCGCCGGCAATGCTCCGCACATCCTGCAGGTCTTCGAGGTCGGCACTGCCACCATGATGGCCGCCCGCGGCGCTATCAAGCCGGTGTTCCAGCTCATGGCCGAGGCCGGCGAGCCCTTCGATCCCAGGGCCTATCTGCCGGCGGTGACGGGCTATTACTCCACCTCGCGCGGCGAGATGCTGTCCTTCCCGTTCAACTCCTCGTCCTCGGTCATGTGGTACAACAAGGACGCCTTCCGCCGGGCCGGGCTCAATCCCGACCAGCCGCCGCGGACCTGGCCCGAGGTGTTCGAGGCCGCCAAGAAACTGCGTGCCGCCGGTTATGACAAGTGCGGCTTTTCCACCGCCTGGGTGACCTGGGTGAACATCGAGCAGTTCTCGGTCTGGCACAACGTGCCGCTGGCCACGCGCGCCAACGGCATCGACGGCTTCGATACCGAGCTGCGCTTCAACTCGCCGCTGCATGTCCGTCACCTGCAGAACCTGGTCGAGCTGCAGCGCGACAACACCTTTTCCTATTCGGGCCGCACCAATACGGGCGAGGGCCGGTTCACCTCCGGCGAGTGCCCGATCTTCCTGACCTCGTCGGCCTTCTTCGGCAATGTGCGCGCCAATGCCAAGTTCGACTGGGCCAATGCGCCGATGCCCTATTATCCGGACGTGCCCGGCGCGCCGCAGAACTCGACGCTCGGGGGGGCCTCGCTGTGGGTGATGGGCGGCAAGTCGGCGGCCGAATATCGCGGCATCGCCCGGTTCTTCACCTTCCTGTCGGATGTCGACCGGCAGGCGCGCCTGCACACCGAGTCGGGCTATCTGCCGATCACCCGCGCCGCCTATGACAAGGTGAAGGCTTCGGGCTTCTACCGCGAGAACCCCTATCTGGAGACCCCGCTGATCCAGCTGACGAACAAGGAGCCGACCGAGAACTCGCGCGGCCTGCGCCTCGGCAACATGGTACAGATGCGCGATGTCTGGGCCGAGGAGATCGAGGCGGCGCTGAACGGCACCAAGAGCCCCCAGGCCGCGCTCGATGCCGCCGTCTCGCGCGGCAATGCCATGCTGCGCCAGTTCGAGCGCACGGCCAGCGCCACGCGCTGACGGCTGAGGCAGACAGGCCGGAGCGGCTCGCCCCGCTCCGGCTGCAGGGGTCCGGGAGAGTTCCGCCATGGAAAAGCGCGTCGTCTTCGACGGCAGGCTGCTGCCCTATGCCCTGCTTTTCCCGCAGCTCCTGATCACGGTCGTGTTCTTCTACTGGCCGGCCGTGCAGGCGGTCTGGCAGTCCTTCCTGATCCAGGATGCCTTCGGCACCTCGACGCAGTTCGTCTGGTTCGAGAACTACGCCTATCTCTTCTCCAATCCCGACTATTACCGCTCGATGGCCACGACGGCGATCTTCTCGATCCTCGTCACCGTGCTGTCGCTGTCGCTGTCCCTCCTGCTCGCCGTCCAGGCCGACAAGCAGATCAAGGCGGCGGCCGCCTACAAGACCTTCCTGATGTGGCCCTATGCGGTCGCTCCGGCCATTGCCGGCGTGCTGTGGCTGTTCATGTTCCAGCCCTCGCTCGGCCTGGTCTCGCAGGCGATCCGCGCTCTCGGCTTCGACTGGAACCCGACCCTCAACGGCAACCATGCCATGGCGCTGGTCGTCATGGCGGCAACCTGGAAGCAGATCAGCTACAATTTCCTGTTCTTTCTCGCCGGGCTGCAGTCGATCCCGAAAAGTGTCATCGAGGCCGCGGCCATCGACGGCGCCCGGCCGGCCCGGCGGTTCTGGACCATCATCTTCCCGCTCTTGTCGCCGACCACCTTCTTCCTGCTGGTCGTCAATGTCGTCTATGTCTTCTTCGACACCTTCGGCATCATCGACTCCGTCACCGGCGGTGGCCCGGCCCAGGCCACCACCACCCTGGTCTACAAGGTCTATTCCGACGGTCGCCTCGGCGGCGATCTCGGCGGCTCGGCCGCCCAGTCGGTCATCCTGATGATCATGGTCATCGGGCTGACCGCCATCCAGTTCCGCTACATCGAGCGCAGGGTGCAGTACTGATGGTCGAGCGCCGGAGCCTGTGGGATCTGCTGCCCCATGTGGTGCTGCTGATCGGCATCCTGATCGTGGCCTTCCCGGTCTATGTCGCGTTCATCGCCTCGACCTGGGACGTGGCCACCATCTCCAACGGCCACATGCCGCTGCGGCCTGGCCCGGACTTCTTCAAGAACTACTACCAGACGATCTTCGTCGGCACGTCCAGCTCCACCCGCGAGCCGGTCGGCACCATGATGCTGAACTCCTTCGTGATGGCCATGACCATCGCGCTCGGCAAGATCGCCATCTCGCTGATCTCCGCCTTCGCCGTTGTCTATTTCCGCTTTCCGTTCCGCATGACCGCCTTCTGGGTGATCTTCATCACCCTCATGCTGCCGGTCGAGGTGCGCATCTACCCGACCTACAAGATCGTTGCCGATCTCGGCCTGCTGGACAGCTATGCCGGCCTGACCATTCCGCTGATCGCCTCGGCGACCGCAACGCTGCTGTTCCGGCAGTTCTTCATGACGGTGCCGGACGAGCTGGTCGAGGCCTCCAAGATCGACGGTGCCAGCGCCATGCAGTTCTTCAAGGACACGCTGCTGCCGCTGTCGATCACCTCGATCGCCGCGCTGTTCGTCATCCAGTTCATCTATGGCTGGAACCAGTATCTCTGGCCGCTGCTGATCACCACGCGCGACGACATGCAGACGATCGTCATCGGCATCAAGAAGATGATCGTGACGCAGGACGCGCTGACCGAGTGGCAGCTGGCCATGGCCACCGCCGTTCTGGCCATGCTGCCGCCGGTCCTGGTGGTGATCCTGATGCAGCGCCTGTTCGTCAAGGGCCTGGTCGAGACCGAGAAATGAGGTTGTCCGCATGAGCGAGGTCGTTCTCGACCAGGTGCGCAAGGTCTATGCCGGCGGCGTGGAGGCCGTGCGCGGCGTCGACATCACCGTGCCGACGGGTGCCTTCTGCGTGCTGGTCGGCCCGTCCGGCTGCGGCAAGTCCACGCTCCTGCGCATGATCGCCGGACTGGAGACGATCACGGCGGGAAGCTGCACCATCGGCGGCACGCGCGTGAACGAGCTGGAGCCGGCCGAGCGCGATATCGCCATGGTGTTCCAGAACTACGCGCTCTATCCGCATATGAGCGTCTACGACAACATGGCCTATGGCCTGAGGAACCGCGGCACGCCGAAGCCCGAGATCGAGGAGCGCGTGCGCGAGGCGGCCCGCATCCTGGAGATCACGCCATTCCTCGACCGCAAGCCGCGCCAGCTCTCGGGCGGCCAGCGCCAGCGCGTCGCCATGGGCCGCGCCATCGTGCGCAAGCCCAAGGTGTTCCTGTTCGACGAGCCGCTGTCCAACCTCGACGCCAAGCTGCGGATCCAGATGCGCGTCGAGATCAAGAAGCTGCAGCGGGCCCTCGGCGTCACGTCCGTCTATGTCACGCACGACCAGCTGGAGGCCATGACGCTCGCCGACGTGCTGGTGGTGATGAACAAGGGCCTGGTGGAGCAGGCCGGCGCGCCTCTCGACCTCTACGAGAAGCCTGCCTCCACCTTCGTGGCAAGCTTCATCGGCGCGCCGCCGATGAACCTGATCCCGGTCGAGCCCGGCCCCGAGGGGCCGGGGGCGGCGGGTCTGTCGGGTGGACGCGGCCTGACCATTCCGCCGGGTGGCGCGCTTCTCGGGGTCAGGCCCGAGCATCTCACGGTGGCCGAGGGCGAGGCGCCCGAAGGGGCGGTGGCGCTGACCTTTCCGGTCTCTGCCGTGGAGGCCGTGGGCGCCGAGACCTTCGTCTATGGCCCGCTTGGCGGCGCGGGGCAGGACATCATCGCGCGCCTGCCCGGCAAGGCGCTGCTCGCCGGCGGGACCGCCGTTCGGGTCTTCGCGACCCGGGACCATCTCCATCTGTTCGATCCCGGCACCGGCAAGCGGCTGGCCGCGTGAGCCCACCGGCTTGCGGTGTTCAAGGACCATCGCCATATTCGTGGCTGCCCGTCGGAACCGCCGGGCGTGGGATGCCTCAGGGGTCCCGCCGATGTCGCTCATGAGAGGACTTCGCCATGTCGCGCGTGCCGTCCCTGTCGTCGCCGTTCCTGCTGGGCTTTGACCAGCTCGAGCGGGTCCTCGACCGGGTCACCAAGGGCTCCGAAGGCTATCCGCCCTACAATATCGAGCGGATTTCCGCCGAGCCCGGTCGCCCCGAGCGTCTCAGGATCACGCTGGCCGTTGCGGGCTTCACCCGCGATCAGCTCGATGTGACGGTCGAGGAAAGCCAGCTGACCATCCGCGGCCGGCAGGCCGATGATGGCGAGACCCGCTGCTTCATCCACCGGGGCATTGCCGCGCGCCAGTTCCAGCGCAGCTTCGTCCTGGCCGACGGGATGGAGGTCGTGGGAGCCGACCTGAAGAACGGGCTCCTGTCCATCGATCTGGTCCGCCCGGAGCCTGAAAGGATCGTGCGGCGCATCGATATCGCGGCTGAGGACTGAGCCGCGAAACCTGCCTGATGAGGAGGTTTGCCATGAACACCGAGAGCCACAAGACCATCTCTCCGGAGATGCTGGCCCGCATCGGGCTTGCCCGGCTCGCCTATGTGAAGCCGATCCGCTCCGACGACGTTGCGCGCATGTTCCCGCAGGCGCCGGCCCTGCCGCCGGGGCTCGACCTGTTCGCCCTCGTCTCCGCCGACGGCACGCCCATCATGGTCACCGACCGTGAGGAGGAGGCGCGGGCCAATGCCTGGCAGAACGAACTGGAAACGGTGAGCCTGCACTGATGTGCGGGCTCGCCTCCGCCGTCAACTCGCGGTCTTCTGCGAGCTTTCCCGGACCTGCCAGAAGCGCAGCACCCGCAGCGCGGTCTTCGTCGTGAGCTTCTCGTAGCTCTCGCGCGTCTCCTCGATCCCGGCCATGGATGTGCCGGGGCCCCCGGGCCGTGTCTTCAGGATGGCCTTCAGCGTCGGCCAGCCGAGGCCGGCCGAGCGGGCGAGGATGAGGATGGGGTCTGGCCGCTCGCCGAGGAACAGCCGCTCGACCATTTCCACCGGCACGCCGCACAGCACCGACAGGGCGCAGACCGTCTCGTCGAACTGGCCGGCATCGGCATAGGCCTTGAGCTGGGCCTCGTCGAGCTGGCCCTTGGCGTGAAGGACGACGATCGCGCGCTGGATCGCCGTATAGTCGCGCCCCCCCGTCGCCGTCCCGACGGCGATGCGGTCGGCAACGCCGGCAATGGCACTCGACAGATGCATCTTCTCGCGCGCGGAGGCCGAGGCGATCAGGCGCCGCTGCACCTCCTCGCGGGCATTGGCCAGGATCGCCCGGAACAGATAGGGCGGGATGTCGGCGCGCAGGCCCACGCATTCGGCAAGCACGTCGTCGTCCTTCGACCGGGCTACCAGCTTGTCGTAGCCCTTGGCCGAGAAGCTGGCGCCGGAATTGGAGGCCACCGAGAGGGCGACATCGCGGTTGCCGCGCTCCACCAGCACGTCGGTGACCGCCTCGCCGATCTTCTTGCGCCCGGCGATGGCGAGCATGTGGGCCTGGCTCTTGGTCTCGGCGATCCGGGCCAGCGTCTTGTCATCCAGTTGGGCCGAGAGCATGAGGATCGGCCTTGCGACATCGATCTCGTCGTCTTGCGCCAGGCTGCGGATGACGGTCTTCGGCGCGCTCATCACGGGCGCGAGGCGCTCGGCCAGTTCCTGCCTGACCGCCTTCTCCATGCAGTCCGACAGGCGGCCGATGACGTCGTCGAACAGGGCGATCTGGGCCTCGGTATAGCGGTCGGCATCGTGCAGGAACAGGTCCGTCACCCGCCGCAGGGTCTCCACGCGGCGCGCGCTCGTGCCGCGCGAGATGACGTCCTCGAGTTCCTCGATGATCGTGGCTGCAGCCATTGACGCCTCAGAAAGCGGTGGACGCGATGCGGATCGCGACGGCCTAATCTAGGTTCCGCCCGATTAAGAAGAGGTTGCGCCACAACCGGACGGGGTGGTGCCGTCCCGCAGGTTGCAGGGCCGGAGGTCCGCATCGTCCGCAGGCGAGCCGGCCGTCGCGGCCATCGGTGGCCCGCGCGCCGGAATGAGGGCAGGCGCGCAACCGCCATGATGCTTGTGGGGCCAGGGCATGGTCGGGCCCGCCCCCCGGCGCGTGGCCACCCTCCGGCAGGGGCCGACGAGGTTCCTGTCGGCCGGAGCGCTTCCTCGCTGAATGGGTGCTTGATGCCTCCGAGGAAATGTGCCAAACACCCGGCCTCGATCGGGGTGACCCGGTCGCCACGCGGCAGACGACCCGGATCTGCCGCCGCCCGTTCAGGGCCGTGGGGCCATAGCTCAGCTGGGAGAGCGCTTGAATGGCATTCAAGAGGTCGGCGGTTCGATCCCGCCTGGCTCCACCAAACATCCGGCTCTGGTCTTTGCGGCTTCAGGCGGGCTACCGAAGCGTCCGCACGCGGATTGCACCTCGTGACGGGAGTGCCGATGTCCTTTGTGATGCGCGGGAGGCATGGTGGGCCCCTTATCGCGCCGCTTCTTTTGTCAAGGCTGCAGGCTGTTCCTCGCCCTGATGGCGCATGTCGGCGCTGTCGAGTGATCCGACGATCACCGGCGGAGCGCGAGCGCGGTCCCCGATGGTCGTCCCGTCCACCATGGCGTGATCGACAGGGCGGTTGATCGGCTCGATCATGTCCCCACAGTCGTGCGGAACACAAGATCGCCAACGGGACAGACAGTCAGGGACGGGTCTATGCGCGGCTGGTCGATGGCCCCGCAGGGCGATGGCAGGTTCTCATCTCCCACAAGTCGGAGCAGAATCGCGACATCGAATGGCTGCGGCGGCTTTGAGCGGTCCCTCGATCCCAGGCGAGCCATGGTCACGGCGAACCGCCGTCCGGAAGTGGCGGATCGGCGCACGGATCGAGGCCCACGATCCGGCTGCATCGGGCAAAGCAGGCTGATACCCCCTGGGCGCCGCAAGCCGCTCGCGCTCCCTGCCGCAGCCCCGCCTCCGGCCGCTGCGACAATGGCAGGTCTTTAACGGGGGCTCTGCTCGCCAGACCTCCCCACCGGCCCCAAGGGCCCGTCGGTCACGCCAGCTCCTGGCGTCGCCGCGGCGCAATGATCCATCGCGGATCGTGAACGGGAGACATCCTCGATCACAGGAGCGAACGAATCTCTGGATTGGCCTCGTGACGCGCAGCATGCAGCTGTGCTTTTCTGGATCCATACTGGCAGGATCCGACCTTTTCGCGAGAATCCGATGGACCCCGTCTATGCGCATTCGCTGCCTGACCCTGACAAGAACCGTTGGGAGAGGCTCGAAGACCATGCCAAGGCGGTCGGACGACTTGCCGCCGATGGCGCGAGATCCTTCGGATGTGAACGTGTTGCGGAACTGGCGGGCTGGCTGCACGACATCGGCAAGGCGTCGCCTCAGTTCCAGCGCTACATTGCCGGCGTAAGCCCGTCCGGAGGTGACCACTCCTCGGCCGGCGCGCGCATCGCGCTCGACCGTTATGGCAGGGACTTCGGTGGGATCCTGGCCGCAATCATTGCTGGCCACCATGCGGGTCTGGCGGATGGCAGCGATCTCCAACGTCGCATGGCCGCCTCTGCCGGGCTGGTTCCGGCCAACTGGCAGCATCATGTCCCGCCGCTGCCGGATCGCGCCCGGCTCACTCCAGGCCGCGGTCTGATCAAGGGGGACCACAAGGGCTTTGCCGTCAGCTTCCTGATCAGGATGCTGTTCTCCTGCCTGGTGGATGCCGATTTCCTCGCGACCGAAGCGTTCTACGCGCAAGCGACAGGAGAGGAGGTCCGCCGGGGCGGCCATACCGATCTGGCGGTGTTGCACGACCGTCTCACCGCCTTCATGGCGGCCAAGCGCGCGCAGGCCCCCTCGACCCCGCTGAACACCCTGCGTGCCCGCATTCTGGACCATGCCCTGGCCAGGGCGGCGCTGGAACCGGGCCTGTTCAGCCTGACCGTGCCGACCGGCGGGGGCAAGACGCTTGCCTCGCTGTCCTTCGCGCTCGCTCATGCCGTGCGCCACGGCCTGAGACGGGTCATCTACGTCATCCCCTATACCTCGATCATCGAGCAGACGGCAGGCGTTTTCCGCGAGGCGCTCGGCACGGACGAGGACATCCTCGAGCACCATGCCAGTTTCGACTGGGAGGCCGCGCGTGGCATGCGCGCGCCCGATGACGAGGCTCCCCGTGCGCTCGACAAGCTGCAACGCGCCGCCGAGAACTGGGACGTGCCGATCGTCGTCACCACGGCGGTCCAGTTCTTCGAAAGCCTGTTCGCCAACCGCACCTCGCGCTGCCGCAAGCTGCACAACATCGCCGGCAGCGTCGTGGTGCTCGATGAGGTGCAGACCCTGCCGCCGCACCTTTTGCTGCCATGTGTTGCCGCCATCGAGCAGCTGACCCTGAACTACCGGACCAGCGTGGTGCTGTGCACGGCAACGCAGCCAGCCCTGCGCAAGATCGACGGCGCCCTGTGCAAGGGCGATGCGTCCAGCGGTAAGCACATTTCGCTCGGCCTCGACCTGCAGGATGAGCGGGAACTGGCGCCGGATCCGGCAGAGCTCTACCGCAGGCTGAGACGGGTTGCGGTCGAACGGCCGGCCGCCCCCGTCACGGACGAGATGATCGCTGCCCGCTTTGCCGAGACCGCGCAGATGCTCTGCATCGTCAACACCCGCCGCCACGCGCGTGCGCTGTTCGATGCGATCCGCGACCTGCCGGGTGCCGTGCATCTGTCCACCCAGATGTGCGCCCGGCATCGCCGGAAGGTCCTCGCCGATTTGCGCGCGAGGCTGAAGGAGGGCAAGCCGGTGCGGCTGGTCTCGACCTCGCTGATCGAGGCCGGCGTCGACATCAGCTTTCCCGAGGTCTGGCGTGCCGCGGCGGGCATCGACGCCATTGCCCAGGCCGCCGGCCGCTGCAATCGCGAGGGCGAGCTGAAGGATGCGACCGGGGCACCTGCGCTCGGCCGGGTGGTGGTGTTCGAGCCGGCGGAGGGCACCATGCACCACACCTTCAGGCGCCACTGGCAGGCGGCAAAGCCGGTGCTCGAACGCCATGCCGATCCGCTGGATCTCGAGGCGGTGAGGGCCTATTTCGCCGAGCTCTACTGGACGAAAGGCGATGCGGACAAAGCCTTCGATGCGGCGAAGGTCGGCGACTATCCCGGCATTCTCCCGGCCATCTCGGAAAGCGCCGGCGATCTGTCCTTCCCCTTCCGGTCCATCGCAGACGCCTTCCGCATGATCGAGGAAGCGATGGAGCCGGTGGTGGTGCCGTGGAAGGCCGATCCCGAAGATCGCGACGCCGAACAGCTCCTCGCGCGGATTGCTGCAATGGACCGCCCGCGGCGCGACGACCTGCGGCGGCTCCAGCAATATGTGGTGCCGATCCCGAAGGCCGCCCGCGACGACTGGCTGGCGCGTGGCGTGCTGATGCCGGTTCATCCGGCCCTGGGGGAGGCCCTGCTGCGCTTCGTTGACGATGCCTGCTACCGACCGCAGACCGGAGTGGACCTCGAGGAACCGACCTGGCGGGACGCGGCAAGCAACGTGATCGCATAACCACGATCAGTTCGGCAGGCCCTCGATGCAATCAATGGTGGACAAAAAAAGAGATACCCGAATAGGTATTGCCTCTGCTGATCGCATGACCGCACGATCAGCATGCGTGCATGTGTGAACGAGGCTGCTCATGTCCTACGGCATTCGGCTTCATGTCTGGGGTGAGAGGGCCTGTTTCACCCGGCCGGAAATGAAGGTCGAGCGCGTCTCCTATGACGTGATGACGCCGTCGGCGGCGCGCGGCATCCTGGAGGCGATCCACTGGAAGCCGGCGATCCGCTGGGTCATCGACCGCATCCATGTGCTGCGCCCGATCCGCTTCCAGTCCTTCCGTCGCAACGAGGTGGGCGCCAAGGCCAGCGCCGCGACGGCCACGACGGCGATGCGCGCCGGCACCACGGCCGGGCTCGGTCTCGTGGTCGAGGACAACCGGCAGCAGCGCGCCACCCTGTTCCTGATCGATGTCGCCTATGTCATCGAGGCGCATTTCGAGATGACGGGGAAGGCAGGCCCGGAGGACAGCGAGGCCAAGCACCTTGCCATGTTCAACCGCCGTGCGGCGGCCGGCCAGTGCTTCCACAGGCCCTGTCTCGGCACGCGCGAATGCGCGGCCGATTTTGCCCTCATCGCCCCCGGTGAACCGCTGCCGGACAGTCTCCTGCCGCAGGAGCAGCGCAACCGCGACCTCGGCTGGATGCTCCACGACATCGACTTCGCTGACAATGCCACGTCCCGCTTCTTCCCGGCGCGACTGACCGATGGCGTCCTGGACGTGAAGGCCTGCCTTGCGGGGGGCACCGTGTCATGACCGTGCTGCAGGCGCTCGACCGTTATTACGAGCGGATGGCCGCAAGGGGCGAGGCGGAGCCGCCGGGGTTCTCCCGCGAGAAAATCAGCTTCGCCATCGAACTCGCCATCGATGGCGTGCCTGTCGCGGTCATTGACCTTCGGGAGGCGAGCGGCAAGCGCCTTGTCCCGCAACTGCTATCGGTCCCGGCGGCCGTGAAGCGCACCGCCGGTATTCTTCCGAACCTGTTCTGGGACAAGAGCGCTTATGTGATCGGCCGTACCGCGGGCGAAGGCAAACGCACCGCGCAGGAGCACCAGGCGTTCAAGGACCTGCATCTTGAACTGTTGAGGGGTGCCGACGATGCCGGGCTCGTCGCCCTGCGTCATTTTCTCGAAGGCTGGACGCCTGATCGCTTCGATGCCTCTCCCTTCACGCCAGATATGCTGGACGCCAACATCGTCTTTCGGCTGCAAGGAGAAAGGCAGTTCATTCATCAGCGCGAAGCGGCTCGCGCCCTGATTGCCGAACGGTCGAGCGGCGAAGGCGCGCGCGTGGCCTGCCTGGTCACAGGCCGCGTGGGGATCGCGCAGCGCCTGCACCCCACGATCAAGGGCGTCAACGGTGCCCAATCGTCCGGCGCTGCACTGGTGTCGTTCAATCTCGATGCCTTCGCTTCCTATGGCAAGGAGCAGGGCGACAATGCCCCGACCTCTGAGGATGCCGCCTTCCGCTACGGGGCCGCGCTCAACAGCATGCTGGAGCGCGGCAGCCGCAATCGCCTCGCCCGCGGCATCGGCGATGCGACGGTCGTGTTCTGGGCCGACACCTCGGCAGCAGCCGACGAGGCGGCGGCGCAGGCGGCAGAGGACATTTTCGCTGACCTGATTGAACCGCCGGACGATGCCAGCAAGGCAAAAAGGTTGCGGGAGGGGCTCGAAGCTGTGGCCCAGGGGCGGCCGATGGAAACGCTGGGTCCGCGGCTTCTGGGGAATACCCCCTTCCATGTGCTGGGCCTTGCTCCGAACGCGGCGCGCCTCTCCGTGCGCTACTGGCTGTCCGACGACTTTTCTGCCTTCGTCGAGCGGCTGGCCGCGCACTACCGCGATCTGGTCATCGAGCCCAGTCCCTGGGGCAACCGGCGCCCCGCCATCGGCTGGCTCCTCAAGATGACCACGGCGGTCGAGCAGAAGTACGAAAACATCCCGCCGCTGCTGGCGGGCGAAGTCGCCCGCGCCGTTCTCGAAGGCACCCGCTATCCCCGCTCGCTGCTGGCGGCAGCCATCATGAGGCTGCGCGCCGGCGACGACCCCTCAACCGGCTGGCATGCGGCCGTCATCAAGGCCGTACTGGCCCGCGACCAGCGGCTCAAGAGGGCCGCAGCTGCCCCATCCGACCATCCAGAACCGTCCAGGGAGGATCTGCCCGTGAGTCTCCAGAGGGACAATCCCGATCCGGCCTACCAGCTCGGCCGCCTGTTCGCCGCCTACGAGACGGCACAGCGCATGGCGCTGGGCAAGGTCAATGCCACCATCCGCGACCGCTATTTCGGCGCTGCCTCGGCCACGCCGGCGAGCGTGTTTCCACTGCTGATGCGTGGCTCGCAGAACCACCTCGGCAAGCTGCGCAAGGCCGGCAAGGGCGCCTGGCTCGAACGCGAGATCGAGGAGATCGTTGGCCGGCTCGGCGACCACCTGCCCCGCTCGCTCGCCCTCGAGGCGCAGGGACGCTTCGTGCTCGGCTACTACCACCAGCGCAAGGGCCAGTTCGCCAGCCGGGAGGCGGAAGCCGAGCTCGCCAGCACCGACGCGGAGGATAACGACCATGACGAGTGAAACCCGGGGCCTCACGCGCCGCCACGAGTTCGTCCTCTATTTCGACGTGACGAACGGCAATCCCAATGGCGATCCCGATGCCGGCAACATGCCGCGCCTCGATCCCGAGACCAATCAGGGGCTGGTCTCGGACGTGGCCCTGAAGCGCAAGATCCGCAACTACGTCGCCCTCGCGCGCCCTGGAGCCGACGGGCACGAGATCTACATGCGCGACGGCGCGACGCTCAACACCGAGCACAAGCGCGCCTGGGCCGCGGTCCTGCCCGACGTCACCAAGGCGGAGGACTTCAAGAAGCTGCCGAAGGAGGAGGCAAAGGCCCGCGAACTCACCGCCTGGATGTGCGCCCATTTCTGGGACATCCGCGCCTTCGGCGCCGTGATGACGACGGGTGTCAATGCCGGCCAGGTGCGCGGGCCGGTTCAGCTCAGCTTCGCCCGGTCCATCGAACCGATCCTGCCGCTCGAAATTTCCATCACCCGCCTCGCGGCGACCACCGAGGCGGATACCGATGCCAAGGGCGGGCGCACCATGGGCCGCAAGCATATCGTGCCCTATGGGCTCTACCGCGCCCATGGCTATGTCTCTGCCCCGCTCGCTTCCCATCCGGTCAAGGGCACTGGTTTCTCGGACGCCGACCTCGACCTGCTGTTCGAAGCGCTCGACAACATGTTCGAGCATGACCGTTCGGCCACCCGCGGCGAGATGGCGACCCGCCGGCTGATCGTCTTCCGCCACGCCACGGCCCTCGGGAACGCCAAGGCCAATGACCTGTTCGACCGCGTCAGGACCTGGCGGGTCTTCAGGGGGGAGCGCTACAGGCCCGGCGATGACCGTCTCGACAACGCCCCGCCCGCCCGCAGTTTCGACGATTATGCCATCACCATCGATCGCGACGGCCTGCCGGAGGGTATCGAGATCATCGAGAGGTAGGAGCCGGTCATGGCCGCCCCTGCCATCGACAGAGAGACGGAGGAGGCTCTGATCCCGCTGTCGGCCTTGCAGCACTATCTGTTCTGCCCGCGTCAGTGCGCGCTCATCCATGTGGAGCAGCTCTGGGCGGAGGATGCCGCGACCATGGAAGGCCGGCTGCTGCACGACAAGGCCGATTCCGGTCGCCCGGAACGGCGCGCCGGCGTCCGGATCGTCCGTGGGATGGCTTTGCGGTCCGTCGCGCTCGGCGTCAGCGGCAAGGCCGATGTGGTCGAGCTGCACGGTTCGGATCGACCCGTGCCTTTCCCCGTCGAATACAAGCGCGGCAAGCCGAAGGCGCATCGGGCGGACGAGGTGCAGCTCTGCGCCCAGGCGATCTGCCTTGAGGAGGCGTTCGGCGTGCCGGTTCCGGAAGGCGCGCTCTTCTATGGGGAAACCCGCCGGCGCCTGACAGTCCCCTTTGATGATGAATTGCGCCGCCTGACGCAGGAGACCGCGCGCGCGACCCGCGAAATGATCGCCGGACAGGTCACGCCCCCGCCGGTGCATGGCCCGGCCTGCCGCCGCTGTTCGCTCGAGGCACTGTGCCAACCATTGCGATTGGCGCGGCCGCCCTCCATTGCGCAATGGCTCGCCGGGCAGCTGGGAGCGTGAGGCGCCATGCGGCGCATGCTCAACACCATCTATGTCACCAGCGAGGATGCCTGGCTGCGAAAGGATGGCGCCAATCTCGTTGTGGAGGTGGAGGGCGCGGAACGGGGGCGTGCGCCGTTGCACATGCTGGACGGCATCGTGAGCTTCGGCCGGCCCGGTGCTTCGCCGGCCCTGCTCGCAGCCTGCGCCGAGGCCGGAATCACCCTCTCGCATCTCGATCCGAACGGCCGCTTCCTCGCGCGCGTCGAGGGTCCGCGCACTGGCAACGTCCTGCTCAGGCGCGCCCAGTTCCGCGCCAGCGAGGACGACGCGCGCAGCGTGCCGATCGTGCGTGGCATCGTCGCCGCCAAGGCCGCGAACCAGCGCACGGTGATCCGCCGGGCGCTGCGCGACCACGGCGCAACCATGTCGGAGCCGGCGCGCCAGGCCCTTGATCTCGCCGAGCGGCGCCTCGGCGATGTCGCACGGCGCACGCTGACCGCATCAGGCGTGGACCTGCTGCGCGGCATCGAGGGCGAGGCGGCGCAGGTCTATTTCGGCGTCTTCGCCCATCTCCTGCGCAGCGACGACCCGGCCTTCGCCTTCTCGGGCAGGTCGCGTCGCCCGCCGCTCGATCGGGTGAACGCCCTCCTGTCGTTCTTCTACGCCCTGCTGGGCCATGATTGCCGGTCGGCCCTGGAGGCGCACGGTCTCGACCCGCAGGTCGGGTTCCTGCATGCCGACCGGCCCGGGCGCGCCAGCCTGGCCCTGGACCTGATGGAGGAACTGCGCCCGGTTCTGGCCGATCGCCTCGCGCTCAGCCTCGTCAACCGCCGGCAGCTCGCGGCGGACGATTTCGTTGTCGAGGAGGGCGGCGCTGTCCGGATGAGGGATGATGCACGCAAGCGCGCCCTCATCGCCTGGCAGGAGCGAAAGCGCGACGAACTGACCCATCCCTTCCTCGGCGAAACGCTGCCGCTGGGTCTGGTGGCCCATGTGCAGGCCCAGCTTCTGGCCCGCCACCTGCGCGGCGATCTCGACGGCTATCCCGCCTTCATCTGGAAGTGACCCATGCTGATGCTGGTGGCCTATGACGTGAACACCGAGACACCGGCGGGCCGGCGCCGTTTGCGACGGGTGGCAAGGGCCTGCCTGGATCATGGCCAGCGCGTGCAGAACTCGGTCTTCGAATGCGAGGTCGATCCCGCACAATGGGCGGCCTTGCGGGCGCGGCTGATTGCCGAGATCGACGCGACCACCGACAGCCTGCGCTTCTACAGGCTCGGCGCGGATGGCAAGCGGCGGGTCGAACATGTCGGCGCCAGGCCCAGCCTTGATCTTGATGGGCCCTTGCTGTTCTGAGCCGCGCGAACCCGAAGCAGGCAGATCCCCGCCGGGAAGTTCGCGCACACACCAACGTGTTGCTGCAGAACGTATTCTTGGTCGACGGCCACCCCTCGGCGGGAAGCAAGGCCCGGTTTGGCCCTCGGTTCGCGCAACGGCCCCTCTTAGCTTCGATCGGTCAGTGTGTTAGACGGGAGGGGTCGCCCCCCGCGCGGGGGCGTGGATCGAAACGGTTGCCGGCCCGAAGTCGCCATCGATGACGAGCGTCGCCCCCCGCGCGGGGGCGTGGATCGAAACTACCAGGTCCTCCTGCGCATGGGCGTCATGACCAGTCGCCCCCCGCGCGGGGGCGTGGATCGAAACAAGCCTCGCGCTGCTGGACACCGCCCGGCCTCTCGTCGCCCCCCGCGCGGGGGCGTGGATCGAAACCAGCAAGCCGCCGGCATGATCGACT
>JBKBOA010000019.1:0-52728 GCA_046295035.1 Phreatobacter sp.
TACTCCTGCCGCCCACGGCGGACCCGCCCGCCGTGGCCAGTCTCAATCCCCTGAAGATCGGGGCGTCAATTCTTCGCTTTTTTGTGCCCGGCTTGGGCTTTATTTGAGGTCTCAATCCCCTGAAGATCGGGGCGTCAATTCTTCTGGCCGCACTCGTCAGCAGCGTCGCGCTCTTGCGGTCTCAATCCCCTGAAGATCGGGGCGTCAATTCTTCTTCGCGTCGCGGTTGAATGGTTAAAATGGTATGGTCTCAATCCCCTGAAGATCGGGGCGTCAATTCTTCCTGCGGCGCCTGCTGCTGTCGGGCATGAGCTCGAGTCTCAATCCCCTGAAGATCGGGGCGTCAATTCTTCTGCGCGTGCAGGAAAAAATCATTCAGGCAATGGCGTCTCAATCCCCTGAAGATCGGGGCGTCAATTCTTCCACCCTCCCCATCAAGAGCAGGCGCATTCTGTCTCAATCCCCTGAAGATCGGGGCGTCAATTCTTCGGCTCGCCCTCGGCCTCACGCAAGCCGCGTGGGTCTCAATCCCCTGAAGATCGGGGCGTCAATTCTTCTTCGTCAACGCGCACATCCCATGCGCCATCGCGTCTCAATCCCCTGAAGATCGGGGCGTCAATTCTTCTGCGCGACATCGCCAAGACCAAGGCGCCGGCCAAGTCTCAATCCCCTGAAGATCGGGGCGTCAATTCTTCTCCTCGCCAGCAATTCATCAATGATGTCAAACGGCTGGGCCCAGCGCCAGCCGCGGCAGCAGTCGCGTGCGAACTTATGGGCACGCAAGTGGCGCCAGATGGGCCTTCGTGCTTTCCGGGCATGGTCGCTGTCTGCCATGACATCACCGCAGAAGCAACAGGCCGCGACGCTGGCCTGTCTGCTGCACGGCCATGATGCGGCGCGCCTCGCGGCTCCGGGCGGCGGACGGGGAAGGCTTGCGCGCTCCCGCTGCCGGTGGCCCGCCCGCAGGGGGCTGGTCATGCTGTTCCTCGCGTGGGTCGTCCTGGCTGCGTTCGAGGTCGCTCTCCTGCGTCCCGGCGCGCAGCAGCAGTGGCAGTCCGGTGCAGCTCACGCCCGGGGGCAGGACGTCTCGGCCGCAGGCTCGCGCCCAGCCGTTTCGCGGCAGCGGGTAGATGCGCACATCATCCTTGCGGGCATCGATGATGCGTTCGATCGTCTCGACCACCGCCTTGAGTCCTGCCTCCGTCAGCTCGGCGTGGAAGACGGAGTATTGGAGCGCGAATGCCTGCCGCTTCAATGCGCGGTGCAGGCGCCGCAGGCGGCGGGGATCGGCAATGTCATAGCTGATCAGGTAGGGTTTCGGCATCGGCGCCTGTCTCGAGCATGTCCCGGAGAGCCTGGAGCATGGCGTTCAGCCGCCGGCGGGCGTCCGTCAGAGGCTCCTCGATCGTCTCGTAGAATCGCTCGCGGCCGGCCTTCATGAGAAGACAGGCCCCGTCCGGCTCCGTCGAGAAATCCCGCGCCCGCAGCGTCTGCTCGTTGAACAGGCGCACGGCGTGCCGGTCCATCACCGGGCGGAGCGGTTCGGCCAGGTCGCAGGCCAGAGACGGCCGGCCCACGTCCAGCCGGTGCAGGAAACCGATCGCCGGGTCCAGTCCGTGGCCATGGGCCGCGAGCGCCGCCTCGGCCATCAGCAGGGTGTAGCAGAGCGACAAGACCGCGTTGACCGGATCGCGGGGAGGGCGCCGGTTGCGGCCGGAAAAGCCCACCGAGGGCGGCAGAATGGCCGCCATGGCCTTGAAATGCTGCGCAGCGGCCGCGCCCTCGAGGCCCCTCAACGCATCCAGATCTGGCTTTCTCGCCACATGGCCACGCATGGTCTTCAGCGCCTCCCGCGGACCGATGAGACCTGCGCGGGCGGCGGGACGGGCCGCGTGCCAATCGTCGATCAGCCGCAGCTGCGACTCGATCTTCGCGCGCACCAGCCAGCGCGCAAGCTTCAGCGTCGCCTGCGGATCGAGGTGCGCTGCGGTCTGCGCGACGCGGATACGCGCGTCATTGTGGCTGCGAGGCAGAAAGAGCGTCGGCTCGGCTCGGCGGCCCGAGAGCACGACGACGCCGATATTCAGCTGGCCGAGCCGGCCGAGCAGCCCCGACGTCAGGGCGACGTCGCCCCGCAGATAGACGCGCTCGAGCGGGCCACTTGGAACCGTGCCCACACGCTCGCCATTCTCGAAGAAGGCGATTGCGCCTGCATCGAGCCGCATCTCGACGCCGCGGCGGTCCACATAGAGGCTGGTCATGGGCTTCGTCTCCGGGCTGGCGGCTCAAAGAACGAGGAAATGGTCCAGCAGCGGCCGCCGGGCGCACCCCAACAGCAACGGCTTCTGCCGCGGGTCCAGACGAAAGACGTCCAGCCGGTCGCCACCGGGATCGAGCAGCGCGGCCAGCTGCTTCAGCAGGGCGTCGCGCTGGCCGGGGGTCAGCCAGCATTCGGCGACCGAGCGCTGCCCGCAGGCGCGCCAGGGCTTCACCGCCCGGCCCACGCGCTGGAGCCGCGCCGGATCCGCCACATCCCAGGCGACAAGATGAACATCGTTGGACACGCTGTGGATATGCCACAGCCGTATCAGTAAAACATCGAAGACAACGTTGTGGCCCTTGCCTCCTCATTGAGCGCCGCTTTAATCGTTAGGGCATACGGGAGCTGAAGACTTGTCCCAACCCTACGTCGAGAGATGGAAGGATGCGTCGTGCCGCATGGCGCTGGCCGCGATGCTGCATGACCTCGGCAAGCTGACGGAGCGGGCCGGGGCGCATGACCGCAAGAGCGATGCCTGGGCGGCGCATCAGACCCTCTATTGCCCGTTCAGGCGGGAGGGCGGCTACCACACGCATCTGCATGCCGCCGCGACCGCGCTGGCCTTCGACCTGATCGAGCGGCATCTGCCCCCAGTTCGGACGGGCGATGTGGCGCCATTCGTGTCCCGCAATGGCGAGGGCGATGTAACCGACAGCCTGGTCAACGCCGCGGCCATGCACCACAAGCCGCAGACCTTCCTGCAGTGGTGCGTTGCCGTGGGCGACCGCGTGGCGTCGGGCTTCGAGCGCGAAAGGTTCGAGGATTATAACGGCAATCCCGATGACCCGCAGACGGCCCGGCTGCTCGTCGCCTTCGAGAGTTACGGACAGGCGGCGGCCTGCAAGCCGGAGCAGCTCGCCTGGCGCTATCCGCTGGCGCCGCTATCGCCGGCCGCGCTGTTTCCGGTTCGCGCGAGTGAAGGACCGACGCGCCTCGGGACCTACGAGGATCTGTGGCAGCATTTCCAGGCCGCGCTCTCCGACATTCCCCGGCAGCTGCGCGCCAGCTGGCCATTGTGGCTCGACGCTTTTGATAGCGCCTGCCTCTCTGCCTTCCACAGCGTTCCCTCGGCCACCGCCTTCGGCGTGCGGCCGGAAGTGTCGCTCTATGACCATTCCCGGGCGGCAGCCGCTTTCGCTGTCGCGTTCTGGCGCTATCACGCCGAACTGGGTCACGATCTGGATGCCGTGGCGTCGAAGCAGCAGGCAAGAGCCGACTGGGATGAGGCAAAGTTCCTGCTCATCCAGGGCGACTTCACCGGGATCCAGGACTTCATCTTCGGTGGGGCGGCCAGCACGGCCAAACGCGCGGCCAAGCTGCTCCGGGGGCGTTCGGCTTTCGTGTCCCTCCTGTGCGAGCTGGCCGCGCTGCGTGTGCTGGAGGATCTCGCGCTGCCGCCGACCGCCCAGGTCATCCAGGCGGCCGGCAAGTTCCTCATCGTCGCGCCCAATACGCCGGACGTGCAGCGACGGCTCGACGCGCTGCAGCGGGAGCTCGACGCCTGGTTCCTCAAGCGATCGTTCGGTCTCGCCTCGGTGGTGGTCGCTCGTCAGGAAACGTCAGCCAACGACTTCATTGGCGGGCGCTTCGGCGAGCTGCGCAGGCGCCTCGCCGGCACGCTCGACCGGGCCAAGCTCCAGCGCTTCGATCTGGCGGGTGCATCCGCGCCCGATCCGATCCTGGCGGCGGATTACACCCAGGGTGCCTGTCCCTACGACACCCGGCTTCCGGCAGACACATCTCTCGACGGCGTTCCTTGCTCGCGCTTCAGCGCCGATCAGATCCGTCTCGGCGGTTGGCTCGCCTCAGCCGAACGGCCGGTGCTGATCGTGGAGCGCGCCGATGCGGCAGAGGCAGGCGCGGGGCAGGTGCTCGAGACACCGATCTTCGGCTTTCGCGTGCGCCTTGGCGATGGGGCCAGAATTCCCCCCTCAGCCGTGCGGGCCTACGATCTGGCCCTGCCGGGCAAGGATAAGCACGCGCCGCTCTTCCGCGGCCTGGCGCTCAGGGCGATCAACGCCCGGGTTCCGGTGCTGGACCACGATCCGGCAGCCGATGCGCGCTATCAGGGAATCGAAGACGCTGGCGCGCGCGGCGACCTCAAGACCTTCGAGCACATCGCGCGCGACGCGCTGGACGTGGATGAGGAAGGCCGCCTCAAAGGGGTGGCGGCGCTCGGCGTCCTGAAGGGCGACCTGGACAATCTCGGCCGCATCTTCGCGACCTCTCGGACTGTTCAGTCGAGCTTTGCGGGCTGGGCGGCGATGTCGCGGCGGATCAGCGCCTTCTTCACCGTCGCTCTCCCGCATCTGTGCGCGCGCGAGCCCCGCTACAGCGACCTCTACACTGTTTTCGCAGGCGGTGACGATTTCGTCCTGATCGGCCCCTGGAAGCACATGCGCGGATTCGCCGTGAAGCTGCGGCAGGAATTTCGTCACTATGTCGCGGAGAACGGCGCATTTCATTTTTCGGCGAGCTATCTGATGGCCAAGCCTGGCCATCCGCTGCGTGCGATCGTCGACCGGCTGGAGGCGGGCCTTGACGGCGCCAAGCGCCGCGCCGGCAAGAACGCGATCGCGATCCATGAGGGCGAAGTGGACATCATGTCCTGGGACGCATTTCTGGATATCCAGAAGCAGGTCGATGCGCTTGGGCGGGTCGTGGACGAGCATGGACTGACCTCCGGGTTTCTCTACGACCTCGTGGAGATCAGCCGCATGGCTGGCAGGGCAGACCGCAATGTGGCCGATAACGGCTGGCGGGCCCGCCTCCATTATCGAGTGCGGCGCCACATCGCCGATCAGCGCAAGTTGAAAGAGCAAGCCGCCGAGCGCGCTCAGGCCGCTCTCCTTGACGGGCTGGTCCGGAGCGGACTTTCCGTTCTCAAGGGGCAGTATCGCCACGTCTTGACCCACCATCTCTACTCTGTCCGCGACCAGAGGACCCGCGACTGATGGCTCATGTTTCTCAAGGTCGAAGCAGCCCGGGACACCACCCACCGGGCGGTCAACGATTCTCGCAACCCCAGGGTCGCACCACACGCGACGATGGAGGCCATGATGGCGAGGACATGCGCAAGCTGCTCGAAGGGGTCCGGCTTTCGCAGCCGACGCCTGATCTCTTCGATCAGAAGGCCGAGCAGATTGCGCGGTTGCTTGATCGCTTCCGCGATGGCAACCGGTCGAGCCAGCTGCGCATGTTCTACGACCAGATCCTGCGCCACTGCGACAGGCATCGCGGCGCCGGGACTGATGCCGCCGCGCGCTTCGCCGCCGATCTGCCCTTCATCCGCATGCTGAGCGCGCGGGCAGCCTATGCCAGGACGCGCGGCACCGTCGATGCGAACTTCGTCGTTTTCCTGCAGACGCTGATCCGTCAGGTCGAGTCGCCACAGCACCTGGAAATGCTGCGGACGTTGTTCGAAGCCGTCATCGGCTTCCTTCCCAAGAAGTAGTCAGAACGACTGAACGAGGTGATCATGCGGCTGATCGGGATCATCCGCCTGCAGGGCGAAATCGAAATCATTACCGGGCTGAACATCGGCGCAGGCGATCTCGAGATGCGTATCGGCGGTCTTGACAAGACCACCATCCGCGACCCGCGCTCCAACGAGCCCTATCTTCCGGGCTCGAGCCTCAAGGGCAAGATCCGCTCTCTGCTCGAATGGCGATCGGGTGCGGTGCAGCAAGGGCCGGTCAACCTCAAGACGCTCGAGTTGCATCGCGGCAAGCCGGCGGAGGCCGAAGTCCGCCGCATCATCCAGCTCTTTGGCGTGTCAGGTGACCAGAACCTGGACGATGAGACCGCAAAGGACATCGGGCCCACGCGCATCAGCGTCGCCGACGCGAGACTGATCCCCGACCCTCAAGGCTCGAATCTGCCCCTGACCGAGATCAAGTCCGAAAACAGCATCGATCGCATCAGCGGCGTTGCGGCCAATCCACGCTTTTTCGAACGCGTCGCACCGGGCGTGAAGTTCCGCCTCGACATCTCGATCAAGCATCTCGAGGGCGACGACGATCTCCTGCAGATGCTGCTCGAAGGCATGAAGCTGCTGGAATCGGACAGCCTCGGCGGCAGCGGTTCTCGCGGCTATGGCAAGGTGCGCTTTGCTCGCCTCACCCGCGACGGCGAGGACATCCAGGCCGCCTTCGACTCGATCAATCCCTTCCAGCCGCAGCAGCGGACGGCTTCGGCCGCGTGAATCATGCTCGCGCTCGACATCGATCTGCGCCTGGACTCCGATCTCGGCACGCCGATGAGTGGCGACACGCTGTTCGGGCAACTGTGCTGGCAGTTGCGCTTGCGGGAGGGGGAAGCGCGGCTTGCCGAGGTGCTTCAGGGCTATGGTGTTGGCCACCCGTTTCTGGTCGTCTCGGACGCCATGCCGAGAGGCTTCTTGCCCAAGCCCATCGTGCCGCCACCGCCCTTGTCGAACGAGGCGACAGACGCCGCTTGGACGGCGCGCAAGGCCTGGATCAAGCGCCGATGGCTGCCATCGGACTGTTTGCGCCGGCCATTGGCGGAGAGCCTCGATCGGACCGACCTGCCGCAGCCGTGCAGCATGGAACTCGTTCTGCAGCCGCACAATTCCATCAACCGGCTGACCGGCACGACGGGAGCTGCGGCTTTTGCTCCCTTCCTGTCCGAACGGATGGTGGTCGCCCCCGCGGGACGGGACGTCACGCTCCGCTGCCTGCTGGATGAGGAGAGGTTGCGGAGAGCCCAGCTGCTCGAGATGCTCAGCGATATCGGCAGGTCAGGCTTCGGTCGCGACGCCTCCACCGGTCTGGGGCGCTTCTGCGTCACGGCGAGCGCCGAGGCGCCTGTGGCGGTGTCTGCGCCTGTCCTCGTCACGCTCGCGCCCGCGGCGCTTCATCCCCAGGCTGTGAACATCGAGAGGAGTTACTGGAAGCCCCTTGTTCGCTTCGGTCGTCATGGCGGTCCGGCCTCGGGCGGGGCCGTGTTCAAGGCGCCGGTGCTGCTGGCGGCGGCGGGCGCGAGCATAACGGTCGAGAACCCTGCCGCGGTCCAAGCTGGATTCATTGGCCGGGGGCTTGGCGGTGACGGCCGCCTGTCGAAGCGCATCCCCGGAACCGTGCATCAGGGTTACGCACCGATCGTTCCGGTCGATCTCACAGGTTGGACGGAGGCGGGCCTTGGCTGACCTTCTTCCCATCCGCCTCTGGCTTCTCTCGCCCCTGCATATCGGCTCAGGGGCCGATCTGAACTGGCTGAGCGCCACCATCGATCTCAAGTCGGGGACGCTATTGCGCTTCGATCCCACGCGCATCCCTGCCGGCTCGCGTCTTGCCAACGGCATGCAGGCCATCGGAAAGCAGGCGCTCGAGCTACCGCCTGCGGCCAATGAGCATCAGGTGAGCAATCTGATCAAACGTTTTCAACAGCAGCTCAAGGGGTCTCTCAGCGACCTGGCATCGGCGGCGACCGGAATGTCCTTCGTCGCGCCGAACATCGCGGAGCACTTGGCCCAGCGGATCGGTTTGACGGGGCATGCGGGCGCTACCGATCAACGGAATATCATCCAATCGCTTAACATCGCCGAAATCGCGCTGGACGTCCGCACTGGCCGTCCCGCCATACCGGGCTCCACGCTGAAGGGAGCGCTCAGGACCGCCTGGCTGGACAGTCTGGCTCAGAAGCCAGACCATCCCGGTCAAGGCGTCGAGAAAGGCAAAGAATACGAAGAGAAGCTTCTTGGTGGCAGCTTCGGAGAAGATCCATTCAGCCATGTGGCGGTCGAAGATCTTCGCGTGCCGGAAACGATGACCAGCGCGATCGTGGCCGCCGTCAACGTCAAGCGGCAACCGGGCGCGAGGCAGGGTCAATCCGTTTTGCCGATTCAGGTCGCCGCGGCGCTTCCCTCCCTCGAGCCGAGCTGCGGCTCGCTTCGAAAGGTCAGGCGCGCTCCTGATGAAACGGGTTCCAGCACGCCCAATCTGAAAGAGCTCCTTGCAGCATGTCATTCCTTTCACCAAGGCCTCTGGGCAGCCCACCAGCCGCAACTGAAGCAGCTCGCCTCTTCATGGTGGGTCAAGGCCATGGAGGAAACGCTGCGTGTGATCGCGCCCCAGCGCGGTCTGGCGCTGGTGCGACTTGGGAAGTTCGGGACCGCTGAAGCGAAGACGACACGAGATCGCTCGATCCGCGTGAAGGTTGCCCGTGATGGTCACAAGTCCCTGCCTGCAGGCACGACCTTCTGGCTCGCGGGCGACCGCGACGACAGGAACGGGGTTCCGTTCGGCTGGGCGGTTCTCGCTTGGGGAGACGCCGATCCACCTCAACTGCCTGTCCTCCAGGCCTTTGGAGAAACGAAGCCGTGGAGCGGCTTGATGAAACCGGCGCAAAGGCCTGCGCCATCGGGACGCTCGGCGAGCGCGCCCTCCGCAGGCCCCATGTCCTTGAGCGAGGGTCAGCAGGCCCTCGAGAGGCTGAAAATGCTGCTGGAGAACCGGAAGCTCAGCGGCGATTACGTGAAGAACGAGTTGAAGAGGGCTGCGGAATGGTCGCAGGAGGACCGCACGGTCTTGCGCGACTGGGTGAAGGCCAACCTGGTCACGATCGAGCCGCAGCGCTTCAAGCACAAGCCGATCCTTGAGCTCCTCGGGAAGCTTGGCTGACCGTGGACCCTGTTCGCCTGAGCGAGACAGTCCTCGTTCATCGCCTCGTCTTCGAGGTGAGGGCGCTGGATCCGATCCGCCTGCCCGACTTCGCGGGTTCGATGCTCAGGGGCGCCTATGGCCATGCGCTGCGGCGACTCGCTTGCATGACCGGAGCCAAGCTGTGCGCCGGATGCGGCCTCGCGCAACTGTGTCCCTATCCGGCTCTGTTCGAGCCCTCGATCCGGGTGCTGACGACGCCGCGCGGGGGCGCGCCGCCGCCGCCCTTCGCCATCGAGCCGCCGGACGCAGAGCGGAAGATCGCGCCGGGCGAGAAATGGAGGTTCGGCTTGAGGCTGTTCGGCGACAGGATCGCTTCCCTGGCGCTGATCATCGAAGCGGTCCGCCGCGCTGTCTCGCGCGGCCTCGGTACGGCCCTTGCCCGGGGTCTGCTGACCGATGTCTGGCTCGACACGGGAGAGGGCTGGCGCAGCGTCTATGATGCCGCTTCCGGCGCTGTCGCGCCTCCCGAGGCGGACGCCGCCTGGCGACCCGCAGCACCCGATGCGGCCGCGGCCATTGCGCTTGCGCTGCTGACGCCGCTCAGGGTTCAGTCGAACGGCCGGCGTCTGCCCCCGGCAGAGATCACGGTGCGGCGACTGACACTGGACATCCTGCGTCGCGCGCGCGCTCTGCTCGGCGTCTGCGGGACGGCGGAGCAGCAGGCCGCCGCGGCTGCCTGGCCCATCGAACACTATCTCGAAGCCGCTGACGCCTGCGCGATCACGCATGAACTGAAGTGGTTCGACTGGACGCGTGCCTCGTCGCGCCAGAATCGAACCATCAATCACGGAGGCTGGCTGGGCCAGCTTGTCGTGCATGCGCAGGCTCAACCAGAGCTGCCCGCCCGGGTCCTCGACGCGCTCGCGCTGGGCGCGAAGATCGGGATCGGCAAGGAGTGCGTCTTCGGCTTCGGGCAATATGCACTCAAGCCTGTGGCATGATTCAACCTGCAGATGTGGCTCGTCTGAATCGGCCTTGCGCGAGCGGTTCTGGCCATCTGGCAAGCGGAACACAACGGCTCGCGGCCCAAAGCGCAACTCGGGTGGCGGACCGATCTTCCGCAGGTGGAACAGGCAGCCCACCGGCGCTGCCGCTCGCGCGTCAGGCTGCCTCATCCGAACGCGCTGAAGCCGCGGCTCTCAGCGGATGCCTGCGGCCCGGCCATGGCGCGGGCGCGCGTGACGGCGCCGTGAGCGGTCAGGCAACGCTCAGGCGCACCTGCCCGGTCCCGACATTCTCGCGGAACCAGCGATAGGCGTCGGCAAGTCCGGCCTCCAGGTCGTAGCGGGGTGACCAGCCCAGGGCCCTGAGGCGCGAGGCGTCCATCAGCTTGCGCGGCGTGCCGTCGGGCCTGGACGGATCGGTTTCGATCCGGCCGGCAAAGCCGACGACGCGCGCCACCAGGCGCGCCAGATCGATGATCGGCAGGTCCACGCCGGAGCCGACATTGACGTGCTCGGCCCCCGAATAGACCTTGAGAAGATGCACCAGCGCATCGGCGGCATCATCGACATGCAGGAACTCGCGCAGCGGCCGGCCGGTGCCCCAGATCACCAGGCGGTCATCGCCCCTCAGCTTGGCCTCGTGCGCCTTGCGGATCAGGGCCGGGATGACGTGGCTCTTCTCCAGGTCGAAATTGTCGCCGGGCCCGTAGAGATTGGTCGGCATGGCCGAAATGTAGTCGCAGCCGTGCTGGCGGCGATAGGCCTGGCACAGCTTGATGCCGGCGATCTTGGCGATGGCATACCACTCGTTGGTCGGCTCCAGCGGCCCGGTCAGCAGCGCGTCCTCGGTGATCGGCTGCGGCGCGAGCCTGGGATAGATGCAGGACGAGCCGAGGAACAGGAGCTTCTCCACCTCCTGGCGGAACGCCGCCTCGATGACATTGGCCTCGATCATCAGGTTGTCGTAGAGAAAGTCGGCCGGATAGGTGTCGTTGGCCTGGATGCCGCCGACCCTGGCGGCGGCGAGGATCACGGCCTGCGGCCGCCGGTCGGCCATGAAGGCGCGCACAGCCGCCTGGTCGCGCAGGTCGCCGTCGCGGCGCTCCAGGACGACGATCTCGCAGTCCTCGGTGGCGAGCCGGCGCACCAGCGCGGCGCCGACCATGCCGCGGTGGCCGGCGACGAACACGCGCTTGCCCTTCAGGTCGTAGCGCACGGGAACGGCTGGCGTCATCATCGGCCTCCTGTGGGGCGCTGGCGGGCGGCTCAGAGCGCGGTGCGGTCCTTGCGCCAGGCCTCGCGGTCGAGCGCTGCGAGATCGGCGGCGACCATCTCGCGCACCAGTTCGGGGAAGGTCGTGGTGTGGTGCCAGCCCAGGCGCTGGCGCGCCTTGCCCGGGTCGCCGAGCAGCTGCTCGACCTCGGTCGGACGGAAATAGCGCGGATCGACCGAGACCCTGACCGTGCCGGTCGCTGCGTCGATGCCGACCTCGTTCACGCCCTCGCCCTGCCAGCGGATCGTCACGCCCACCTCGGCGAAGGCGCGCTCGACGAACTCGCGCACCGCATGCATCTCGCCGGTGGCCAGCACATAGTCGTCGGGCTCCTCCTGCTGCAGCATCCGCCACATGCCCTCGACATAGTCGCGCGCATGGCCCCAGTCGCGCCGGGCGTCCAGGTTGCCGAGATAGAGCCGCTCCTGCAGGCCGCGGTGGATGGCCGCCACCGCCCGGGTGATCTTGCGCGTGACGAAGGTCTCGCCGCGCATCGGCCCCTCGTGGTTGAACAGGATGCCGTTGGAGGCATGCATGCCATAGGCCTCGCGATAGTTCACCACGATCCAGAAGGCATAGAGCTTGGCGGCGGCATAGGGCGAGCGCGGGTAGAACGGCGTCGTCTCCCGCTGGGGCACCTCCTGGACCTTGCCGTAGAGCTCGGAGGTGGAGGCCTGGTAGAAGCGGGTGCGCTTCTCCAGGCCGAGGATGCGGATGGCCTCGAGCAGCCGGAGCGTGCCGAGCGCATCGGCATTGGCCGTATATTCCGGCGTCTCGAACGAGACCTGCACGTGGCTCTGGGCGGCGAGGTTGTAGATCTCGTCGGGCTGCGTCTCCTGCACGATGCGGATGAGATTGGTCGAATCCGTCATGTCGCCGTAGTGCAGGATCAGCCGCGGGTCGGGCGTGTGCGGATCCTCGTAGATGTCGTCGATGCGCGCGGTGTTGAACGAGGACGACCGCCGCTTGACCCCGTGCACCACATAGCCCTTGTCGAGCAGCAGGCGCGTCAGATGCGCCCCGTCCTGCCCCGTGACGCCGGTGATGAGAGCCACCTTTCTGGTCATGTAGTGTCGATTCCCCACATCAATTGGATCAGTATCTGATATCGGAAGTGGATATTTCCTGCTCTATCGAGTTCGCAGTCTGATTCGTCGTGATGGCTACAATCCGATGCGCCGATAATCAATCCGCGCAAAACATTCAAGATTTCCTCCGACTGTGGCGTTGAACACTCGGGTTCCTGCCTCCTCCAGAAGAACAGATGCCTGTTGATAGTGAAATATCATATCCTCGACTTTGGGGCTGTGCCATTTTCTGTTCTTCCCGAAATATCGTGGATCGAAATGGTTTGGGTCGTCGTCCTCGGTCGAGGTGAGCAGCAACCTGCTTCCATCGTGCAGCTGCGGTCCTTCCTGCTGCACTGATTTCGGGATGACATATGAGGTGTCGCAGCCGATCAGGTATATTTCATTGAAGCCCATATAGTAAGCAAGCTGCAGGAGCGTAATTGTAACCGTATTGGGAGTGCAGAGAAAATCGTCAGCATCGAGAGAGAACGCCGAGTGCGGCAACCGATCCTTGTCCATGTTCTTCTGACGAAAGAAGTATCGGTTTGGGCCAGGCTTGATGATCTCGCGGGCATTGAGTGTGCGCCCGGAGCCATCCCACAGGCGCAAGTCCTTCGGAAAAAAGAGCTTCATGCTTGGATTTTCGGCGTGCATGCGCTCGATTTCGGGGGCAATGTCCGGAAGGACGCGAGTATCAACGCATGCATAGTATGCTGGTCGCCATTCAATTCTATTGAAAAGCAGGAATATCGAATTGGCTGCAAAGACGATCTCGTTCTTGAATACACCAAGATCCATCTTGTTGAGCGAAGGGCCGTTGCCCATGATGATGCATCGCTGGCCCGAATGCAGATCGCGGAATGGGGTCAGGTCGTCGGCCCCGTCGCGATTGCGAATCGGTGCCGGCGCGGCGGGTGTCGGCTGGACTGGCCGGGACAGCACTCGCCGGCGGTTCAGACGTGGTGTCAGCGGCGGGTTGGGGTTCACGAATACAGCCGGGTCATCCTTGTGGGGAACAACTGGCCTCACGTCTTCGGCCTTTATTCTGTCGCCAAGCGATTCCGCCTCAGCGCGGCTGCGCAGGACCAGAGGCTCGGAAAGGATTCCCGCAAAGAACTCCCTGTAGCTCGGCGATAGTCTGCTCCGATGATGCTCGATCGCTTGCCGCATTTCCGCATGATACTTCTCGATATCGGCGGATCGCTGGCCTTGGCGGATGCGGAAGGAGCCCAGTTTCGCGTGGACAGGATACAGCCGCTCGAACTCGAAGAAGCGCAGCCACAACTCGCCATCGACGGCCAGCCTGTAGCCCTCATCCAGGCGGCGGCCAGCCCTGTTCCAGAGATCGCGGTGCCAGAACACGCTCTCCTGCTGAATCCATTGGTAAGCCCCGGCAAGAAAGCGGATGCGGGAGTGCGGGTTTGGTGCTAACGATCGAATGATGTTGTCCTGTTCGTCGATCAGCGTTGTGTTGCCGACGATCCACGAAACGTGATCGTGCTGTGCAAAGATGGAGCCTGCGGCGTGCAGGCCGCCAGGCATCAGCATATCATCCGAATTGATCCAGCACATGACCTCGCCGGTCGAAACGGCAAAGCCCTTGTTGAGTGCATTGGCCTGTCCCGTATCTGGGCCGACGATGACGTGGGCAAAATGCTTGCGATACTGCTCGATGATGTCGAGGGAGCCGTCCGTGCTCCCGCCGTCAACCATGATCAATTCAAGATGTGGATAGCTCTGGCTGATGACCGACTGGATCGTGCGCTCAAGAAAGGTGGCGCAATTGAGATTCGGGATCACCACCGAGATCGTCGGCAGATGTGCCATGCAAGACCCCTCGAGTAAGCTCTGAGCCGGCGTCGCCTTCGTTGCGTCGGCGACCGGCAGGACCGTTTCGCCATCGGGCAAGCTGTGAGGCCGATCCTGTCTATCATGCTGGTCTGGGATGACAAATCTGCGCCGAAGCAAGCGCTCTGGATTCAGCGAGCCGCGAATGCTGCCTCCACCCTTTGCAGCCGCTCATCCAGCTCCTGCACGGCCTTGACCAGCGGCGCGATGAATTGGTCGTAGCGCAGGCCGTGGCGGCTGTCGGGGTCGGCGGGGTCGGCCAGCACGAAGCCGGCAAAGTCGGCAATGCCGAGCTCGTCGAGCGCCGCGCGCACCTCCTGGGCGATCAGCCCGTGATGGCGGCGCCGGCCCGGCCGCGCCACCGGGATGAGCCTCTCGGGCGGCTGGGCCCCGCCGGGGTCGGCGCCATGCGCCGCGCTCCCGCCCACCGCCGCGGCCGGCGCAGGCGCGCGCTGCTCCTCGACGGCGCCGATCCGCCAGCGATAGGACCGCGGCCGCAGGCGGCGGATGAAGGCAAGGCCGAGTTCGCTGTCGGCGAGGTCGCACTTCTCGCGCAGGTCGGACGTGTTGATCGTGCCGGTGGCGGCATAGACGACCGAGGCGCGCAGGCTCGCCGTGCCGATGGAATAGGCATTGTCGGCCGCCGGCGCGATCTGGCCGGCCACCGTCAGCCGCTCGGCCGGGCTGGCCGTGCCGATGCCGACATGGCCGGCCGGCGTGATGCGCAGCCGCTCGGCGCGGGAGGCCGTGCCGGTCTCGAAGATGATGGCCTGGGGCGCCTGCACATTGTCGGTCACCGTGCCGTCCACGACGAAGCTGATGGCGGCCGTCGCCCGCTGCGCCGTGCCGTCCAGCGCCGCGCCGATCAGCGAGAAGGTCTGGTCGCCGGTCTGGACCGCGGCGGGGGCGGCGAGGCTGCCGCGGGCGCGCGTCGCCTTGAACACGCCGCGGTTGGCGGCGGCCGCGCCGGCGCTGATCAGGTTGAGGCCCGGCGCCGTGCCCTGGGCCGATACCACCAGGACGTCGGAGGTGTAGAGCAGGGAGCTGACCGCGCCGCTGCTGGCGTCGCCGACATGCAGGGGCGCGACCGGGCTGGTGGCGCCGCGCACGCCGACATGGCCGCTGGTCCGCTCGACCGTCAGCGCGCCGGTCCAGGCGCTGCCATCCGCCGAGACCTTCACCTGCAGGTTGTCGCTGCCGGCAAGGCCGATCTCCGCCCGCCCGGACCAGCCGGTCTGGAGCAGCAGGCTGGCCGTCCTGCCCGCCGCCTCCTTGACCAGGGCGAGGCGCAGGTCGCCCGTGCCGTCCTCGGCCGCGGGCACCGCCGCCAGGAAGGCCGCATTGGCCCGGACCGCCAGGGGATGGTCGGGATCGGAGGCCGTGCCGATGCCGACCGCCTCCAGCCCGTCCAGCCGGCGGATCAGGCGCTCCTCCGCCACCCAGGCGCCGTCGCGGTAGAGGAAGGGCCTTCCCTCGGCCGCCACATGGGCGCGCCAGCCCTCGGCCGGCGTGAGGAAGAGCCAGCCGCCGCCTGACCACAGCGCCACCGTGCCCGCGTGTCCGGCCCAGGCGCCGGTGGCGCCGGCCGGCACCGCCCAGGCCATGCCGTCATCGGCGCTCTCCGGCGGGGCGGTCTGGTCGCGCGCCACCAGGGCGAGATGCACGAGGCCGTCCAGCCGCGACAGCGCCTCATTCACCGTGACATGCTTCTGGGCCTGGGCCGCCGCCAGGAAGGGCAGGGTCAGGCGGGGCGTAACCGACATGGCTGTCTCCGGGTGTCGTCATGAGAGATTATTCCTATCATAGGATCGAAAGGCCGGCAAGCGGGCCTGGCCGGTTTTTTCAGGCCACTCCCTCCGCTGTGCCGGCGGCGCCTTTGGTCCGCGATCCCGGCTGGTTCGGCCGGCCTGGGGAGGTCAGCCGCCGCGGGTTCCTGGCCGGTCTCGGCGCGGCGGCGGCGCTGGCGCCGCTGCCGGCCTTTCCCTTTGCCCTGCCGAGCCGGCCTGCCCATGCGCCGCGGCCCTCGGATGTCTGCTTCTCCAGCCGGCAGGCCCGGCCGCAGGCGGTGGAGGTCGCCCGGGCCTTCGGGGCGACCCGGCTGGAATGGTGCTACACCACCGACGCCGCCTTCCTGGCCAATTGCCGGCGGGCCGGCATGAGCGTGCTCGGCGGGGCGCTCAGCCCGACGCTCGCCGACAATGTCGATGCCGCCGGCATGCCCACGGGCCGCATCCTCGACCGTCAGGGCCAGCCGGTCACCGCGCCGTGGATGCGGGCCTGGAACCGGATCTACTGGGGCTGCATGAACAATCCGGACTTTCGCCGGACCGTGCTGAAGCGGGTGGAGCTCAGCCTCAAGGCGGGCATCGACTGGTTCCTGTTCGATGATGCCCAGGGCAATGCCGCGGCGGTCCGATGGGGCGGGTGCTGGTGTTCCTTCTGCCGGCAGCAGGCGGCCGCCGAGGGGGTCGATCTGGAACGCGACATGCAGGCCTTCCAGCAGCGCTCGACCTGGCGTTTCCACACCGAGATGCGCGCCGCCTTCGACCGTCTGGCCGGCCGGCACGTGACCATGGGGTTCAACTGTGCGGGCAGCCGCACGGCGCCGCTCAGCGAGTGGATCGCGCAGAAGTTCGACCTCGCCTTCTGCGAGATCGACGGCAACGGGCTCGATCCGGCGGATGTCGCCGGCCGCCTGCTCGCCGCCGAGCTCGCCGGCCGGCCGCAGGGCTACACGCTGCGCTCGCGGGATGTGGCGCTCAACCGGCGCTTCGCTGCCTGGTGCTATGCCCATGGCGGGCACATGATCTGCCCCTGGGATGTCTTTCTCACCTCGACGCCGCAGGGGTCGGACCGGCTGTTCGGCAATCCGGCCGACTATGCCGACATCTTCGGCCTCGCCCGGGCGCTCGGGCCGCTGCTTGACGAGGCGGCGCCCTCGGCATTGCCGCCGGCGGGCAGCTGGACGGCCGACCGACCGGGCCTGCGCGCGAGTCTGAGGGCCGATCCGCGCGGCCGGTTCGCGGTGCTGCACCTCGTCTCCTTCGCCGATGACGCGCCCGTGCGCCTGCGCCTCGATCCGGCGGCGGCCGCCGGCCCGCGTCCTGTCGCCGAGGCGGTGGCCCATGTGGGCGGTCAGCCGCCCGTCCGCTTCGCGCGCGAGGGCCGCTGGCTGACGGCCGCCCTTCCCGCCGCCACGTGGACGGCCGTCGAGATGCGCCTGGCGTCCTGACGGCGGCCGGATCGGTCTGGCCGGTCGGGCCGGCCCGGAGCTGACGGCCCGTTGCACATCTTGTATATAAGGTGTACGCAGGGCGGCGGAGGAAACCATGCTCGCGAATGTGGGCAGCCAGGTGGCGAGGCAGGCGGGGCGCAGCCGGACGGCGGCGGCCGCCATTCACGCGCGCATGCGCGAGGAGATCCTGTCGCTGCGCCGCGCGCCCGGCTCCCAGATCAGCGAGAAGGACATTGCGGCCGCGCACGGGGTCAGCCGCACGCCCGTGCGCGAGGCCCTGCTGCGCCTCGCCGACGAGGGCCTGGTCGACATTGCCTCCAAGTCCGGCACCTATGTCTCGCGCATCCCGATCGGCGCGCTCGGCGAGGCCATCGCCATCCGCAAGGTGCTGGAACAGTTCGTGGTCAGGGCGGCCGCAGGCCATGCGAGCCGCAGCCAGGTGATGGAGATGCGTGCCATCGTCGCGCGCACGCAGGAGGCCGCCGAGGCGGGCGACCAGGATCTGTTCCACCGCGCCGACGAGGCCTTCCACGAGGCCCTCGCGGTGGCCGGCCGCCATCCCTCGGTCTGGGCGCTGGTCCGCCAGGTCAAGCTCCAGGTCGACCGGTTTCGCCGCCTCACCCTGCCGCTTGAGGGGCGCATGATGCTGGCGGTGGTCGAGCATGCGGCGATCATCGATGCCATCGAGGCGCGTGATGCGGATGCCGCCGCCCAGCGTCTCGGCGCCCATATCGACCGGCTGCGGCTCAATCTCGACGACCTGCACCTGTTCGACCCCGATTTCTTCGTCGATGACAGGGGCCATCCGAAGGGGGTGCGCGCCTGAACGCATGGCTCCGCCGGCCCGGCAGGCGGCAAGAAGCGGCGGGACAACCGCCCAAGGCACGATCAAATCGATTCACGTCCAGGGAGAGACGATCATGACCCTCAATCGCCGCAAGGCCCTCATGGCTGGCGCCGGCCTCGCCGCCTTCGCCGCCACCCCGCTGCGCGCCCAGCAGACCAAGCTCAAGTGGGCCCATGTCTACGAGGTCGGCGAGCCCTATCACACCGAGGCCCAGTGGGCCGCCGCCGAGATCGCCAGGCGCACCAACAACAAGTACCAGATCGAGGTGTTCCCGGCCTCGCAGCTCGGCAACGAGAACCAGATCAACGAGGCGCTCGGCCTCGGCACGGTCGACCTGATCTATACGGGCGTCGCCTTCGCCGGCTCGATCCACAAGCCCATCGCCATCACCAACGCGCCCTATGTGCTGCGCGACTTCAACCACTGGAAGGCCTATCGCGACTCGCCGCTGTTCCGGCAGATCGCCTCCGGCTACGAGGGGCGCACGCGTCACAAGATCACGGCCCTGACCTATTACGGCGAGCGCCACGTGACCGCCAACAGGGCGATCACCAAGCCGGAGGACATGCGCGGCATGAAGCTGCGCGTGCCGCCGGCCCCGCTGTTCCTGATGTTCACCAAGTCGGTCGGCGCCAATGCCACGCCGATCGCCTTCGCCGAGGTCTATCTGGCGCTCCAGCAGGGCACGGTGGACGGCCAGGAAAATCCGCTGCCGACCATCATGGCCAAGAAGTTCTACGAGGTGCAGAGCCACATCATCCTGACCGGCCACATCACCGAGTCGCTTCTGTCCATCGTCGGCAGCCATGTCTGGGCCAGGCTCAACGACGAGGAGAAGAAGACCTTCTCGGAGGTGCTGATGGAAGCGGCCTCGCGGGCTACCAACCAGATCCGCGAGAGCGAGCAGAAGCTGGCGGACGAGTTCCGCAAGCTCGGCAAGACCGTCATCGCGCCCGACCGCGCGGCCTTCCGCGCCGCTGCCGTGCCGCTGCACAACGACGCCTCGGCCGGCGCCGGCTGGTCGAAGGCCGAGTATGACGCCCTGCAGGGCCTCGCACCGGCAAGCTGACCCCTCGGCCGGCGGTGGCCGCAAGGCTGCCGCCGGCCTGCCCCTGTCCGTCTCCAGAACTCCGGCCTGTTCATGCCCCGCCCGGCTGTCCACGGCCGCAGACCGTCGTCTCACAGGATCTGTCCATGCCGTCCGAAGCCCCCCGGCCCGATCAGGGCGAGGAACACCTGCTTGTCGTCTCCGATCCCGAGGTGGTGATCGAGCACTTCGTGGAGGACTGGGTGTCCTTCGCGCTTTTCTGGCTGATGGCCTTCGTGGTCTTCCTGCAGTTCTTCTCCCGCTACGTGCTCAATTCGTCCTTCGCCTGGACCGAGGAGATCGCCCGCTACCTGCTCATGTGGGTGACCTTCGTCGGGGCCGCCGTCGCCATGCGCCGGCGCACGCATATCGCGGTCGAGGTGCTCCACGTCTTCCTGCCCATGCCCGTCGTCCGGCTGCTCAACTTCCTGATCGACGTGATCGTGGTCGGCTTCGTCGGCCTGCTCGTCTGGTACGCCTGGCAGGTGACCGAGCGCATGGAAATCCAGCGCATGACCGTGTTCGACCTGTCGATGAGCATCGTCTATGGCGGCGTCCTGCTCGGTTGCGTGCTCATGCTCTGGCGGGCCGTGCAGATGGTGGTCGAGAATGCCCGGCGCGGCTGGCGCCCGGCCCAGCCGACGCTCGACTGAGGAGCCGCCGCCATGCTCGTCCTCGTCGGCGTCTTCATCCTGCTGCTGGTCATCGGCGTGCCCGTCTTCGTGGCGCTGGGGGCCGGTTCGCTCGCCTACATCAAGTTCTACACGATGATCCCCGACTTCGTGGTCCTGCACCGCATGGCCGGGGGGGTCGATTCCTTTCCGCTGCTGGCGGTGCCGTTCTTCATCCTGGCCGGCAACCTGATGAACACTGCCGGCATCACCAACCGCATCTTCGATTTCGCGGTGTCGGCGGTCGGCTGGATGCGCGGCGGCCTCGGCCACGTCAACGTGGTCGGCTCGGTGATCTTCGCGGGCATGTCGGGCACGGCGGTGGCCGATGCCGGCGGTCTCGGCAATATCGAGATCAAGGCCATGCGCGACCACGGCTACAAGGACGAGTTCGCCATCGGCATCACCGCGGCATCCTCGACCATCGGGCCGATCATCCCGCCCTCGCTGCCGATGGTGGTGTTCGGCGTGGTGGGCAATGTCTCCATCGGACAGCTGTTCGCCGGCGGGCTCATTCCCGGCGTTCTGATGGCGGTGGCAATGATGTTCTACGTCACCTGGTATGCCCGCCGAAACAATATCGGCCGTGACCAGATGTTCCGGCTGAACCTGCTCCTCACCAGCTTCATCCGGGCCATTCCGGCGCTGTTCACGCCGGTCCTCATCATCGGTGGCATGTCGCTCGGCGTGTTCACGCCCACCGAAGCAGCCATCGCCGCCTGCGCCTGGGCGCTGCTGCTCGGCGTGCTGCTCTATCGCTCGCTGACCTGGAAGCAGTTCTACCGGATCACGCTGGACACGGTGGAGATGACCGCCAGCGTGCTGGTGATCGTCGGGGCGGCCTCGCTGTTCGGCTGGGTGCTGACGACGACGCGGGTCACCGAGACGATCGCCGCCGGCGTCCTGTCGATCACCGACAATCCGCTGCTCATCATGCTGCTGATCAACCTGTTCCTGCTGGTGGTCGGCTGCTTCATGGAGACCATCGCGGCGATCTCCATCCTGGTGCCGATCTTCATGCCGATCATCACCAAGGTCGGCATCGACCCCGTCCAGTTCGGCGTGGTGATGGTGCTCAACCTGATGATCGGCCTGCTGACCCCGCCGGTCGGCATGGTGCTGTTCGTGCTCTCGCGGGTGGCGCGGGTCAGTCTCGACCGGACCATCGTCGGCGTCATGCCCTTCCTCATTCCGCTGTTCATCGTGCTGATCCTGATCTCGATCTTCCCCTGGTTCACCACGGCGCTCCCGACGCTCTGGTATCGCTGAGCGGGCACGCCTTTCGACGGGCTCGAGGGGATAGGGGAGGGGGCCCGGGGGCCCGTCGCTTCGGCGGCGGGCCCCTTGCCATTGGCGGGAACGGCCCTCGCCCGAGGCTTCGCCTTGACAAGACCGCAGCCCCCTTTGTAAGTAACTGGTGAGTGAATTATTGGCCCCGTCCAGAAGGGCCGGAGCAGGGAGTGGAGGGCATGGCAGCGGCAAGGCGCGTCCGCGTGATCGCATCCGGCCCCCTGGCAGGCGCCGCATGAGTGCGCCGCGCATCCTGATCCGCGACGTGGAGGTGTTCGGGCGGCCGACGCCGTTCCGCATGCCGTTCCGCTTCGGCCCCGTGACCGTTGATGGAGCCGTGCAGGCCTTCGTGCGGCTCACCGTGGAGGTGGAGGGGCGGGGTCATGCCACCGGCGCCAGCGCCGAGCTCATGCCACCCAAATGGTTCGACAAGCGCCCCGGCCGCACGCCGGCCGAGACCGCCGCCGACCTTGCCGCCAGCCTCATCCATGCCGCGCGCCTCGCCAATGCGGCCGCCGGCCCCGACACCGCCTTCGGGCATCATGCCCGCCTGCTGGCCGGGCAGCTGGCCTGGGCCCGCACCCGCGACCTGCCGCCGCTCTCGGCCGGCTTCGGCGTGGCGCAGATCGACAAGGCCGTGCTCGACGGCCTGTCCCGCGTGCTCGGGCAGAGCTTCGTCGATGTGCTGAGGGCCAATGCGGTCGGCCTCGATGCGCGGCTGACGCCCGATCTGGAGGCGCAGGCCATCGGGGCTGCGCTCGCCCGCCTGAAGCCGGCAGCGCGGATCGCGCTCCGCCACACGGTCGGCATGACCGACCGGATCGAGGGGCCTGACAGTCTGGCCTCGGAGATCGATGCGGCGGATCTGCGCTGGTTCAAGGTGAAGCTGTCGGGCGATCCGGCAGCCGATCTGCTCCGGCTCGGCGCCATCGCGCAGCTGCTGGACGGGCGGGGCATCGACTACCGGCTGACGCTCGATGCCAACGAACAGTACCAGCCGGAGGCGCTGGCGAGCCTGTTCGCGCTGGCCGAGGCCGACCCGCGCCTTGCCGGCCTGGTCGCGCGGCTCCTGTTCGTCGAGCAGCCGTTCGACCGGACCCTGACGCTGGAGCAGCCGCTCGATCCGGCGCTGGCCGCCCGCGGCGTGGTCATCGACGAGGCCGATGACGGCTATGATGCCTTCGCCAGGGCGCGGGCGCTCGGTTATCGCGGCGTCTCGTCGAAATGCTGCAAGGGACTTTACCGCGCGCTGCTCAACAGCGCCCGGGCCGCCGTCTGGAATGCCGAGGCCGGGGAGGCGGGACGCTATTTCGTCACGGCCGAGGATCTGACCTGCCAGGCGGGCCTCGCCGTGCAGCAGGACACGGCCTTCGTGGCGGCCCTCGGCCTGACCCATGTCGAGCGCAACGGCCACCATTATGTCGATGGCTTCGGTCTGGCGCCGATCCGCGAGGCCGAGGCCTTCGCGGCCGCCCATCCCGGCCTCTACGAGCATTCCGGCGGCCGGGTTCGCCTTGCGACCCGGACCGGCTGTCTCGACACATCCAGCCTCTACGGGCCCGGTTTTGCCGCCGGCGCCGTTCCCGACTGGGCTTCGCTCCGCCCGCTCACCGATCCGCTTCAGGAAGGACTGACCGCATGACAAGAACACTCGGCCTCGTGATGAACGGCGTGACCGGCCGCATGGGCACCAACCAGCATCTGGTCCGCTCGGTGGCCGCCATTCGCGCCCAGGGCGGCGTCAAGCTCTCCGACGGCTCGCGCGTGCAGCTCGACCCGATCCTGATCGGCCGCAATGCCGACAAGGTGGCGGCGCTCGCCCGGGCGAACGGCGTCGAGCGCTGGAGCACGGATCTCGATGCGGCCATTGCCGATCCGAACAACCAGATCTTCTTCGACGCGGCGACCACGCAGATGCGGCCGACGCTGCTCGAGAAGGCGATCCATGCCGGCAAGCACATCTATTGCGAGAAGCCGATCGCCACCAACCTCGCCGAGGCGATGAAGATCGTGAAGCTGGCCCGCGACAAGGGCGTGAAGAACGGTACGGTGCAGGACAAGCTGTTCCTCCCCGGGCTCCTGAAGCTGAAGTCGCTGCGCGATTCCGGTTTCTTCGGACGGATGGTCTCGGTGCGCGGCGAGTTCGGCTACTGGGTGTTCGAGGGCGACTGGCAGGAGGCGCAGCGGCCCTCGTGGAACTACCGCGCGGAGGATGGCGGCGGCATGATCCTCGACATGGTCTGCCACTGGCGCTACGTGCTGGACAACCTGTTCGGCGAGGTGAAGTCCGTCTCCTGCCTCGGCGCCACCCACATTCCCGAGCGCTGGGACGAGAACGGCAAGGCCTACAAGGCCACCGCCGACGATGCCGCCTATGCCACCTTCCAGCTGGAGGGCGGGGTCATCGCCCACATGAACATGAGCTGGGTGACGCGCGTCTATCGCGACGATCTCGTCACCTTCCAGGTCGATGGCACGCTGGGATCGGCAGTGGCCGGCCTGCATGACTGCATGATCCAGCCGCGCAACGCCACGCCGCGCCCGGTGTGGAACCCGGACCAGAAGCAGACCATCGACTTCCGCTCCACCTGGCAGAAGATGCCGGACAACCAGACCTACGAGAACGGCTTCAAGGCCCAGTGGGAGATGTTCATTCGCCATGTCGTGGAGGATGCGCCCTATCGCTACACGCTGATCGAGGGCGCCAAGGGCGTGCAGCTGGTGGAATGCGCGCTGCAGAGCTGGAAAGAGCGCCGCTGGGTCGACGTTCCCGCCCTGACGGTGTGAGGGCAGGCGATGACAATCACCCCTTCCGGCCGGCGCTGACCGCACCTCTCCCCGGCGGGGAGAGGTCGGCGCGCAGCGCCGGGTGAGGGGGCTGTGCCCACCCGAAAGCCGCTCTCCCCCTCACCCGACCCGAGCTTGCGCTCGGATCGACCTTTCCCCGGCGGGGAGAGGTGAGCGGTTCGACCGTTTCGACATTGCTTCGTGCTCGCAAGGGCCGATGCCAAAAGGAGCTGATGCCATGCTCGACAAGCCGAAGACCGCCGCCACCGTGCGGCTGCCGACCGCCGACCGGCGGATCGAGACCTATCGCCTGTCCGCGCCGCGGAACTTCCCCGAGCGGATCACGCGGCCGCTGAACCGCATCGCGCTGGCTGCTGCCCACATGGTCGCCGATCCGCTGGCCGAGACCGATCCCTGGCTGACGCCAGCCATCGACTGGGAGCGGACGCTGGCCTATCGCGACTATCTGTGGGGCCTCGGCCTCGGGGTGGCCGAGGCGATGGACACCGCCCAGCGCGGCATGGGGCTCGACTGGGCGGGCGCGCTCGACCTGATCGGCCGCTCGGTGCGGCAGGCCAGGGCAACGCCCGGTGCGGTGCTGTTCTCCGGCGCCGGCACCGATCACCTCGACCCGTCCGTGGCGACCTCGCTCGACGACGTGATCGGGGCCTACGAGATGCAGTTCGAGGCCATCGAGGCGCTGGGCGGGCGGATCATCATGATGGCCTCGCGCGCGCTCGCCAAGCTCGCGAAAGGCCCGGATGACTATGGTAGGGTCTATGACCGTGTCCTGTCGCAGGCCGCGCAGCCCGTCATCATCCACTGGCTCGGCGACATGTTCGATCCGGCGCTCGCCGGCTACTGGGGCTCTGCCGATCTCGACGCCGCCATGGACACGGCGGTCGATGTCATCAACCGCAATGCCGCGAAGGTGGACGGCGTGAAGATCTCGCTCCTCGACAAGGACAAGGAGATCGCCATGCGCCGCCGCCTGAACAAGGCGGTCAAGATGTATACCGGCGACGACTTCAACTATGCCGAGCTGATCGCCGGCGACGACCAGGGCCATTCCCACGCCCTGCTCGGCATTTTCGACGCCATCGCACCGGCGGCGGCTGGCGCCCTCTCGGCGCTGGCCGACAACGATCTCGCCACGTTCCACGCCATCTTCGCGCCGACCGTGCCGCTGTCGCGCCACATCTTCCGGGCGCCGACGCGCTTCTACAAGACCGGCGTCGTGTTCGTGGCCTATCTCAATGGCCATCAGGACCATTTCACCATGGTCGGCGGCCAGGAGAGCACGCGCTCGACCCTGCACCTTGCCGAACTGTTCCGCCTCGCCGACCAGGCCGGCATCCTGCGCGATCCCGATCAGGCGGCCGCCCGCATGGCTGCGGTCATGGCGGTGCGCGGCATCGGAACCTGACGCGATGCGCGACCTTTCCGCCGACCACGCCCTGCTGTCCATCAACACCGCCACGGTGCGCAAACAGGGCAACCTCATCCAGATCATCGAGGCCTGCGCCCGCCACGGCATCCGCGCGATCTCGCCCTGGCGCGACCAGGTGGCGGCAGTCGGGCTCGATGCCGCCGTCAGGGCGGTCAAGGCCCACGGCCTGAAGCTCTCCGGCTATTGCCGTGGCGGCATGTTCCCGGCCGATGCCGCGCGGCGTCAGGAGGCGCGCGACGACAACCGCCGCGCGGTCGACGAGGCGATGGCGCTCGGCGCGGTCTGCCTGGTGCTGGTGGTCGGCGGCCTGCCGCATTTTTCGCGGCCGGGCTCGGCGGTCTCCCACGATCTCGGCGCGGCCCGGGCCCAGGTCGAGGACGGCATCGCCGAGCTTCTCGACTACGCGAAGGGCGCGGGCATGCCGCTCGCCATCGAGCCGCTGCATCCCATGTATGCGGCCGACCGCGCCTGCGTGAACACGCTCGAACAGGCGCTCGACATCTGCGACCGGCTCGACTCCGGCCGCACCGGCGCGCTGGGGGTTGCCTGCGATGTCTATCACGTCTGGTGGGACCCGAACCTTTATCGCGACATCGCGCGCGCCGGGCGCGAGCGGCTGCTCGCCTACCATGTCTGCGACTGGCTGGTGCCGACCCGCGACCTGCTGACCGACCGGGGCATGATGGGCGACGGCGTGATCGAGCTGAAGAAGATGAGGTCGGCGGTGGAAGCCGCTGGCTTCGACGGCTTCTGCGAGGTGGAGATCTTCTCCGAGCTCGACTGGTGGCAGCGCCCGATGGACGAGGTGCTGGCCACCTGCATCGAGAGGCACAAGAGCGTGGTGTGAGGAGGTGCGCGGCGCGGCCGTTGATCTGACGGCTGGCCTTCCTTCGCGCCGCTGCACTCGGCAGGCGATGACGGAAGGGTGTCGACCGACGACGGGTTCGATCAGTCGAGCGTCCTGCGCACCCCTCGCCGTGGGGGCGCGTCAGGCCTTCACGCCCCTCAGCACGAACTCCACCACATGGCTTCGCCGCTCGGCGATCAGGGCGGGCTGCTCCATGTCGGCGTCAAAGATCACCGACAGGGTGTAGATGTTGGAGAAGAAGAAGTAGCAGATGCCGATGATGGTGATCCACAGCTGGCGGGCGTCGAGCCCCGCGCGGATCGTGCCATTGGCCTCGCCCTTTTCCAGGATGCGCCCGATGGCGGCAATGACCGGCGAGTTCATCGTGTTCACCTTGGACGATTTCTTCAGCACCTTGGCGCGCTGGCGGTTCTCGGTGGCAAGCAGGTTGATGAAGGTGCGGTCGCGCACGAAACTGTCGAAGGTGAATTCGGTGAAGCGGGCGAGCGCCTCGAGCGGCGGCAACTGGTCGAGCTCCAGCTTCTGCTCGGCCGAGCGGGCGCGCTCATAGGCCGCCTCCAGCACCGCCAGGTAGAGCTGCTCCTTGGACGAGAAGTAGTGGTAGATCATGCGCTTGTTGATGCGCGCCCGATCCGCGATGTCGTCGGTCCTGGCCCCCTCGTAGCCCTTGTTGGCGAATTCGCGCGTGGCAACATGGAGGATGCGCGCGCGCGTGCCGGCGCTGTCGCGCCGACGGATCGGCTTCTCCGTCGCCTCCGCGTCCTTCACCTCGGCCATGCAGGCTCCTTTCCCGCGATTCGGGGCCGCAGGGACAGTCGCATGCGGCGCGCGCCTCGTCATGGCCCAAGAGCCTCCATCAGGCCACGCACGTAGCCGGCAGCCCGGGCCGCGCAGGCTGGCCCGTCCGGCTCGTAGATGAAGGGCTCGATGGCGATGTCGCCGGCATAGCCGGTTTCCGCCAGCGCGCGCAGCACCGGCGCGAAGCGGTCCCGTCCCTCGCCGGGGCCGCGGCGGTTGGCGTCATTGAGCTGGACATGGGCGATGAGCCCCGTCGGCACCCAACGGCGCACCAGATCGGCGACCGGCTCGGACTCGTGCGTGGCGGCAGCGGAGGTGTCGATCATGGTGCGCAGGGCCGGGTGGCCGACCGCCCCGACCAGCCGCGCGGCCTCGGCCAGCGTGGTGATGAAGCGGTTGTCGGGCGGGGCCAGCGCCTCGATGCAATAGACGATGCCGCGGGCCGCGGCTTCCGGGGCGAGCCACGCGAACAGGTCGCGGGCATGGCCGAAGGCCTCCGCCTCGCCCTGACCGGCGGCAACCTGCCGCTGCGCCGGCGAGCCATGCACCATGACGCGCCCGCCAAGGCCGGCGCACAGGTCCAGAAGGCCGAGCAGGACGTCGCGGGTGCGGCTCCTGACCCCGGCATCGGGGGAGGTGATCGACAGGCCCTGCGGCGTCACCAGCAGCCAGTGCAGGCCGGTGACGGCGAGGCCGTGATCCTCGACGGTGCGGCGAAGCGCGGCCGCTTCGGCTCCGGTCAGCCGGTGCGGCTCGGACGCCAGGGTGAAGGGTGCGATCTCCAGGCCGTCATAGCCGACGGCCTTCGCGAAGGCGCACTGGGCGGGAAAGGTGAGGTCGCGCAGAACCTCGTTGCACAGGGCAAGGCGCATCGTCGCTCACCATGCGCGGGCGGGGCCGGGACGGTGAACCGCCCCGGCCCGCCCGGTCACTGGATGCGGACATTGGCGCCGCGGATCACGTCGCCCCATTTCTGGACGTCCGCGGCATGGATGGCGCGCAGCGCCTCGGGCGAGCGCTGGGCCTCCGGCGGCGGCTCGGCGCCGAGCTGGAGGAAGCGCTCGCGCGCCACAGGATCGTCGATGGCCTTGCGCACCGCGGCGTTGAGGGCCGCGATGATCGCGGGCGGCGTGCCCTTCGGCGCGAAGATGGCATTCCAGGCGACCATCTCGGCGCCCTGCATGCCGGCCTCCTCGGCGGTCGGCACATTGGGCAGGACCGGCGAGCGCGTGGGCGCGAGCACGGCGAGCGGCGTGACGGCGCCGGCCTGGACCTGGCCCATGAGGCTGGTCACCTGGTCGCAGATATAGCCGACATTGCCGGCCACCAGATCCTGGATGGCCGGGCCGGTGCCGCGATAGGGCACCATGGTGGTGGTGACGCCGATGCGGTTGTTGAGCAGCAGGCAGGCCAGGTGCGAGGTGGAGCCGACCCCGGCATTGCCGTTGTTCACCGTGGCGGCATTGGCCTTCAGATAGGCCGAGAACTCGGCGAGTGTGGTGGCCGGGATGCGCTTGGAGGCCACGACGATGATCGGCGCGGAGGCCGCGATGCCGACCGGTTCCAGGTCGGTCAGCGGATTGAAGGCCAGATTCGGAAAGAGCGCCGGCGAGAAGGTCATGGTGCTCATCGGGCCCATCAGGATGGTGTGGCCGTCGGGCTCGGCACGGGCCACGCGCGCCGCACCCGTGGTGCCGGCGGCGCCGGCGACATTCTCCACCACCACCTGCTGGCCGAGGCTCGTCGACATGCGCTCGGCGACGAGGCGGGCGACGATGTCGGTCGGGCCGCCCGGCGCGAAGGGAACGACCATGGTGATCGGACGGCTCGGATAGGTCTGGGCCGCTCCTGGGGCAGCGGCGAAGGCAGCGAGGGCGCCGGCAAGGGCCAGCCTGGCAAACATCATCGAATCCTCCCGGGATCGTGCGGCGCCTGAAGGCACCATCGTTCAAGCCGCGCCGGGCGGCAGGCGCAGGACCGCCCGCCCGAACGTGCCCGAGAGCATAGAGCCCGACCGGCTGCGGCGTCAATCAAGTAAGTAACTGGTGAGGTGGTTAACCGGCCACGGGCGCATCTTCGCTAGCATCGTGGCGGCAGCGCTCAGACGGTGGCGCCGGCCGCCGGCGCGGCCTGTGACGGCGCGCCGATCTCGGCGGAGAAGATGCGGTAGATGGACGTGGCGGAGAGCACCGGCTCGCCGGCCGCGGTCACTTCGGCATCGACGAAGGCCATGGAACCGGTCAGCTTGCGGATCACCACCTTCGCCTCGATCCAGTCGCCGGGCCTGGCAGCGGCCATGAACTGCGAATTGAGCGCTACGGTGGCGCAGCGCCGCCGCGTAACCTTCACCACCTCGCGGCCAAGCACGGTATCGACGAAGGTCAGGATCGCGCCGCCATGCAGCACGCCATTGGGATTGCCGTGGCGCGCATCCGACTGGAAGCCGTAGAGGCCACCGGCCGCCCGGTAATAGGGGCCGGCGACGCCGATGAACCCGTCGATGGGGCGCAGGAGCTGGAAGCCCTCGGGCGGCTGGAAGGTGTCAGTCGCCCCGGCAGAGGTCGGAGAGGTCATGGTGTCGGTCCCGTTCTGACGCCAGTCTGTGGCGCGGCCGGTGCCGGCTCAAGACCCGCCATTCGGCGGTTGCCCAGCCCGCGCCTCATGCCGCAAGGGTCAGTCCGGCGGCGCGGGCATCGGCCACGAAGCCCTTGACGGTGTCGAGGGAAAGATCTTCCGGCGCGCGGCCGAGGCCCTCCAGCTTCTTCAGGATGTCGGCCGGCGCGGTGATGATGTGGCAGCCGATCCGGTCGGCCTCGATGACGTTCCAGACCTCGCGGGTCGAGGCCCAGATCACCTCCACCGTGTCGGTGCCGCGGGCGAGGCCGACGGCATAGGTCATGACCGGCAGGTAGTCGTGGCCGGCATCGGCAAGGCGACCGGCGAAGACCGAGACGATGGAGGGCGCGCCGCCGCGCAGCGCATCGACCGCGGCCTTGATCTGGGCTTCGGTATAGAGGGCGGTGAAATTGACCTTCACGCCCTCGCGGGACAGCCGGTGGATGAGGTCGTAGAGCGGTTCGCCCCGCGAATTCGTCACCGGCAGCTTCACATAGACATTCTTGCCCCAGGTGGCGATGACGCGGGCCTGGGCCTCCATCTCCTTCAGATCGTCCGAGAACACCTCGAAGGAGATGTGATGGTCGGGAACCGCCGCCACGAGATCCTGCGCATAGGCCGCGTAGTCGGAGACGCCGGCGCGCTTGAGCAAAGAGGGATTGGTGGTGAACCCCTGGATCCACGGCTTCTTCGCCATCTCCACGATGGAGGCCTTCTCGGCCCCGTCGGTGTAGAGCTTGACCTTCAGGTCGGCGAGGGTCGGCATGGGCATCTCCCGCAGGTTCCGGGCGGTGTTTAGGGGAGGCGGCCGGCGAAATCCAGATGCGGCAGGGGCGGGCGCGCTGTCATCGGCGGTCATCCTTCGTGATCGGGCCCGAATTGCCCGCACCGCCGGCGGGTCTTATAGGACTTGGCTTGTCGTTCCTGCCGCAGCGCGCCCGAATCGCTCCGCCACCGAGATCCGCGATCATGACCCAGTCCCCTTCCGCCGGCTCTCCCCTTCGCGTCGGCGTCGTCGGCCTCGGGGTGATGGGCAAGAACCACGCCCGCGTTCTGGCCGAGCTGCCCGGCGTCACGCTGGCCGGCGTCGCCGATCCGGATCCGGCGCAGGTGGAGTTCGTCACCTCGCGCCTCGGCTGTCGGGGCTTTGCCAGCCTCGAGGCCATGATGGCCGAAGGTCTCGATGCGGTGACCATCGCGGCCCCCACCCAGTTGCACACGCCGCTGGCGCTGGCCGCCATTGCCGGCGGCCTGCATGTGCTCGTCGAGAAGCCGATCGCCCAGTCGGTGGAGGAGGGGCGGCGCATCATCGATGCGGCCCACCGCGCTGGGCGGATGCTGATGGTCGGCCATGTCGAGCGGTTCAATCCGGCGGCGCAGTCGGTCAAGCAGGCGCTGGAGGGCGAGGAGATCCTGTCCATCCAGATCACCCGGGTTGGCCCGTTCCCGCCGCGCATGTCGGATATCGGCGTGGTCATCGACCTTGCCGTTCACGACATCGACCTGATCCGCTGGTTCACCGGCTCGGAGATCGAGGACATCCAGCCGCAGACCAATTCCATCCACGCAGCCCGCGAGGACATCGCGCTGCTGCAGTTCCGCACGCGCTCCGGCGTGCTCGCCCACATCAACACGAACTGGCTGACGCCGTTCAAGGCGCGCACCGTGCAGGTGGCCACGCGCGGCAAGTATGTCGTGGCCGACCTGATCACCCGGCAGGTGACGGAGTGCTTCGACTACAAGCCGGACGGCAGCTATTCCATGCGCCACCTGTCGGTCGGCTACCAGGAGCCGCTGCGCGCCGAGCTCCTGGCCTTCGTCGATGCGGTGCGCAGCGGCCGATCCCCGCAGGTGGGCGGCGCTGACGGCCTTGCCAGCCTCGACATCGCCATGCGCTGCCTGGCCTCGCGTCCGCCCGAGGCGCCGGCGCTGCGGGTGGCGACGGCGCGCGGCTGAGCCTGCAAACGACATAATTGCCGATCATCGGGTATCCTCGATTGCAAGACGTCGCACGCTTGACAGGGCACCTTGGTGTCGCCAAGTGTGTGAGCCGTAAGTAAGGGAGGTTCCGTTGACCAAACTTTTGAGCGCCTCGTAAAGCATCGGAAATTAGGATGCTTCCCGGCCCGCGAGCCAGACGATCAGATAGGGGTCGAAAGGGCAGAGGGGCTTCGGCCCTCGGGTAAACTTCGCCAACGCCTTCGCGCGACTGAGTCTGTTGTCGCAGCAGGCGGGTTTCCTATCCGACCCGTCCTGTTTCGGTACAGCCATTCTTGGCTGGACCATTTTCTCGCAGTCCAATCGCTGTACTATCCTAGATGGGCGCGACCGACGCTTATTCGCGCTTCTGCCACATCTGCCAGAGCCCGAAGGCGAAGGCGACCATGCCGGCATACCAGAAGAGCGGCAGGTAGCGCGGCAGGGGGCCGCGGATCTGCTGCTGGAAGAACAGGCATTCGGCTGTCGACCAGGCGATGCAGGCAAGCTTCAGGTCGATCAGGCCGAAGGCCCCGCCATACTGGGCATAGTAGAAGAACCACCAGACCAGCGACACGAACCACAGGCCGAGGCCGAGAAGGATGGCCGGGGGTGTTGTCGGTGTCTTCTCGTCCATCGGGCGCCTCCTGCATGCGAGGCCGCGGACTATCGTCGCCAGCGCCACGGCAGGCAATGGCCTTGCGCCGCTGGACGCCGGCGCGCCCGGCGCGCTAGCGTTCCGTGGCCGGCACCGACCTCGGGGCGGCCACCCTTTCGCGGAACGTCCATGGTTGCCTGTCCGCTGTCCGGCCAACCCTCCACCCGGGTTGTCCAGGTCATTCCGGTCAAGTCCCTGACGCGCTACTGGCGCTTCATCGGCGGCGCCCGGGTGGCCGAGCTCTATCGTGGCATCGACCGCCTGGAACTGCGCGAGGGGGCCGAGGGCCTTCTGTTCTACCACCCGCTGGTGGCCGGCGATGCCGCCTTCTATCGCGCCATGTACCGGCGACTGGCCACGTCGCGCTGGATCCAGGCCTACCGGCGCGAATGCGAACTGGCCGCCGCCCTGGTGCCGCCCGGCGCCAGGGTGCTCGATGTCGGGGCCGGCTTCGGTGCCTTCGGGCGCTGGCTGTCCCATGCGCGCTATACCGGCATCGACCTGACCTACGAGGCTGCCGACGCCGACCCGCGGGCGGGCGGGCTCGACATCCGCAGGCAGTCGCTGGAGGACCACGCCGCCGAGCGGCCCGTGCCCTATGACGTGGTTTCCGCCTTCCATGTGGTCGAGCATGTCACCGATCCGAGGGGCTTCGTCGCCGGTCTGGCCTCGCTCACGCGGCCGGGCGGACAGGTCATCATCGGCCTGCCGCGCTATCCCTCGCCGATGACCGAGATCCCGGCCTTCCCGGTCAACATGCCGCCGCATCACCTGACCTTCTGGACGGCCCCGGCCCTCGAACGGCTGGCGCGCGAGACGGGTCTGGTGCCGGAGCGGATCGAGGAGGTCGGCCATGGTCGGGCCGAGGACATCATCTTCTGGATCCGGCGGTTCTCGTGGACGCGCTGCGGCGAGGACATGGCGCGGCTCGACCGCCATGCCATCGCCTCGCTGGTCGTGGCGGGTCTTGCCGGACAGGCGGTGGCCCGCTGGCGGCGCTGGCGGCCGGGCCCGGGCGACGCGACGAACCTCCTGATGGTCGCGCGCAAGCCATGAGGGGCCGGTGGTCCGGCATGGTGGCCCTGCGACATGGCCGGCTTGCCCCGGCAGGGCCGGCGTTCCATTCTAGAAGCCTTCTCAGGAGCACCCCGACATGACGCCGATGAAATTCGGAATGGGCCAGGCCTTGACCCGCATCGAGGATGCGCCGCTGCTGAAGGGCGAGGGCCGCTACGTGGCCGACCTCGTGCCTCCTGGCGCGCTCTTCGGCTATGTGCTGCGCTCGCCCTTCGCCTTTGCCGATTTCGTCATCCGCGATGTCTCGGCGGCGCGGGCCATGAAGGGCGTGAAGGCCATCTTCACCGCGGCCGATCTGGAGGGCATCGGCCATCTGCCCTGTCTCAGCCAGGTGCCGTCGAAGGGCGGCAAGCCGATCCTCAACCCGCCCTGGGAGGTGCTCTGCTCGAAGACGGTGCGCCATGTCGGCGACGGCATCGCCTTCGTGGTCGCCGACACGATCGAGCGCGCGCGCGACGCAGCGGAAGCCATCGTCGTGGATTACACCCCGCGTGATCCGGTCATCGATGCGGTGGACGCGCTGAAGCCCGGCGCCGGGCAGGTCTGGCCTGAAGTGCCCGGCAATCTCGCCGCCGAGGTGGAACTGGGCGACGAGGCGGCCACCGAAAAGGCCTTCGCCAGGGCCCATCGCACGGTGTCGGTCACCGTGGTCAACAACCGGCTCGTCACCAACTACATGGAGACGCGCGGCTGCCTTGCCGAATATGACCCTAAGGACAAGAGCTTCACGCTCACCCTCGGCAGCCAGGGCTCGCACGGCATCCAGAACACGCTGGCGACCAAGATCCTCAACGTGCCGAAGGAGAAGATCCGCGTCATCACGCCGGATGTCGGCGGCGGCTTCGGCACCAAGACCTTCATGTTCCGCGAATATCCGCTGTGCCTGGTGGCGGCCCGCAAGCTGAGGAAGCCGGTCGCCTGGGTGCAGGACCGCTCCGATCATTTCGTCAATTGCAGCCAGGGCCGCGACAATGTCTCCACCGCCACCGCCGCGCTCGACCGGCGCGGCAAGGTGCTTGCGGTCAAGGTCGAGACGGTCGCCGACATGGGCGCCTATCTGTCCCAGTACGCCACCTTCATTCCCTATGTCGGCGCCCTCATGCTGGCCGGGGTCTATGCCTTCCCGGCCATGTATGTGCACCTGAAATATGCCTATACCAACACGGTGCCGGTGGACGCCTATCGTGGCGCCGGCCGGCCCGAGGCCGCCTATCTGATCGAGCGGCTGATGGACCGCATCGCCATCGAGACCGGCATGAGCCCGGCCGAGGTGCGCCGGCGCAATTTCATCCGGCCCGACCAGTTCCCCTGGAAGACGCCTGTGGGCCGCACCTACGATTCCGGCGATTTCGACGGCCACATGACCCGCGCCATGGAGGTCGCCGGCTGGGACAGCTTCAAGGATCGGCTGAAGGCGGCGAGGAAGGCCGGCAAGATCCGCGGCATCGGCATGGCCACCTATATCGAGGCCTGCGGTGGCGGCGCCCCCGAGAATGCCTGGATGAGCCTGGAGAAGGACGGCACGGTGACCATCCGGATCGGCACCCAGTCGAACGGGCAGGGGCACAAGACTGCCTACGCCCAGCTCGCCTCCCAGCACCTCGACATTCCGGTGGAGCGCATCACCGTCATCCAGGGCGACACGGCGCTGATCCCGACCGGCACCGGCACGGGCGGTTCGCGCTCGCTGCCGGTCGGCGGGGCGGCGGTGGATGTCGGCGCCCGGGCCCTGGCCGATGCCATCCGGGAGATGGCGGCCTCCGAAATGGAGGTCGGCGTCGGCGACGTGGAGATCCGTGACGGCATGGTGCGCGTGGTCGGCACCGACAAGGCGATCTCCTACGAGAAGATCGCTTCGCTGCCCGGCGCCGAGGAAAGGCTGAAGAGCCACGGCACCTGGCGGCCGCCGGAGCCGACCTTTCCCAACGGCACCCATATCTGCGAGGTGGAGATCGACCCGGAGACCGGCGCGACCGCAATCGTCGCCTATACCGTGGTCGACGATTTCGGCGTCACCATCAATCCGATCCTGCTCGCCGGTCAGGTTCATGGCGGCATCGTGCAGGGCATCGGCCAGGCGCTGCTGGAGCGCACGGTCTATGACAAGGACTCGGGACAGCTGCTCACCGCCTCGTTCATGGACTATGCCATGCCTCGGGCGGACCACATCCCGAACTTCCATTTCGAGACGCGCAACGTGCCCTGCGTGACCAACCTGCTCGGCATCAAGGGCGCGGGCGAGGCCGGCACGATCGGCGCATGCCCGGCGGTGATGAACGCGGTGGTCGATGCGCTCTGGCGCGCCTATGGCATCCGGGAGATCGACATGCCGGCCACCCCGGCGCTGGTCTGGCAGGCGATCCAGGAGGCCAAGCGCGCGAAGGCGGCGTGAGGCTTCATGCATCCCTGCATGCGGTCGATTGCCCGCGCGCAAGGATGGGCCGCGATAACGCAACCGTGACTGTGAAAGGCGGCCGGCGTGAGTGTGGAATGACTCCAGCCGGCCGACCGGCACCTCTCCAGACCGGATCTCGGGGATCATCCATGAAACGCCTTGCTCTCGCCGCCGCCCTCCTCTCGCTCGGCGTTGCCGCCGTGACCGCGCAGGGGGGCGATCCCATCGCCCAGCGCAAGGACATGATGAAGACCGTGGGCCAGCAGACCGGTCTTGGCGCGCGCATGGCGCGCGGTCAGGCCCCCTTCGATCTCGCCCAGGCGCAGGGCATCTTCCGCACCTATGCGGAGGTGGCCGGCCGCTACGCGACGCTGTTCCCGGACGGCAGCCAGAGCGGTGGCGACACGGCCGCGCTGCCGGCGGTCTGGGCCAACAAGGCGGATTTCGAGGCACGGATCGCCCGATGGGGTCAGGAAGCGCAGGCCGAGGGCGCCAAGGTGACCGATCTCGACACGTTCCGCGCCGCCTTCGGCGCGGTGACTCGCAATTGCGGCTCCTGCCACGAGGTCTATCGGCGGCCGCAGAGCTGAGGCGGCGGTTCCGGGCCCCTCAGGCGCGCGGCGACGGGGCCGCGCGACGCAGCATCGAGACATGACAGGGAGCGGACCATGATGCGCCGGATCATCGCGGGTCTGGTTGCCCTTGTCCTCGTGGGCGGGGCGGCGTTTTGGTGGCTGACCCGTCCGGAACGGATCGAGGCATCCGCTCTCCCCGCCTCCACGCCCGATCCCGACAACGGCCGGATCGTGTTCTTTGCCGCCGGCTGCGCGTCCTGCCATGTGACCGAGGGCCAGTCCGATCGCTCGCGGCTTGGCGGCGGCCATGGGCTCCGCTCGCCGTTCGGCAGGTTCTACGCGCCCAACATCTCGCCGCATCCCGAGCGTGGCATCGGCCGCTGGTCGGAGGCCGATTTCGTGACCGCCATGGTGAAGGGCACCTCACCGGCCGGCGAACACTACTATCCGGCCTTTCCCTACACCTCCTACCAGCGCATGACGCTGTCCGACATCCGCGACCTGTTCGCCTATCTGAAGACGCTGCCGGCGGACGAGACGGCCAACCGGCCTCACGATGTCGGCTTTCCCTTCAATGTCCGGCGCGGGCTGGGCCTGTGGAAGCTCGCCTTCCTGGATGGCCAGCCGTTCCGGCCCGATCCGCAGCGCAGCGCCGAGTGGAACCGCGGGGCCTATCTGGTGGAGGGTCCGGGGCACTGTGCCGAATGCCATTCGACGCGCGACTGGACCGGCGCCATTCCCGCAGACAGGCGCTTTGCCGGCGGCCCCAGTCCGGACGGCCGCGGCTGGGTTCCCAACATCACCCCGCACCGCGACGGCCTGGCGGACTGGGAGGCGGGCGACATCGCCGCCTTCCTGTCCGACGGCCTGACCCCGAAGGGCGATTCCACCGGCGGCACCATGACCGCGGTCATCCGCAACACCTCGCAGCTCAGTGATGCCGACCGGGCGGCCATGGCCGCCTATCTGAAGAGCCTGCCGCCGCGCGCCGGCCGACCACCGCCGCGCTCGTGAGCCGGCAACGGCCGCCGGCATCGGCCGGGGCTCGCCAACCGAGCCGACGTCAGAACGCCTTGAAGGTGATGATCGTGTGGGTGTCCTGGATGCCCGGGATCGTCTGCACCTTCTCGTTGACGAAATGGCCGATATCCGTGCCCTGCTCGACATAGAACTTGACCAGGAGATCGTAGTTGCCGGCGGTCGAATAGATCTCCGAGGCGATCTCGCGGTCGGCCAGCGCCGAGGCGACCTGGTAGGCCTTGCCGAGCTGGCACTTGATCTGGACGAAGAAGGGGATCATGGCGGCCCTCGCACCTGCGCGTCGCCTCTTCCTGCCATCAAAGCCGCCCTGCGTCATCCCCCATGGGCCCGGTCGCCGCACGGGAGCCATGAACCGCGCGGCGCGCCGGCTCATCACCCTTGCGCGCGCCCGCCCCTTGGCCTAGGTCTTTAGCATCTCGTCGGGGTGCCCATCGCGGGCTGAGAGGCGTCAGGCCAACCCGTCGCACCTGATCCGGGTCATGCCGGCGGAGGAAACCGAGATGAGCGCGTCGGCGCCTGACTGGGGCATGTGATGCCCGCCCGCCTTGCCACCATCGCTGCTGACCGTCTCCGGGTCATCCGGGACCGCCGCCCGCGCATCCATGTCGTCACCAACACGGTGGCGCAGGCCTTCACCGCCAATGCCCTGCTCGCCATCGGCGCGGTGCCCTCGATGACCACGGCTGCCGACGAGATCGCCGCCTTCGTCGCCAGCGCCGACGGGCTGCTCATCAATCTCGGCACGCTGGAGGCGGACCGGCGCACGGCCATCGGCCTTGCGATCGCGGCGGCGGGACAGGCCGGCCTTCCCTGGCTGCTCGACCCCGTCTTCATCGACCGCTCGCCGTCGAGGGCGGTGTTTGCCCGCGACCTCGCCGCCCTCGGCCCGGCCGCCATCCGCGGCAATGCTGCCGAGATCGCCGCGCTCGGCAAGGGGGAACCCATGGCGGCGCTGGCGGCCCGGCTCGGCACGGTCGTCGCGCAGACCGGCGCGAACGATCAGGTGACCGACGGCGTGCGGACCCTGTCGGTCGCCCACGGCCACCCGCTCATGGCGAAGGTCACGGCCATGGGCTGCGCTGGCGCGGCCATCACGACGGCCTTCCTGACCTGCGAGGGCGATCGGCTGGACAGCGTCGCCGCGGCGCTCACCGCCCTTGGCATTGCCGGCGAGGCGGCGGCCCAGCAGGCGCGGGGCCCCGGCACCTTCGCCGCCGCCTATCTCGACGCGCTCCACGGCCTCGATGCGCCGGAGCTTGCCGCGTGGGCCCGTTCCGGCCCGCCCATCCGGGAGGACAGTCCATGACCGCCATTGCCGTCACCATCGCGGGCTCGGATTCCGGGGGAGGGGCCGGCATCCAGGCCGACCTCAAGACCTTCTCGGCCCTCGGCGTCTATGGCGCCAGCGTCATCACTGCGCTGACCGCGCAGAACACGCTGGGCGTGCAGGCGATCCACGATGTCCCGCCTGATTTCATCGCGGCGCAGATGGATTCGGTCTTCTCCGATCTGAAGGTCGGCGCCGCAAAGATCGGCATGCTGTCCCAGGCCCCCGTCATCGAGGCGGTGGCCGCCGGGCTCGACCGCCATGGCGTGACCCAGGTGGTGCTCGATCCGGTCATGGTGGCAACCTCCGGCGACCGGCTGCTCAATCCCGACGCGGTCTCGGCGCTCCGCCGGCTGCTGATCCCGCGGGCAAGCCTCGTCACGCCCAACCTCCTCGAAGCCGCGGCCCTGCTCGATCAGCCGGTCGCGGCGAGCGAGGACGACATGCTGGCCCAGGGCCAGGCACTGATCGCGCGCGGCGCGCGGGCGGTGCTGGTCAAGGGCGGCCATGGAACGGGCGAGACCAGCACGGATCTGCTGGTGACGCCCGACGGCAAGGTGCGGCTGGAGGCCCGGCGCATTGCCACCCGCAACACCCATGGCACGGGCTGCACGCTGTCCTCGGCGATTGCCGCGGGGCTCGCCAGGGGCCTTCCGCTCGACCAGGCGGTCCGCGAGGCCAAGGACTATGTGACCGCGGCCATCGCCGCCTCGGAGCGGCTGTCGATCGGCGCCGGTCACGGCCCGACCCATCATTTCCACGCCTTCTGGTAACCCGCGACGGTGATGCCATGACCCGCTCCGCCCGCTTCCGTCCCGACCGCCGCAGTGCCCTTGCCGCCGGTGCCGCCGGCCTGCTCGCCGCCCCCCGTCTGGCGCAGGCCCAGACGCCGATGCGCTGGCGCATGGTGACCTCCTGGCCACGCAACCTGCCAGGCCCGGGGTTCTCCGCGCAGCGCATCGCCGACCGCATCCGTCTCCTCTCGGGCGGGCGCATCGAGGTGCAGGTCTTTGCCGCCGGCGAGATCGTGCCGGCCTTCTCGGTCCATGAGGCGGTCGGCAACGGCACGGTGGAGCTTGGTCACACGGCCTCCCTGTTCGCGGTCGGTCGGGAGCCGGCCTTCGCCTTCTTCACCTCCGTGCCCTTCGGCTTCACCCCGCCCGAGCACGCCTCCTGGATCTACAATGGCGGCGGCCAGGCGCTCTGGGACGAGGCTGCGGCGCCCTTCGGCTTGCGGCCGTTGCTCGGCGGCAATACCGGCGTGTCCATGGGCGGCTGGTTCCGCCGCGAGATCGGCTCCGCCGAGGATCTCAGGGGCCTCAAGATCCGCATGGTCGGGCTCGGCGCCGAACTGTTCCAGCGGCTCGGCGCCACCGCCCTGGCCATTGCGCCGAGCGATATCTATCCGGCGCTCGAGCGCGGTACCATCGACGCGGCCGAGTTCACCGCGCCGGGCTCGGACATCCAGCTCGGTCTGTGGCGGATCGCGCCCTATTACTATGCGCCTGGCTTCAACAAGCCGAACGGCTCGAGCGAGCTGCTCATCAACAAGGCCCTGTGGGACCGGCTGCCGGCTGATCTGCAAGGGGTCGTGGAGGCGGCATCGCAGGCCGAGCAGGTGATTGCGCTTGCCGAGATCGAGAGGCTGAACATGGAGGCGCTCACCCAGCTGGTCGGCACCCATGGGGTCAGGCTGCGCGGCTTTCCGGCCGCCATGGTGTCGCTGGCGCGCCGGCACGCTGGCGACCTGATGCGCGAGCTCGGCAGCCGCAGCCCGATGGCCGGCAAGGTGCTGGCCAGCTATGCGGCCTATCAGGCCCGCCTCGCCCCCTGGACGCGCGTGTCCATGCATGCGGCGCTGGGAGCGCGGGAGGTCTAGCGAGCGCCCCAATCTTGCACGGCAGCGCGGCCATGCTTATGGTCGTTTCGACGAACGATCGTTCGCCACTTCGTCCGCTTGCCGATTGCCACCCGACCATGGCCGACCGCGATCCGAGACCCAGGAACGAGCTCGACGCCGGGGCCCATGCCCTGTCGGGCAATCTCGGCAAGACCGTGCAGCGGCTGCGCAAGGCCTACAACCTGTCGCTGTCGGAGCTGTCGGAACAGTCCGGCGTGGCCAAGTCGATCATCAGCCAGATCGAGCGCAACGAGACCAATCCGACCCTCGCCACCATCTGGCGCCTGTCGCAGGCGCTCGACGTCTCGATCGAGCGCGTGCTGGCGAGCGGCACCGAGGAGCCGTTCCTGGAAAAGCTGTCGAAGGCCGACACGCCCCTGCTGGTCTCCGACGATGGCCGCTGCCGCCTGTCGATCATCGGCTGGATCAAGACGGTGGAATGGCTGCAATGGTACGATTTCCACTGTGATCCGGGCGGCGTGCTGGAGAGCGAGGGGCACCAGCGCGGCTCCATCGAGAGCCTGTCGGTGCTGAGCGGAACGCTTGAGGTCGAGGTCGGCGATCGCAGCGAGACGGTCCGGGCCGGGGAGAGCGTGCGCTACCGCTGCGACGGTCGCCACGTCATCCGCAATGTCGGCGAGGACACCGCCCATGCGGTCATGGTCTGCATCCTGAAGGCGGCGGTGATGGAATAGGGAAGCCTCACCCCTGTGGGGTGGCGACCTTGCGCTGGCGGGCGCGCTCGAGACCCAGCTTCTGCTCGCGCCAGATGACGAAGATGCCGGAGGCCACGACGATGCTGCCGCCGCAGATGACATAGATGCTCGGCAGGTCGGCAAACACCAGGTAGCCCATGATGATCGCCCAGATCATCGAGAAATATTCGAAGGGCGCGATCAGCGAGGTGTCGGCATGGCGGTAGCTGATGGTCAGGAAGATCTGGCCGAGCCCGCCGAACACGCCGACCATCACCAGGATGAAGGCCTGCCAGGGGGTGGGCATCACCCACTGGCCGATGAAGGGCAGGTACCGGCCGAGCGGCCAGGTCAGCAGGGCCAGCACCGCGCACAGCGCCATGAAGGTGAAGACGATCGAGGCGGTCGTCTCGGTATTGACCAGCCGGCGCACCTGGATGGTGGCGAAGGCCGCGCAGACCGCCCCGCCGAGCGCGAACATGGCGCCGTGGCGCTGGGCTTCCGTGCGGTTTGACAGGGCGCCGATATCGAGATGCGGCCAGAGGATGACCAGAACCCCGACAAAGCCGATGGCGACCGCCGTCCAGCGATAGACACGCACCTGCTCTCCCAGCAGGAAATAGGCGAGCGGAACCACCATGAGCGGCGCAGCATAGCTGATGGCGGTGGAGTCGGCGAGCGGCAGCATGGTCAGTCCGACGAAGCCGGAGAACATGCCGGTCGCCCCGATGACGCCGCGCTTCATGTGCGAGCGGAAGCTCGTGTAGCGGAATGCCTCCATGATCTCGTGGCGGAAGGCCAGCATGAGAAACAGCGGGATCAGGGCAAAGAACGATCGGCAGAACACCACCTGGCCCACCGGCACGTCCTGGCCGGCCACGCGCACCAGCGTCGACATGCAGGTGAAGGCCATGGTCGAGAGCAGCTTGAGGATGATCCCCGTGGCGGCGCGGGACAGGACGGGCATCGGATGGGGAACGGCCGGGGCGAGGGGAGAGGCTCGTCTTGAACCACATCGCAGCCGATTTGGGCAGACCCGCCGGTGCAGGCATGCCCTGTCCTGAACGGGCGGCGGATGCTGGGGCAAGGCTCGTGTGCAGAATCGGATTTTCCGGCCAAGTCCTTGATGGTGCGCGCGGAGTTGTGCGCATCCTGCCGTTGAGAATCCGATTCCGCCGGTTCCTGCTCTGATTCAGCTGCGGGCGTTGCGACGCCGCTCGCCGGCCACGATCGCCAGCGCGATGCCGGCGCCGATCCCGGCCGAGGCGAGCACGATGCGGGCCGTCAGCGGCTCGCCGATGAACAGCACCGCGCCTGCCGCGGCGATTGCCGGCACGGTCAACTGGACGGTGGCGGCGGTGACGCGCGTGAGCTGCGGCAGCACCGCGTACCAGACCGCATAGCCGAGCCCGGAGGCGATGGCCCCGGAGGCGAGCGCATAGGCAAGGCCCGCCGGCGAGGGCGGATGGGCCCACCAGCCCCAGGCGATCAGCGCCAGAGCGGCCGGCAGGCAGCGGACGAAATTGCCGGTGGTGTCGGCGAGCGGATCGGTGGAGCCGCGGCCCATCAGGGAATAGGCGGCCCAGCACAGGCCGGCGATCGCCATCAACGCGACGCCGGGCGCTGAGGGGGCCGCAGCCCCCGGGGCCACCAGCCAGACCAGGGCGGAAAAGGCGAGGCCAAGCCCGAGCCATTCGACGGGTCCCGGCCGGTCGCCGCGCGCCAGCGCGGCGCCGACCATGCCGGCCTGCACGGCGCCGAACAGCACGATGGCGCCAACCGCCGCGCCCAGCCAGAGATAGGCGACGGAGAAGGCGATGGCATAGCCGAACAGCGCCACCGCCTGGGGCCAGCTGCCCGCGCGCCGCTGCCCCGTGCCACGGTTCATCAGGACGGCAAGGGCGAGCAGCGCGACCGCGCCCGAGGCGAGGCGCCATCCGGTATAGCCCATGTCGTCGATGGCCGCGCCGGCGAGCGCCAGCCGCGCCAGCACGGAATTGGCCGCGAAGGCCACCATGGCCACGGCGGTCAGGACGGCGGCTTTCAGCATGGCCCGCTCCGGCCGTGGCGGAAGGTCAGGGGGCAGGCGAGCCGCCCCGCCGGCCTCACGACCAGGCGACGACCTTCTGCTTCTGCTCGCCGAGGCCCTCGATGCCGAGCGTCATCACGTCGCCGGCCTTGAGGAAGCGCGGCGGCTTCATGCCGAGGCCGACGCCGGGCGGCGTGCCGGTGGTGATGACGTCGCCCGGCTCCAGCACCATGAACTCGGAAATGTAGGAGACGATGGTCTTGACGTCGAAGATCATGGTCTTGGTCGAGCCGGTCTGCATGCGCTCGCCATTGACGTCCAGCCACATGGACAGGTTCTGCACGTCCTTGATCTCGTCGCTCGTCACCAGCCAGGGTCCGAGCGGGCCGAAGGTCTCGCAGCCCTTGCCCTTCATCCACTGGCCGCCGCGTTCGATCTGGAACTCGCGCTCCGACACGTCGTTGCAGATGCAGAAGCCGGCGACCACCGACATGGCGTCCTTCTTCGACACGTAGCGGGCGCGCTCGCCGATCACGATGGCCAGCTCGATCTCCCAGTCGGTCTTCACCGACTTCTTCGGCAGCATGACATCATCGTTCGGTCCGACGATGCAGGAGGGCGCCTTGTTGAACAGGATCGGCTCGGTGGGGATGGCCGCGCCCGTCTCGGCCGCGTGATCGGCATAGTTGAGCCCGACGGCGATGAAATTGCCGACCCGGCCGACCGGCGCACCGAGGCGGGGGCGGCCCCGGACCAGCGGCAGCTTCTGCCAGTTCGCCTTGGCGATCTTGGCCAGGCCCTTCTTCGACAGGACGTCCCCGACGATGTCGGGCACGATGGCCGACAGGTCGCGGATCTTGCCCTCCGGGTCGATGAGCCCCGGCTTCTCCTTGCCCCTGGCTCCGTAGCGGACGAGTTTCACGACAGCCCTCCCTGGATTCCATGCTGTTGGCGGATGATGCCGCCCGTCTCAATCGTTTTACAAGGCCGCCTGACGCAAGGCCGCCGCCCGATCGGCGAGTGATGGATCAGCCCGCGCGGGCGGCGAGAATGGAGGCCACGATGTCGTGGGTGGCCCGCGCCCGGCCGAGCCGGCGGGCCGCCTCGGCCATGGCCGCCAGCCGTTCGCGCCCCTCCGACATCAGCTGGGCGATGTCGGCGCCGATGCGCTGCGGCTTCGGCTCGAACAGCCCGGCCCCGGCCTCGACGACATGGGCGACATTGGGCGCCTCCTGGCCGGGGATGAAGCCGTAGAGCAGCATGGGCAGGCCGAGCACGCTCGCCTCGGCAATGGTGCCGGGCCCGGCCTTGGTCACCAGCAGGTCGCCGGCGTGCATGAGATCCGCCATGCGGTCGACATAGCCGAGCGCGATCACCGGCACGGGCCATCGGACGGCCCTGAGCCGCCCCCTCAGCCTCTCGTTGGTGGCGCAGACCACCGCGATCTGGGCCAGGGGGGCTGCGGGCGAGGCAGCGGCGAGGGCGGTCGCCGTCTCGCGGACGATGGCCTCGATGGGGCCGATGCCGCCGCCGCCGCCCATGACCAGCACCACCGGAAGGGCCGGGTCGAGACCGAAGCCGGCGCGCGTTTCGGCGCGGTCGGCCGCCTCGCGGGCGAAGTCGGCGCGGATCGGCAGGCCGTAGGCGTGCAGACGCTCGCGCGGCAGGCCGCGCGCGGCGGCCATCTCCACGGCCCGCTCGGTCGGCAGGTAGATGGCCGCGTTCCTCGGGTGCAGCCAGGCGGGATGAATGCCGCCGAGATCGGTCACGACGGTCACGTAGCGGCTGGCCGGCGACAGGCGGGCCAGCACGGGCAGGACGAGGTCGTTGACCAGCGGGTGCACCGAGACGACGAGATCCGGGCAGGTGGCGGTGACGAGGCGCTCCAGCTTGCGGCGCGACAGCCGGCGCACGAGCGCGGCCGAGGGGCGGGAAACGAACGGGCGGGCTGTGGCCCGCCACATGGCGTGCCACAGTCGCGGCGTGCGGTTCACCAGGCTGTCATAGGTCTTCGGCAGGCGCGAGAACGGAAAGCTCAGGTGGTCGGTGAGCACGTCGACGATGGTCACGGTCAAACCGGCCCGCTGGGCGTGGAACTCGGCCTCAAGCGCGCGGGCGCTCGCAAGATGGCCGCCGCCGGTGCGGCTCATCAGGATGAGGATGCTGCGCGGGCCATCGGCGGGCGCAGTCCCGGTCTCGGCTGTGTCGGTCGGAGCGTCGGTCACGCGGGTCTCCCGGCGCGCTTCCTAGCCCGTGGCCGGCCGCAAGGCGAGGGGGCAGGTCGGTGCGGCGTGTCGCAGCGGCGGATATTCGGGCCGGTGATGGCTGGCGCCACAAAGGCTGGCTTGCCCCCCGACCCCGGCGGCCGTCATATGGCGGCCCCGATCCGGAGTTGTCCCATGCCCGCCCTGCCGACCGCCGCCGATGTTGCCGATGCCGCGCGCCTGATCGCGCCGGTGGCTCGCCGCACACCGCTGCTCACCTCGCCGGAGCTCGATGCGCTCACCGGGGCGCGCGTGTTCCTGAAGGCCGAACCGCTCCAGCGCACGGGCTCGTTCAAGTTCCGCGGCGCCTACAACCGGCTGGCGCGGCTGAACCCGGTCGAGCGCCAGGCCGGCGTCGTGGCCATGTCCTCCGGCAACCATGCCCAGGGGGTGGCGACCGCCGCCCAGCTTCTCGGCATGCCCGCCCTGATCGTCATGCCCAAGGATTCGCCGGTGCTGAAGCGCGAGCGCACGGCGGCCGCCGGTGCCGAGATCGTGCTGTTCGACCGCGAGAAGGATGACCGGGTGGCCATGGCGCGGCGGATCGCCGCCGAGCGCGGCGCCACGCTGGTGCCGCCGTTCGACGACGTCTTCATCATGGCCGGGCAGGGGACGGTCGGCCGCGAGATCGTCGAGGATCTTGCCGCTCAGGGCCTGAAGCCCGACTCGGTGATCGTGCCGGTCTCCGGCGGCGGACTGCTCGCGGGCGTGGCTCTGGCCGTTCACGAGGCCGCTCCGGGTGCGCGAATCTATGCGGCCGAGCCGGACGGCTTCGATGACCACGCCCGTTCGCTGGCCGCCGGCGAGCGGGTCGCCAATGACCGGTTGTCCGGCTCGCTGTGCGACGGGCTGCTGGCGCCGATGCCGGGCGAGCTGACCTTCGCCGTGAACCGGTCGCGGGTCGCTGGCGGCCTCGTCGCCTCGGAGGAGGAGGTCAGGCGGGCCGTGGCCTTCGCCTTCCGCGAGCTGAAGCTGGTGGTCGAGCCCTCGGGCGCGGTGCCGCTGGCGGCCCTGCTCGCCGGCCGCCTCGACGTCAGGGATCAGGTGGTGGCGCTGGTCCTGTCCGGCGGCAATGTCGATCCGGCGCTGTTCGCCAGCATCGTGAGCTAACAGGGGCAGAACGGGCGCCGCGGCCGCCGGCAGCGGGAGCTCGCAGCACACTCATGCGGGCCAGCCGGCCCGCCAGGCTCAGCTCGACAGCGCGACCTTCTCCACGAAGCTCAGCTTCTCGATCTCCTCGATCGAGGGCAGCCGGCCGGTCGCCGCGGCGTTGCGGGCCGGGCGGGGCGAGGGGCTGAGCGGCCTGTCGTCGGTGGCCAGCGCGGCCGCCGCGGTGGCGCGGGCCTCGAGGGCGACACCAGCCGGCTCAGGCGGCGCGGGCGACGGTTCCGCGCCCCCGTGTCCGGCCGGGCGGGCCTCGGCGCCGGCGGCATCGGCGAACAGGGTCTCGTCCATCATCAGGTCGACATCGCTCTGGCCGAGGCCCTCGCCGGGCAGGGCCGGCCCGTTGAGCAGCGAGTCCCTCTGATCGGCCGATGCGGGTGGCGGTGGCGGGGCCGGCGCCACGCCGGCATCGCCCCAGATCGCCATCATCGAATCGATACGCTGCTCCAGGAAGCGCAGCACGCCGATCACCTTGCGGGTGCGCTGGCCGGTGATGTCCTGGAACGAGCAGGCCGTGTAGATGTCGGTGGCCTTGGCGTCGATCAGGTCGCAGACCTCATCGGGCGTGCCCTGTTCGCGCAGCGTCCAGGCAATCTCCTGGATGGTCTCGGCGGCGCCGAGAATGTCGCCGGTGGCGGCGGCGGTTGCCTGGACGATGGCATCGAGCTCGACGGAGGCCTCCTCGAAGCGTCCGCCGTCGCGGCCCTCCGGCTTGATGGCGGCGATTTCCGCCTTGGTCTGGGCGATGGCCTGCGCCATCTCGCGGATGTCCATGCGGATGCGCTCGATCTCCGGCGCCGGCGCCCGCGCGGCGGCAAGGGTGCCTTCAAGCCGCTGGATGGCGCCGAGCACGGCGGTGGTATCGGCATGGCGGTTGCGGCGGGCATATTCGGCGAGGAACCAGCGCCCGCGCGCCGTTTCCATCACCGCCTCGGCAATGGCCTCGTAGTCGCTCTCGCTGATCGGGGCCGGGGCAGCCGGGACGGGAAGGCGGGGCTCGTCTGACATCGGCAGGGTGCTCTCGCGGCACGCAGGAAGGCAGTCTAGAAACGGATCATCTCACCGATTCTCATCGGAAATCCTAATGTCGCGCGGCCCTGACGCCAAACCGGACGATGCCAAGCTGTTCGCGACGCGCCTCTCGCTGTTCTACGCGGCGCTGTTTGTCGGCTTCGGGCTCTACCAGCCGTTCTTCCCCGTCTGGCTGAAGGCCAAGGGCCTGAGCGATGCCGAAGTCGGCACGGTTCTGGCCTGCGGCATGCTGATCCGCATGGTGGCCACACCGACGGTGACCTTCCTGGCCGACCGCAGTGGCGTGCTGTCGCTGGCCCTCGTCATCTGCGCCAGCGCTACCATGGTCGCCTTCCTCGGCATCGGCATGGCCGAGGGCTTCGTGATGATCCTCGTCGGCGTGCTGATCACCTCCTTCGTCTGGAGCCCGATGGTGCCGCTGGCCGATGCCTATGGCCTTGCCGGGGTCGCCCGGCGCGCCCTCGACTACGGGCGCATCCGCGTCTGGGGTTCGGTGGCGTTCATGGTGGCCAACATTGCCGGCGGCCTGGCGCTGGTCATCATCCGCCCGGACCAGATCGTGTGGATGATCTGGCTCAGCCTCGTGCCGCTGACGATCGCCTCGCTGATGCTGGTGCGCGACCAGAAGGAGGTTCAGTCCGGCCCCCGGGGGCCCTCCTTCTTCAACCTGCGCTTCGTGCTGGTCATGGTGGCGGTCGCCTTCCTGCAGGCGAGCCATGCGGTCTATTACGGCTTCGCCTCCATCCACTGGAAGCAGATCGGCTATTCCGGCTTCGTGGTCGGCGTCCTGTGGGCCGTGGCCGTGCTGGCGGAGATCGTCATGTTCTGGGTGGCGACACGCTTTGCCCGCGACTGGCGGCCGACCACCTATCTGCTGATCGGCGGCGCGGGCGGCTTCCTGCGCTGGGCGCTGATGGCCTTCGACCCGCCGCTCGTCGTGCTGGCGCCGCTGCAGGCGTTGCACGCGGCCGGCTTCGGCCTGGTGCATCTCGGCACCATGGCCTATCTGGCGGCACGCCTGCCGGCCCATGCCCGCGCCAGCGGCCAGGGCACCGTTTCGGTCGCCATCGGTGCGACCATGGCGATGGCAACCCTGATGGCCGGCTGGCTCTATGCGCGGGCCGGCGCCCATGCCTATCTGGCCATGGCCGCTCTCTGCCTCGTCGGCCTCGCGGTCGCAGCCTTCGCGCGGTCGCTGCCGATCGAGAGGCCGGGAATCCCCGCCGCGGGCAGTGGACAGGAGCCTCAGCCCCAGAGCGAGGGAGCCGGCGGATAGACGGTCGAGCCGTCGTAGCGCAGGCCCTCCGGCCGGTCCTCGCGCAGGAGGAGCGGCCCGTCGAGATCGACCAGGAAGGCGCGCTGGGCCACCACCATGGCCGGCGCCATGGACAGCGACGTGCCGACCATGCAGCCGGTCATGATCCTCAGGCCGAGCCGGCCGGCCTCCTCGGCGAGCAGGAGCGCTTCCGTCAGCCCGCCGGTCTTGTCGAGCTTGATGTTGATGGCATCGTACTTGCCGGCGAGCGCGGTCAGCGAGGCGCGGTCATGCACGCTCTCGTCGGCGCAGATCGGAATCGGGCGCTTCACGCCCACCAGGGCCCCATCATCGGCCGCCGGCAGGGGCTGCTCGACCAGGGCGATACGGAACCGCTCGCAGACGGCCAGGTTCGCTTCCAGATTGGCCGGCGTCCAGGCCTCGTTGGCGTCGATCACCAGCGTGGCATTGGGCACCGCCTGCCGGATGGCGGCCAGCCGGTCGGCATCGCCCTCGCCACCGAGCTTGATCTTCAGATGGGGCCGGCCGCAGCTTCTGGCCTGCTCGGCCATGGTCTCGGGCGAGCCGAGCGAGATGGTATAGACCGTGGTGAGGGGCTTGGGCGCCGGCAGGCCGGCCAGTTCCCAGGCCCGCTTGCCCGCCATCTTGGCCTCCAGATCCCAAAGCGCGCAGTCCACCGCATTGCGCGCCGCGCCCGCCTTCATGGCGGTCAGCAGGCCCTGACGGTCCAGCCCGCTCGCAATGGCCTCGGCCATGGCCTCGATGTCGGCGGCAACCCCCTCCACCGTCTCGCCATAGCGGGGATAGGGCACGCATTCGGCCCGGCCGATGGCCGCTCCGTCGCGGATCTCGCAGACCACCACGACCGCCTCGGTGCGAGAGCCGCGCGAGATCGTGAAGGTGCCGGCGATGGGCCAGCGCTCGATGGCGACGGTGAGCGAACGGGAGGACATGCTGGACACCTTCGGTGAGGGAGCAGGAACACCGCCTTCCGGCCGGAGCGGTCCGGCGGGGACGTCAGACGGTCGGCGGACCGGCCTTCCGGCTCACCTGGCCTTCTTCGAACCGGCCTTCTTCGCCTTGTCCTTCTTCGGCTCCGGGCGCGGTTCAGGCTCCCCGTAAAGCGCGGCGATCGCATCCACCAGCGGCTCCACTCCGAAGCGGACCGGATCGGTCGCCGGCAGCTCGTATTCGCGCGACAGCCGGTCGAGGCAGGTGAAGGCGGCCTCTTCCGACAGATGCTCGGTGTTGATCGACAGGCCGATGCAGGTGATCGCCGGATTGGTCAGCCGGCCCAGCGCGGTGGTCATCTCGATCACGTCGCCGATGGAGGGCAGCGGTGTCTGGACGCCGCGCATGGTCCTGCGGGTCGGCTCGTGGCAGACGATGAAGGCATCGGGCTGGGCGCCGTGCAGCAGGCCGAGGGTGACGCCGGCGAAGGAGGGATGGAACAGCGAACCCTGGCCCTCGACCACGTCCCAGTGGAACGGATCGGCGGCCGGGGTGAGCCATTCGGCCGCACCCGCGATAAAGTCGGCGACCACCGCATCCACGGCCACGCCGCGGCCGGAAATGAAGATGCCGGTCTGGCCGGTGGCCCGGAAATCGGCGTTGAAGCCGCGCTCGCGCATGCCCTTCTCCATGGCGAGGGCCGTGTACTTCTTGCCCACCGAGCAGTCCGTGCCGACCATCAGCAGCCGCTTGCCGGGGCGCAGCGTGCCCTTGCCGGTGGCAAAGGTCTGGGTCGGATGGCGCACGTCGTGCAGCTTGCGGCCATGCTTCTTCGCGGCGGCCGCGATCTTCGGGATGTCCGCCAGCTTCACATGCAGGCCGGTGGCCACATCCATGCCGGTCTCGATGGCCTTCACGATGGTGTCGATCCAGTGCTCGGGCAGCACGCCGCCAGCATTGACCACACCGACGACCAGGGTCTTGGCGCCGGCCTTGGCAGCCTCGGCGATCGAGACGTCCTTCAGGCCCGTATCAGCCTTGCAGCCTTCCAGCCGCAGCTGGCCCACGCACCAGTCGCGGCGCCAGTCAACGATGCCCTGGGCGGTCTTCGCGGCCAGCTGGTCGTGAACGTCCCCCAGAAACAGGAGATAGGGCTTGGCGATGTCCATGGCGGTGTCCGCAGAGGCAGGAAGGGGGACGGCGACCTCGACGGCGCCGAGCGGGCCCTTTATGAAGAGGAGTGCTTCGCGTGCCAAGCACCGGGCGTGCATGGCTCCCTGTGCGACCGCGACTGACCGACAGGATGCCGTGAACGATCCGAGCCGACTGCCCACCGCTGAGATCGCGAGCCGTGTGGATGGCAGCCGGCTGACGATCGTGCTTGCCGGAAGCTGGACCGCCGAGACCGCCGGCGACATGGAGCCCGAGGTGCGCCGCCTGGTGGCCGAAGCGGGGGCGCCAGCGGCCGTGGTCATGGATTTCTCGCAGGTGAGCCGCCTGGACACGCTGGGCGGCACGCTGGTCAAGTCGGCCGAGACGGCGTTCCGGGATCGCGGCGTGCCTGTCCAGGTGGTCGGCCTGAGAGCGGCGGCCGGCACCATCTATCGCGAGGTCGGCGAGGGTCTCGCCGAGCCGCCGCCGCCCCCGCCCGTCGAGCCGCCGATGGTCATCCAGGGCCTGCGCAAGGTCGGCGAGCAGATGGTGGAGGCCGCCCGGGATCTGAAGGCCCTGGTCTCGTTCTTCGGCGAGGTGGTGATCGCCGGGCGCTATCTCGTCATCGGCCGTGCACGGTTCCGCTTCGCCGCGGTCGTGACCCAGCTCGACCGCGTGGCCTTCCGCGCCGTGCCGATCATGTTCCTCATCACCTTCCTGATCGGCGGCATCATCGCCCAGCAGGGCATCTTCTTCTTCCGGGCCTTCGGCGCGGACACGTTCGTGGTCGATCTCGTGGCCATCCTGACGCTGCGCGAGATCGGCGTGCTGATCGTGTCGATCATGGTCGCCGGGCGCACGGGTTCGGCCTATACGGCCGAGATCGGCTCCATGAAGATGCGCGAGGAGATCGACGCGCTGCGGGTGATGGGGCTCAACCCGGTCGAGGTGCTGGTCCTGCCGCGGCTGATCGCGCTGGTCATCGGGCTGCCGCTCCTCACCATCATCGGCAACCTGTCGGCGATTGCCGGGGGGGCCATCGTCGCCCAGATCTACGGGCAGATGCCCATCGACATCTTCCTTGCGCGCATGCAGGAGGAGGTGGCGCAGCGCCATATCTGGGTGGGTCTCGCCAAGGCGCCGTTCATGGCGCTCATCATCGGACTGGTGGCCTGCGTCGAGGGACTGAGGGTCAAGGGCTCGGCCGAAAGCCTCGGCGCCCAGACCACCGCCTCGGTGGTCAAGGCGATCTTCCTCGTCATCGTGGTCGACGGCCTGTTCGCCGTGATCTTCGCAACCCTCGGATATTGAGATGGCGGCAATCCCCGAGGGCGAGGTCATCATCTCGGCGCGCGACGTGGCCATCGGCTTCGGCGAGCGCATGGTCATCGACGGGCTCGATCTCGACGTCTATTCCGGCGAGGTGCT
>JBKBOA010000020.1:0-49639 GCA_046295035.1 Phreatobacter sp.
CGCCGTGGTGGTGCGCGGACCGCGGGCCAGGGTGGTGACGCGCCAGAAGAACCGCGTCTTCGGCATCTGGATGAACACCGATGCACGCGAATTCGTCGAGGTGCCGAGCTTCTATGCGCTCTTGTCGAACCGTCCGGCCGAGGCGATCGCCGATCTCGACCTCAGGCGCCGCCAGCAGATCGGCGTGCAGGGGGTGAGGGTCGAGACGTCGCGCATCGGCGCCAATCCGGCGGCCACGCCGGCCTTCCGCGAGGCGTTCCTGCGCATCAACCAGGCGCGCGGCCTCTATCGCGACAATCCCACGGGCGTCACCTTCCTGACGCCCATGCTGTTCCGCGCCAACATTCCCGTGGTGCCCAACACGCCGGTCGGCACCTTCGACGTCGACATCTACCTCCTGTCCGGCGGCGTGATCCTGGCGCGCGAGAACACCAATTTCGAGGTCACCAAGACCGGGTTCGAGGCCTTCGTGGCCAATGCGGCGCGCGATCACGGGCTGCTCTACGGCCTGGCGGCGGCCGCGCTGGCACTGTTCACCGGCTGGGCGGCCAGCATCATCTTCCGGCGGGACTGACCCGTCACAGAACTGTCTTGTCGGCGTGACAGGTCAGACGGATGAGCAGGACATCGGCGATGCCGGAGACGTGGGGGCAAGCCTGGCAGGACGGATGGCGGGGGCGCTGGTTCCTCTATGGCGCGGGCGGCCTTGTGGCGCTGGTGCTGATGGTCTGGGGGCGGGTGGCCTGGCCCTTCGCGTTCGGCGCCGGCCTTGCCGTGGTGGCCGCGGGCCTGGTCATGCGTCTGCCGGCCCGCCGTCCGGTCAGCGAGGAGGCTCCGGCCGGCGCGCGGCCGGCGCCGCGGCGCACCGACCTGACCATCGAGGGACTGATCGGCGCCCTGCCCGAACCGGCCATCCTCACCGACGCCCGGCTCAGCGTGCGCTCCTTCAACGCCCCCGCGACGGCGGTTGCAGGCGGCCTCAGGCGCGGCGAGCCGCTGACCCTGGCGCTGCGCGAGCCCGGCCTGATCGAGGCGGTGCGGCGGGCCGTGGCGCTGGGCGCGACGCAGGAGGTGGACTACGAGGAGCGCGTGCCGGTCAGCCGCTTGTTCCGGGCGGTCGCCGCGCCGCTCGCGGTGACGGCCAGGGCCCGTGACGGCGGCGAGCCGGATTTCGTGCTCATCACCCTGCGCGACCTGTCGGAGGAAAAGCGCCTGGAGCGCCTGCGCGCCGACTTCGTGGCCAATGCCAGCCACGAGCTGCGCACGCCGCTGGCCTCGGTCGTCGGCTTCATCGAGACGATCCAGGGCCCGGCGCGCAACGATCCGGCGGCGACCGAGCGCTTCCTCGGCATCATGCTGGCGCAGGCCCAGCGCATGGCGCGCCTGATCGACGACCTGCTGTCGCTGTCGCGCATCGAGCTGAACGAGCATGTCCGCCCCTCCGGCCAGGTCGAGCTCGTCGCCCTCATCGGCCATGTCCGCGACACGCTCGACCCCTTTGCAAAGGCGCAGGGGGTGAGCGTCGAGGTGAGCGCGGCCGCGCCGGCCCTGGTGGTCACCGGCGACCAGGACGAGCTGATCCGCCTGTTCGAGAACCTGGTGCAGAACGCCATCAAGTATGGCGCCGAGGGCAAGCGGGTGGAGATCACGCTGACGCGCGAGGCGCGCGCCGGGCGGCGCGCGGAGGCGGTGGTGGCGGTCCGCGATTTCGGGCCGGGCATTCCGGCCGACCACCTGCCGCGGCTGACCGAGCGCTTCTACCGTGTCGATGTCGCCTCCAGCCGGGAGAAGGGTGGCACGGGTCTCGGCCTGGCGCTGGTCAAGCATATCCTCAACCGGCATCGCGGCCGCCTGACCATCGACAGCCGGCCGGGAGAGGGGGCAACCTTCACCGTGCGCCTCGAATGCGCCGAGCCCCCGGCGGCGGCGCCCGGCCTTCCGCAGGGGCAGCGGTCCTGATCGGCGGCCGACCCCGCCCGAAAGCCGCCGCGAACTGTCGCAAGCGCGGCAAGATCATGAAACAGCGTGACATTTGCCGTCATTGATGTGTCACTTCGCGGGCATAGAACCGTCGCGTCGTGGGGCTATGGAGCGAGTCCCGTCCGCGCCACCTCAGGAGATTGGCATGACCGAGCACATCGTCAGCGCTTTCGAGAACGAGCTGAAGAGCCTGGCGCAGCGGGTCGCCGAGATGGGCGGGCTCACCGAGAAGCAGATCATCGGCGCGATCGACGCGCTGGTGCGCGGCGACATGGAGCTGGCGCGGGCCGTGCGCGAGGCCGATCCGGCCATCGATGCCATGCAGCGCGAGATCGAGGAAACCGGGGTTCTGGTCATTGCCAAGCGCCAGCCCATGGCCATCGACCTGCGCGAGATCGTCGGCGCGCTGCGCATCGCCGCGGACCTGGAGCGCATTGCCGACCTCGCCAAGAACATCGCCAAGCGGGTCATCGTCATCAACGGCACTCTGCCCGCCCCCAAGGTGACCGGCGGCTTCGAGGCCATGGCCAGGCTGGCGCTGGAGCGGGTCAAGGACGTGCTCGACGCCTATGCCCAGCGCGATCTCGATGCGGCCATGGAGGTCTGGAAGTCCGACGGCGACATCGACGCCCTCTACAATTCGCTGTTCCGCGAGCTCCTCACCTACATGCTGGAGGATCCGCGCAACATCGGCGCCTGCACCCATCTGCTGTTCTGCGCCAAGAACCTGGAGCGCATCGGCGACCATGCCACCAACATCGCCGAGACGGTCCACTACATGGTCAAGGGCGTGACGCTCTCCGACGAGCGTCCCAAGCTCGACACCACCACCATCATCACGCCGGGCGCCTGACACAGGCCGGTCCGGGTGACCATCGGGTTGGTTCCATGACGGCACGCATCATGATCGTGGAGGACGAGGAGCCCATCGGCGTCCTCCTGCGCTACAATCTGGAGGCCGAGGGCTATCAGGTGGAAACCGTGGGCCGGGGCGACGAGGCGGAGGTTCGCCTGCGCGAGGCGGTGCCCGACCTGCTGCTGCTGGACTGGATGCTGCCCGGCCTGTCGGGCATCGAGCTGTGCCGGCGCCTGCGCCTGCGCTCGGAGACCGAGCGCCTGCCGGTGATCATGCTGACCGCCCGCGGCGAGGAAGGCGAGCGCGTGCGCGGCCTTGCCACCGGCGCCGACGACTATGTGGTCAAGCCCTTTTCCGTGCCCGAGCTGCTGGCGCGGGTGCGCGCCCTCTTGCGCCGGGCCAAGCCCGAGCACCTGTCGAGCGTGCTGAAATCCGGCGACATCGAGCTCGACCGCGAGACGCGGCGCGTGCATCGGGCTGGCCGCGAGATCAATCTGGGGCCGACCGAGTTCCGTCTCCTGGAGTTCCTGATGCAGTCGCCCGGCCGGGTCTATACCCGCGAACAGCTGCTCGATGGGGTGTGGGGCCGGGACGTCTATATCGACGAGCGCACGGTGGATGTGCATATCGGCCGGCTGCGCAAGGCGGTCAAGCGCGGCCGTGAGGTCGATCCGATCCGCACCGTGCGCGGCTCGGGCTATGCCTTCAACGAGCGCTTCTCGGCCAGCGGCTGAGGCTCAGGCCTCCAGGCTCTCCTTCAGCAGTTCCAGCTCCAGCCAGCGGTCTTCCGCGGCAGCCAGTTCGGCCTGCGCCTTGCCGAGCGCGGCGGTCGCCCGGTCGAAGGCGGCCCGGTCGCGGGCATAGAGGCCGGGATCGGCGAGGATCTGCTGCAGCTTCGCAATGTCCCGGCCGAGCGCCTCCATGCGCGCCGGCAGGCTGTCGAGATCGTGCTTCTCGCGGAAGGACAGCTTGCGCCGCGCCGTCTCGGGCGCCGGGGCAGCCACGGCTGACGCGACCGGAGCCGCCGTCCGGCCGGCGGACTCGACCCTGCGGGCAGCGATGCCGGCGCCGCGCTGGGCCACCATGTCCGAATAGCCGCCGGCATATTCCACCCAGCGGCCGCCACCCTCGGCCATCAGCACCGAGGTGCAGACGCGGTCGAGGAAGTCGCGGTCGTGGGAGACCAGGATCAGCGTGCCGGGAAAGTCGCCCAGCATTTCCTGCAGCAGGTCGAGCGTCTCGAGGTCGAGATCGTTGGTCGGCTCGTCCAGCACCAGCAGGTTCGCCGGGCTGGCCAGCGCCCGGGCGAGCATCAGCCGGCCGCGCTCGCCGCCCGACAGCACGCCGACGGGCGTGCCGCGCCGCTCGGGCGCGAACAGGAAGTCCTTCATGTAGCCGATGACGTGGCGGTTCTCGCCGTTGATGGTCACGTAGTCGCCGCGCCCGCGCGTCAGCGCCTCGGCCAGCGGCGTTGCCGGGTCGAGCGCGTCGCGCTTCTGGTCGAGGCTCGCCATGACGAGGTTGGTGCCGAGCTTGACCGTGCCGGCATCGGGCTCCAGCGCGCCGGTGAGGAGCCGGACCAGGGTGGTCTTGCCGGCGCCGTTCGGACCGACAATGCCCAGCCGGTCGCCGCGCAGGATGCGCAGGTCGAGCCCGTCGACCAGCGTGCGGCCGCCGAGGGCCTTGACGATGCCATGGGCCTCCACGACGCGCCGGCCGGAAACCTCGGCCTCGGAGACGGTCATCGCCACGTTGCCCACCGCCTTGCGGTGCTCGCGGAACTCCTTGCGCAGGCCCTGCAGGCGGGCGAGGCGGCGGACATTGCGCTTGCGCCGCGCCGACACGCCGTAGCGCAGCCAGTGCTCCTCGCGGGCGATCTGCCGGTCGAGCTTGTGCTGGTCCTTCTCCTCCTGCTCGAGGATCGCGTCGCGCCAGGCCTCGAAATCGGCAAAGCCCTTGTCAAGCCGGCGCGTGAGGCCGCGGTCGAGCCAGACGGTGCTGCGTGAGAGGGTCTCCAGGAAGCGGCGGTCGTGGCTGATCATGACCACGGCCGAGCGGCTCGCCTTCAGCCTCGCCTCCAGCCATTCGATGGCCGGCAGGTCGAGGTGGTTGGTCGGCTCGTCGAGGATCAGGATGTCCGGATCGGGGGCGAGCGCGCGGGCGAGCGCCGCCCGCTTGGCCTCGCCGCCGGACAGGCCGGCGGTCGCCTCCTCGCCGGTCAGGCCGAGTTCCTCCAGGAGGAAGCGGGCGCGATAGGGATCATCGCCCGGCCCCAGGCCCGCCTCCACATAGGCCAGCGTCGTGTCGAAGCCGGCAAGATCCGGCTCCTGCGGCAGGTAGCGGATGGTGGCGCCTGGTTGGGCAAACCGGCTGCCCGCGTCCGGCTCGACCAGGCCGGCGGCGATCTTCAGGAGCGTGGACTTGCCCGAGCCATTGCGCCCGACCAGGGCCAGGCGGTCGCCGGCCTCGATGACAAGGTCGGCTGCGATGAGCAGCGGCGTGCCGCCGAAGGTGAGCGCGATGGACTGGAGCTGGATGAGGGGCGGAGCCATGGGCGCCGGTCTAGCGCAAAGCGGCGGCGGAATGAATGGGCGGCCGCCCGCCGCGCGCCGATTGTCGCGGCTGCGGGTCAAGGCTGGATCGACCGAGGGGGATCGGCGATAACCCATGCGCGCGATGCGCGCACCCGAACGCCGCCGCTTGCGCCGGAAGGCCTCGTGGAAACGCCAGATGGAACGGATGGGCATGAAGATCCTTCTCGTCGCGGCCGGCATGGCCCTGATCGGTCTTGCGGCCGGGCCCGCAGCCGCCCAGCAGGCCTCCACCCTCATCATCCTGGACGGGTCCGGCTCCATGTGGGGGCGCATCGATGGCCGGCCGAAGCTGGAGATCGCCCGCGAGACGGTGGCGCGGGTGCTCGCCACGGTGCCGGCGGACCGGCGCCTTGGCCTGATGGCTTATGGCCACCGCACCCGCGGCGACTGCGCCGATATCGAGCTGATCGTGCCGCCGGCACCCGGCACGGCCGGCGCCATCCGCGATGCGGTCGGTGCCATGCGCTTCCAGGGCCGCACGCCGCTGACCGAATCGCTCCGGCAGGCCGCCGAGGCGTTGCGCAGCACGGAAGAGCCGGCGACCGTCGTGCTGATCACCGACGGGATCGAGACCTGTGATGCCGATCCGTGCGCGGCAGCGAGCGAGCTGAAGGCAGCCGGCGTCAACTTCACCGCCCATGTCATCGGCTTCGGGCTGACCCGCCGGGAGGGGGCGCAGGTGGCCTGCATCGCGGCCAATACCGGCGGGCGCTACCTGGAGGCGCGCGATGCCGGCTCACTGGCCGAGGCCCTTGCCACAACCGTCAGTGCGGCGCCCGCGCCCACGCCCGCTTCCGCCGCGCCGAGGCCGGCCGCGCCGCCGTCGCAGCCCGAGCCCTCGCATCATTATGCCGGCCCGGAACTGGCGACCGATCTGGCGCTGACCCCCACCGGCGGCAGCACCGGCGAGACGTCGTCCTATCCGGCCGAGCGGCCGTTCCCGCCGGAGGGCACCATCGCGCAGTGCAAGGCCCAGTGCGATGCCGACAGCGCCTGCGGCGCCTGGCGCTACGAGCCCAAGGGCAGCCATTTCGTCGATCATGCCCGCTGCCACCTCTACAACCGTTCCGCCGAGTTCGACATCAGCATGCTGCGGCCCGAGGAGGGCTGGGCCTCCGGCATGAAGCGCGGCGTCCGCAGCCTGATCCGGCCCTATCTGGCGCTCGGCACCGCGACATTCCCGGTGACGCTTGAGGTGCGCGGGACGGTGACGCCCGGAGCCGAGTTCACCGTGCTGTGGGCCGGGCCGGCCAATGCCGGCGACTGGGTGGACATCGTGCCGGCAGGCCAGGCGGAGACCGATGCCGGGCCGAGCCATTTCGACGTCAACGAGACGATCGAGCGGGGCGATGCGCTGCAGGGCGCCGGCACGCTGACCGCGCCCGACCGGCCCGGCAGCTACGAGCTGCGCTATGTGCTCGGCCGCGACCTTGACCGGCGGGTGCTGCATCGCGTCAGGGTGACGGTCGGCCCGGCCCGGTGACGGCGGGGCTGCGGCACCCGAGGCTTCCATGCGCATCCTGCTGATCTACTGTCATCCCTGCCCGGAGAGCTTCACGGCGGCCATCCGCGACCGGGCCGTGGCCGCCCTGACCGGGGCCGGCCACGTGGTCGAGGTCATCGACCTGCATGCCGAAGGCTTCAATCCGGTCATGGAGGCCGAGGAGCGGCGCGGCTATCACACGCCGGTCGCCAACGAGCGGCCGGTCGCCGGGCATCTGGCGGCGCTGAGGCGCGCGGAAGGGCTCGTCTTCGTCTATCCGACCTGGTGGTACGGCCTGCCGGCCATGCTCAAGGGCTGGCTCGACCGGGTCTGGGTGCCGCATGCGACCTTCACCATGCCGGAGGAGGGCAAGCCGATCGGCCGGGTGCTGACCAACATCCGCTTCATCGCCGCCGTCTCGACGCTCGGCTCGCCCTGGTGGTGGTGGCGCCTCGTCATGTCGGAGCCCGGCCGGCGCACGCTGCTGAGGGGCCTGAGGCCGCTGGTCAGTCCGCGCTGCCGGACGCTGTGGCTGGCCCTCCACGGGATCGACACGGCCAGCGCCGGCCAACGCACGGCCTTCCTTCGCAAGGTGGAGGAGCGGCTGGGACGGGTGCGGTAGCCGCGCCTCAGTCGAACAGGCTCGACACGCTTTCCTCGCTCGCGGTGCGGGCGATCGCCTCGCCGATCAGGCTGGCAACCGACAGGGTGCGGATGTTGCGCGCCACCCGCACCGCCTCGGTCGGCTGGATGGAATCGGTGATGACCAGTTCCTTCAGCTTGGAGGCGGTGATGCGCGCCACGGCGCCGCCCGACAGCACGCCATGGGTGATGTAGGCGGACACGTCCCTGGCGCCGCGGGCGAGCAGCGCCTCGGCGGCATTCACCAGCGTGCCGCCGGAATCGACGATGTCATCGACCAGGATGCAGCTCTTGCCCTCAACCTCGCCGATGACGTTCATCACCTCGCTCTCGCCCGGCCGCTCGCGGCGCTTGTCGACGATGGCGAGCGGGGCGTCGATCCGCTTGGCGAGGGCGCGGGCGCGCACCACGCCGCCGACATCGGGCGAGACGACCATGACATCGGAGACGTCGCGCGTCTCCTTGATGTCCTTGGCGAGCAGCGGGGCCGCGAACAGGTTGTCGGTCGGGATGTCGAAGAAGCCCTGGATCTGCCCGGCATGCAGGTCGAGCGTCATCACGCGGTCGGCCCCGGCGCGGGTGATGAGATTGGCAACCAGCTTGGCGGAGATGGGCGTGCGCGAGCCGGACCGGCGGTCCTGGCGGGCATAGCCGAAATAGGGGATCACCGCGGTGATGCGCTTGGCCGAGGAGCGGCGCAGCGCGTCGCAGATGATCAGCACCTCCATGAGGTGGTCATTGGCGGGAAAGGAGGTCGACTGGACGATGTAGACGTCCTCGCCGCGCACGTTCTCCTGGATCTCGACGAAGATCTCCATGTCGGCGAAGCGACGGACGGAGGCCTTGGTCAGCGGCGTCTGCAGGTAGGATCCGATCGCCTCGGCCAGCGGACGGTTGGAGTTGCCGGCAACGATCTTGATCCCGGGTTTTCGCGACATCAGACAGGTCTCGACGGGGGCGACGACAGAGGCGCCCTCATAGCAACCGCGTCCCGGCGCCACAATGCCGCAGGCTGGAAGCGTTCCATCCCGTCAACAGGTGTGACGGTTCGGTGACTCGGGGCCCGTCACTCCGCCAGGGTGATCGCCGCGATGTGCCGGCCGTAATCGGGTTCGCCGCGATGGGTGGCGCGCCGGTAGGAGAAGAAGCGCGTCTCGTCGGCATAGGTGTCGAGGCCGAGATCCTCGACGGCGGCGAGGCCGGCGGCCCGCAGCCGATGGGTGATGAAGCCGGGCAGGTCGAACCAGGCATGGCCCGGCTTGCCGGGCGCGAAGAAGCGGGCATGGGCGGGATCGGCGGCGACGAACTGGGCGCGGAAGGCATCGCCGACCTCGTAGCTCTCCTGGCGAATCAGCGGCCCCACGGCGGCGATGATGGCGCCGCGCCGGGCGCCGAGGCCCTCCATGGCAGCGATGGTCGCCTCCAGAACGCCCGACAGGGCGCCCTTCCAGCCGGCATGGGCGGCCCCCACCACGCGGGCCTGCGGGTCGGCGAACAGCACCGGGCCGCAATCGGCGGTGGCCACCCCGCAGGCAATGCCCGGGGTGCGGGACACCACGGCGTCGGCGCGCGGCCGGTCGCCGCCGGCATGGGGACGGTCGGCCACGATCACGTCGGCGGAGTGGATCTGGAAGCAGGAGATGAGCGCATCGGCGCGCACGCCGAGCGCCTCGGCCATGCGCCGGCGGTTCTCGCGCACATGGGCCGGATCGTCATTCGAGCCGAGCCCGGCATTCAGCGAGCCGTAGAGGCCGCCGGACACACCGCCCTCGCGGGTGAAGAAGGCATGGCGGATGCCGGCGAGGGCCGAGAGGGAGGGGGCGGTGACCTGCATGGCGTCCAGCCAAGACTGCTTCGCCCGGTCAAGTCAAACGCTGTCCGGCACCCTGCCTCAGGCCTGGGCGGCCGGGGTGGCCATCGGCGAGGCCGGGCGCGGGCGCCGCTCGGGGCGCGGCTTGGCCTTGGGAGCCGGCAGGAGACCGTCGCGCTGGGCCTGCTTGCGGGCCGCCTTGCGGGCGCGGCGCACGGCCTCCGCCTTCTCGCGGTTCTTGCGCTCGGACGGCTTCTCGTAGGCCTTGCGCTGCTTCATCTCGCGGAAGATGCCCTCGCGCTGCATCTTCTTCTTCAGGACGCGCAGCGCCTGGTCGACGTTGTTGTCGCGAACGAGAACCTGCATGTCGTCTCCGGTCGTTGAATGGGATCAGGATTGGGCCGGCACGGCCGGCTTCTTGCGCCAGAGCTGGAAGCCGTTCTCGGCGATTCCGCTCTCGATGGCGGTGCGGCTCAGTCCGTGCGGCGGCTTCTGGTCGCCGCGCAGGACGCCGACATTGGTCCAGGGACCGAACTTCTCCGGCAGGCTGCCGCCGCGCGAATCCGAGGCGAACCCGAACAGGTGGTCCTTCGACCCGGAGCGGAACATGAAGAGCCGGCTCGCATCGTCGCGGTGGTTCGTGGCACGCATGGGCTTGTCCTCCAGCAGGGTCCGGGGTCCGGACGGGGCCGCACCCGGTCGAAGGGGCGCGGCTCCGTCCTGCAAGGCTGCGCCGGCCGCCGGTTCATCCGCGGTCGGCCGGGCAGCCTCAGGATCACGTCAGTCGACGGCCTTCAGATTGTCGGCGGACGACTTGCCCGAGCGACGGTCGGCCACGACCTCGAAGGAGATCTTCTGACCCTCGTTGAGGCCATAGAGGCCGGCGCGCTCGACGGCGCTGATGTGAACGAACACGTCATTGCCGCCGGCATCGGGCTGAATGAAGCCGAAGCCCTTCTGGGAATTGAACCACTTCACGGTTCCGGTCTGCATGGGATAGTCCTTTCGCGGAGCGAGCATAAGAAAAACGACCCGCGTCACGCACGAGTAGTTCGATTTACGTTTTCGAAGAGCTTTTCGCAGCGATACGCCGAAGAATACGGCGTGGGGCCAAAAAAGAACGGCCGAAACGTGAGAGACACATAAGGGGCCCGGGTGGAAAATGCAAGGAAATTCTTTCCGTCGCTCCAGCTTCGGGGTTTGCGCGGCTGCCGTGCTGCGGCCAGCGCGGCCGGGGACGGGCGCCTCTGCCCTGCCGGAAAGGCGTTGCCAGCCATGGGCGCCGGGATAGAGTTGCCCCGTCACAGACGGGCGCCAAGGCCCGCGAACCAGAGGTGGAGTGGCATGTTCAATCGTTTGATCGCGGCGGCGGGCCTCGCCGCCATGGTGCTCGGAGCGGGCGCGGCCCAGGCCCAGACCATCGAGTGGCGCGGCGGGTCGATCGGCGGCGGCTGGTACACCATCGTCTCGGGCGCGGCCAAGCTGCTGGAGGACAAGGTTCCGGGGCTCACCGTCAAGGCCGTTCCGGGGGGCGGGGCTGCCAATCCGGTGGCGGTCCAGCAGGGCCAGGCGCAGCTGGCCATGTCGATCGACATCTTCGCCGCCATGGCCGCGGCCGGCACCGGCACCTATCAGGGCCGGCCGGCGGCCGACAAGCTGCGGATGATCGGGCAGTCCTTCGGCGACACGCCCTATCACTTCATCCGCGCGCCGGGCCAGACCATGGACATCCCGACGCTGTTCCGCGAGGGCCGCAACATCCGCTTCGGCGGCGCCAGCAACGGCTCGACCGACGAGATCGCCCTGCGCTGGCTTCTCGCCCTCTACGGCCAGACCTATGACTCGCTGCGCGCCCGCGGCTGGCGTTTCCAGCTGGCCGCCTATGCCGATCTCGCTGCCGCCTATCGCGACAACCAGCTCGACTATGCCTTCTTCGCCCTCGGCCTGCCGGGCGCGGCGGTGGTCGACATGGCCACCGGTCGCGACGGCGAACTGCTCGACATCCCGCAGGAGGTGCTGGACGGCTTCAAGCAGCGCCACGGCATGGGCTCCGGCGTGATCCCGGCCGGCACCTATCCGCGCTTCCAGGGCAGCCGCGATGTCCGCACCCTGGTGATGGCGACCACGCTGGTGACCTCGTCCGACGTGTCGGAGGAACTCGTCTACAAGATCACCAAGGCCATCTGCGAGAACGTCGCGGACCTGCCGCGCATCCACGCTTCCCTCAAGGACTATCGCTGCGAGACGGCCATCGCCAACCGGCCGGTGCCGGTCCATCCGGGGGCGCTGCGCTACTACCGCGAGCGCGGCTGGGTCCAGGGCTGAGCCTTGCCCGGTCCGTCCGGCGGGCCCGGGCTCTGCCCGGGCCTTGCCGCCTGCAAGGCCCTGCCCGTGACCCTGGACTGATCCGATGCGCCACCTGAAGGGCCCTGTCTTCTGGCTGGCCGGAGCCATGGCCGTGGCCGCCGCGCTGTTCCACCTGTGGACCGGCGGATTCGGCTTCTTCGAGCCGCGCGAGCAGCGCTCGATCCACCTCCTGCTGCTGCTGCCGCTCGCCTTCATCCTCTATCCGGCGAGGGCGGCCTCGCCGAAGGACCGGCCGAGCCTGATCGACGGCCTGCTGGCGGTCCTCGCCGTGCTGCCGAGCCTTTATTCCTATAGCTGCGCCAATGGCGGGCGGGCCTGCGCCTCCGTCATCAACCTGCGCTTCGAGACGGTCGATCCGGTCCATCATGTCGAGTTCTGGCTGGGGGCGCTGGCCATCGTCCTCGTCATCGAGGCGCTGAGACGGGCGGTGGCGCCGGCGCTGGCGCTGCTCGTGTCGATCGGCATCGCCTACCTGTTCGTCACGGAATACATGCCGGGGATCCTGCATTTCCGCGACATTCCGGTGAGCCAGATCGTCGAGACGATGTATCTGTTCAATGCCATCGGCATCTACGGCTCGATCACCGGCATCTCGGCGACCATGGTCGCCATGTTCATCATCTTCGGCGCCTTCATCGAGGGCTCGGGCGTCGGGCGGCTGTTCCACAATCTCGGCATGGCGACGGCCGGCCGGCAGGCCGGCGGGCCGGCCAAGGTGGCGGTGGTCTCCTCCGGCCTGTTCGGAACCATTTCCGGCTCGTCGGTGGCCAATGTCTTCACCACCGGCTCGTTCACCATCCCCGCCATGATCCGCAATGGCTACCGCCCGGCCTTCGCGGCGGGCACGGAGGCGGCGGCCTCGGTCGGCGGCCAGATCATGCCGCCCGTCATGGGGGCGGGCGCCTTCGTGATGGCCGAGATCACCAACATTCCCTACCAGACCATCGCCCTGGCGGCGCTCGCCGGCTCGCTGCTCTACATCTTCATGATCCTGATCAGCGTGCATTTCGAGGCGCGCAAGCTGCGTCTGACCGGCTGCGATCCGTCCGAGATTCCCAGCTGGGGCGAGGTGCTGCGCGACCTGCACCTCCTGATCCCGGTCTTCGTCATGATCGGCACCATGGCGATCGGCTATTCGCCGTCCTTCGCCGCCTTCTGGGGCATCGTTGCCGTGCTGCCGGCCTCGTGGCTGCGCCGCCATACGCGGCTGTTGCCGCGCGACATCGTCGCCATGCTGGCGGCCGGCGGGCGCAACATGGTGGTGGTGGCGCTCGCCTGCGCCGGGGCGGGCATGTTCGTCGCCTGCCTGACCGTCACCGGCATGGTCATCTCGTTCTCGACCGTTGTCACCGGGCTTGCCGGCAACAGCCTCTATCTCGCCGGCTTCCTGGTGGCGCTGACCGTGCTGATCCTCGGCATGGGCGTGCCGACGACGGCTGCCTACATCATCGGGGCGGCGATCGGCGCCCCGATCCTCCAGCAGTTCGGCGTGCCGGTGCTCGCCTCGCACATGTTCGTCTTCTACTTCTCCATCCTCGCCGATGCGACGCCGCCGGTCTCGGTGGCCTCCTATGCCGCGGCCTCGATCGCGCGATGCAGTCCCATGGCCGCCGGCGTCGTGGCCTTCCGCCTGGCCAGTGCCGGCTTCCTCATCGGCTTCTCCTACCTGCATTCCAACTCGCTGCTGATGCAGGACAGCTGGCAGGAGTTCATCAGCGAGTTCACGGTGAACGCCGTGGCGCTGAGCCTGGTGGCGGCCGGCTTCTTCGGATTCTTCCGCGCGCCGGTGCCGATGGTCCTGCGCCTCGTGCTGGTGCCGCTCGGTGTCGCCCTGCTTCTGGTCGATGCCATCGATGCCTGGTGGCGTCTGGCTGCCGCGACCGCCATCGTGGTCCTGCTCTACCTTGTCCAGAAGGGCGCCGCCGGCCGGGAGGATGTCGTTCTTGCGGCCGAGGCGGCTGCGCGCGCCGAGGCGCGCCGGCAGAACGAAGCCGCTCCCCCATGACCATCGCGCGCCTGCAGGTCCGGCTCGTCCGCTGGCCGCTGAAAATGACCCGCAAGCATGGTGTCGGCGACATTGCCGACACGCTGCCCGGCGTCGTCGTCTCGCTGCACACCGACGACGGGCTGACCGGCTGGGGCGAGGCGGCCCCTTGGTCGGTCTTCTCCGGCACGGCCGAGGCGGCGATCGCCGCCCTCGACGTCTATCTGCGGCCGCTGGTCATCGGCCGTTCGCCGGCCGAGGCGGCACGCATCCTGGCCGAGGCCGACCGCGCCATCGTCGGGCACCCCGAAGCCAAGATGGCGCTCGACATGGCGCTGCACGACCTGCGCGGCCAGATGGCCGGCTTGCCGGTGGCCGAGCTGCTCGGCGGCGTGGTGCGGCGGTCGATTCCCCTGTCGGTGTCCATCGCCAATCCGGATTTCGACGCCGATCTCGATTTCGCGCGGGCGCGGCTCGCCGAGGGCGTCCGCCTGTTCAAGGTCAAGACCGGCTTTTCCACCCATGCCGAGGATCTGAGGCGACTGGAGCGGCTTGTCGCCATCCTGCCCGCCGATGCCTCGCTGCGCATCGACTACAACCAGGGACTGGAAGCCGTGGATGCCATCCGCACGCTGCGCGATGTCGAGGCCTTCCGCCCGGCCTTCATCGAGCAGCCTGTGGCGCGCGAGCGGCGCGACGCCATGGCCGAGATTGCCCACGCACTCGACACGCCGATCCTTGCCGACGAGAGCGTGTTCTCGCCCGAGGAGGCGCTGGACTGCGCCCGCGCGCGCTACGCCGATGCCGTTTCGATCAAGCTGATGAAGGCGGGCTCGTTCGCGAAGGCGCAGGCGATTGCCGCGATCGCGGCCGCGGCGGGCATGCCCTGCTACGGCGGCACCATGTACGAGGCCGGCATCGCGCTGACCGCCGGCATCCATTTCGCTGCCGCGACGGGCGCCATGACGCTCGGCGCGGAATATTACACCTCGGCCTTCGTGCTCGGCACGGAGATCCTGAAGGAACCGGTGCGGCTCGGGGCCGGGGCCTCCTGGCTGCCGGAGGGGCCGGGGCTTGGCATCGCCGTGGACGAGGCGGCGCTGAAGGGCGTGACGGTCGAGAGCCGGGGATAGGCGGGCTCAGGCCACCTCGGCGTTCGGGCCCGCGAGCTCGCTGGCCAGTCCCCGGGCGAATTCCGGATAGGTCTCGGCGAGTTCCCCGAGCACCCGCCCGCGGAGAAGCGCAAGCGTTCCGGCATCGGGATCGGGCGTCGTGGCAGCCGTTGCGTCGTGGTCGAAGGCAAAGCCGGTCGCGGCGATCACCTCGTCCAGCGTATGGCCGGGATGGACCGAGACGAGACGGAAGCGGCGTCGCGCCGTGTCGAAGGAGAACAGGGCAAGGCTGGTGAGCAGCGCATGGGGTCCGCCGGAGCGATAGGTATCCGGGGCGCTGGTGCCGGGCGCCGAGACGAAATCGACCTTCTCGACGAAGACGCGCGGGGAATGCTCCTCGCGGAACAGGATGACCCGCGGCACGACGAAGTAGAGGTAGCTGGAGCCGAAGGAGCCCGGCCAGCGCACGGGGGTGGCCGGATAGTCGCCGGTGCCGACCAGGTTGATGTTGGCCTCGCCGTCGATCTGGCCGCCGCCGAGGAAGAAGGCGTCGATCCGGCCCTGGCCGGCACAGTCGAACAGTTCCACCGAACCGTTGGTGAAGAAGTTGTGCTCACGCGAGCCGAGGATCGATATGCGCACGCGCGGGGCGCCGTCGCGCTCGGCCAGCGCCCGCAGAAGCATGGCGCCGGCTGCCGGGATCGGCGAGGAGGCGCCCACCGCGACATGGCGCACGCCCTTCAGCAGGCCCGCAATGGTGACGATGAGGCGCTCGCGCGGCAGGACGGGGCTCACCGGGCGACCTCCAGAACGCGGTCGGCGCCGTCGAGGAAGGCGGCAAAGCCCTCGCGCGTGCGGGCGGCCTCGGCATAGGCGCGGATGGCGGCCATGTCGGCGGGATATTCGTTCCACAGGCCGATGGGCCGGGCCCCGCCGGGGGCAAGCGCGATGCCCTCCACATAGAGGGCGGGCAGGGCGCCGGCCGCCAGCGTCTCGTCGGCGAACAGGCTGTCCTCGACGATGCGCTCGACTGTGACGAAGGTGCGCTCGGAGGCATAGGCGAGGCTGGCGAGCTCGCGGCGGCGGCCGACCCAGACATTGCCATCGCGATCGGCGAAGGGGCAGTGGAAGACGGTCACGTCCGGCCGGATGGCGGGGATGGCGACGATCGGGTCGGGCCCGTCGGCGAAGGGGTTCTGGATCACCTTCCAGTCGGGCCGGTTGGCCAGCAGGTCGGTGCCGATCAGGCCGCGCAGGGTGGCGAAGGGCACGCCCTTCTGGGCGGCGAGGAAGCCGGCATGCACGGCCGGGCAGGTGGCGTCCATCACCCGGATGGAGCCCTCCCTGACCGCGCGCAGGAAACAGGGGGCGCCGCCGGCCTCGCCGAGCGTCATGGCGCTGGTCTCGATGGTCTCGACCAGGCCCGCGCCGATCAGCATGTCCGGCTGCATGCCCCCGGTCGGCAGGCAGACGATGTGCAGGCGTTTCGGCGCGCGGGCGATGATCGGCCGGGTCAGGGCCATCGACACGCCGGCATAGTCCACCGGCAGGGCGAGTTTCGCGCCGTCCGGGATTGCCGCGGCAATCTGGTCGAGGGTGAGGATGCTGCTCATCGTCGCCTCCCTGCGCCCGGTCTCGGTTGGCCGGGGCTTCGCTCACTATGCCAGAGGCGGGGCTGCTGCCGCAGGGGGCCTTTCGGGCGGGAGCCATTCGCTCCCGTCGCGCCTACCAGACCGGATCGAGGTGTGGCGAATGGACCAGCACGGCCTTGAACAGGGCGCCCATGCCGGCGGGGGAGGGGTCGACGAGGCGTTCGATGCCCGCGCGGATGGTGTCGATCGCACCGGGATTGGCGCGCGCCAGCGCCTCGGCCCGGGCGGCGAGGCCGAGGCGGAACAGCAGGTCGCGCTGGGTCACGGCCGGGGCGACGGCCAGGCCGGCGGCCGCCGCGCAGCGGGCGAAGGCGGAAAAGTCGACATGGGCGGTGAGGTCGGCGAGGCCGGGTTCGGCGAGCGGGTCGGTGAAGGCGTGGGCCTTGACCGCCTGCAGCGTCTCGCCGTGGGCCGGAGCCAGATGGCCATAGTCGATGAACAGGGCGGCCAGCGGCGCGTCGGCGGCGCGGCCAGCGAGCACGCCGGCCAGGGTCTCGAAGGCCGGGCAGAGCTCAAACACGGCTCCGGGCCGCGCCTCGCGAAGGGATTCGAGGATCAGGGCGGGCGGCACCGGATCGCGGGCAAGACCGAAGGTGAGCATGCCGGCCGCATCGAGGCCCACCACGCGCTCGCGCCAGCCGCGTTCCGTCATGACGAACTGGCGCACCGGCAGGGCGTCGAGGAACTCGTTGGCGACGAGGAGGGTGGGACCGCCCGGCACCGTCGCGAGATCCTCGTGCCAGCTTGCGGCCCGGCCCGCCGCGGCGAGCGTGCGGCGCTGGTGCTCGCGCAGCCGCGGGGAGGTCTCGACGAGGTGGATGTCGAGCGCATCGGCGTAGCCCGGCAGGCCGCGCGCGGTGCGCGTCATGTCGGCCATCAGCGTGCCGCGTCCCGGTCCGAGCTCGACGAGGCGGACGCGGGAGGGGCGGCCCATGGACTCCCAGGTGGCCGCCGCCCAGGCGCCGATCAGTTCGCCGAAGACCTGGCTGATCTCCGGTGCGGTGGTGAAATCGCCGGCTGCGCCGAACGGCTCGCGCGTCAAGTAGTAGCCGTGCCGGGGATGGCCGAGGCACAGCGCCATGTAGCGCGAGACGGGGATCGGCCCTTCGGCGGCGATGAGATCCTTCAGCTCGCGGCCGAGCGGCGTGTCCTGCGTGCTCATGCGGTCCGGCGCGAGCGCAGGACCAGCCAGATGCCGGCAAGGATCACCGGGATCGACAGCAGCTGGCCCATGGTGGCGCCGGCGAACAGGAAGCCGAGCTGCGGATCCGGCTGGCGGAACAGTTCGCCGAAGGCGCGCGCAAGGCCATAGCCGATGCCGAAGCAGCCGGCCATGAAGCCCGGGCGCTTGAGGCCGCCCGACCGGGCGATGACGAGCAGGACCACGAACAGCAGCAGGCCCTCGGTGAGCGCCTGATAGATCTGGCTCGGATGGCGCGGCTCGGGTCCGGCGCCGGGAAAGATGACGGCCCAGGGCACGTCGGCGACGCGGCCCCACAATTCGCCATTGACGAAATTGGCGATGCGGCCGAGCGCGATGCCGATGGGCGCCACGATGGCGGCCAGGTCGATGAGGGCGAGGAACGGATAGCCGTTCCGGCGGGCATAGATGAACAGGCCGAGCGCGCAGCCGACAATGCCGCCGTGGAAGGCCATGCCGCCATGCCAGACCGCGATGATCTCCGACGGGTGCGCGATGTAGTGGTCGAAATTGTACACGAACACGAAGGCAAGGCGGCCGCCGAGGATGCCGGCGAGCGCCGCCCAGACGATGGCATCGTCGATCGCCTCGGGGGCGAAGGGCGAGCGGTTGTCCGGCCAGAGCGCGGCATTGGCGACAAGGCGCCTGGCCAGCCACCAGCCCACGAGGAAGCCGACGATATAGGCCAGCGCATACCAGCGGATGGCGAAGGGGCCGACCTGGATGAGGATGGGATCGATGGCGGGGAAGGGGATGGCGAGCATCGGCATGGCCGCGGTTTGCCCCCAGGCCATGGCGAGGTCAAGGCGGGCGGCACGCCGTGTTCGGCATGACGGACCTTGCGCCGCAGGCCGACCATGCCCATACCCTGCTGGCACAGGAGCTGCGCCATGACCCAGACCACCGACCGCATCGCCGACGAGTTCGCCAAGTTCCTCACCGATGCCGCCGGCTTCGCCCAGGGGATGAAGCGCGAGGCCGACACCTTCTTCAAGACGCAGGCCGAGCGCTTCCTGCGCGATCTCGACCTGCCGAGCCGCGAGGAGTTCGAGGCCGTGCGCGAGATGGCCGTCAGGGCGCGCGAGGAGAACGAGGCGCTGAAGGAGCGCATCGCCGCGCTCGAGGAGATGCTGAAGGCCGCGGCCAAGCCGAAGAAGGCCGACAAGGGCGAGAAGTGAGCCGGCGCTGATCAGGCAGCGGCCGGCGCCGGCCGCTTCGCCTTGTCGCCGATCGCCGCGACAAGCATCTGCGGGATCGTGGCGACGATCAGCAGCATGACGAGGCCGATCGCCTCCACCAGCGTCAGCGGGGCCCGCGGAAACTGGGCTCCGGCTGCCGACAGGATGGCCCAGCCCCAGGCGAGGATGGCCCCCATGGCCGCCCAGGCGCCAAGGGCCAGGATGGCCCGGATCGGCTTGCCCCAGGTCAGTCCCCAGTTCCAGTCGAAGAGCGCACGGGCCAGACCCGTGACGAGGCCGAGGCTCGCCCCTGCGACCGCGCCGCCAAGCAGCGTTCCGACATCGCCGCCGGCCACCACCGAATTGATCAGTGAGAATCCTCCGCCCATGAATCCGCCGCGGGCGACGATGCCGCCGAAGGTGGGATAGAGGGTCGCGAAGAGGACAAGGGCCGCCGCCGGCACCAGCAGGATGAGGCGGAAGAGGATCATCGGCCGGCGCGCGACGAAGACCGCGACCAGCAGGCGGACCAGGGCAAAGATGATGGCGAAGGCCAGGACCGGAAAGCGGTCGGCATAGACGCCGAGAATGAGCCAGGGCGAGTCGACTGCCGCGTTGATGACGCCCGTCGTGATGCCGGTCGCATAGGCGAAGACCACCGCGCCGAGGCTCGCCAGCAATGGCAGCAGGGCCCCGAAGCCGGCACGCCGGTCGATCAGGCGCATGGGTCTCCTCCGGCCGGCGGCCATCTGGCAGTCACGCGGCAAGCCTAGCAGGGCCCGTCGCCGACCGGAACGGCCGGCCCGGCATGGCATGCAGCCGTGATGGCTGCGTGATGGGGCTCAGCCCGGCCAGCGCTGCGCCTTCGAGACGAGGAAGTCGCGGAACACCTGCACGCGCGCGACCGATTTCAGCTCCTCGGGATAGACGAACCAGGCATCGAGCACCGGCATTTCCTCGTCCTCGAGGATCTGCACGAGGCCGGAACCGTCGCGCACCAGATAATCCGGCAGCACCGCGATGCCGATGCCGTTCTCCACGGCCGCGACCAGACCGGAAATGTTGTTGATGGTCATGGCGAAGGGGCGCGGCGCCATGCCGTTGCGACCGGCCGTGGCGAGCCAGGTGACGTTCTGCATGTAGTTCGGCGCCCGCCCGCCGAAGGCCAGCAGACGGTGGCCATCGAGGTCGGCTCCGCTCTTCGGCGTGCCATTGCGCTTGATATAGTCGGAATGGGCGAAGGCGTGGAACTTGATCTGGAAAAGCTTGCGCTGGATCAGGTCCGGCTGCACCGGCTGGCGCACGCGGATGCCGACATCGGCCTCGCGCATGGACAGGTCCAGCTCCTCGTCGGTGAGGATCATCCGGATCTGGATGTCCGGATAGAGGTCCAGGAACTCGCCGAGCCGGGGGGCGAGCCAGGCCGTGCCGAGGCCGACCGTGGTGGTCACCTTCAGCTCGCCGTTCGGCCGCTCCTTGGAGTCGGTCAGCTTCACCTTGGCGCTCTCGAGCTTCATCAGCACGTCTTGAGCGGTGTGGTAGAGAAGCTCGCCCTGCTCGGTCAGCACCAGGCCGCGGGCATGCCGGTGGAACAGCGGCACCTTCAGATCCTGCTCCAGCGAGGACACCTGTCGCGAGACCGCCGACTGGGACAGACCGAGCGTGTCAGCGGCATGCGTAAAGCTGCCAGCGGCGGCGGCCGCGTGAAAGATCCTCAGCTTGTCCCAGTCCATAGCTCCCCTCCCCGGACGGCGCGGCCGCGGCGTCCTATTCGGCGGCCCCGCGGGTCGTCGCGTGATGCGCGAGGAACCGCTCGGCTTCCAGTGCGGCCATGCAGCCCATGCCGGCGGCGGTAACCGCCTGGCGATAGATGTCATCGGTGACGTCGCCGGCGGCGAACACGCCGGGCACGTCGGTGGCGGTGGAGTCGGGCGCGGTCCACAGATAGCCCGAGGGCTTCTGGCGCAGCTGACCGACGAACAGCTCGACAGCCGGAGCATGGCCGATGGCGATGAACACGCCGTCGACGGGACGCTCGTGGGTCTCGCCGGTCCTGACATGCTTCAGCCGGACGCGGGTCACGGCCGCCGGATCATCGCGGCCGATCACCTCGTCGAGCGTGTGATCCCAGACCACCTCGATCTTGGGATGGGCAAACAGGCGCTCCTGGAGGATCTTCTCGGCCTTGAAGGCGTCGCGCCGGTGAACGACCGTGACCTTCGAGGCGAAGTTGGTCAGGAACAGCGCCTCCTCGACGGCGGTGTTGCCGCCGCCGACCACCAGCACCTCCTTGCCGCGATAGAAGAAGCCGTCGCAGGTCGCGCAGGCCGAAACCCCGAAACCGCGGAACTTCTGTTCGGAGGGCAGATCCAGCCACTTGGCCTGGGCGCCGGTGCAGATGATCAGCGCCTCGGCCATGTAGGTCTCGCCCGACTCGCAGTCGAGCCGGAACGGGCGGGTCTTCAGGTCAACCCTGGCGACATGGTCGGACACGATGCGGGCGCCCACATGAGCCGCCTGCTTCTCCATCTGCTCCATCAGCCAGGGCCCCTGGATGACGTCGGCAAAGCCGGGATAGTTCTCCACGTCGGTCGTGATGGTGAGCTGGCCGCCCGGCTGGATGCCCTGGATGATGACCGGCTTCAGCATGGCGCGGGCGGCATAGATGGCCGCCGTGTAGCCCGCCGGCCCGGAGCCGATGATGACGACGCGCTCGTGATGGATGCCCATGACGGTGCCGGCCTTCGAGAAGGGACGGGAGGTGTGGCCGGAACGGCCCGAGGCCGTCAGATTAGGTGGAGCTATGCGCCTTGCGCAAGGCTCATTCCTCCCACCGCTGCATTTTGTCGACAAAATGCATTGATCAGAAACTTCAATCTTTCAAATGAATGCGCCCCGCGGGCGTGATGCCGCGAGGCGCTGCGACCATCGGCCGCCGCTGTCAGGCCGCCCTGCCGGTGATGTAGCGGATCAGCTTCTTCAGGCGGGAGGAGCGGGCATGGCGGCCCTGCTCATGATCGACCACGGCCTGGCTGGTGACCCAGTTCATCTGGATGGCCCGGCGCTTGCCCGCAAAGGGCTCGTGGCCGTGCCAGGAGCGGTCCGAACGGCGGAAGATCAGCAGCGTGCCGCCATTGGGGGGGATCTCGGCGACGTGGTCGTTCAGATCGGTCGCGCTGCGCAGGATGCGCAGACGGCCGCCATCGGCGTCCCAGTCGTCATTCATGTAGAGCAGGACGGTGATGATCTTGGTCTCGGAATCGGTGTGGATCTTGCCGTCGCTGGCGCGGGTGTAGCCGCGCACCGTGTACATGGTCGGCCGGCCCGTCAGGTCGATGCCGAACTTCTCCTCCACCGCCTTGCGGAACGGCTCCTCGTCCAGTTCGGCCATCAGGTTCCGGAAATGGCCGCGGATGTCGAGCACCGAGGGCGGATGCGATCCGGGGCCCGGCACGTCGGGATAGTCGGCCAGAACCTCCTTGAGCCGGTCCGGTTTCACGAAATTCCGGACCACCACATAGTCATAGGGGTCCGTCTGCAACGGCTCGGCCCGCAGGCGATCGATGTCGATATAGGTCATGACGGTCCCCATCTTCGATGATCTGTCATCGTGCTGGCTCATGCGACATGGGTGCGGCGGGCCGACAAGTCAATGCAGGGTTGATCCGCCGGCCGGGCAGCCGTCGGTGGTGACCGGACGTTGCGCGGTGTGGAGCCAGCAAGAAAGATTCTTGCTGGCGGCTGCGGGCTGCGCTATCGGCAGGCCGACCGGTGCTGCACTGCACCGACCGATCTGCCGGGGCCATGCTGCCGCGGCGCCAGCGCACCTGCGACAGAGAGGCTGCCGTGAAGGCCCGGCTCGATGCCATCGATTGGAAGATCCTGAAAGAGCTCCAGGCGGACGGCCGCATGACCAATGTGGAGCTGGCGAGCCGCGTCGGCATTTCGGCTCCGCCATGCCTGCGGCGCGTGCGGGCGCTGGAGGAGATGGGCATCATCCGCGGCTACCGGGCGCTGGTGGCGGCCGACAAGCTCGGCTATGCGGTGACCGTCTATGCCATGGTTCACCTTGCCAGCCAGGCCGAGGCCGATCTCAACGCCTTCGTGGCGCGCGTGCGCGACTGGCCGGAAATCCGCGAATGCCACACCGTGTCGGGCGATTTCGATTTCGTCATGAAATGCGTCGCCCCCGACCTTGCCAGCTTCCAGACCTTCGTGAGCGAGCTGGTCGCCACCCCGAACGTGCGAAACGTCCGCACAGTCCTGACCCTCGCGCAGGTGAAGGACGAGCCGATCGTGCCCATGGACGTGCCGCCACCGGACTGACCCCTCGGCGCGCCCCGGCTGACCGGTCGCATGGCTGTGTCACGCCCGCCGGTTGGGGGATGTCGGCCGGCGCGCCTGCTCCCCTAGACTGATGCCGCGCGGATGGGCAGCGGGACAGGATGCATGACGGGTTCGACGGCTGAAGGTCAGGACGCGGCGGCAGAGCCGGGCCTGCGGGTCACGCTGGCGCTGCCGGATGGCACGATGTCCGGCCTGCGCTTCGGTTCGCCGGAGGGCGAGCCCGACCTCCTCTTCCTCCACGCCAATGGCTTCAATGCCGCCACCTACGGCCCGCTGCTCGCACCGCTCGCCGACCGCTGGCGCGTTCTGGCGCTCGACCAGCGCGGCCATGGCTTCACCCGCCTGCCGGCGGATCCGCAGGCGCTGATCGACTGGTGGCCCTATGCCGACGACCTGATCCGCATTCTCGACCGCCGTCTTCAGGCCGGCGCGCCGCCGGTGGTGCTGGCCGGCCATTCCATGGGCGCCACGGCCTCGATCCTGGCGGCCTCGCAGCGGCCGCAGGCGGTGCGACGGCTGGTGCTTGCCGATCCCGTGCTGGTGGCCCCGGACTTCCGCCAGTCGCTGTTCACCCCCTGGGGCCGCCGGCGGTCCGAGGAAGCGCCGCTGGTCGTCGGTGCGCTGAAGCGCCGGGCCGTGTTCGCCAGCCGCCAGGAAGCGCTGGACTCCTACCGCACCCGCAGGGCCTTCTCGACCTGGCAACCCGGCTTCCTGGAGGGCTATGTGGCCGGCGGCTTTCTCGACCATGCGGAGGGGGTGCGGCTTGCCTGCGAGCCGGCCTGGGAGGCGGCCTCCTTCAGATCCCATCGCCACGATTCCTGGGGGGCGCTGCAGCGGCTCGCCATGCCGGTGCGCATCATCACGGCAGGCGAAGGCTCGACCGTCCACGGCGGCCCGGAACGCATCCGCTGCATTGCAGCAAACGTGCGGGCCGAGAGCCTTGCCGGCTCGACGCATTTCCTGCCCATGGAACGGCCCGACGTCCTCGGAGCGGCCCTGCAAGAGGCCCTCACAGCGGCGTGATCAATGGTCCTCGAGTTGTGACCCGCCCGGGCGTGCGGCGCAGCATCTTGTGAACTATTATCCTTGATGATCGTTGTCGGTTCGATGGGGCCATTCCGGCCCGGAGCGATCACGACAGAGACCCATGACCCGTCCGATGTCACTTTCGAGCTGGTTTCTCGGAGCCATCCCGGCCGTGCCGCCGGGCCGGCCGGAGCGCGACCCGCGCGTGGACGTCTTCCGCGGTCTGGCGCTGATCATCATCTTCATCGACCACGTGGCCGGCAATGTCGTGACGACGGTCACACCCATGTCGCTCGGCTTCTCGGACGCGGCCGAATATTTCGTGCTGCTGGCCGGCTTCTCAGCCGCGCTCGCCTATGGACCGGCGATCGATCGCAAGGGGCTGGTGGCGGGCGGCGCGCCCATCGTGGCGCGCATCTGGAAGCTCTACACCGCCCATCTGGCGCTGTTCGTCTTCATGGCGGTGGCGGTCGCGTTCATGGCCGTGCGCTTCGGCAATCCGCTCTACTACGAGCACGTGTCGATCCTGCCGTTCTTCCAGGATCCGGCCAATACCTTGCTCCAGATCGTCACGCTGACCTTCCTGCCGAACTATCTGGACATCCTGCCGCTCTACGTCGTCCTGCTCGCCATGATGCCGGCCATCTGGGTGCTGACCCGCACGGCGCCGGCCCTGGCGCTGGCGGCTTCCGCCGGCCTCTATGGCCTGGCCTGGGCCCTGCAGCTGGCGCTGCCCAACTTCGCCACCGGAGGCTCGTGGTTCTTCAATCCGTTCGCCTGGCAGCTTCTGTTCACCGTCGGCCTGGTCGCCGGTCACGCCACGCTGAACGGCGTTGCGCTGCCGCGCTCGCCCTGGCTTACCGCCATGGCCCTGGCGCTGATCGTGATCGGTCTCGTCAGCCAGGCTCCCTGGTCCGTCATCACCGGGCTCGAGGCCCTGGTCCTGCCGGATGCCTGGCGTCTGGAGCTCGACAAGGCCAACCTGTCGCTGTGGCGCTTCGCCCATGCCCTGGCGGTCGCCTATCTGATCGCGCGCTTCGTCGCCTTCGACGCGGCCTGGCTGAAGCGCGGCCTGTTCCGGCTGCTGGAGGACGCCGGCCGGCATTCGCTGCCGCTGTTCTGCCTCGGCGTGATCCTGTCGATGATCGGCACCTTCGCCTTCTTCGAGATCGGTCGCGGTCCGCTGATGCAGGTGGTGGTCAATGTCACCGGCATCGCCGTGCTGCTGGGTGCAGGCCGCATGTTCCAGTGGTATCGTGACATCTCGGCCAAGGCGCCGCGACAGGCGCCGGCCGCGACAGCTTTCGACGAGGTGAAGATCGCTTGATCCGCCGCCTGCCGATCCTGCTGCTGGCCGCCGTGCTCGGGTTCAGCGCGGCGGCGAGGGCTGTTGTCCCGGGCGCCGCTCCCTCGCCCGAGGCGCTGGCGCGCTGCGATGTCGGCCCGGATCTGCGGCGCATCGCGGACAACCTGCCACGCTCGCGCGCCGCGGTGGCGGAGGGGCGCGTGCTGACCATCGTGGCCCTCGGCTCGACCTCGACGCTGGGGGCGGGGGCCTCGTCGGAGGCCGCCAGCTATCCGGGCGTGCTGGAAAGCGAGTTGCAGCGCCTGCTGCCGGGCCATGTCCTGCGGGTGGTGAACGCCGGGGTTGCCAACAATTCCGCGCTGCAGATGTATCTGCGGATCGATGACGACGTGCTGTCCGAGGAGCCGCGTCTGGTCATCTGGCAGACCGGCATCAACGATGCGATCCATGATGTCGGCACCGACCGGTTCAAGCGCATCCTGCGCAAGGGCATCGCGCGCCTGCGCGAGGGCGGAGCGGACGTTCTGCTGATGGACCTGCAGCCGGTGCGGAACATCGAGCGCTATCCGGTCTATGGCGACTACCAGAACGCACTGCACCAGGTGGCGCTCGAAACGGACACGCCGATCTTCCGGCGCTATGCGCTGCTGGGCACGCTGATGGCCGAAGGCCGGTTGCGCGAGGACGAGATCATCTCGTCCGGCGAGGCCGGCCACGCCGTCGATTCGGGCTATTTCTGCGTGGGCACCAACCTCGCCCGGTCGCTGGCCGAGATCCTGTCGCCGCGGGCCCGGCCCATGCGCTGAGGGCCTGTCGGCCTTGCTCAGGCCAGCGGCAGCGCGATGCGGGCGATGAAGCCCGTCGGCTGTCCATCCCGCAGCTCGAGCCGTCCGCCATGGGCCTCGGCGATGGCGCGCGCGATCGACAGTCCGAGCCCGAAACCCTCGCGCGCGTTCATGGAGCGCGCCGGGTCGCCGCGCACGAAGGGCTCGATCATGGCCGCCCGGCGCTCCCTGGGAATGCCGGGGCCCTGATCGACGACATCGATGAATGCCCACGGTGCCGCCACCGAGAGCCGGATCTGCGGTTCCGAGCCATATTTCAGCGCATTGTCGACGAGATTGGTCACGGCCCTGCCGAGATCGACAGCCCGGCCGCGCACCGTCAGGCGGACAGGCCCCGACAGGGGCACCGGATGGCCGAGATCGGCGAAGCGGTCGCAGACCGTCTGCAACACGCTCGGCAGGTCGGTCAGCGCCAGATCGTCCGGGCACTGTCCCTCGCGCAGATGCGTCAGAACGCTGGTCACGAGGGCCTCCATCTGGTCGAGGTCGGCGAGCATCCGCTCGCGCTCGGTCGCGTCCTCGACGAACTCGGCCCTGAGCCGCAGGCGGGTGATCGGTGTCCTCAGGTCATGGCCGACGGCAGCAAAGGCACGGGTGCGTTCCTCGAGCAGCGCGCCGATGCGCTGCTGCATGCGGTTGATGGCCTGGGCCAGCGTCCGGATCTCGGCCGGACCGGTTTCCGGCAGCGCGGTCGGCGGTCCGGCCGTTGCGAAGCTCTCGACGGCACTGGCGATGGCCCGAAGCGGCCGCGTCAGCATCATGACGGCCCAGATGCCCAGGACCACCGTGGTTCCGACCAGCAGGACGAGGCTGGACGTGAGCGCGCTCAAGGGGGGCGGCGGATCCTCGGTGGCGACCATGAGCAGGGTCTGGCCATCGGGCAGGCCGATCGCGAGCCTGACCCGGTCCGGCGGAACCGCCTCGCCACCCACCGTGGCGACGGTGAAGCGTGGTGACAGCGCCCGTCTCAGATTGGCGGCGCGGGAGGAGGCCGGACCGGGTGGCAAGGTCGCGCCGGGTGTTGCCAGCCCGGCGTCGATGTCCGGAAAGCGCTCCCTGAGGAGCCGCACCAGCGCCCCGCGTTCGGCGGGCGGCGTGCGATCGACCAGTTCGACGAGACCGATGAGGCGGCCGGTCGTCTCGGCCGGATGCTCGTACTGGCGCTGCTGGTGCGCGGAGAACAGCCAGATCGCGATCACCGCGTTGATGAGGATGACCGACAGCACCAGCAGCACCGCCAGCTGGCTGGCGACCGAGCGTGGCCACAGGCGACGCCATCCCGCCGGCGCCTGCGCCGTCACGACGGCTCGACCTCGGGCGTGAACATGTAGCCGCCGGAGCGGACGGTGCGGATCCATTCGCGGGCATCGCAGCCCTCGAGCTTGCGCCTCAGCCGGGCCACGAGGATGTCGATGGACCGTTCGTTCGGGCCAAGGGCACGGCCCTGTGTCAGGTCGAGCAGCAGCTCGCGCGACAGGATGCGCCCTGGACGCGCGCACATCACGCGCAGCAGGTCGAACTCGGCATCGGTCAGCATGATCTGCGCGCCCGCCGCATCCGTCAGCTTGCGCCGGCGCGCATCGAGCCGCCAGCCCTCGAAGGTGAAGACGCTGGCCTGGTCGCTCTCGGGTTCGTCGCGCGTGCCGGGCGCCCGCCGCAGGACCGCGCGCACCCGGGCCACCAGTTCGCGCTGGCCGAACGGCTTGACGACGTAATCATCGGCGCCGAGTTCAAGGCCCACGACGCGATCGGTCTCGTCGGATCGCGCCGAGACGATGACGATGGGCAGGCGCGTGCGCGCCCGCAGCCGCCGGCAGATGGTGAAGCCGTCCTCGCCGGGCAGCATGAGATCGAGGATGACCAGATCCACCCGGCTGTCGGCGAGGATCCGGTCCATCTCCCGGCCGTCGGCCGCCAGCGAGACCCGGAACTCACTCGCGCGCAGGGCCCGGGCCAGAAGACCCCGGATCTCCCGGTCATCCTCAACGACCAGCACATGGGTCTCGGCGGCCATGGCCTTCCTTCGCACGTGTCATCCGGCCCCGGATCGGGCCGGTCCGATCCGTCTCATAGGCTGCCGCCGGCACGGACCGCACAAGATTCTTGTTTCGTTCTGTTTCCCGGACGGGGCGGGAAAAGTGCCGAAACACAAGGACTCGAACGGTCAACACTCCATTAAGGCCGTCAGAAGCCTTGTCGTCGTGCCGCCCGCACCCGGCATCGACCCCACCGTGCTCCCGAAGGAGGCCCTCCCATGACGACGACGATCTCATCGTCCTCTTTTGCGATGCAGAGACCTTCGCCTCGCGACATGCTGCAGGCAACGCTGTCCTCGCAGGTTGCCGCCGGCAAGATCAATTCCGCTGACAAGGACGCCCTGTCGGCGGCGCTCGATTCCATTGACAGCGCCATGCGCTCCGACCGCGCGTCCGGCGAGCGGCAGTCACCGCCAAGCCGCGAGGAGGCCCAGGCGAAGATCGACAGCCTGATCAGCAAGCAGGTGGAGGCCGGCTCGCTGACCAGCGAGCAGGCGGAGGAGCTCAAGCAGCTGTTCGCCGACACCTTCGCCGGCGGTCCGGGGGGCCCGGGCGGCGGCCGTCCGCCCGGACCGCCTCCCGGTCCGCCGCCGGGTGAGGGCGGCGGGCAGGAGGCCACCTCCCTGACCATCACGACCACCGATTCCGACGTGTCGAAGGCGCTACAGGCCTTCCTGAAGCAGCTCACCGAAAAGCTCGGTTCCGGCTACGGGCAGTCCGGACAGAGCACCACGGGTTCGTCCACGTCCCTGCTGTTCAACATCACCGCCTGAGGCAGGAGGACCGATCGACCCTTCCCCGAACCGTCGCATGCCGCAAGGCCGCTGCCTGACCCCGCAGCGGCCTTGTCCGTTCATGGCAGCGGGCCCTGTCCGGCGGCCTGATGGTCTCGGCGCCATCCACACGGCGGGCCGGTGTGACGGGCGCGGCTTCCCATCCCTGGCAAAGCCGTCTATAGGGGCACCTCAATCACGCGACCCATGGTCCGGGTATGCGGTTGCGCGGGGCTGGCTCTTTGGGAGTCCGGCCTCTTTTTTTGCGCCCTCGGCCCGGACGACCCGACGAGCCAGCCTGGAAAAGGCCGGAGACCCATGCCGAAACGCACAGACATCGCCTCCATCCTCATCATCGGCGCCGGTCCGATCGTCATCGGCCAGGCCTGCGAGTTCGACTATTCGGGCACGCAGGCCGTCAAGGCGCTGAAGGAGGAGGGCTACCGGATCGTCCTGGTCAATTCCAATCCGGCGACGATCATGACCGATCCCGATCTTGCCCACGCCACCTATATCGAGCCGATCACCCCGGAGATCGTCGCCAAGATCATCGAGAAGGAGCGCAATGTCCTGCCCGGCGGCTTCGCGCTCTTGCCGACCATGGGCGGGCAGACGGCGCTCAACACGGCGCTGAAGCTGGAGTCCATGGGGGTTCTCAAGCAGTTCGACGTCGAGATGATCGGCGCCAAGGCCGATGCCATCGACAAGGCGGAGAACCGCGAGCGGTTCCGCGAGGCCATGACCAGGATCGGCCTGGCCACGCCGAAGAGCCATGTCGTGCAGTCGCTGGGGGCCGCGCTGGACGTGCTGGACGATATCGGCCTGCCGGCCATCATCCGCCCCTCCTTCACGCTCGGCGGCACCGGCGGCGGCATCGCCTACAACAAGGCGGAGTTCATCGAGATCGTCGAGCGCGGCCTCGATGCCTCGCCGACCACCGAGGTGCTGGTCGAGGAGTCGGTGCTTGGCTGGAAGGAGTTCGAGATGGAGGTGGTCCGCGACAGGGCGGACAATGCCATCATCGTCTGCTCCATCGAGAACATCGACCCGATGGGCGTCCATACCGGCGATTCGATCACCATCGCCCCGGCGCTGACGCTGACCGACAAGGAATACCAGATCATGCGCGACGCCTCGATCCGCGTCCTGCGCGAGATCGGGGTGGAGACCGGCGGCTCGAATGTCCAGTTCGCGGTCAACCCGGCCGACGGCCGCCTCGTGGTCATCGAGATGAACCCGCGCGTGTCGCGGTCCTCGGCGCTCGCCTCCAAGGCGACCGGCTTTCCCATCGCCAAGGTGGCCGCCAAGCTCGCCGTCGGCTACACGCTGGACGAGATCGAGAATGACATCACCGGCGGGGCGACGCCGGCCTCGTTCGAGCCGACCATCGACTACATCGTGACGAAGGTGCCGCGCTTCGCCTTCGAGAAGTTCCCCGGCGCCGACCCGGTGCTGACCACCTCGATGAAGTCGGTCGGCGAGGTCATGGCCATTGGCCGCACCTTCCAGGAATCACTGCAGAAGGCCATGCGCGGCCTGGAGACCGGCCTGACCGGCCTCGACGAGATCGAGATCGAGGGCCTCGGCAAGGGCGACGACAAGAACGCCATCCGCGCCGCCATCGGCACGCCAACGCCGGACCGGCTGCTCAAGGTCGCCCAGGCCATGCGCCTTGGCGTGTCCAATGCCGAGATCCACACCTATTGCCGCATCGACCCCTGGTTCCTCGACCAGATCCGCGGCATCGTCGACATGGAAGCCACCATCCGGGCGCGCGGCCTGCCGGAAACGGCGGGCGCCTTCCGCAAGCTGAAGGCCATGGGCTTCTCGGATGCGCGCCTCGCGGTCTTGACCGATCGCACCGAGGCGGAGGTGGCGAAGGCGCGCCGCGCGCTCGGCGTGCGGCCCGCCTACAAGCGCATCGATACCTGCGCGGCCGAGTTCGCCTCGCCCACGGCCTACATGTATTCGACCTACGAGACCCCGTTCGCCGGCGTGCTGGCCGACGAATCCCGGCCCTCCGACCGGAACAAGGTGGTGATCCTCGGCGGTGGCCCGAACCGCATCGGCCAGGGCATCGAGTTCGACTATTGCTGCTGCCATGCCTGTTTCGCGCTCGCCGAGGCGGGCTACGAGACGATCATGATCAACTGCAATCCGGAGACCGTGTCCACCGACTACGACACCTCCGACCGGCTCTATTTCGAGAGCCTGACCGCCGAGGACGTGATCGAGATCCTCGAGCGCGAGAAGACCAATGGCACGCTGAAGGGCGTGATCGTCCAGTTCGGCGGCCAGACGCCGCTGAAACTGGCGCGGGCGCTGGAGGAGGCCAGGATCCCGATCCTCGGCACCTCGCCGGACGCCATCGACCTTGCCGAGGACCGTGACCGCTTCAAGCGCCTGCTGGACAAGCTGGGGCTGAAGCAGCCGAAGAACGGCATCGCCTATTCGGTCGAGCAGGCTCGCCTGATTGCCGGCGAGCTCGGCTATCCGCTGGTGGTCCGCCCGTCCTACGTGCTCGGTGGTCGCGCCATGCAGATCATCCGCGAGGAGGGCCAGCTCGGCGACTACCTGCTCGGAACGCTGCCCGAACTGGTGCCGGCCGACGTCAAGGCGCGCTATCCCAACGACAAGACGGGCCAGATCAACACGGTGCTGGGCAAGAACCCGCTGCTGTTCGATCGTTACCTGTCGGATGCCATCGAGGTGGACGTCGACTGCCTGGCGGACGGCAAGACCTCGTTCGTCGCCGGCATCATGGAACATATCGAGGAGGCCGGCATCCATTCCGGCGACTCGGCCTGCTCGCTGCCACCCTATTCGCTGTCCGAGCCGATGCTGGCCGAACTGGAGCGGCAGACGAAGGCGCTGGCGCTGGCGCTCGATGTCGGCGGCCTGATGAATGTGCAATATGCCATCAAGGACGGCGATATCTACGTGCTGGAGGTCAATCCGCGCGCCTCGCGCACGGTGCCGTTCGTCGCCAAGGTGGTTGGCCAGCCGATTGCCAAGATCGCCTCGCGCATCATGGCCGGGGAGAGCCTGGCCTCCTTCGGGCTGACCGCGCCGAAGCTCGACCACATGGGCGTGAAGGAGACGGTCTTCCCGTTTGCCCGCTTCCCCGGAGTCGACGTGCTGCTGGGGCCTGAAATGAAATCCACCGGCGAGGTCATGGGGCTCGACCGCTCCTTTGCGACCGCCTTCGCCAAGAGCCAGCTTGGTGCCGGTACCATCGTGCCGACCTCCGGCACCGTGTTCGTCTCGGTGCGCGACGAGGACAAGCCGCGCATCCTCGATTCGGTGCGGCTGCTGCATGGCCTCGGCTTCAAGATCATCGCGACCTCCGGCAACCAGCGCTATCTCGCCGAGCAGGGCATTCCCTGCGGCAAGATCAACAAGGTGCTGGAAGGCCGCCCGCATATCGTCGATGCGATCAAGAACGGCGAGGTGCAGCTCGTCTTCAACACGACCGAGGGGGCGCAGGCCCTTGCCGACTCGCGCTCGCTGCGCCGCGCCGCCCTCTTGCAGAAGGTGCCCTACTACACCACTCTTGCGGGAGCGATTGCGGCCGCGCAGGGCATCAGGGCCTACCTGGAAGGCGACCTCGAGGTTCGCGCGCTGCAAAGCTACTTCGCCTGAGATCTGTCCCGACGGGGCAGGGCAGGCGAAGCGATCACATCCGGAGTCTGGGTTCCGCGGGGCCGGCGTCCTCGGCCTGCGGTGCCTTTTTCTTTCTCGAAAGGTCAGGGCGAGCATCATGGAAAAGGTTCCGATGACCATCGCCGGCTTCGCCAAGCTTGAGGCCGAGCTGAAGGAGCGCCAGCAGGTGGAACGTCCGCGCATCATCGCGGCCATTGCCGAGGCGCGTTCACACGGCGACCTTTCCGAAAATGCCGAATATCATTCGGCCAAGGAACAGCAGTCGCTCAACGAGGGCCGGATCGCCGAGCTGGAGAGCCTGATTGCCCGCGCCGAGGTGATCGACGTGAGCAAGCTGTCCGGCGAGACCGTGAAGTTCGGCGCCACCGTGAAGCTGATCAACGAGGATACCGAGGAGGAGCGCGTCTGGCAGATCGTCGGCGACAGCGAGGCCGATGCCAAGGCCGGTCGCATCTCGATCTCCTCGCCGCTGGCGCGCGCGCTGATCGGCAAGAAGGCCGGGGCCTCGGTCGAGGTCAACACGCCCAAGGGTGCGCAGAGCTACGAGGTGGTCGAGATCCGCTGGATCTGACCGGTCCGATCCGTCCCGCCCGGCACAGCCGCGGGGCGGATACCGGCCGTTCCCCGCTAACGGCAACGGCCCGCCGCAGGGGCGGGCCGTCCCGGATGAGTGCGTCGCGCGGCGCCGGTCACTTCATGTTGCTGTTGACCGTGCCGAAGGCGGCATTGACCGAGGTGCCGAGGGCATTGACGGCCAGGATGATGACGGCGGCGATGCCGGCGGCGATCAGGCCATATTCGATGGCCGTGGCGCCCGAATTGTCCTTGGCGAAGCGGGTGAAAAGGGCCTTCATGGCAAACTCCGTCCGTAACTGTTGCGAACCGTGTCCACGGTGGCAGCCCTCGCGGCTGGCCGATGGCGACCCTAGCAACCCGGTCTGGAAGAACTGTAAAGCGAAGCCGGCGAATCGTAACACCGGTTTTACGTTTCATTCATCGCCAATTTGAGGCAAATTTCGCTGATTTTTGTGATCATCTGATCGGTGTCTGCGTCTTTCGTTCGTTGGGTTTTGCTGGGAATTGATCAAATGTCCGACGCAGGCAGGAGCTTTCTACAATGTCTGTTCTGACATATTCGCGTGAAGTTCTTGCGATTGCCAGCATTGTGGGGCTTGTGGCTGGCCCTCTCGGCGCGGGCACGGTATCCGCGCAGCCTGCGCACGTGCAGCGGCAGGATCCCGCGCTGGGGGCCGAGATCAGGAAGATCAATGCCTATACCGCGCTCATGAACCGCACGCTGGCTGTCGCCGAATCCTGGCGGCGCTATGCGAGCTGGGTCGATATGCGGATCGGGCCGACCGGCCGCGAGCGCTTCATCAGCTACGGGCTCTACCGCCTTGCCGATGTCAGCCGGGAACTGGCGGCGGCCAGGCAGGCCATGGCCGATCCGCCTTCCCGTCCCGAACTCGACCAGGCGGTTGGCCGCTACATCCTCGCCTACGAGACGCTCGCCCCGCTGATCAACCGCGCGGAGCGCTACTACGCGCGTCAGGATTACCGCGCCGACGGCCTGGCCGAAGGTCAGGAGCTGCACCGCCAGATGGTGCCGGCGGCCGAGGCCTACCATGCGGCCCGTGAAGGGCTGGAACGGCAGATGCGGCAGGTGCGGGCGGATCTGGATCGGCGGGAACTGGCCGATCTCGAGGCGCGCGAGGGCCGCCTGGTCCGCTGGCAGCTGCGCAACACCATCGTTCGGGCCCGGGCGGTGATTGATGTGCTGTCGGCGGCCGGACAGCAACCGGTCGATCTGGCTGCGCTTGACGAGGCCATTGCCGGTTATGTGGCGGCCATCCGCGAGATGGAGCGCTACAGTGTGCGCAACCCCGAGGGCTTGTCCTCGTTCGAAGGGCAGGCGGGCGCCTGGCTCGGCAGGCTGCGCGCGTTCCGCGAGGCGCTTGGCCTCACCGATGGCGACCTCCGGCGCGTTGCCCATGACGCGACCTGGCTGCTCGAGACCTACAACTCGCTGGTCTCGCTCGCACGCACCTCCATGCCCATCCCGACGATCGGCCGCTGACAGGCGTCGAGCGGGGGCCTGCTCACGAAGGCTTGAGCGTGCCGGGCATGGCCGGCGGGCGGCCCTTGCCCTTTGATGCTGCCCTGTCCGATCGAACCGGGAGAGGGATCCGATGACGACCAGGCGCCATTTCCTCGCGGCCGCAGCGGCCGGCATGGCCACGCTCCCGGCCGCAGCCCTGGCCCACCACGGCTGGGGCGGCTTCGACACATCGAAGGTGCTCGACCATTCCGGCCCGGTGGCGCGTTCGACCTATGCCAATCCCCACGGGACTCTTATCCTGATGAAGGATGGGGAGGAACTGGTCATCGAGCTGGCACCGACCTCGCGCATGCAGGCCCGCGGCCTGTCGGCGGAGGATATCGCCCCGGGCAAGACCGTCCGGGTCTATGCCTACCAGAACCGGGGCAATCCCAAGGTGTTCCGGGCCGAATGGGTGGAGGTGTCGGGTCGGCGCGTGCAACTGCGCTGACGGGTCACACGAAGGCGATCCAGCGGCCGAGCCCGATGGCCGTCGGCCAGAGAAGGAGGGAGAGGGCACCGGCGATCCGCCCGGATGTCCGGTCCAGCAGGTCGGCCAGCGGACGCTTGCGCGTCATCGCCTCGAACAGGATCGCGTTGGCGAGCGCCATGCCGACCACGGCGAGCTTGGCCAGGAAGGCGGGATTGCCGACATAGGCGTGCGGGCGCGCCGACACCAGCAGGACGCCGGTCGCGAGCGCCATGAGCGCTCCCGTCCTGGCGACACGGCGCAGCAGAACGACGGCTTCGATGGTGAGGCTCCGCACCAGTCCGACCAGGCGCAGGTCGACCAGGACGATGCCGCCGACCAGCAGCGCGATGCCGAGAATGTGCAGGGCGGAGACCGTGGCATAGACCGGCGAGGACAGGGCCATGCCCGTGGCCGCGCCGAGGCTTGCCAGCAGCGCGGTGACGGTCTGCATCCCGCCCGCGCTCAGCCGCCGAGCAGCTGCTTGACCAGGGGGCTCGCCTTGCCGAAGTCCATCTGACCGGCAAAGCGCGTCTTCAGTTCGCTCATCACCTTGCCCATGTCCTTCATGCCGCTCGCGCCGGTCTCGGCGATGACGGCGGCGATGGCGGCCTTTGCCTCCGCCTCGTCCATTTGCTTCGGCATGTAGGCGGCAATCACGGCGATCTCGGCTTCCTCCTTGGCGGCCAGCTCGGGACGGTTGCCCTCATGATAGAGCCTCACGCTGTCCTGCCGCTGCTTCACCATCTTCTGGAGGAGCTGCAGGATCTCGTCGTCGCCGAGCGGCCCCTTGCCGGCGCCACGCGCCTCGATGTCCTTGTCCTTCAGCGCGGCCTGGATGAGGCGGATGGTGCCGAGGCGGTCCTTGTCGCCAGCCTTCATCGCCTCCTTCAGGTCGGACATGAACCGGTCGCGCAGCATGGTCGTTCTCCGTGACCGGGGAATCGCCCCGCCGGGGCGGAAACAGCTTCCCCGAGAGGCTGCAAGCCTCTGATTTATCTTGAATAAAATGTCCCCGCGCAGGGTTGACGGCACGGCCGGCAGCGCTTAACTGTCCGGTCTGATCCCGCGCCGGACGATCCGGCGCGCGCGCGCGGTCGATGCCCGTCCCGCGGGGCATTCGGGCCTTCGTCCGGTGCGCTTGACCCGAGCCTGATAGACGAACCATGACCGCTTCTCAAGATCATGCCGCCGGGGCGGCCAAAGCCGACGGCTGGACCGAGGACAAGCCGACGGCGCTTCTGGTGCTGGCCGACGGGACGGTCATCGAGGGCCAGGGCCTCGGCGCCGAGGGCGTCGCGGAGGGCGAGGTCTGCTTCAACACCGCCATGACCGGTTATCAGGAGATCCTCACCGATCCTTCCTATGCCGGGCAGATCATCACCTTCACCTTCCCGCACATCGGCAATGTGGGCGCCAATGACGAGGATATCGAGACCGTCAACATGGCCTCGGCCTCGGGTGTGCGCGGCGTGGTGCTCAAGGCGCCGATCACCGAGCCATCGAACTATCGTGCGGGCAGCCATTTCGACCTCTGGCTGAAGCGCCGGGGCATTGTCGGCCTCGCCGGCATCGACACGCGGGCGCTCACCGCGCTGATCCGCGAGAAGGGCATGCCCAATGCCGTGATCGCCCATGCACCCGACGGGGTGTTCGATGTCGAGGCCCTGAAGCGCCGCGCCGCCGGCCTGCCGTCCATGGACGGGCTCGATCTCGTGCCGGGCGTGACCTCCCAGCAGCGCTATCCCTGGTCGGAGACGGTCTGGGAGTGGAACGCGGGCTATGGCGAGGCCGGCGAGCCGCGCTTCCATGTGGTTGCCCTCGACTATGGCGTGAAGCGCAACATCCTGCGCCTGCTCGCCAATGCCGGCTGCAAGGTGACCGTGGTGCCGGCCACGGCCACGGCCGAGGAAGTGCTGGCGCTGAAGCCGGACGGCGTGTTCCTGTCCAATGGTCCGGGCGACCCGGCCGCGACCGGCCGGTATGCCGTGCCGGTCATCCAGGCCGTGCTGGAGAAGCGCATCCCCACCTTCGGAATCTGCCTCGGCCATCAGATGCTGGGCCTGGCCGTCGGCGCCCGGACGAAGAAGATGCATCAGGGCCATCACGGGGCGAACCACCCGGTGAAGGACATGGACACCGGCAAGGTGGAGATCACCTCGATGAACCACGGTTTCGCCGTGGACGAGACGACGCTGCCGCCCAATGCCCGGCCGACCCATGTCAGCCTGTTCGATGGCTCGAACGCCGGCATCGCGCTGACGGACCGCCCGGCCTTCTCGGTGCAGTATCACCCGGAAGCCAGCCCCGGCCCGATGGATAGCCACTATCTGTTCGACCGGTTCGTGGCCATGATGGAACAGGCGCGGGCGGCCTGAGCTGCGCCTGGCCGCCTTTCCGGCGCCGCGACTTATCCACGTTATCCACAGGCCGGCCAGGCCGCTGGAGCGATGGTCCGCACAAGGAGGTGTCGAAAAAGCCCATCGAACCAGAGAGTTAGGTGGAACCGATCCGTGCCGGGCCGTCGATGCTGACGCGGCACGGATGCGCATCAGTTGAAGCGGCAGCCGAAGGGCTGGAGCGACTGGGCCATGGCGGCCTTCTGCTGCTGGCACATGGCGTCCAGCTGCGCGCGCGTCTGCGGGTTGGAGGCGGCCTGACGGATCCCGGTGCGGGACTGGTCGAGTGCCTGGCGGAAGGTGGCGCGCTGGGCTTCCGGAACGTAGCTGCCGATGCAGGCCTCGTAGTCGTGCAGGAAGGTGTCGCAGGCGGGAACGCCGGTGTCCTGGGCCAGGGCGGCACCGGAGGCGAGGACGAAGGCGGCGGCGAGAAGGCGTCGGGTCATGCAAGGATCCTGTCGGCAGGTGGTGGGCCGGCGGACGCTCAAGGCCCGGCGGTCGGCGAGGCTTCTAGGATCGCCGCGTCGCCGCCATGTGCCGTGATGCCGCCGGCTGTCCTTCCGGCCAGAAACCTTGATGACCTGGTGCGTCAGCGGCGCGCGATGCGCACCCGTCCGACCCCGCGCTGGATGAGGCCGAGCTCGCGCGCGGCGCCTCGGGAGACGTCGATGATGCGGCCGCGGGTGAACGGGCCGCGGTCAACGATGGTGACAACGGCCGAGCGGCCATTGGCCAGATTGGTGACCTTCACCGTTGCCCCGCAGGGCAGCGAGCGGTGGGCGGCGGTCATGGCCTCCGGGTTGTGACGCTGGCCGCAGGCGGTGCGTCCCGGAAGCTGGTACCAGGAGGCGAGGCCGACACCCTCGCTTGATCGGGCCTGCGACGGCAGACCGAGGGAAAGGACAGCGGCGCCGATCGCGGCGAGGCGGGCTGAGATTGTCATCAATGGGGGCTCGTCTGACGGGCGGCACGGATCGGCCACGCCCGGGTGGGTTCCGGCGGCAAGGCATGAGCATGCCGGCCGCCCAGCGACGGTTCCCCCTAAGGTCGAAATGAGACGGCAATGGGGCCCGTGCCGCGGGCACGGCGCCCCATCCGCCCGGCACTACTGCGAGACGCTGGTGGTGCAGCGGCCATTGACGCAGGTCGTCGTCTCGATCCGGCAGACATTGTTGACGCAATGGCGGCGCGTGGACGTGCTGCGGTTCTCCTGCACCGAGATGCGCGGGCCCTGGCCGCTCGCGGACGGGGGCTGCGGCTGGGCGGGGAAGCCCCCCGGCCGCGATGGTGTCACGGCCGTCGGGGTCATGCGCGGGCCACCGCCGGGAAAGAGCACCGAGGGATGGGCCGGGGGTGGCGGGCTCGCCGGCCGCATTGCCGTGATCATCGCCTGCCGGTTCCGCTCGGCCTCCGCGCGGGCCACCGCCTCCCGCCGCAGGTCGTCGTCGGGCAGCGGCTGGCCGCGGGCCGCCAGGGCGGCACCCGCCTCGACATGGCCCCGGCGCGCCGCCTCGTTCAGATAGAAGACGGTGACGTTGTCGTCCTGGGCGAAGCCGGGGACATTCCGTTCGTGGCAGCGGGCCACGGCATAGAGGGAATTGGCATTGTTGGGCTGGGCCTTGGCGGCGGTGCACCATTCCGGCGTGTAGGGCTGGGCTGTTGCCAGGGTCAGCTCGGGAGTGCAGCCGGCAAGACCAGCGGCGGCGAAGGTGCAGAACAGGAGACGTCGCATGCGCAGAACCTCGTGGCCGCCCCTCGCCCCAGTGTGGAGGTGGCCTGCTTGATGTCAGTCCGATCCCGATCGCGGACCGGCTGCAGCATACAGCTCCCGGTTGTTGCCACGAGGCGCGGCCGGGCTTGTCCCCAGAACTATCGTGGGGCGCTCCCGGGGCCGGGCCAGTCTAGGCCCACAGCCGCTCGTTCTGCCGGTTCCTGTAGAGGGAGGCAACGAATTCGCCATAGCCGTTGAAGATCTGGGTGGGCACGCGGCCGCCGCCACCGATCAGTTCCTCGCTCGCCTGGCTCCAGCGCGGATGGGCCACGGCCGGGTTCACATTGGCCCAGAAGCCGTATTCGTTGCCTTGCAGGCGCTCCCAGAAGGATTGCGGCCGCTCGGCGGTGAAGGAGATCCGCACGATGGATTTCACCGCCTTGAACCCGTATTTCCACGGCACGATCAGCCGCAGCGGTGCACCGTGCTGGCGCGGCGCCGGCTTGCCGTAGATGCCGGTGACGAGGATCGTGAGGTCGTGCGCGGCCTCGTCGATGGCGAGGCCCTCCACATAGGGCCAGGAGTACCAGGGCGAGCGCATGCCCGGCGCCCAGGGCTGCGGCCCGAAGGTCTCCATCCGCACATATTTCGCCGAACCCAGCGGCTGGACCATGTCCATCAGCGCCCTGAGCGGAAAGCCGGTCCAGGGAACGGTCATGGCCCAGGCCTCCACGCAGCGGAAGCGATAGACTCGCTCCTCCAGCGGCATGCGGCGGATCAGCGTATCAATGTCGATGGTCTGCGGCTTCTCCACCAGGCCGTCGATGACCACCGACCAGGGCCGGATCGGCAGCGCCTGGGCGGCGCGCGCGACGCGCTTGGAGGTGCCGAACTCGTAGAAATTGTTGTAGTTGGCGGCGACATCCTCGGCGGTCAGCGGCCGCTCGACCGTGTAGGTGGCGTTACGCCGCGCCGGATAGAGGTCCGCCGTCGGGTCGGTAGCGGGAGGCTGCTGGGCGAGCGCGGGGGCCGCGGCAAGCGTGGACAGGCCCGCCGCCGCACCGATCAGTCCGCGGCGGGAGAGATAGAGGCTCTCGGGGGTGACTGCGCTCTCGGGCAATTCCCAGCCGAGCTTCGATCGGATCAGCATCGGGGCACTCCCATCCGTCGTGGACAAGCCATATAAGTCACCGGGTCCGAGGCCAAATCACGCTGCAGCGAGTCGGGCCCTGACATGGCCCTTGCCGCGTGACGGAACGTCGATGATCCCGCAGACTGTCATTTCCTCTATCGGCCTCGCCGCGGCTTTCGTTACGACCATATGCTGGCTGCCCCAGGCCATCCGCATCATCCGGACCCGGGAGACCCGGGCCATCTCGCTTGCCGCCTATGGCGCCTTCGCGTTCGGCATCGTGCTGTGGCTCATCTATGGTGCCCTCAAGGCCGATCTGCCGCTCATCCTCGCCAATACGGTGACCCTGGCCCTTCAGCTCACCATCATCGGGCTGAAACTGCGCTACGGCTGAGCAGAACCGCACCGGGCGGCGCCGGGCCGGCGGATTGTGGCGGCGGGGCGACAGGCCCGCTCTCTCGTGGTCCGTCAGCCTGGCCGCGGGGCAAGACCGGATGCCTTCGCATGGCGGGCCGTGCTAGCCAGATCGGGTATTGCCGGAGTCCTTCATGGCCGCCCTGACATCCCCCTTCGTGCTGCCGGTGCTTCTGCTCGTGGCATCCAACGTGTTCATGACACTGGCCTGGTACGGGCACCTCAAGTTCAAGTCCGTTCCGCTGGTGCTCGTCGTCCTGGCCAGCTGGGGCATCGCCTTTGTCGAATACTGCCTCGCCGTGCCGGCCAACCGCATCGGCCATGAGGTTTACAGCGCCGCCCAGCTCAAGACGATCCAGGAGGTGATCACGCTGGTCGTGTTCGCCGGCTTCTCGGTCGTGGTGCTGAAGGAGCAGCTGTCCTGGAACCATGCCATCGGTTTTGCGCTGATTGCGGCCGGGGCCTTCTTCGTCTTCCAGGGCAAGGGCGCATGAACGGGGGCCTTGCCAGCGGCATCGCCGCGCTCGACCGCTATCTGGCCGCCGATTTCGACACCGTGCGCGGCATGTCCTCGCGCTTCTCGGCAGCCATCTGCGGCCATCTCATGCGCCGGCAGACCGAGATGGGCATCCGGGGCGACGTTGCCGAGATCGGGACGTTCGAGGGGCGGTTCTTCATCGCCATGGGGCTGGCCCTCGCAGGCGACGAGCATGCCTATGGCTTCGACCTGTTCTCCTGGCCCGACGACAAGGTGCTCGACCGGCTTCTGGCCCATGCCGATCGCTGCGGGCTCGCGGCGGAGCGGTTCACCCCGCGACCCTTCGATACCGGCAAGCTGAGCCCTGCGGAGTTCCGAGGCCTCACCGGCCGGCGGCCGCTGCGCTTCATCCATATCGACGGCGATCATGCGACCGAGGCACTGGCCCATGACCTGGCTCTGGCGCATGACGCCCTGCATCCCCAGGGGCTGATCTGTCTCGACGACATGCTGCACCCCGGCTATCCGTTCCTGGTGGTCACCGTTCACGACTACCTGAAGCGTCATGCCGACATGCGGCTGATGGCCATCCTCGATCGCGAGGACATCGTGGCGGCGGCGAAGTTCCTGATCTGCCGGGCTGATGCGGTGCGGCTCTACGAGACCGATCTCATGCAGTCCTTCCCCGAGCAGCACTTCATCCTCGGTGGCGATGCCATGGGTCATCACTGCGTGGTGCTGACGCCCAACCCGCGCATCGCGGAGGTGTGAGGCGGGTCAGCGGCCGGGCGGGGCAAGGCGCAGCACCTCGCCGTCGGGGGCGTCGGTGAGCAGCCACAGCGCGCCGTCCGGCCCCTGCTGCACGTCGCGGAACCGTTTGCCGAGATCGGTGAGCAGGCGCTCCTGGCGCACCACACGGTCGCCGTCGAGCTCGAGCCGGACGAGCATCTGCCCGGCCAAGGCGCCGGAGAACAGGCTGCCGCGCCAGGCCGGGATGAGGTCCGCGGTGTAGAAGGTCAGGCCGGACGGCGCGATGGAGGGCGTCCAATAGACAGACGGCTGTTCCAGGCCCTCGCGCTCGCGCAGGCCCTGATTGACCGGCCGGCCGTCATAATGGGTGCCCCAGGAGATCAGCGGCCAGCCATAGTTCCGTCCCGCCCGGATCGGATAGAGGCCGTCGCCGCCACGGGGGCCGTGATTGGAAACCCACAGTTCGCCGGTGTGCGGATGCAGAGCGGCGCCCTGGGAATTGCGCAGGCCGATCGCATAGACTGCCGGATCCCAGCCGCCGCCCGGATTGCCCGGCGCCGGCGCGCCGTCGCGGGTGATGCGGACGACCTTGGCGATGGTGTTTCCCGGATTCTGGGCCTCCATGGCTTGCTGGAAGCGGTCCCCGGTCGTCACGAACAGATGGCCCGATCGGTCGAAGACCAGCCGCGACCCGAAATGGTGGCGGCTGACAAAGGCCGGTTCCTGGCGCCAGATGACCCGGCCAGCGTCCAGCCCTGTCCCGGCCGCGTTGAGCCGGCCGCGGAACACCGCCGTCGCATTGGCGCCGTTGCCGCGCGGCTCGGCGAAGCTCAGATAGACGAAACGGTTCTGCGCGAAATCGGGATCGAGCGCGATGCCGAGCAGGCCGCCCTGGCCGACGGCATGCACGGTGGGCGTGCCCGCCAGCGCGGGCGACACGCGGCCCTCGGCCGTGACCATCCGCAGGCGGCCGGGTCGCTCGGTGACGAGCATCCGCCCATCGGGAAGGAAGGCCAGCCCCCAGGGATGCTCAAGGCCCCGGGCAATCTGCCGGACCGCGATGGCAGGCGTGGTCACCTCGCCCGCGTTCTGGGCCCAGGCCTGCGGTGTGAGGGCGAGAAGTCCCAGGCAGACGGCGGCGGCAGGTCTCACGATGCGCGGGCTCCGGTGTTCATAAGGCTGCGTCTGCCGAGCGCGCGCCTGCCTGCTGCGCGGGCCGGGGCAGGGGCTTTGAACGGCCTGCTGCCCCTCAGGCCGGATAGGCGGGACCGCCGCGGCGGCCGGATGCGATGTAGCGGCGCACCAAGCTGAAAAGAACGGCGGCAAAGACCAGGATGAGCCCGATGACGGCTCCGGACAGCACCAGCGTCTCCGGGTCGGCGCCTTCCTCGAGGATGGCCGGATCGGCCAGCTCAACGGTCAGCGACAGACCGGCGACGAGAAGCGCCAGCAGGAGCGCGATGACGACCCCGGCGGAGACGATGGTGGAAACTCGGGGATGGGCGAGCGGGAAGCCGCGCCGCGAAGGCCTTGCTCGGAACGGATGCGTAGTGCGCTGCATGAGGGGCAACTCCGCACGGACTGACCTGACCAGGTGACGTGAAGCGTCATCTTGGTAGGAGAATGGGAGCGGGACGTCGCCAAACAATGTCGCAGACGCGAAATCTCGCGGCAGGAATGAGGCAATTGATCAAGACTGTGTGAGGATTTGGCCTGTCTGGCTGTCCAGTGCGTGAACGCCACCAGAGGGCGGGAACGGGAGGTTAACCCTGCCGAGCGATGATCGGATCCTTCGCCGTTGCGTCGAGGCCTGCCATGTCCCGCTGGATCCTGTTCATGATCGCTGCCGCCAGCATTGTCCTGGCGAACACGGCCGATCAGGGCTCGAGCCGGCTCAGCGATCACCAGCAGGCCCAGCGCAGCGCTCCCGCCGATGACGCCATCGTGACGGGCAGCACGAGCCGCAGGCCTGCCGGCCGCTGACCTCTTCGCTGCGCTGCGAGACGGGTCCCTTGCGCCGGCAGGAGGAAGAGCAGACGATCACACCTGCGTGAGGTCCAGCAACAAGACCCTCCGCTTGTCCGGTCACTTCCGGGTTGGCCTTCTCGCCCGGGCCCCGATGATGAGGGGGGATGGCGACAATGGGTGAAGCAGGCGGCAGACGACAGGCGGGTCCACGGTGCATCGCACTGGTGGGCCCGTTCCAGAGCGGCAAGACCACGCTGCTCGAGGCAATCCTTGAACGGACCGGCGCGATCCAGCGCATGGGCTCGGTGGAGACCGGCACGACGGTGGCCGATGCCAGCCAGGAGGCGCGCCAGTTCAAGATGAGCGTGGAGGCCGCAGCCGCGACCACCAGCTTCATGGGTGACAGCTACACCTTCATCGATTGTCCCGGCTCGGTGGATTTTCTCAACGAGATGCGCGGCGTCCTGCCGGCCGTCGACGCGGCGGTGGTGGTCTGCGAGGCTGACGAGAAGAAGGTGCCGGCGCTGACCGTCATCCTGCGCGAACTGGAGGATCGTGGCGTTCCGCGCATCCTGTTCATCAACAAGATCGACAAGGCCGACAAGCGCATCCGCGAGACCCTGCAGGTGTTGCGCCCGGCCTCGCGCGTGCCGCTGCTGCTGCGCCAGATCCCCATCTGGAACAATGGCATTGTCACCGGCTTCGTGGACCTCGCCCTGGAACGGGCCTTCGTCTATCGCGAGCATGCGGCATCCGAGGTCGTGCCGCTCGGCGGCGAGGATCTCGTGCGCGAGAAGGAGGCCCGCTTCTCGATGCTGGAGACGCTGGCCGATCACGACGACGAGCTCATGGAAACGCTGCTGTCGGACCTCGAGCCGCCGCGCGACCGGGTGTTCGATGATCTCGGCAGGGAGCTCAGCGAGGGGCACGTCGTGCCGGTGCTGTTCGGCTCGGCCGCCCGCACCAACGGCGTGCTGCGCTTGCTCAAGACGCTGCGTCACGATGTGCCGCCCGTCGACAGGCTGGCTGTCCGGCTCGGCCTGAAGGGCGGCGAGATGGTCGCGCAGGTCATGAAGACGGTCCATACAGCCCATGGCGGCAAGCTCTCCCTGGCCCGCATCCTGTCCGGCTCGGTTCAGGATGGCGCCGTTCTGACCGGGCTGGCAGGACAGGCCGAGCGGACCTCGGGCCTGTTCAAGGTGTTCGGCCCGGCGACCGAGAAGCTGCGCGAGGCCAGGGCGGGCGATACCATCGCCTTCGGCAAGCTCGACCATGTCGCCACGGGCGAGACCATCACGACGGCCAGGGTCGCGCCCGGTCGGCTGGCCGAGGCGGCTGTGCCCCAGCCGGTTCTGGCTGTCGCCCTCAGGGCCCGGGATCGCAAGGACGATGTGAAGCTGGGGCTGGCCCTCGCCAAGCTCGTGGACGAGGATCCCTCGCTGACGGTCGAGCATCTCGGCGAGACCGGCGAGATCGTCCTGTCCGGTCAGGGCGAGATGCACCTGCGTGTGGCCGTCGCCAAGCTCGTGAACCGCTATGGCGTGCAGGTCGATCAGGCCAAGCCGACGATCGGCTATCGCGAGACGATCAAGAAGGCCGTGACCGGGGTGCGCGGTCGGCACCGCAAGCAGTCCGGCGGACATGGCCAGTTCGGCGATGTCGTCATTGACGTGCGGCCCCTCGAGCGGGGGGCGGGCTTCGTCTTCAATGACACCATCACCGGGGGCGTGGTGCCGAAACAATATATCCCGGCGGTCGAGCACGGCATCGCCGATGCGCTGAAGCGCGGGCCTCTCGGCTTTCCGGTGGTCGATATCGGCGTGACGCTGACGGATGGCAGCTATCACACGGTCGATTCCTCGGACATGGCCTTCCAGCAGGCCGGACGGATCGCCATCCAGGAGGCCCTGCCGGCCTGCCAGCCCGTGCTGCTCGAACCGATCCACCGGGTCGAGATCGCCGTGCCGTCCGATGCCACCGCGCGGATCAACGCCATCGTGTCGGGCCGGCGCGGGCAGATCCTCGGCTTCGACGCGCGCGAGGGCTGGCCTGGCTGGGACGTGGTCTCGGGACTGCTGCCGGCATCGGAGATCGGCGATCTGATCGTGGAGATCCGTTCGGCCACCGCCGGCGTCGGCTTCTTCACCTCGCGGTTCGACCATCTGGCCGAACTGATCGGGCGGGAGGCCGACCGGATCGTGCAGGCACGGGCGGCCGCCTGACCGGGCGCCGTGCATCCACAAGGCGGGGCAGGGAAGAAAAAAAAGGCCGGGCGATGAGCCCGGCCTGTTGAGTTTCGGCCATCCGGCGGAACCGCCGTCAGGCCGCCTTCCAGAGGGGAACGCCGACAGCGACGCGCAAAACCACAGGGAGGAAGTGATCTGCAAAAGCCATCGACACCATCCATATGGCCGTTTCGTGTGCAGCGCACAACCGGAAGGGCTGCATGGCTGGATTTCCCGTGCCGCACGTCTCGGCAGCATGCCTAAAACTTGTGCGCGCATAGCCCATCGTCACATTCGCTCCCCCGTGGCCCGGTGTGGACAAATGCAACAGTCCGGTTGCGATCCGATGACGAATCCAAGATCGCTTGACGGGTCAGTAGGCAGCGCCTGCATCCTGGGTTAGCTTTCGAGCAGGGATCGATTCGGGTAGTCGAATCAAACGGTTGTCGGTGCTCCGCCGGCCGTTCCCGTTCGGTCTCTCAGTCTGGTTGCGTCCCGTCGCGTCTGTCCGACAACCGAGCGAACCGCACGGGGGCGGAATGTCCTTGATCGATGTCGATACTGCTGGCCGGCAGACCCATCCGGTCGATCTGGTCGAAGACCTTGCGGCCCTTAACGAGTGGTCGTTCGATCGTTCGGGGGATGACGAGATCACCCTCTCGATGACCGGCCGGTGGGCCGACTATCACGTCTCCTTCACCTGGATGGACGATATCGAGTCGCTCCATCTGGCCTGCGCCTTCGATCTGAAGGTGCCGGAGCCGCGCCTGCAGGAGGTCAAGGATCTGATCCAGCTGATCAACGAGCAGCTGTGGATCGGCCATTTCGACCTCTGGCCGCGCGAGGGCGTCGTGATGTTCCGCCACGGCTTGCTGCTCGCCGGCGGGGCGGAGGCCTCGGGGCGCCAGTGCGAGGCCCAGCTTGATGCGGCGGTGGAGGCCTGTGACCGCTACTATCAGGCCTTCCAGTTCGTCGTCTGGGCCGGCAAGTCCGCGCGCGAGGCGATGGATTCGGCCCTGTTCGAGACCGCCGGCGAGGCGTGACAGGCGAAGGCGAGGCGGCTATCGAGGTGCATCACCCGTTGCCCGAGGCCGCCATGACCGACCTGCCCGATTCGTCTCCCCTCACCGGTTTTTCTGGTCATGTCGTGCTGGTGGGCGCCGGCCAGATGGGCGGCGCGCTGCTGTCCGGCTGGCTGCGGCTCGGCCTGCCTGCGCAGATGGTCACGGTGCTCGACCCCAAGCCACCGGCCAACATTCATGCGGTCATCGAGGCGCACGGCGTGGCGCTCAATCCCGCCTCCCCGCCCTTCGCGGATGTGCTGGTGCTGGCGGTGAAGCCCCAGATTGCCGACGAGGTCATGCCGCTGGTGCGGCATGTCGTTGCCAAGACGACGGTGGTGGTCTCGGTCATGGCCGGCAAGACCATCCAGCGCATGGAGGAGGTGTTCGGGCGGGAGACGGCGATCGTGCGCACCATCCCCAACACGCCGGCTGCGGTGGGGCGGGGCATCACCGGTGCGGCGCCGAACCGCCATGTCAGCGAGGCGCAGAAGCAGACGGTGGAGAGCCTGCTCGGCGCGGTCGGCCGTGTCGAATGGCTCGCGCGCGAGGACTGGATCGATATCGTCACCGCCGTCTCCGGTTCCGGGCCGGCCTATGTCTTCCTGCTGGCGGAGACGCTGGCCAAGGCCGGGGTCGCCGCCGGCCTGCCGATGGAACTGTCGGCTCGGCTAGCGCGGGCGACCGTCGAGGGCGCCGGTGAGCTGATGTACCGATCCCCCGATGTCGAGCCGACCACGCTGAGGCAGAATGTCACGTCGCCGAACGGCACCACCCATGCGGCCCTTCAGATCCTGATGGCGCATGACGGGGTGGACCCACTGTTCGAACGCGCGGTGGCTGCGGCGGCACGGCGCTCCAGGGAACTGGCGGGCTGAGCCGATCGCACCTATCTTCGGCCGGGGCAGTGCCGAGCAGTGGAGCGCGCCATGGCCAAGGCTTCCAGGTCATCCTCGACATCGACAGCGTCCTCGACATCGCCGACCGGTTCGGATGCGCGGCAGGCCATCATCGCCGCCTATCTCGGCCTGCTGGCCGAGAAGGCTCCCGGCCGGATCGGTCTGGACGAGATTGCCGCAGCCGCCGGCGTGTCGCTCGCGACGTTGCGGCACGAGTTCGACAGTGCCCTCGCCATTCTGGCCGCCTTCGTGGCCGGCATCGACGAGGCGGTTCTGGCCGGGATCGACAAGGATCTCGCCGATCAGGATGTCAAGGAACGGCTGTTCGACGTGCTGATGCGCCGGCTCGATCTCCTGGAGCCGCACAAGGCAGCGATCCGCACGCTGTCGCGCGCGGCTGCCAGCGATCCGGGCTATGCGCTTGCCCTCAACCGCTTGGCGGTGCGATCGCAGCGCTGGATGCTGGCAGCCGCCGGCGTGTCGACCCATGGTCCGGGCGGTGCGATCCGGGCGCAGGGCATGGCGGTGGCCTTCGCCCGCGTGGTCCGGGCTTGGCTCGACGACGAGGATCCGGCCCTGGCGCGGACCATGCGCGTCCTGGACGAGGAACTGAACCGGGCCGCCCGCGCGGTGGGCCTGCTGCGGGCCTTCGAACAGCTCACAGCGCCGTTGCGCATGCTGGCCTGCGCCCCCGCCCGCGTCTGCTCGCGGTCCTGGCCGCGCGACCGCTGGCGCGAGCGCGATCGGGATGGGTCGCGCGAAGATGGCTGGCGCGGCGACGATTTCCGGGATCCGAAGGTCACGCCGGTCTGAGGCGGGCCCGGCGTTCGTGCCTCCTGCGGGGTTGACCGGCGGTCCCCGGCCGGCCATGAGGCTGCAACCGAGGACTGCCGGTCTGCGCGGCGGCCGATCGGGGCAGCCGGAGCCGCCGTCATGGACATGTCATCGTCAGCCGGACAGATCAGCTTCGAGGACTTCCTGAAGGTTGATGTGCGGGTCGGGCGCATCGTGGAGGCTTCTCCGTTCCCCGAGGCGCGCAAGCCGGCGCTCAAGCTGGTGATCGATTTCGGCGAGGGGATCGGCCGGAAGAAGTCCTCGGCCCAGATCACGCGGCACTACCGGCCGGAGGCGCTGATCGGGCGCCAGGTGCTGGCGGTGGTCAACTTCCCGCCGCGCCAGA
>JBKBOA010000021.1:0-43669 GCA_046295035.1 Phreatobacter sp.
CAGGGATCCCAGGATCAGCCGCAGCGTCTGGCCCTGGCGCTCCACCGTCAGGGTCAGGGTCTGGCCGACAGGCAGGGGCTGCGGCGTGCGCACGTCCAGCGGCCGGTCGTCGATGACCAGGCGGGCAAGCCCGTCCGACAGCATGGCGGCCACGCGGGCCTCGACCGTCTGGCCCGGCTTCAGCCCGAGCTCGGCCACGAAGGCGCGCAGGCGACCATCGTCGCTCACCTTGGCTGCCTGTACGGGCAGGACGCGTTCCATGCTCACACGGGCATCTCCTTCGGGCCGAAGGGGAGTGTGTGGTCAGGATGATGACCGATTCGTTGGCCGCGATCTTGACTCCCGTCGATCCGCCTTCCGAAAGTGGTTTCACTCCCCATTGACCGGGGGTTGGTGGCCGCCAGCGGCCCGGGGTTGCGTGTGAGGGGCTCGTCCATGTTGTTGCAGCCGCGTCGATGGCTCTGGGGGCTGCTGCCGATGGCGCTGGCCGCCGGCGTTTCGCTCTGGTGGAAGCAGGCCGACATCGAGGCCGATCTGGCCAGCCGCGCGCAGCAGGCCATCGCCCGTTCATCGACCGTGGACGGCAAGCCCTGGGCCGAGGTGACGGTGCGCGGCCGCGACGCGGTGATTTCCGGCACAGGGCCCTCGACCGAGGCGCTTGCCGCCGCCGAGGATGCGGCCGAGGCCCAGAGCGGCGTGCGGCGTGCCGATGCCCGGCCGGCGACGCTGGTCGGCGAGGCGGTTCCCTTCGGCTGGTCGGCCCGGCGGGACGGCAACAGCGTGACCCTGTCGGGCCATGTGGCGCCGGACGGTTCGCGGGCGCAGCTGGTCGAGGCGGCCCGGCGGCTGATGCCGGGCGTGGAGGTGATCGACCTGATGCAGGTGGCACGGGGCGGTCCGGTCACGGCGCTGGGCGCCGGCATTCTGGGGCTGGAGCAGCTCGCCCGCGTGACCAGCGGTTCGGCCACCCTGGCCGGCTCGGCCTTCACCTTCACCGGAACGGCCGCCGATGCGGCCACGCGCGCCGCCATCGAACACGCCCTGTCGGCCCTGCCCCAGGGGATCGAGCGGCGCAGCGTCAACATTGCCCTTGCCCGGCCGGAGGGTGCCGTGCCCGCCGTCAGCGATCCCGGCCCGTTCCGCGCGGCCCTGCCGGTGCCTCCGCCGCCGGATGTGGTCGAATGGTCGGCCACGCGCGGCGCCGATGGCATTCTCACGCTGTCCGGCATGGTCGGCTCCGAAGCGGCCCGCAACCGTCTGGTCGAGGCCGCCATGGCCATCACCCCCGGCCCGGTTGTGGATGCCATGACGCTGGTCGAGGGGCTGCCCGATGCCATCGAGGCCCAGGTGGCCGCCGCGCTGGCGCATCTGCGGCGCCTCGCATCGGGCTCGGTGGCCCTGCGGGGATCGACCCTCACGATCCGGGGAACGGCGGCCGATGCCGAGGGCTTCCAGGTCCTGCAGGGTCTGGCGGGCCGCGCCGAGGGCGGCCTGACGACCGGAGAGCTCGCCGTCGATCCGCCGCTGGCCGATCCCTACACCTGGGGCGCCCGCAAGGCCGCGGACGCGCTGACCCTGTTCGGCCACGTGCCCTCGGAGGCCGAGCGCCGGGCGCTCGCGGAGGCGGCACGGGGCATGGCCGGCCCCGCACGCGTGATCGATGAGATGCGGCTTGCCAGCGGCCTGCCGCAGGGCGTCGACTTCGCGATGGTCACGCGTGCGGCACTCGCCCAGCTGGCACAGCTGACCGAAGGCGCGGCCCAGCTGTCCAATGCCCGCCTGACCCTGAGCGGCCGCGCGCCGGATTTCCCGACCGCGCTGGCCATCCGCCAGGCCATGGCGGCGCTCGGAGCACCGATCACCGCGACCGTCGACATCACCCTGCCTCCGGCGGAGATTCCGCCACCACCCACCGCGCCGGCCCTGGCGGCCGAGTTGATCGCGCCACCCGCCGCGCCGCCACCGCCGCCAGCGCCCGCCGCCGAGCCCGCGAGCCCGACATCCTCGCCCGCGGTGGCCGTGCCGCCGCCGGCTCCGCCGCCGCCGCTCGTCATCCTGCCCCTGCCCGACATGCCGCCGTCGGTGGCCCTGTCGGCTGAAGACCTCCAGCCGCCAACGGCACCGCAGCCGGGGGCGCCGACGCCCTCCGCCGAGGCCGGGCCTGGCCAGCCTGCCGCACCGCCGCCTGCTCGTCCGCCCGGCACATTTCCGCCACCGCCTGCCCCCGCGCCAGTCTCGCTGCCGGGACCGGACTGCTCGGTGATCATCCAGACCGCGCTGGAGGGGGACCGCATCCTGTTCGACTACTGGAAGGCGGAAAAGCGGGCCGAACACGAGGCGGTCCTCGACCGGCTGGCCGCCGCCATCCGGCGCTGCGAGCCGACGGAGCGCATCGAGGTGGCCGGTCATGCCGACATTCACAACCGGACCAACCAGAACCAGCAGCTGTCCGAGGACCGAGCCAGCCTGATGCGTGACGAACTGGTGCGACGCGGCGTGCCCGCCGAGATGCTGGTGGTGGTCGGCTATGCCGAAACCCGGCCGGTCGTGCCCAATGACACGGACGAGAACCGCGCGCTCAACCGGCGCGTCGAGTTCCACGTGCTGCCGCGGCGCTGAGGAGCAGACCCATGGTGTATCTGGCTCAGACCTTCGCCGTTCCACTGCTGGGCACGCTGGTTCTGGGGCTCGTCTTCGGCTGGGTGGCCGCCGTCAAGGAGGATCGCGGACGCAGCGCCTGGGCGGCGTTGGCGATCACGGTCTTCGCGCTGATGGTGGTCGCCTCGGCGCTGCAATGGTTGCCGGGCCGGACCGGTCTGTGGCTCGACACCTTCGTGCTGTTCTCGGCCGCCTATCTGATCGGTTGCATCGTCGGTGGTCTCGCCCACGGGATCGGCGGTGGCAGCCGCGCCGTGGCTGTGGCCGGCACGGGCGCAACTCTGCCGGCCCCGCAGCCCGCGCCGGCCGTGCAGCTGTCCGGCGCCGCGGCTGCAGCCGAGGCCATGGCCCAGGGCGAGAAGCCGCAGGGACTTGCCGCCCCTCGTGCGGCCAGGCCCGACGACCTCAAGCTGATCAGCGGTGTCGGTCCGCAGAACGAGGCCCGGCTGAACGCCCTGGGCATCTGGCATTTCGACCAGATCGCCGCCTGGACGGCGAAGGAAACCCTGTGGGTCGGCGGTTATCTGGCCTTTCCCGGCCGGATCGAGCGGGAGGACTGGGTCGGACAGGCGCGGGTGCTGGCCAGCGGCGGCACCACGCCCTTCTCCGAGCGCGCCAGCCGCGGCGAGACGATGCGGGCGCGCGAGCCGGGCACAGACCTCGGCCATGCCGACGAGCGGAACCGTCCCCAGGGTCTGGTCGGTCCGCGCGGCGGTGTCGCCGACGATCTGGAGCTGATCCGCGGTGTGGGCAAGGAGATCGAGGGAAAGCTCTATGCCCTCGGCCTGTGGCACTACGACCAGATCGCGGCGCTCAGCGAAGCCGAGCTTGGCTATGTCTCAGCCTATGTCGGCGCGCCCGGCCGGGCGCTGCGCGACAACTGGGCGGGCGAGGCCCGCATCCTTGCCGGTGGCGGCGAGACCGAGCATGCGCGGCGCGTCAAGGCGGCCCGTCGCCAGGCCGGCGGGTGACCGCCGGCGCGGGTACGGCGGCCATCATCAGATGAAGTAGTGGACGCCGGCGGCGATGAGCAGCGCCCAGACGAGGAAATTGGCCGTGATGGCGGCGGCGACGGCCTGCGCCGGCGAGATACGGACCTTCATGGTCTGCGGCCTCCTGGCGTGAGCACCCATCCCGGCGCGGACCATCGCCGAAGGGGCCGCCGGCGTCGACCGAAAGCTGAACCGACGGTTAACGGACCGTCCCGTACCTGGCCGATCAGATGCTCGCGACCGTCTTCAGGCGCACGCGCGGATGGATCTCCGCCTGGCTGAGCACGGGCGTCTGGGCGCGGAAGCGCTCGACGATCGAGCGCACGAAGGGGCGGATGCCCGGGGAGGTCAGCAGCACCGGCGCCTCGCCCATGCGCGCGGCGGTCTCGAAGGCGTCACGCACGAGCATGATGAACTCGGAGAGCTTGGAGGGCTGCATGGCCAGCTGGCGATCGTCGCCCTGGCCGATGATGGAATCGGCGAAGGCCTGTTCCCAGGCCGGGGAGAGCGCGACCAGCGCGAGGGCCCCGTCGAAGCCCATGTGCTGGGCACAGATCTGGCGGGCGAGGCGGGCGCGCACATGCTCGGCGATCTGGGTCGGCGAGCGGGTGAAGGCCACAGCCTCGGCAATGCCCTCCAGGATGGTCGGCAGGTCGCGGATCGACACGCGCTCGGCCAGCAGGAGCTGCAGCACGCGCTGGATGCCGGAGATGGTGATCTGGCTCGGCACGAGGTCTTTCATCAGCTCGGCCTGGTCCTTCGGCACCTCCTTCAGGAGCTTCTGCACCTCGGCATAGCTGAGCAGGTCGGCGACATTGGCCTTGATGATCTCGGTGAGATGGGTGGAGAGCACCGTCGCCGCATCCACCACCGTGTAGCCGCGCACGCTGGCCTCCTCCTTCAGCGAGGCGTCCACCCAGGAGGCCGGCAGGCCGAAGGTCGGCTCAGTGGTGTGCACGCCAGGCAGGTCGACCTGGCCGCCGGCGGGATCCATGACCATGAACTGGGCCGGCCAGACCTGGCCCTGCCCGGCCTCCACCTCCTTGACGCGGATGATGTACTGGTTGGGCGAGAGCTGGACATTGTCGAGGATGCGCACGGAGGGCATGACGAAGCCCATGTCCGCGGCAAGCTGCCGGCGCAGCGCCTTGATCTGATCGGTCAGCCGGTCGGATCCGCCTTCGGAATGAACGAGCGGCAGCAGGCCATAGCCGAGCTCGATCTTCAGGTCGTCGATCTTGAGGATGGAGCCGATCGGCTCCTCGGTCGGCGGGGCCGCGGCGGCTGCCTGCTCGGCCGCCTCCTGGATGGCGGCCGTCTCGGCCACGCGCCGGGCTTCCTTGCCGAGCGCATGGGCAGCATAGCCGGCCAGCGCGGCAAGACCCGCGAAAGGCAGGAACGGAATGCCGGGCAGCAGCGCCATGGCGCCCATCACCGCGGCCGACAGGCCGAGGGCCTTCGGATAGCCGGTCAGCTGGCGGATCACTGCCTGGTCGGCAGAACCCGTGACGCCGGCCTTGGAGACGAGCAGGCCAGCGGCCGTGGAGATCACGAGAGCCGGGATCTGGCTCACCAGGCCGTCGCCGACGGTCAGGATCGTGTAGGTGCGGCCCGCCTCCATGAACGGCATGCCCTGCTGGGCGACGCCGATGATGAGACCGGCAATCACGTTGATGAAGGTGATGAGCAGGCCGGCAATGGCATCGCCCTTCACGAACTTGGAGGCGCCGTCCATGGCGCCGTAGAAGGCGCTCTCGTCCTCCAGATCCTTGCGCCGCTTCTTGGCGGTCTGCTCGTCGATCAGTCCGGCCGACAGGTCGGCGTCGATCGCCATCTGCTTGCCGGGCATGGCGTCGAGGGAGAAGCGCGCCGCCACTTCGGCGATGCGGCCGGAGCCCTTGGTGATGACGATGAAGTTCACGATCACCAGGATGGCGAAGACGATGATGCCGATGATGAACGAGCCGCCCATCACGAAATTGCCGAAGGCCTCGATGACGTGACCGGCGGCCGCCGTGCCCTCGTGGCCATTCGACAGGATCAGGCGGGTCGAGGCGAGGTTGAGCGACAGCCTGAGCATGGTCGCGATCAGCAGGACCGTCGGGAACGACGAGAACTCCAGCGGGCGGTGGATGAACAGCGCGGTCATCAGGATCATGACCGAGGAGATGATGGAGACCGCCAGCATCAGGTCGAGCAGCAGCGGCGGCATCGGGAAGATCAGGATCACGAGGATCCCGATGACGCCGGTGGCCATCCACAGGTCGGGACGGCGGAACCAGCCGCTCATCTCGCCGAGGAACGAGGCCCCGGGCGAGCCCCCGGGCCGGGCGGTGGACACCGTGGCGTCGGTCATGCGCATCCCCGGCCGGGCGCGGGCCCGGCCAATCGTGAACGATGGTGGGCAAGAAATGCCGGGCGGATGGTTAACGGGAGGTTACGGTCGCGAAGCATGGTGCTCCGGACATTGCTCTCGACAGATAATTTCACTACATTCACTACATTTGAGGTGCTCGATGAGTGAAACCATCTCCGCGGCAGAGGCGAACCGGTCCTTTTCCCGGCTTTTGCGTGCCGTGCAGGAAGGGCGGTCCTATGTGGTGACCAGTCATGGCCGCCCTGTTGCGCGCATTGTGCCTGTGGACGAGACGGACGAGGCTCGCCAGCGGGCCTGGCGGGCGCTCATGGACCGTCTGCGCACGCAGCCGGCGACCGACACCCCGCGCTCCTGGACACGCGACGACCTTTACGAGGACAACGTTTGAAGGTCGCACTCGACACGAATGTTCTGGTCTATGCCGAGGGCGTAAACGGGCCTGACCGGCAGAGTGCCGCGCTGGCCCTGCTGGCGCAGGTCGATCGGGAGCAGCTGTTGTTGCCCGTTCAGGTTCTGGGAGAGCTTTTTCATGTCCTGTCCCGAAAGTCCGGCCGCTCGCCTGACGTCGCACGGCAAGCGGTGAAGGCGTGGAAGGATTCCTGCGAGACGTATGACACCACGGCCGAAACACTCGGACGAGGCCTCGACCTCGCCGTCGAGCACAGCATGGGCACATGGGACGCGATCATCCTCGCGGCCGCCTCCGAGGCGGGTTGTCGGGTGCTCCTGACCGAAGACATGAAGGACGGGTTCGTCTGGGGTGGCGTGACCGTCGTGAACCCGTTTGCCACCAAGCCCAGCCCGCTGCTTGCCGCCATTCTGGCGCCACGCCGCTGACGGCGAACCGCAAGGCCGGAGACAGAGCCATGACCGATATGCGTCCCTCTGGAGCCGGCGGCACGCCGGGTGGGCTCATCCCCTTCTTCATCGGGCTTGGCATGACCATTGCCGGCGCCTGGCTGATCACCAACCAGGTGTCGGTGCATGGCGGCTCCTGGACGCTCGGCGGCTATTCGGCCTTCGGCCTGTCGCTGGTGCCGATCCTGTTCGGCATCGGCATGCTGTTCTTCGACGGACGCTCGCGGCTCGGCTTCCTGCTGCTGTTTGCGGGCGTGGTGATCATCGCTGCCGGCATTCTCGCCAACCTGACCATCTATTTCGTGCCGACCAGCCTGTTCAACACGCTGATGATGCTTGGCCTGACCGCAGGGGGGATCGGCCTTGTCCTGCGCTCGCTGCGCTGACGACGCGGGTCTGACCCGGATCGCTTCCACCCGTTAACCAGTCGGTAACCACCGACCCGGCAAATCTTGCCCAGCAGGCGGCTGCAGCCGTCCTGCTTCGGGCAGAGGGCTGGTGGCGTCTTGAACGGCATCCTGGAGTTTCTGAAGAATCTCGGCGCGCCCCGGGTCGCGGCCATGGGCGCGGTCGCGCTCGGGCTGGTCGGCTTCTTCGTCTATATCATCCTGCGCATGAGCCAGCCGCAGATGGCGCTGCTCTTCGCGGATCTGACGCTGGAGGACTCGGCCCAGGTCGTGAAGGAGCTGGAACGCCGGCAGGTGCGCTTCCAGCTGCGCAGCGACGGCGGCCAGATCTTCGTGCCCCAGGATCAGGTGGCGCGGGTGCGCATGCAGCTCGCCGAGGGTGGCCTGCCACGCGGCGGCGGGGTGGGCTACGAGCTGTTCGACAAGGGCGATGCCCTGTCCTCCACGTCCTTCGTCCAGAACATCAACCACCTCAGGGCGCTGGAGGGCGAGCTGGCGCGTACCATCCGTGCGATCGAGCGCGTGCAGGCTGCCCGCGTTCATCTCGTCCTGCCGGAGCGCCCGCTGTTCTCGCGCGAGCGCGTCGAGCCGTCCGCCTCCATCGTCCTGCGGGTGCGCGGCGGCCTCGAGCCGCAGCAGATCCGGGCGATCCGCCATCTTGTCGCCTCGGCGGTGCGGGGCCTGTCGCCGCAGCGCGTGTCCATTGTCGATGAAGGTGGCCGGCTGCTTGCCGACGGGGCGGGCGATGCCAGCGGCATGATCGGAGCGACGACCGACGAGCGCCGCGTCGGCTACGAGCGGCGTCTGCGCGAGCAGGTGGAAAGCATCATCGCCTCGGTGGTCGGGCCCGGTCGCGCGCGGGTGCAGGTCGCCGCCGACATGGATTTCAACCGCATCACCCAGACCACCGATGATTTCGATCCAGAGCGGCGCGTGGTGCGCTCGACGCAGACGCGCGAGGAGCAGTCGAACTCGACCGAGGGCCGCGACGGGCAGGTGACGGTCGGCAACGAGCTTCCGGGCGCCAACCAGACCGGCCCCCAGCAGCAGAACACCCGCGAGGCAAGTCGCAAGTCGGAGGAAACCGTCAACTACGAGATCGCCCGCACCCAGCGCACCGAGGTGATCGAGGGCGGACGGGTGCGCCGCATATCGGTCGCGGTGCTGGTCGACGGCATCTATGCCCGCGACGGGGATGGCAATGTCAACTACCAGCCCCGCCCGCAGGAGGAACTGGAGCGCATCGGCGCGCTGGTGCGCTCGGCCATCGGCTTCGACCAGCGCCGCGGCGATCAGGTCGAGATCGTCAACCTGCGCTTTGCCGAGGCCCCGCAGCTGACGCCGCCCGAGGCGCCGAAACCCTGGTGGATGATCTATGACCTGACCAAGGAGGACATCCGCTATGGCATCGAGCTCATGGTTCTCCTGCTGGTTTCCCTGCTGGTCCTGCTCTTCGTGGTCCGGCCCCTGATGCGCCGGATCCTGACGCCGGAGCCGCCCCCCGCCCCGGCGCTGCCCAGCGGCGGCGCGACCGGAGCCGAGGCCGGCTCCGGCGAGGGCGGGGAACAGGCGGTCACCGCTCCATCCATCGCGCCGGGACTGGAGAGCCCGACGATCAAGATGATCGAACTCGCCAAGCTGCAGGGCGAAGTTCACCAGGCCTCGCTCGCCAAGGTGGGCGAACTGGTCGACAAGAACCCGCACGAGACCGTGTCAATCATCCGCCAATGGCTGAATGACGGGGATGCCAAGTGACCATTGCCCAGATCGAACGTGATGCCGAGTTTGGCAAGGCCCTGGCGGCCCTGGCCGATTCCGGCCGGATCAACACCGATGCTGCCCGCGCCCTGACCGGCCAGCAGCGCGCCGCCATCCTGATGCTGACGCTCGGCGACAAGGTCTCGTCACGCATCTGGAAGCTGCTTGATGACGACGAGATCCGCATCCTGTCGGTGGCCATGTCGCAGCTCGGGACGGTGGGGCCCGAGGTGGTCGAGAGCCTGCTCCTGGAGTTTGTCGGGCGGCTGTCGGCGGCCGGTGGCCTGATGGGCAATTACGACGCCACAGAGCGCCTGCTCTCCCAGTTCATGCCGCCGGACCGCGTTGCCATGCTGATGGAGGAGATCCGCGGCCCGGCCGGCCGGAACATGTGGGAAAAGCTCTCCAACGTGCAGGAGCAGGTGCTCGCCAACTACCTGAAGAACGAATACCCGCAGACCGTCGCGGTGGTTCTCTCGAAGATCAAGCCCGAACATGCCGGACGCGTGCTCGGCATCCTGCCGGAGGAGTTCGCGCTCGATGTGGTCGGGCGCATGCTGAAGATGGAAGCCGTGCAGAAGGATGTGCTCGAGCGCATCGAGCAGACCCTGCGAACCGAGTTCATGTCCAACCTGTCCGCCACCCAGCGCCGCGATTCCCACGAGGCGATGGCCGAGATCTTCAACTCCTTCGACCGTCAGACCGAGACGCGCTTCCTCACCGCCCTCGAGGAACAGAACCGGGAATCGGCCGAGCGCATCAAGAACCTGATGTTCACCTTCGACGATCTGGCCAAGCTGGATTCCGGCTCCGCCCAGACGCTGGTGCGCCACATCGACAAGGAGAAGCTCGCCATCGCGCTGAAGGGCGCCAACCAGACCATGCGCGACTTCTTCCTCAGCCAGATGTCCACGCGCGCCGCCAAGATGCTGCAGGACGACATGCAGGCGCTCGGACCGATGCGCCTGAAGGATGTCGACGAGGCCCAGGCGATCCTCGTCAATCTGGCCAAGGATCTGGCGGCCAAGGGCGAGATCATGATCTCCAAGAACCGTGCCGACGATGAACTGGTCTATTGAGGGCCCAGCCATGACAAGACCGGTCAAGTTCCTGTTCGACACCGAGTTCGTGTCCGAGGTGCGCAAGGCGGCCGAGCCGAAGATCACGCTGGCCGAGCATCACCAGCTCGTTGCCCTCGCCCGGCAGGAGGGCTATGCGAGCGGCTTCGTCGATGGCGAGGCGCAGGCGCAGGCCTCCATCCAGCGCCGCGAGGCCATGGCCTTCGAGACCATCGGCCAGCGGCTGGTGACGGCCGCCGAGGCGCTGGGCGCGCTGGAAGGCCGGCTCGAGCGCGAGGCCATCGACATCGCCGTGGCGGTGGCCGGCAAGCTGGCGGCCGGCCTGATCGCGCGGGAGCCGCTGGACGAGATCCGCCGGCTGGTCGCCGACTGCCTCGCCAATCTGCGCGGCGTGCCGCACCTGGTCGTGCGCGTCCACGACGATCTTCTGGAGCGGACGCGGACCGAACTGACCCGGCTCGCCTCCGAGCGGGGCTTCGAGGGGCGGCTGGTCATCCTCGCCGAGCCGGTGATCGCCCCCGGCGACTGCCGGATCGAGTGGTCCACGGGCGGCATCATGCTCGACCGCGAGGAGATCGCAGCCCGGATCGCCGAGGCCGTGGACCGCTACCTTTCCTCCCACTCTGCCGCGTCTGAGAGGACGTCATGACCGACACGCCCGAAACCGGGGTGCCCCTGCCCGATCTGGAAGCGCCGCCAGAAGTTGATCTGGTGCCCGGTGACAATGCCGGCTTTCCCGCCTTCGGCGACGGCGACAAGGCCGGGCCGCACACGGCCGCCGAGCTGGAGGCGGTGTTCGATGTTCCCGTCAACGTCTCGGCGGTGCTGGGTCGCACCCACATGGACGTCGGCGACCTGCTCAAGCTCGGACCGGGCGCGGTCCTGGAGCTCGACCGCAAGGTTGGCGAGGCCATCGACATCTATGTGAACGATCGCCTCGTTGCCCGCGGCGAGGTGGTGCTCGTCGAGGACAAGCTCGGCGTGACCATGACCGAAATCATCAAGGCCGACCGGTGAAGGATCCCCTGCCATGCGCCTCCTGATCGTCGGAACCCTGAAGGGGCAGCTCTCCATCGCCACCAAGATGGCGGTCGACAAGGGTGCGGCCGTCACCAGCGCGGAGGACATCGACACCGCCCTGCGCGTCATGCGCGCCAGGGGCGCCGACCTGGTCATGGTCGATGTGGCGCTCGACGTGCGCGCGCTGGTCAAGGCCTTTGCCGACGAGATGATCGCCGTGCCGGTGGTGGCCTGCGGCACCTCCAACGATGCCCGTGCGGCCGTGGCCGCCATCCATGCCGGCGCCAAGGAGTATATCCCGCTGCCGCCCGACCCGGAGCTCATTGCCGCCGTCCTGGCGGCGGTGGCCGACGATGCCCGCCAGCTGATCTATCGCGACGAGGCCATGGCGCGGGTGGTGCAGCTGGCCAACCAGGTGGCCCCCTCGGACGCCTCGATCCTGATCACCGGCGAGAGCGGCACGGGCAAGGAGGTGCTGGCACGCTATGTCCATGCCAAGTCGAACCGCGCCAAGGCCCCGTTCGTGGCGGTCAACTGCGCCGCCATCCCCGACAACCTGCTGGAAAGCGAGCTCTTCGGCCACGAGAAGGGCGCCTTCACCGGCGCCGTGGCGCGGCGCATCGGCAAGTTCGAGGAGGCCAATGGCGGCACGCTGCTGCTCGACGAGATCTCCGAGATGGACATCCGCCTGCAATCGAAGCTGCTGCGCGCGATCCAGGAGCGGGTCATCGACCGTGTCGGCGGCACCCGGCCGGTGCCCGTCGATATCCGCATCCTGGCCACTTCCAACCGCGCGCTGGCCGAGGAGGTGCGCAAGGGCACCTTCCGCGAGGATCTGCTCTACCGGCTGAACGTGGTGAACCTGAAGCTGCCTCCCTTGCGCGAGCGGCCGGCCGATATCCTGGAACTGGCGGCCCATTTCGCCCGCAAGTATGCCGAGGCCAACGGCATGCCGGTGAAGCCGCTGTCGGCGGAGGCGCGTCGCCAGCTCACCGTCGCCCGCTGGCCGGGCAATGTGCGCGAGCTGGAGAATACCATGCACCGGGCCGTGCTCCTGTCCTCCGGCCCGGAGATCGGCGTCGATGCCATTCGCACGCCGGACGGTGCGCGCCTCGACGAGCGGCGCGGGCCGGATCAGGTGGCGGCCCAGGCGGCCATCGCCGCCGAGGCGGTCACGCGGGGTCTTGTCGGCCGGACCGTGGCCGATGTCGAGCGCGACCTCATCCTCGACACGCTCGGCCACACGCTGGGCAACCGGACCCATGCGGCCAACATTCTCGGCATCTCGATCCGCACGCTGCGCAACAAGCTGAATCAGTATGCCGAAGAAGGCCATGCAATTCCGCCGCCGCCGCAGGGCGAGGCGCGCTACGAGGCCCGCTATGGCTGAGGGCGGCCGGGCGGCGGGCTCGTGAGCCTGCGCCGTGCCCGCCGGCAGCGGTCCGAGCAATAGCGCACCTCCTCCCAGACCCGCGCCCATTTGCGGCGCCAGGCGAACCGGCGTCCGCAGCTGGCGCAGGTCCGGGTCGGCAGGTCTGGCTTGCGCTTCATTCGGGGCATGGCCTGCAACCTCGCCTGCATCGGCTCTGAACCGCTGCCCGCCGGATGCCGTAACGCAGCCGGAACCCCTTGGACACGGCCGCGGGCGGCGCATCATGGCAGGCACCTTCATCATCTACGGCGGAGCCGGTGGCATCGGATCGGCGCTGGCGCGGCGTCTGCGCGCCCGCGGCCACGGCGTGCATCTGGTCGGCCGCGATGCCGGCGGTCTGGCGGCCCTCGCCGACGCGATCGGCGCGACCCATGCTGTCGCGGACATTGCCGATCGCGAGGCTCTGGTGCGCGCCACGCTCGCCGCCGGCCCGCGTCTTGACGGGCTGGCCTACTGCATCGGCTCGATCAACCTGAAGCCCCTCGCACGGCTGACCGATGCGGATTTCCTCCGCGACTTCGAGCTCAACGCCCTCGGGGCGGCGCGCGCGGTGCAGGCGGCCCTGCCCGCGCTGAAGGCGAGCGAGGGGGCGTCCGCCTCCATCCTGCTGATGTCGTCGGTGGCGGTGGCCCAGGGCTTCCCGGCCCATGCCTCGGTCTCCATGGCCAAGGGGGCGGTGGAAGGGCTGACCGTCGCGCTCGCCGCCGAGCTTGCCCCGCGCATCCGGGTCAATTGCATCGCCCCGTCGCTGACCCGCACGCCGCTTGCCGCCGGGCTGACCGGTTCGCAGACCATGGCCAGTGCCATCGCCGCCCTGCATCCGATTCCGCGGCTCGGCGAGCCGGACGATGTGGCCGCGCTCGGCGCGCTTCTTCTGGACAGCGAAGCCGGCTGGATCACCGGCCAGATCATCGGTGTGGATGGCGGGCGCTCGATGCTGCGCACGCGGGGCTGAATCATCGCCGAGCGAACCGAACGGCGCCGGCATGCGGCGTCCTCGCCCCAGGCTCCGCGCGTCGGTCCCGCCGGCTCACCGGAACCGCTCCGTGCATCCGACAGGCGGGTGGGTGGTCGCTCGTCAGCCTGCGAAATGTCCGGGGGCCAATCAGACGGGCGCCATGGTCGAACGCCCCCTCTCGATCCTGCCCGACATCCTGCTCCCGGGGATTGCCGCGATCCTGCTGCCGCTGCTCTCGTTCAGCCAGGCGCGCCTGGCCCCGGTCGATGCCATCGGGCCCTTCCCGGTCCGTGGCGTGAGGCGGGCCGGGGGGGCGCAGCGAGTTGGGCCGGTCCCGGGCGAGCCTGCATGGGCTCCTGCCAACCCTGCTGCTCGCGGCCCTGCGGACCCTTGCGGCAGGCTGGACCGGCCGAACCGAAGCGGGGCCCGCCCCGTATCGGCAGCATGCCCGAACCGGTCCTGCGCTTCGTCCTCGGTGATCATCTGACCCGCACGGTTGCCGCGCTCCGCGACCTCGATCCCGCGCGCGACATCGTGCTGATGGTCGAGGTGGCCGAGGAAACCGGCTATGTCCCCCATCACCGGCAGAAGATCGCCTTCATCCTCTCCGCCATGCGGCACTTCGCGGCAGAGCTGGCGAACGAGGGGATCCGCGTCGACTATGTGCGCCTCGACGATCCGGACAATGCCGGCTCGTTCACCGGCGAGCTCCGGCGGGCGGTGGCGCGCCATCGTCCGGCCCGCATCGTCGTCACCGAGCCCGGCGAATGGCGCGTCAGGGCCATGATGGCCGACTGGCAGGGACTGACCGGCCTGCCGGTGGAGATCCGCGAGGACGACCGCTTCGTCTGCAGTCACGACCGCTTCGCCCGCTGGGCGGCCGGCCGCAAGGGCTACCGGATGGAGTTCTTCTACCGGGACATGCGCCGCCAGACCGGCCTGCTCATGAGGGACGGCGCGCCGGAGGGCGGGCGCTGGAACTTCGATGCCGAGAACCGCAGTCCGCTGCCGCGCGGCGCCGCCATTCCGCGGCGCCTGCGATTCTCGCCTGATGCCACCACGCGGGAAGTGATCGCGCTCGTGGAACGGCGCTTCCCCGAGGGTTTCGGCGATCTTGCCCCTTTCGGCTGGGCGGTGACGCGGGCCGATGCCCTGCGCGCGCTCGATCACTTCATCGCCGACTGTCTGGCCGGTTTCGGCGATCATCAGGACGCCATGAAGCGCGGCGCGCCGTTTCTGCACCACAGCCTGCTGTCGCCCTATCTCAATGTCGGCCTCCTGACCGCCCTGGAGGTCTGCCGGGCAGCGGAAGCGGCCTTCCGGCAGGGGCAGGCGCCGCTCAACGCGGTGGAAGGCTTCATCCGCCAGATCATCGGCTGGCGCGAATATGTGCGTGGCATCTACTGGCGGCACATGCCGGACTATGCCGCGACCAACCACCTGCGGGCCGCACGGCCGCTGCCCTGGTTCTACTGGTCGGGCGAGACCGACATGGCCTGCCTGGCCGAAACGGTCGCCGACACGCGGCGCCATGCCTATGCGCACCACATCCAGCGGCTGATGGTGACCGGCAATTTCGCCCTGCTCGCCGGCATCCGGCCGGCGGAGATCGAGGCCTGGTACCTTGCCGTCTATGCCGACGCCTTCGACTGGGTGGAGCTTCCCAACACCCACGGCATGGTCCTGTTCGCCGATGGCGGGCTGCTCGCCTCCAAGCCCTATGCGGCCTCGGGCGCCTATATCGACCGCATGTCAGACTATTGCAGCGGATGCGCCTATGACCCGAAGATCAAGGTCGGGCCCGGCGCCTGCCCGTTCAACCTGCTCTACTGGAACTTCATTGCCGAGAACGAGGCCGTGCTCGCCGGCAATCCGCGCATGGCCATGCCCTACCGCACCTGGCACGCCATGGACCCGGCACGGCGCGCAGCCATCCGCGGGCAAGCCGCCGCCTTCCTCGCGCGGCTGGACGAAGGTCAGGAAGGGCGCTCGGCGCTCAGGCAGGAGGAGCTGCCGCTGTGAGGCTCCGGCCGCGGATCGTTCCGTCTAGTGAAACGACGTTTCAAGATAGGCCTTCCGACGGACTATCGCCGTCGCTGCGGATGGGCTTTCATCCGTCGTGCCGATACACGTTGGACGCTCGAACCCGGATTTCTCCATGTCGCTGCCCGCCCTGCTCGCCAGCCGCCTCCAGCTTCCCGTGATCGGGTCGCCGCTGTTCATCGTCTCCAACCCCGATCTTGTCATTGCCCAGTGCAAGGCTGGCATCGTCGGCTCGTTTCCCGCGCTCAATGCACGGCCCGGGCCGGTGCTGGAGGACTGGCTGAAGCGCATCACCGAGGAGCTCGGCGCCTATGACGAGGCCCATCCGGAGGCCCCCTCGGCCCCCTTCGCGGTCAACCAGATCGTGCACAAGTCCAACGACCGGCTGATGCACGACGTCGAGCTGTGCGTGAAATACAAGGTGCCGGTGGTCATCACCTCGCTCGGCGCGCGCCCGGAGATCAACGAGGCGGTGCATTCCTATGGCGGCATCACGCTCCACGACATCATCAACATCACCCACGCCAGGAAGGCCCTCGAGAAGGGTGCCGACGGCCTGATCGCCGTGGCGGCTGGCGCCGGCGGCCATGCCGGCACGCTCTCGCCGCTGGCCCTGATCCAGGAGATCCGCGAGTTCTTCGACGGGCCGCTGGCCCTGTCGGGCGCCATCGCCACGGGGCGCGCCATCCTGGCGGCCCAGGCCATGGGCGCCGATCTCGGCTATATCGGCTCGGCCTTCATCGCCACCAGGGAGGCCAATGCGGCGGATGCCTACAAGCAGGCGATTGTCGAGGGAACGGCGGGCGACATCGTCTATTCCAACCTGTTCACCGGCGTGCACGGCAACTATCTGCGCTCCTCGATCATCGCAGCGGGACTCGATCCGGACAACCTGCCCCAGAGCGACCCCTCCAAGATGAGCTTCGGTTCGGGCGGCAGTTCCAAGAGCAAGGCCTGGCGCGACATCTGGGGTTCGGGCCAGGGCATCGGCGCCATCAAGGCGGTGGAGGGGGCCGGGGAGTTCATCGCCCGCCTGAAGCGCGAATATGTCGCGGCGCAGGCGGAACTGGCCAGGGTGACCACCTGGCCCCTGCGCGAGGCCCGGCGGTTGGCGAGCTAGCATCTTGCGCCGCAGCGGCGCTTGACGCGGCCGCCGGTTGCGCCATGCTTTCCCGTCCCCCGGAACGCGGGCCGGCCTCGACGCCGGCCCGGTGAACCATCGAACCGGAGGAAGTCATGGCGCCGATCGATCGTCCCCTGGATGCCCCGCGCCCGCTCGGCATGGCCGTGCGGGCCGCCGAGGTCGAGGATATCCGCGCGGCCCTGGAGGCCGGCTTTGCGGACCTGCGCGCAGCCCCCCTCTACGGCCTGTTCTTCGGCAGCATCTTCTGCGCTGGCGGCTGGCTGTTGATGATCCTGCCGGGCCTGTTCGGCTATGTCTGGGCGGTCTATCCGCTCGCCGCCGGCTTCGCGCTCATCGGTCCGTTCGTGGCCGTGGGGCTTTACGAGGTCTCGCGCCGGCGCGAGCTGGGAGAGCCGCTGACCTGGCCGGCCGTGCTCGGCGCAGTCTGGCAGCAGGGCGGGCGCGAACTGTCCTGGATGGCCTTCGTCACCCTCTTCATCTTCATCATGTGGATGTACCAGGTCAGGGTGCTCTATGCCCTGTTCTTCGGCTTCGCCACGCTCGACCCCGTCCTGTTCCTCAAGCAGGTCCTCACCACCTGGGAAGGCTGGACCTTCCTCGGCATCGGCACGCTCGTGGGCGCCTGCATGGCGCTCTTGACCTTCGCGATCACGGTCATCTCCTTCCCGCTGCTGCTCGACCGGGACATCGACATGGTCACTGCGATCATCACCAGCGTCAGGGCGGTGCTGGCCAGTCCCGTCGTCATGCTTGGCTGGGGCCTGGTGACGGCGGTGATGGTGTTCCTGGCCATGGCGCCGCTGTTCGTCGGTCTGATCGTCATGCTGCCGCTATGGGGGCACGCCACCTGGCACCTGTACCGGCGGCTGGTGGTCCATCCGGATCCCCGCTGAGAGCGGCCCGAACGCGAAAAGGCCCGCCAGTTCCGGCGGGCCTTTCGATGACGGGGGACGGTGATGCGGTGCAGCGCGACCGGCTGGTCACGCGGCCCGGGAGCCAAACGGCGCCAGCTTCCCGACCTCGGCCTGCAGGGCCTTGGCCGTATCGGTGGCGGCCTGACGGACGGCGTTGAAGCTGTCCTGGGCGCGGATGATGTTGGCCTGGCCGATCTCCTTGACGAAGTCGACGTAGCGCCTGGCCGCATCCTGGGCGCAGGAGGCATCGGCCAGCGACTGGATGCCGCCCAGCGTCATGGTGACATTGGCGACGGTGGCGTCGATCAGGTTGCGCGAGACGGTGGCGCCGGCGCCGACGACGGCCAGCAGGGCCTTCTCGACGGTTGCGGTCGCATTCAGGGCGCTCTGCTCGGCCTCGGCCACGCGGGCCTTGGCCGCCTCGGCGTTCTGCTTGACGAAATCGCGGGCGGCGGTCGGAACCTGAATCTTCTCCTCGGCGCTCTTGAGCGTCTCGAGGATCTGGGCAACCGGCGCGAAAGCGGCGGACTCGGCCTTGGTGGCCTTCGGCTTGGCGGTCTTCTCGGTCATTTGTCTCTCCATTCTCGCATGTGAGCCATGGTCGCTGCGTCCGGCAGGCAGCCCGCAGCGGCAGGATGGTTATGGCACGGATCATTGTGCATTGCAACATAAAAATGTATTGCATTGCACAAATCCAGATTTCGCCAGGCCATCAAGGGGATAGGGGAACCCTGAGGGTTCCGGCACGTTCACACGGGCTCTCCCGGTGCGGCTTTGCCTTCCGCGCGGGCGGCCGGGAGCCTATGTCAGGGGCTCAAGCCCGGAGGATCGAGGCATGGATGCAGGAGGCACGTCGGCGCCCGTTGCGGGGCGTCTTGCGGGGGGTGATCTCGCCCTGACGGAGCGCGATCGCGAGAAGCTCGCCGGTCTGAGGCGTGCCAAGATCATCGCCACGACCCTGCTCGGGGCGAATGTCTCGATCATGGTTCTCGCCAAGGCGCTCGAGCACCGTCACCCCGCCTTCGGCTTCGTGGCCGCCTTCGCCGAGGCGGCGACCATCGGCGGTCTTGCCGACTGGTATGCCGTGGTCGCCCTGTTCAAGCATCCACTCGGCCTGCCCATCCCGCACACGGCGATCGTCAGCAAGAACCAGGCGCGCATCGCCGACAGCCTCGGCCAATTCGTCGAGACCAACTTTCTCGCCCCGGCACCGGTTGCCGCCAAGCTGCGCGAGGTGGATTTCGCGCGCATCATCTCCGACTGGCTGTCGGACGCGGACAAGAGCCGGAACCTTGCCCGCTTCGCGCTCAAGCTGGTGCCGCAGGCAGTGGCCGGCCTCGACCAGTCGCGCATGAAGGACTTCGTCACCCAGCGCGTGATGGACCAGGTGCGCCAGCTGAAGGTCGCGCCGGTGGCGGCGCAGGTGCTGGCCGCCTTCACCGCCGACGGCCGCCACCAGAAGCTGCTCGACGAGATCATCGGCGCCATCGAGACGATCCTGGCCGACGAGGCGACGGTCGCCGGCATTCGCGAGAAGATCCGGCGCGAGCTGCCGAGCCTGTTCAACCTGTTCAAGGCCGACGCCTATCTCCTGAACAAGGTGATGAAGTCGACCGCCTCGTTCCTGGACGAGGTGCGCGCCGATCCCGACCATGCGCTGCGCCGGGAGTTTGACCGTTTCGTTGAGGGCTTCGTCGCGCAGCTGCGCGAAAGCCCCGACATGGCGGCGCGGGCGGAGAAGCTCAAGGAGGATCTGCTCGCGCGCGCGGAGCTGCGCGACCTTGCCCAGCAGGTCTGGCGCTCGATCACCACCTTCCTCGCCGAGGACGTCGTCTCGCCGCAGTCGCAGATCGAGGCGCAGCTCATCAGCCTGTTCGTCGATATCGGCCGCAAGCTGGCCGCTGACCCGATCATGGCCGGGGAGATCAACGAGGGCTTCGCCACCGTGCTTGCCCGTTTCGTCGAGGAGCAGAAGGGTGGCGCCGCGGTCTTCATCGCCGATCAGGTCAAGTCCTGGGACCTGCAGCAGCTCATCCGGCTCATCGAGATCAATATCGGCCGCGACCTGCAATATATCCGCCTGAACGGTACGCTGATCGGCGGGCTGGCCGGCCTCACGCTGCACACGATCGAGGTGCTGATCCGCGCGGCGTGAGCCTCGCGAGCCGGCGCCGCGCTTCTTGATCCGGTCACAGGCCAGGCCTAGGCTCGCCCTGGCGGGCCTTGAACAGGCCGCGATGCGCCATCCGGCGCCCCCAGGGCCTTGCCTCATGGAGACGTGACATGACCGAGATGCCCAAGTCGATCCTCGATATGTTCACCAAGCTCGGGCAGGAGATGAAGATTCCGAGCGTCGACCTGAACAAGATCGTCGAGCATCATCGCAAGAATTTCGAGGCGCTGAGCGCCAGCGGCAAGGCCGCCGCCGAGGGCGCCGCGGCTGTTGCCGCCAAGCAGCGCGAGATCATCGAGGCGGCGATCAAGGACATCCAGGAGGCTGCCAAGAACTTCCGCATTCCCGGCAGCGCCCAGGAAATGATGGCGGCACAGAGCGAGTTCGCCAAGAAGGCCATGGAAGCAGCGGTGAAGAACACGCGCGACATGGCCGAACTGGTGCAGAAGTCGAACCAGGATGCAGTGCGCATCATCCAGGACCGGATGAAGGAAAGCTTCGAGGAAATCCGCCAGAGCTTTTCGCGCAAGTAGATTGCCGCGGGGCCAGCTCCGATCGGCAGCTGGTGGTCAGGCAGCGGCGCGTCAGGCGCCGTGCCAGGGCTCCGGATAGAAGATGGACCGCCAGCCCGAGCGGTCGAATGGCCGGTGCGTGCCCTCCGGCTGCGCCAGCCTGTCGGCCACCGCATAGGCAACCGAGGGGTTGTGGCCGAGGCCGCAATGGCTGCCGCGCACCTCGATGTTCTCGGTCAGCGGACCTTCCGTCTCCACGCAGCATTGCCAGGCGCAGATGCCGTCGGTGCGCGAATAGATCGCCGTGGTCGGCACGGGCGGCGGATCGGCGATCAGGCCGCCCATGTGGTTGTCGCGGTCATCGACCTTGTGGCCGGAGGTGAACTCGTAGAGCCGCCAGGCATTGGTCGCCTTCGGCGTGCCCTTGAACGGTGAGCCGAGCGTGATGACGCGCCGCACCTTGTCGGGCAGCATCTTGGCCAGCTGGCGCGCATAGATGCCGCCGAGGCTCCAGCCGACCAGGCTGACCTTGCGGCCATGCAGGGCGGCAAGCGCCTCGACCCGCTCCACCATGCGCCGCTCGATGCCGGGCAGCAGGCCGTAGTTGCGGCCGAGCTCCCAGCCATAGGCCTCGTAGCCCTGGCCGGCGAGATAGGTCCGCAGTGGCACCGTCGCGCGGTCGGACGTCACCAGTCCCGGCAGGACCAGCACCGGATGGCCGTCGCCACGCGGCGCGGTGGCCAGCAAGGGATAGGCGGTGACGAAGGCGGCGAGCTCGGGGATCGCCCGCGTCTCGAGCAGGAGCAGGGTGCGCGAGGGCGGCGCGAGGTCATCGGATGCGACTGCCATGCTGTCTCCTCCCTCGCGGCCCCGGCCTGTCGCTGCGCCTGATTCGTGACTTCCAGGATGCGGAAGCGCCTCAACTAGACCATTCGCCGGGGCCTGCGACAAGCGGCCTCAGGGTCAGGCGGGGCAGCGGCCCCTTCGGGGACATGGGGATGCGGCGGCGGCGCACAAGGCCCGTCAGCGCGGGGCTGCCTTGGACGCAGCCTTGCGGCTGCCGGTTTTCGGCTTCGCCGCGCTCTTTCCCGGGGGATTTGCAGCGGCCGGCTTCGCGGAGGCCGTCCTGGCAGGGGCCTTGCCGGCCGAAGCCTTTCTGGTCGGCGCGTTCTCGGGCCGGGGCTTCTTGATCGAGGTCTTCCTGGCCGGAGTCTTGGGCGACGTCGTCGCGGCCGGTTTTCCGGCAGCCGTGTCGGTCTGCGCAGCCCTGGCCGGCGGCGCGGCCTCCTTGCCCTTGGCCGAAGCCGGGGCGGGGGCTGTCGCCGCCCTCGCCTTCACGGCGGCCACCAGCTCGTCGAGTGCGGGTTCCAGGTGGTCGGCCAGCACCGCGATGTCCGGTATCGCCCTGCGGCAGCCGGTCAGCCCGAAATCGAGCTGGTTCAGATAGCTCTGCACGGTCAGGTTGAGTCCGATGCCGTGGGTGGGGATCGAGACCGGATAGAGCGCCGAGACCCGGGCGCCCGCGCAATAGAGCGGGAAGGGCGGGCCGGGCGTGTTCGAGATCACCACGTTGACGCCCATCGGCACCATGTCGGCGATGCCGGACTTGCCGAACAGCTGCATCAGGCCGGGCAGGATCAGCGGCGCGCCGATCAGGGTGAAGTCCTTGGGCGCGGCCTCCCGGGCGAGGCCCGCCACCTGCTTGGTGGTGGTCGAGGTCCGGCGGATCGCGGCGAGCCGCTCCAGCGGATCGGCGATGTCGGTCGCCAGCGGGCAGTTCATGCCGAATACCTGGTTGTTGATGTCGGTATTGCCGGCCTCGCGCAGCGAGATGGGCACGAAGGCGATCAGCGGCGTCTTGGGCAGCTTCTTCTTCGCCTCGAGATAGCCCCTGAGCGCGCCCGAGCAGATGGCCATGACGACGTCGTTGAGCTTGGCCCCGGTCGCCTTGGCCACCAGCCTGGCATCGTCCAGGGAGAGCGTCCGGGCGGCATAGGAGCGCTGGCCCGTGATGGTCACGTTGAACGGCGTCTTGGGCGGGACCAGGCTTGGCAGCGCGGGCGCCCCCGCCGCCTTCTGGTCCGCCTCGTCCTTCTTCCCGTCCGACAGGCCGGGCAGGAGGGCGCTTGCCACCGATCCGACCAGCTTCGCCCCCGCGGTCATCAGCGTGATGTGCTGGCGCACCATGTTGGCCATCAGGTCGTTGAGGCCGACCAGGGCGCGCTGCTCGACCGTGGGCTTCGCCCGCTTCCTCGGCTGTGGCGCCGGGCCGACATCGCGCGGAACCTCGGTGACGTCATAGAGCGCCTTGGTGATGACCATGCCGGCACCGCCATCCACCGCCGCATGGTGGACCTTGGAATAGAGCGCGAAACGGCCGTCCGCGAGGCCGTCGATGACGGTGAACTGCCAGAGCGGGCGCGAACGGTCGAGGGGCACCGAATGCAGGTCGCCGACCAGAGCCTCCAGCTGGGCGAAGCTGCCGGGACGGGGCAGGGTCTGGTGGCGGATGTGATGGTCGAGGTCGACCTCGCCGGCATCGACCCAGCCGGGATGGTCGAGGTCGAAGATGGCGCGGGCGAGCTTCTTGGAGAAGATCGGGATGAGATGGACGCGCTTGGCAAAGAAGGTCCGGAAATGCTCATGGAAGCTGCTCTCCAGCGCCTTGGGCGGGTCATAGAGCGTCAGCCCCGCAACATGCATCGGCGTCTCGGGTGTCTCCATGTAGAGGAAGGTCGCGTCGATGCCGCTCAGCTGCTTCATGGCGTCTCTCCCTCGCGCCCGCTGCACGCCGGCCTCTGACGGGCCCGTTGCCGCCATTCAAGGACGGGACAGCCCGCCACACAAGCCCGTGACGGTGCTTGAAGACCGCTGTGCCGGGGCACTAGTGTCGAACCAACGAGAACAGCTTCCAGGGAGAATGCCATGGCACGCCGGGCCCAGACCGCGGGCGGCAAGGCCGCAGTCGCCAAACCAGCCGCCACCCGACCTGCGCGCGCCCGGTCGTCCCGTGGCGCCGAGGGCAAGGCAGGCAGCCCGTCCGACGGGCCCGCTGAAGCCGCCGGCGACAAGGCCCAGGCGGGCCGCAAGGCGACCGACCGGCCGCTTGCCGAGCAGATCGCCGAGGATGCCTCGCGCAACACGCTGGCGCTGAACCCGCTGGTGGGCGTGCGCACCGAGGATCTGCTCGGCGCCGCGCGCACCCTGGTCGGCGCGCTCGCCGCCCAGCCGCAGATCGTCGCGCAGCAATGGATGGATTTCGTCAAGGAGATGGGCCGGATCGTCACCGGCCAGTCGGAGATTGCTCCTGACCCCAAGGACAAGCGCTTCGCCGATCCCGCCTGGCAGGAGAATGCCTTCCATCGCACGCTGATGCAGTCCTACACGGCCTGGGCGAGGACGGTGCACGAGGCGGTGGCGAAGACCGACCTTCCGGACAAGGACGCTGCACGGGCGCGTCTCGTCACCTCCATCTTCGTCGATGCCATGGCACCCTCCAACACGCTGCTGGGCAATCCGACGGCCCTGAAACATGCGGTGGAGACGCGCGGCCAGAGCCTGGTCGAGGGCGTCAAGAACTACCTCTCCGACCTCGCCCGCAATGGCGGCCTGCCGAGCCAGGTCGACATGAGCGGCTTCAAGGTGGGCGAGAACCTTGCCAACACGCCGGGAACGGTGGTGTTCCGCAACGAGGTGCTGGAGCTGATCCTCTACGCGCCGGCCACGCCGACGGTCTTCGCGCGACCGCTGATGATCGTGCCCCCGCAGATCAACAAGTTCTATGCCGTCGATCTGTCGCCCGGCAAGAGCATGATCCGCTTCCTCCTGGCCAACGGCATCCAGCCCTTCTGCATCTCCTGGCGCAACCCAACGGCGCGCCAGCGCGACTGGGGGCTCGACACCTATATCCATGCGCTCGACGAGGCGGTGGACGCCGCCCTCGACATCACCGGGCAGGACAGGCTGACCATCATGGGCTCGTGCTCGGGCGGCATCACGGTGTCGACCTATGCCGGCTGGCTGGCCGGACAGGGGCTGGACAAGCTCGCCTCGATCATCCTGGCTGTCTGCGTGATCGACACGGAGGCGGGAGCCGACACCGATTTCGCCGCCCTGGTGACGCCGGAATCGGTGATGGCGGCCAAGCAGATGTCGGCCACCCGCGGTGTCCTCGACGGGCAGGACATGGCCAAGATGTTCGCCTGGATGCGGCCGAACGACCTCATCTGGAACTACTGGGTCAACAATTACCTGATGGGCAACCAGCCGCCGGCCTTCGACATCCTCTACTGGAACGCCGACACGACCCGCCTGCCGGCCCGCCTGCACGGCGATTTCCTCGATCTCATCTTCACCAATCCCTTCGTCAATCCGGGCAAGCTGTCGATCGGCGGCGTGCCGATCGACATGCGCAAGGTGAGCGCCGAGGCCTATGTCATCGGCGGCACCACCGACCACATCACGCCGTGGAAGGCGGTCTATCAGACCGCGCGGATCTATGGGCCCGACACGACCTTCGTCCTGTCCAATTCCGGCCACCTGCAGAGCCTGCTCAACCCGCCGGGCAATCCCAAGGCCTGGTTCGTCACCGGCAAGGCGACGGCGGCGGATCCGGACACGTGGGCCAAGGGCGCCGAGAGGCAGACCGATTCCTGGTGGACCCACTGGGGGCCCTGGCTGAAGGTCCGCTCGGGCAAGGAGATCCCGGCGCCGAAGATGCCCGGCAATGCCCGGCACAAGCCCCTTGGCCCGTCGCCGGGCACCTATGTGTTCGAGCCTTGAGGGGCGGGTGGCCCGAGGGCGGCCGAAGGGGCCGTCGGCCATGCCGAATCGGCGAGACTGTCCCATGATCGCGCGCCATGGCCCCCTGACGAACCGAACGAGGAGCCGCCCTTGACCCAGACTGCGTCCGAGCCTGCCGGTGCCGCCTTCGAGACCCGCATGGTGGAGGTCGGCGGGCAGGTTCTGCGCGTCGGCATCCGCAAGGGGTCCGGCACGCGGCCGCCGCTGCTCATGTTCAACGGCATCGGCGCCAATCTGGAGCTGGCCGCGCCCTTCTTCGAGGCGCTGGGCGACACCGAGGCGGTGATCTTCGACGTGCCCGGCATTGGCGGCTCGCCGGCGCCCCTGCTTCCCTACCGGCCCTCCACGCTGGTCCGGCTCGCCCATGACCTGATGCGCCAGCTCGGCTATGGCGGCCAGATCGACGTGTCCGGCGTGTCGTGGGGCGGCGGCGCGGCGCAGCAGTTCGCCTTCCAGTTTCCCGAGGTCTGCCGCCGGCTGGTGCTGGTCGCGACCTCGCCGGGCTCGATCATGGTGCCCGGCCCGGCAGACGTGCTGGTCAAGATGGCCAGCCCCAAGCGCTACATGGACAAGGCCTATCTGCGCTCCATCGCCGCCGACATCTATGGCGGCGCCTTCCGCCGCGACCCGACGCTGATCGAGCGTCATGCCGCGGCCATGCGCGGCTCCACCCAGTATGGCTATGCGCTGCAGCTCATCGCCATGCTCGGCTGGACCAGCCTGCCCTGGCTGTGGACGCTGCGCCAGCCGACGCTCGTCATCTCGGGCACCGACGACCCGCTGATCCCGGTGATCAATGCCCGGCTCCTTGCCGGCCTCATTCCCAGGGCGCGGCTGGAACTGGTCGATGACGGCCATCTGTTCGTGGTCACCGATCCGAAGCGGTCGGCGGCGCTGGTGGAAGCCTTCCTGTCCGAGGACTGATCCCCTCGCCGGTCGCCGATGACTGTCTCGCAGGTGCGAGACGCATCGTTGTTGCATGGCAGCAAGACGGCAATCGCATCGCTCGGCCAAGAATGGCCATGAAGTCGCGACGCAACCCGTTCCGGACGGCCTGGCGGCCACAGTCCGGTCACGGGCGTGAAGATCGCGAAACCTCCCGGAAACAATTGATCATTCGCTTCAAAAGTCTTGATGAGTGCGGTCAAAACCGTCTCACATTGAAATGCGACCAACGCAGCGAGACGACGGGCCGAAACAGCCCCGGATCACAAGCCTCGCCATCAACCGTTGGAGCCCATCATGACCTTCCTGACCTCCCATTCGCCGACCGCCACCGGTGAGGGCAGCATCCTCGCCCGCATGGCCGCCCTGGCCGGCAGCCTGTTTGCCGCTCTGGCCGAGGCGCGTCGCATCCATCGCAATGCCCGCGAGCTCGAGAGCCTGAGCGACGAGGCGCTGAAGGATATCGGGGTCGAGCGCTCGCAGATCGCGCGGGTCGCCCGCTACGGCCGCCTCGTCCGTTGACCGGCCGCGAACCTTCAGCGCCGCAGCCAACCCCTTCCGGCAACACCATCCGGAAGGGGTTCTTCACGGAAGGGTCGCACGAACGGCATCGCGTCCGGACCCGCGCGACCCGGGCCCGGCGGACGGGCAGGCAAAGGCTATTCGGCGGCGGCCTTGTCCTGCCCGTCGGGCCGGCGTGCCGCCTCCACCACCAGACGGATGCGCTCGGCGAGGGGCAGGTCGGAGCGCTTGCGCCCCCGTCCGGCCCCCTCAGGAAGGTTCTGGCCGGCAAGGATCGTGGCGATGCGCGAATCCGGCCCCTCGAGGGCCAGGGTCACGCGGGCCATGGTCGCAGCCAGTGAATCCATCCGCTCGCGCAGCAGATCCACCTCGCGGGCGTCGCGGGTCGAGGCTGCCTGGACGGACTGGGCGAGGGCGGCGACTTCGCGCTGGAAGCGCTGCCGATCCTCGCGCGCCTTGGCCAGTGAGCCCTCCAGCATGTTCTTGGCGGCCTTGGCCGTCTCGGCCTCGACCTGGAGGTTGCGGATCGTTTCGGACGAGGCTGCCTTGAGGGCGGCGATCTCGCCGGCGAGCCGGTCCCGTTCGGCCTCGGCGCGCGCGACGGCGCGTTCGGCCGCATCCCGTGCCTGCCTTTCACGCTCGGCGCGCGCCATCTCCTCGGCCAGCCGCTCCTTCTGGGAGGCCAGATCCGCCGTCAGCCGCTGGATGCGCCGTTCGCCCTCCTCGACCGTGCCCTGAAGCGTGCGCAGCTCGCCGGTGAGCTCGCCATTGCGCCGGCGCTCGGCGCTGAGATCGCGGGCGGTCTCGGAGAGGGTGCGGTTCAGCTCGGCCAGTTCGGTGCGCAGGCTGGCGGTCAGGTCGCTCTCGCGGTTGAGCCGGTCCTGCACCTCCGCGATCCGCCGGCGTTCGGCGGTGAGGGCGCCCGTCACTTCAGCGAAGGACTGGCGTCGGGCCGCGATGTCGGCTTCCGCCGTCTCCAGATTGCGGGTCAGTTCGGCGATCACCGTTGCCTGGCTGTCGATCCGCGTGCGCAGCGCCACGCCGTCGATTCGCAGGGCATCGATCTCGGCGCGGGCGGCTGCCAGTTCATCGCCCCGTTCGGCAAGCGCTGCCTCGCGCTCGGCGAGGGTCGCCGCAGCCGCCGCAAGCGCGGCCTCCTGCTCCGTGATCGTGGTGCGGCCGGCGGCGAGGCTGGTCTCCAGTGCCGACACGGTGCCGTCCAGCGCGGCAATGCGGGCGGCCCGCGCGTCCAGCTCGGCATGGAGGTCGCGCATCTCCTCATGGCGCCGGGCGAGCTCGATGGTCCTGAGATTGACCTCCTCGCGCAGGCCCTCGGCAGCAAGCTCGAGGCGGCGCACCACCACGGCATAGTCGGCGCGGATCTGGTCCTTCTCGGCCTTGATCTCGGAGAGCGACAGCGGCATGGCCGCTTCCACCCGCCGGGTGGTCAGGCGCACGGCGCGCCGCCACACCGCTCCCATGAGGCCGAGCGAGAGGAGCGCCGCCGTCAGGAAGCCGAGCGCGAAGACCATGGTGGTCTCGATGGTCACGGCCGGCTCACTCCTCCTCGCCCCCGCAGGTCACGCTGGGTCAGCCTCCTTCTGCCATGCCGGGGCCGCGGCGGAAAGAGCCGGATCCGGTGGCCCGGCTCCAGTCTGCGGCGTCAGAAGGGGTTCCAGGTCGGCCGCGAGGTGAACTTCAGATAGCCGCCATTGATGCCAAGGCGTGCGCCGACCCCGGTGCGGATCGGCACGACCAGCATGTTGTCTGCCCCCAGCGCGGTCATGCCCAGTCCGCCGACCAGATAGGCCGAGCCGTCGATGCCGACGAAGCGGCGTTCGAGATCCTGCGGCGAGCGCACGCGATAGGCCAGCATCATGGTGCGGGCGCCGTCGCCGCCGAAGTCGAGGCCGAGCGAAGGCCCCTGCCAGAACACCTTCTGGTCGGCACCGTCCTTGGTGTAGAGCATGCCCTCGCCGTAGCGCAGGCCGGCGATGAAGGCGCCCGAGCCCTCCTGTCCGAGGATATAGGCGCTCGGCCGGCCCCACTGCTGGGTGGCGCGTTCCACCAGATTGGCGAGGCCCCGGCTGGTCGAACCAAAGAACCTGTGGCCGGCGCTGAGAATCTCGCTGTTGGAATAGGTGCGCGGCGACTGGCTCTCGTAGGAACGCTGGGCGAGGGCCGGTCGGTTCAGGCCGACCAGCGCACCGGCCGCCAGGGTGGCCAGCAGGGTACGGCGATCGAGACGGTCATGACTCATGGTTCGGTCTCCACAGATTGGCGGCGCAGGCCAGCCGCCCGAACGTCCTCAGACCCTATCCGGTGAAGGTAACCATTTGGTCACCAGACCCGGATTTCGAGCATCGCGGTAAGGATCTGGTTACCCTCGGTTGCGAAGGTCTTGCACCGCGTTCGACTTCCAGATTCGGCAGAAATCATGACGCTCGTGAGGCATTTCCTTCGCCCCATGGCCTGGACGCTGGTCGTGGCAGCCCTCTACGGCGGCCTCGCCATCCTGATCGGCATGACCGGCCTTGACGGTCCGCCGCAGGCCGCCACGACCGAGCGGATCGTCACCGATCGCCTGACCGGGGTTGCGCTCTACGGCATGGACCCGGTCGCCTATTTCACCGAGGGCGGCCCCCGACAGGGCTCGCCGGATTTCGAGCTGAGCTGGGCAGGGGCCACCTGGCGGTTCCAGAACGAGGGCAACCGCGCCGCCTTCATGCAGCATCCCGGCGTCTATCAGCCGCGCTATGGCGGTTATGATCCGGTTGCGGTGGCTGAGGAGAAGCCGGCGGCCGGCCATCCGTCCATCTGGCTGGTTCATCAGGACCGGCTCTACGTGTTCCAGTCGGAAGCCAACCGGACCGTGTTTGCGACCGACCCCGACAAGGCGATCGCCCGCGCCGAGCGGGCCTGGCCGACGGTCCGCGACAGGCTGGTGCCCTGAAAGATCGGCCCTGCCGCCGCCACCATCGTTCCAGGCGGCCGCGCTGACGATCCGCCTTGCCGCGGATCGCTGCCCCTCGGCCTGCATGGCTGCATTCTGCAGCCGGGCCATGTGGAGTTTGGGCTTGACCCCGGGGCGGACCGGAGTGCTTCTCGCAGGATCATGTCGATCCTGTCCGTTGCCGCCACCGGTGCCCGCCTTCTCGTCAATCCCGCTCTTGACCGCGGCCGCCCCTATGGTGCGGCCGAACGCGCCATCCTCTCGGTCGAGGGCGCGCGCTCCGCGCGGGCAACCATCGCCGCCTGGCCGGGCTATGAACCCACGCCCGTCCTGTCGCGCGAGGGCCTTGCTGCGGCCTCGGACGTTGCCGCCATCGCCTACAAGCACGAGGGGCACCGCTTCGTCCTCAGGAGCTTCAAGGCGCTGGGCGGCGCCTATGCGGTGGAGCGGCTGGTCGACCAGCGCGGCTCCGCCGAGGGGCTGACGGTTACCTGCGCCACCGACGGCAACCATGGCCGGGCGGTGGCCTGGGGCGCAAGCCGGCTCGGCGTCAAGGCGGTGATCTTTGTCCACGAGACGGTGAGCCAGGGGCGCGCCGAGGCGATCCGCGCCTTCGGGGCCGAGGTGCGCCGTGCGCCGGGCAATTACGACGATGCCGTGCGCGCCTCGGCGGAGGCCGCCGCCGCCCATGGCTGGACCATCGTCTCCGACACGTCCTGGCCGGGCTATGACCTGATCCCGCGCGATGTCATGCAGGGCTATGCCGTGATCGCCATGGAGGCGGAGGAGCAGGGCGTCGATCCGACCCACGTCTTCGTGCAGGGCGGCGTCGGCGGTCTCGCCGCCGGGGTGCTGTCCTGGTTCTGGGAGCGGCAGGGCGCTAAGCGGCCGAGGTTGGTTGTCGTCGAGCCGGCCACCGCCGACTGTCTGTTCCAGAGCGCCCTGGTCGGCCGCTGGACCACGGTTGGCGGCGATCTCGACACGATCATGGCCGGTCTTGCCTGCGGCGAGCCCTCGCAGCTTGCCTGGGCGCTGCTGTCGCCGGGGGCCGATGCCTTCGTCACCATTCCCGACGCGCGCGCGGCCGATGCCATGCGCACGCTCGCAAGCCTCGGCATCGCGGCCGGCGAATCCGGCGTTGCCGGCCTTGCCGGCTTCCTCGGCGTCGCCAAGGATGCCGCCTGCCGGGCGGCGCTGGGCCTCGATGCGTCTTCCCGCATCCTGTGCATCGGCACCGAGGGCGCGACGGACCCCGTCATCTATCGCGAGATCGTCGGGCGCGATCCCGACGAGGTGGAAAGGATGTCCGCATGAGCCGCATCATCACCGTTGGCGCCGCCCAGATGGGGCCGATCCAGCGCGCCCATTCGCGCCGCGAGGTGGTGGCGCGCATGCTCGAACTGATGCGCGAGGCTGCCTCCCACCGCTGCGACCTCGTGGTCTTTCCGGAACTGACCCTGACCACCTTCTTCCCGCGCTGGTGGATGGAGGATGAGGCCGAGATCGACTCCTTCTTCGAGCGCGAGATGCCCTCGAACGAGACGGCGCCCCTGTTCAGCGAGGCGGCCCGCCTCGGCATCGGCTTCTCCTTCGGCTATGCCGAACTGACGCCGGAGGGGCGGCGCTTCAACACCGCGCTGCTGGTCGACAAGACCGGCAGGCAGGTTGGCAAGTACCGCAAGATCCATCTGCCGGGTCATCGCGAGCACGAGCCCTGGCGCGCTTTCCAGCACCTGGAGAAACGCTATTTCGAGGTCGGGGATCTGTCCTGGGGCGTTTGGAACGCGCTCGGCGGCAATATGGGGATGATGATCTGCAACGACCGGCGCTGGCCGGAGAGCTATCGGGTCATGGGTCTTCAGTCGGTCGAGATGATCCTGCTCGGCTACAACACGCCGCGCCACAACCCGCCGGCGCCCGACCACGACCGGCTCTCCGAGTTTCACAACCAGCTGGTCATGCAGGCCGGCGCCTACCAGAACGGCACCTGGGTCGTCGGGGTGGCCAAGTGCGGGGTGGAGGAGGGCTGCGAGATGATCGGCGGTTCCTCGATCATCGCTCCGACGGGCGAGGTGATCGGCCAGGCGCTGACGCAGGACGACGAGCTCATCATCGCCCGCTGCGACCTCGACCTGACCCAGAGCTACAAGGCGACGACCTTCAACTTCGACCTGCACCGCCAGCCCGAGCACTACCGGCGCATCGTCGAGCAAAGGGGCGCGGTGGCGCCGGGGGGCTGAGCCTCACTCTGCCGCCTGACGGGCCTCGCCCTCCCAGCCGAGCAGTTTGCCGGGGTTCATCAGCCCGTAGGGGTCGGCAAGGCGCTTGAACTCGGGCTGCGGCGCGTCGATCCGCTTCCAGCCGGCATTGTTCAGCACATAGGTGTGGGGGCTGGAAGGCTGCACGCCGCCTTCCGCTGCCCGGCGCATGATCTCCTCCAGCCGTTCGGCAGTCGTGAACTTCACCAACGGCAGGGAGGAGGTGATGACGCGGCCTTCGCGGCGCTGGAACTCGAGGTGGAAGAACACGTCCTCGTGGAACTCCTTCTCGGCCCAGGCGATCAGCTTCAGGTTGTCGGGAGCGGGGAAGCGGAGCTGCAGGTAGGTGATGGCCGGATCCATCTTCAGGGCGTGCAGCGTTGTGTGGTTCCACGTGTACTCGTAGAGGGGGCCCGGCCCGCCGCGCTCCCTGTGGGTGCCGAAGGCGACCGCCTTCGCCTCGGCCGCGCCGCGCCGGAAGGTGACCTTGCCGGCATGGTCGGCGATCAGCAGGTCGAGCGTGTCGGCCTGCGGCTCCGACACCATCAGGATGGCGAAGGCGCGGTCCTTTTCCAGATAGGGGGCGAGGCGGCGCAGGTAGGGCCCGATGCGGGGGTCGTGGACCGAGACCAGTTTCTTGGCGATGCCGTCGCATTCCATCAGCGCCTGGCCGAAGCGGGCGGCGGCGGTCAGCGTGTCGAAGGTGACGATGCGCTCGGCCCAGTCGTGGGCGGGGGCTGTGGGCAGTTCCACCTCGGTGATGATGCCGTTGACGCCATAGGCGTGCATGACCTTGAGGATCTCGCGGCCGCGCAGCTCGATGAGGCGCGGTTCCTCCTCCACCGTCATCACCTCCAGCGCCGTGACCGCGCCGAGATTGTCGATCTGGCCCCAGGTGCAGGAGCCGGCGCCGGCGGCGCCGCCGGCGACGAAGCCGCCGATGGTCGCCAGCGCGCGCGTGGACGGGTGGAAGCGCAGCTCCAGGCCGTAGGCATACAGCGCCTTGTCCATGTCGAGCATGTTGGCGCCGGCCGCGAAGCGCGTGCCGCCCGCGCGCGCGAAGATCATGCGGCTCAGCCTGCGCATGTCGACGACGAGGCCGCCGGCCAGCGGCACGGCCTGTCCGTAATTCCCCGTACCGCCGCCGCGGATGACCAGCGGCGCCCGATGGCGGGCGCAGGCCTGCGCGATGCGCCGCAGCTCCTCCTTGTCGGCGGGGGTCGCCACCAGGTCGGCGACCTTGCCCTCCAGCTGGGGCTTGAGCACCGGCGAGAACCAGAAGAAGTCGCGGCTGGCCATGCGCAGGGTCGGCGCATCATCGGCGAGGGCGATGCCGGAAAGGTCGGCGCGCAGCGCCTCGATCGTGCTCATCGGGTGGTGTCCGTCGCTGGCGGGGCTTCCTCACACTGCCAGAACGGCAAGGCAGCCGCCATGCCACGATGCGGGCGCGGCCATGCCGTTCGGCAAGAGAGGGCAGGAGCAGCCGTGCCGGCCGCCCAAGCCAGTGGCACAGTGCCTCAAACCTGTGCAAGTCTCATCCGTGAAACCCCTCTGGCGGGGCCTGCGGGCCGGCACGGCCGTTGCTCTTGCAGCCGGTATCGGTTTCATGGGGTTCCAGACGGGCCCAGCAAAGGAGAGGTCGTCATGTCCGCCACATCCCCGACCAGCCGCAGCCTGACACGCCGCCGGGCGCTCGCCCTCGGTGCCGGCGTCTCGGCCGCCTATCTCATGACCTCCGGCAAGGTCACCGCCCAGGGCCTCGACAAGGTGTCCTACCAGACCAACTGGCGCGCCCAGGCCGAGCACGGCGGCTTCTACCAGGCGGTCGCCGCCGGCATCTACCGCAAGTACGGCATCGAGGCCGACATCCGCATGGGCGGCCCGCAGCAGAACCCCTCGCAGCTGCTGCTCGGCGGCCGCGTCGACATGATCATGTCCAACTCGTTCGAGGCCATCCGCTACGTGCAGGAGAACCTGCCGTTCCTGTGCATCGCCTCGATCTTCCAGAAGGATCCGCAGGTCATCATCTGCCATCCCGGCGTCGGCAATGACAGCCTCGCGGCTCTGCGCGGCAAGACCATCCTGGTGGGGGCGGGCGGGCGCACCTCGTTCTGGCCCTATCTGAAGGCGCGCTTCGGCTTCACCGATGAGCAGGTGCGCCCCTACACCTTCAACATGGCGCCGTTCCTCGCCGACAAGAACATCTGCCAGCAGGGCTTCCTGTCATCGGAGCCGTTCGCCATCGAGCAGCAGGGGGGCATCAAGCCGCTGGTCCATCTCATCGCCGAAGCCGGCTTTGCCAACTACAACACCACCATCAACATCTCGCGGAAGATGGTCGACGAGCGGGCGGACGTCGTCCAGCGCTTCGTCACGGCCTCGCTGGAGGGCTGGGCCGAGTACATGAAGGGCGGGCCGGCGATTGCCGAGGCCAACAAGCTGATCATGCGGGACAATCCCGACATGGACCTGAAGAAGATCGACTATGCCATCAAGGTCATGAACGAGAATGGCATCGTCCTGTCGGGCGATGCGCTGACGCTCGGCATCGGCGCCATGACCGATGCCCGCTGGGAGACCTTCTACACCCAGATGCGCGATGCCGGCGTGTTCCAGCCGAATGTCGACTTCAAGAAGGCCTACGACCTGCGCTTCATCAACAAGGGCATCGGCAGGGCCTGACGTGGTGCAGGTAGCGCTTTCCCGTGCGGGGGCAACCGGCAGCGGCCGGCCGCTGGTTGCCATCCGCAACGTCACCAAGCAGTTCGCGAACGGCACCATCGCCGTTCGCGACGTCAATCTCGATCTGGCGGCGGGCGAGTTCGTCAGCCTGCTGGGGCCGTCGGGCTGTGGCAAGTCGACCCTGCTCAGGATGATCGCCGGGCTGGGCGATCCGAGCGTGGGAACCATCGACTGGCCGACCGCCATGCACGACGCCGCCGGCCATGCCGAGCGCGACCTCGGCTTCGTGTTCCAGGATCCGACGCTGATGCCCTGGGCGACCGCGCTCGCCAATGTCACGCTGCCCCTGCGCCTGAAGGGCGTGAAGGGGCGGGAGGCGGACGAGCGCGGCAGCGAGATGCTCGCGCTGGTCGGCCTGAAGGGCTTCGAGAAGAGCTACCCGCGCGAACTGTCGGGCGGCATGAAGATGCGCGTGTCGATCGCCCGCGCGCTCGTCACCCATCCGAAGATCCTCCTGATGGACGAGCCCTTCGCGGCGCTCGACGAGATCACCCGCCACAAGCTGAACGACGACCTTCTGGGCCTGTGGGAGGCCAACCGTTTCACCGCCGTGTTCGTCACCCATTCGGTGTTCGAGAGCGTGTATCTGTCGCAGCGCATCGTGGTCATGGCGGCCCGCCCCGGCCGTGTCATGGCGGATCTGAGGGTGGAAGCGCCCTATCCGCGCGACGAGATGTTCCGCACCTCGGCCGATTATGCCCACTGGTGCCGCATCGCCTCGGAAAAGCTGAAGGAGGCCATCGCGTCATGAGCGACACGACGCTTCCCGCCCCCGCCGTCGCCCATGACGGCACCGACGCCGAGGCGCGTCCGGTCTATCGCGTCGAGCGGAAGGTGCTCGGCATCTCCACCGAGGCCTGGCCGGGCATCCTCGCCCCGCTCGCCATCGGCGTGCTCGCCCTCGGCCTGTGGGAGTTCATCGTCTGGTGGCGCGCCATCCCGCCCTTCATCCTGCCGGGGCCGCTGCTGATCGCGCGCACGCTGATCGAGGACTGGGGCACGCTGTCGGCCTCCTTGTGGATCACGCTGCGCATCACGGCGGCGGCGCTGATCGCGGCGGTGTCGCTCGGGGTGGGTCTCGCCGTGCTGTTCTCGCAGTCGAAATGGCTGGAGAAGTCGCTGTTCCCCTATGCCGTGATCCTGCAGGTGACGCCGATCGTGTCGATCGCGCCGCTGATCATCATCTGGGTCGGCGACATCAACCTGTCGCTGCTGATCTGCGCCTGGATCGTCGCCTTCTTCCCGATCCTGTCCAACACCATCCTCGGACTGAACTCGGCGGACCACAACCTCATCAACCTGTTCCAGCTCTACGGGGCCTCGCGCTGGCAGATGCTGCGCTACCTGCGCCTGCCGGCGGCGCTGCCCTATTTCCTCGGCGGGCTGAAGATCTCCGGCGGCCTTGCCCTGATCGGCGCGGTGGTCGCCGAGTTCGTCGCAGGCTCCGGCGGTTCGGCCTCGGGGCTTGCCTACCGGATCCTGGAGGCCGGCTACCAGCTGAAGATCCCGCGCATGTTCGCCGCCCTGATCATGATCTCGGTGACCGGCATCGCCATCTTCCTGGTGACGAGCTGGATCTCGCACATGCTGCTGCGCCGCTGGCACGAGAGCGCGCTGAAGCGGGAGAACTGAGGCATCACGGCGCGTCGGCGCGATCAGCCGGACGGCCGGGAAACAGGTGCGATAGCGCCGGGTGTCGCGGGCGAGGGTGGCCACGCCCGCGACCTCGGCATGGGCGCCGATCAGGACATCGGGCAGGAGCCTCGATCGCGTGCCGCCGGACCTCCGACAGGCCAGGAAGGCGCGGCCAGCCCGCAAGAGCGCGGCGCGCGGGGTTTCCACCAGAACGATCTCAAGGCGATCCAGCCATCGGTCAAGACTCGTCTGGCTATCGAAGCCCACGAAAAGGTCGGCAGAGACGAAAAGCAATCCGGCAGCTGGGGCTCATCAAGGCAAGGGCCTTACAGCTTGGCCATCGTCGCCTTCACCTTCCCGATGAAGCCCGTGCGCTGCTCCGCCGTCGCGACGTTCAGGTGGTAGAGCGCCAGGTAGCGGCGCTTCGCCTTCCAGCCCGTGAACCACCACAGGTAGCGCATGACGATCTTCCTTGGCGGGTCGCCCATCCACAGCGCGTACCAGAAGGGGCGGCCATAGGTGACGATGCCGGTGATCGAGCGGATGTGGGTGAGCAGCGGCCTGACCGCCGCGGGGTTCGAGATGTCGAAACCGACGCCCGGCATGAACATGCGGTCGAAGAAGCCCTTCAGCATGGCCGGCGGGCCGAAGCTCCAGGTCGGGAACTGCACCACCAGCGCCTCGGCGGCGCGCAGGCGCGCGATGAAGGGTTCAAGCCCCTGCTGGTTCACCGCGGTGTCGTGGTAGCGGCGTCGGCCCGCCTCGGAGAGGACGGGATCGAAGTCCTCGGCATAGAGGTCGAGCAGATCGACCTCGTGGCCGGCGGCCTTCAGCACGGCCAGCGCCTCGTCACGGATGGCGGCGTGGAAGCTTTCCGGCAGCGGATGGCAGAACAGGTAGAGAACCTTCATCGGACCGGCACGAAGCTTTCCATCTTGCCCGGGTTGAGCAGGCCCATGGGATCCACCTCCGCCTTGAAGCCGAGCTGATCGGCATCGGCGCGCTTGTGGCGAGAGCCGCCCTCAAGGCCCACGACATGCGGATTGGCGACCATGACGCCGTGGCCCTCATGCTCCGCGATGATGGCGTTCAGCCGCTCCGGCGTGGTGTAGCGCACGATCGGCAGGGCCGAGCAGGTGATCTTGCCGGCAAAGCGGATGAACTCCAGATGCGGCAGCACCTCGTCCGCGAACAGCGCCTGCATCTCGAGGACGCTCGCCTCCAGCCGGTCATGCGGATAGAGCAGCTGCAGATAGGTGATGGAGCGGTCGGTCTTCAGCCACTGCAGGGTGGTGTGGTTCCAGGCAAATTCGTAGAGCGGCACTTGGCCGGGGCCTTCCTGCGAGGGCGCCTCCAGCGTGACCGTGCCGCGCCCGGCGAGGATGGTGCGGAAGCTCTCCATGAACGGCTCGGCGATCATGGCGATGAGGATGGCCTTGCCTTCGGGGCAGGCCGCCTTCAACGCGCCGAAATGCGCGGGGATCGGCCAGGCGATCGGCGAGAGCAGCTTCTTCACCACGCCGTCGGCATGGGCGATGTCGCGGCCGGCGGCAAAGGCCTCCTCGAAGGTGTCGAAGGCAACGATCACATCGATCCAGGGCCAGGCCGGGGCCGTGGGCATTTCCAGCTCGGTGATGATGCCGGTGGTGCCATAGGCGCGGTTGACCTTCTGGGCCGCGTCCTGCCGCAGCTCGAGGATGCGCGGCTCCTCCTCCACCGTCACGATGCGGGCGGCGAGGATGTTGCCGGGCTCGCGCAGGCCGCCATAGGTCACCGAGCCGACGCCGCCCGAGCCGCCTGCCACGAAGCCGCCGAGGGTGGCCGTGCGCTTGGTGGAGGGATGCATCCGCAGTTCGTAGCCATCCGCCCGCGTGGCGCGGTCGAGGGCGAGCAGGTTGGTGCCGGCCCTTGCCCTGACGATGCCTGGCCTCTGCCAGAGCACGCCGGAGAGCGCGGTCATGTCCAGCAGCACCCCGCCTTCCAGCGGCATGGCCTGGCCGTAATTGCCGGTGCCGCCGGCGCGGACCGTCAGCGGAATGCGCAGCCGGGCGCAGGCAGCAGCCGTGCGGATGACGTCCGCCTCGTCACGCGGCTGGACGATGATGTCGGCCGCGACCGCCTTCAGCTGCTCGGCCAGGATCGGCGAATACCAGAAGAAGTCCCGGGAGCGACGGCGCACGATCACCGGTTCGGTGACCACCGGCACGTCGCCAAGGAGCAGGAGCAGGGCGGGGATGTCGTGGCGCGCCGGAGGCATCGCCTGATGGATGGTCATGCCGCAGAGATCCGCCATGGCAGGGGATGATGGGCAGCATGCAACCGGCGGGCCAGCGAGGCAACGGCGGGAGATCGCCTGTGGCCGCATCGGTGCCGTGCCGGTCGCGCCAGCCGCGCGGCATGAGGGGCACCGGTGGCGGGCACGCGCATCGGGGTGCGGTCATCACCGCCAGACCCGGTCGGATCGGCCGGAGACCGATTCAGAAGAGCGATACCGTTCACATCTGCGTGAAAAATATGAACATCGGGGAACGTCCGGTTAACCCTCTGATAGCGAATTCCACACATGGTTACCATCAAATGGGACCCCGTCGGAGACCGTGACGTGAAGATCAAGACCCGCCTGCTTGTCGTGGTTGGCTGCCTCGCCGCCGCAGCCCTCGTGATCGGCGCCGTCGCCGTCACCGGCTTCCAGCGCTACCAGGCTGCTATCGAGGAGAACCAGCGCAATGCGCGCGTCACCCAGCTGGCCGAGCAGGCCAATGCGCTGATCTATGCGGTGGTGATGGAATCGCGCGGCATCTACATGTCGTCCGATCCGAAGGCGCTGGAGCGTTTTGCGGCCAATCAGGACCGGGAGCTTGCGAGGTTCCGTCAGGTGGTCGGCGAATGGGCCAGCCTGGCCCGGCCCGAGGACGAGGCGGTCAAGACCCGCCTGCTGGAACAGACCGAGGCCTTCATCAAGCTGCGCAACGAACTGGCCGCCGCCGGCCGGGCCCAGGGCAACCAGGCCGCCCGCGCGATCGGCGACAACGAGGTCAACCGGACCACCCGCCAGCGGCTGAACGCCGAGATGACCGCCTTTGCCGAGGCCAATGCCCGGCGCGTGAGCGCCCTGGCCGAGCGGGTGCACGAGATGCAGCGCCAGCTGACCTGGGCGATCTTCGGCACGATCGGCCTGGCGCTGGTCGCCGCCCTGTTCGCCTTCTGGACCGTGCTGAGCGGGGTGGCCCGGCCGCTCGCCCGCCTGACCTCCTCGGTCGATGCGGTGGCCGCCGGCCAGACCGACATCGAGGTCAGCGATACCGAGCGCGGCGACGAGATCGGCGGCCTGGCCCGCTCGGTGCTGGTGTTCCGGGACAATGCCCGCGAGATGGAGCGCCTGAAGGCGGCGGAAGCGGCGCGCGAGGCCGAGATCAAGGCCGAGCGGGCGCGCGAGATGGCCCTGCTGGCCGACGAGTTCTCGGCCACCGTCCAGTCGGTCGTCTCCACCGTCACCCAGTCGGCCGAGGCGATCGTCGACAATGCGATCCGCGTCGGCGACGTCGCGCGCAACGTGGCCGAACTCGGCGAGACGGTGGCCGCCAAGTCGGCCGGCGCAACGCAGAGCGTGGAGAGCGCGGCCGGCTCGGCCCAGGAGCTCGCCTCCTCCATCGGCGAGATTTCCAGCCGCACGGCCCAGGCCCAGCAGATCGCCGCCTCGGCCGTCGAGCAGGCGACCCGCACCGGCGAGATCGTCGGCACGCTGGCCTCCTCCACGCAGAAGATCGGCGACGTGGTCAACCTCATCAACGCCATCGCCGCCCAGACCAACCTGCTGGCGCTGAATGCCACCATCGAGGCGGCGCGCGCCGGCGAGGCCGGCAAGGGCTTTGCGGTCGTGGCGACCGAGGTCAAGAGCCTCGCCGCCCAGACCTCCAAGGCCACCGAGGAGATCGCCAGCCAGATCGGCGCCGTCCAGTCGGTCACCGGCGATGCGGTCTCGGCCATCGAGGCGATCAACCGCACCATCGCCGAGATCAACTCGATCTCCTCCTCGATCATGGCTGCGGTGGAGGAGCAGTCGGCAGTGACCAATGGCATTGCCGGCTCGGTGGCCGATGCGGCCGAGGGCACGCGCTCGGTGGAGACCGATATCGGCCGCGTCACCCGCGCCGCCGGCGAGACCCGCGAGGCGGCCTCGACCATGAACGCGGCGGCCGGCGCGCTGAAGGACGGCTCCTCCCGGCTCGACCAGGCGGTTGCCGCCTTCCTCGACCGCATCCGGGCCGCCTGAGCCCGTCACGCCCCCCTTCCGAAACGGCGAAGCCCGGCCATCGGCCGGGCTTCGGTGTGTCTGGAGCGGCCGCTCCCCGCCTCACGCCACGCTTTTCGCGAACCGTTTCGAGCGCTTCGGGTGCCACCAGGCCCCGCCGATGACCGTGCCCTCGGCGACGATCTTCCGGTCGCCGATCAGGTGCTCGCCGACCACATCGACATAGTCGAACTTGCCCTCCCTGATGGACAGGATGGTGGCATCGCCCACCGAACCCGGCTTCAGGCTGCCAAGTTCCGGGCGCTTCAGCGCCATGGCGGCATTGACCGTGGAGGCGGCGATCACCCGGTCCAGCGGCATGCCGAGGCAAAGGAACTTGGAGAGCGTCGTGACCTGGTCGAAGGCCGGCCCCTCGATGCACAGGGTGTGGACGTCGGAGGAGATGACGTCCGGCTCGAAGCCGCTCGCCAGCATGGCGCGGGTGGTCTTGAACGAGAACGAGCCCTTGCCGTGGCCGATGTCGAAGATCACGCCCTTCTTGCGGGCGGCGAGAACCTCCGGCTTCACCGCGCCCTGGGCCGTGCAGGGAGCATTGGGGAAGGGGCGGAAGGCGTGGGTGAGCACGTCGCCGGGACGCAGGCGGCCGATGACGTGCTCGTAGCTCGGCGGCGGGTGGTCGATATGGGCCATCAGCGGCAGGCCGACCTCGTTGGCCACCTGCAGCGCCATGTCGAGGGCCGCCTCGCCGTTCATGCCGGAGGCGTGCAGGCCGACGCGCACCTTGATGCCGACGATCAGGTCGCGGTTGGCATCCGCCACCGCCACGCAGTCCACAGGGTTGAGGTGCAGGATCTCCTTGCTCTCGCCGACCATGACGCGCCTGTCGAAGCCGTAGATGCCGGCATGGCTGACATGGAGATAGGCGAGGATGCGCACCTGGCTCTTCTCGATGACGTGCTTGCGGAAGCCCATCCAGTTGCCGGGGCCGGCCGAGCCGGTATCGACGGCGGTTGTGACGCCGGAGGTGCGGCAGAACTCCTCGGCGTCGATGCCGAGCGAGGTGCCGCCCCAATAGACATGGGTGTGCAGGTCGATCAGGCCGGGGGTGACGATATAGCCCGAGACGTCGCGGATCTCCGTGCCGGGGGTCGCCTTCAGATCCTTGCCGACGGCTGCCACCTTGCCGCCGGCAAAGGCGACGTCGCGCACGCCGTCGAGCTTCTGCGAGGGATCGATCACCCGGCCGCCACGCAGGATCAGGTCGAAGGTCATCGGATGGCTCCGCTTCAGGCAGGGGCACGGGCGACCGGGCAGGGCCCATGCGAAAAGGAAGGAACCGGGACATTGCCCGGCCGGTCGAACGGGGGGCAAGATTGCGCGCCGGGGGCGGCTTGCCAACCGCCCGGACCATGACCACAGCGGAGACCTCCCATGCCGGCGCGCCACTGGGGCGACCTGAAGACCACCGATTTCGACACGCTCGACCCGGCGACAACGGTTGCCGTGCTGCCGCTGGCGGCCATCGAGCAGCACGGCCCGCATCTGCCGGTCTGCACCGACACGGCCATCATGCAGGGCATGATCGCCACCGCCTTTCCGCTGGTCGGGGCGGGGGTGACGGCGCTGTTCCTGCCCATCGAGGCGGTGGCCAAGTCGAACGAGCACCTGCATTCGAAGGGCACGCTGACGCTCTCGGCCGAAACGGTCATCCGCGGCTGGATCGAGACCGGGGAGAGCGTGAAGCGCGCCGGCATCGACAAGATCGTGCTCCTGACCTCGCATGGCGGCAATCTCGACCCGATGCGGGTGGTGGCCCGCGAACTGCGCATCCGCTTCGGCCAGCTCGCCGTGGTGACGAGCTGGACCGCCTTCGGCCGCCCGCCGGGGCTCTATGGCGATCTCGACATCAAGCACGGCATCCATGGCGGCGATGTCGAGACCTCGCTCATGCTGCATTTCCGGCCCGAGCTGGTGGACATGGGCGAGGCCCGGCTGTTCGAGCCGGTCATGGTGGCCATGGAGAGGGAGTTCACCTATCTGCGCCCCACGGTGAACCATGCCTTCGGCTGGATGGCGCAGGACATCCATCCGGCCGGCGCTGCCGGCGATGCCTCGCTCGCCACCGCCGAGAAGGGCCGGCTGACGGCGGAGTTCCAGGCCCGGGAGTTCGTGAAGCTGCTGGACGACATGGCGCGCTTCGACATCAGCCGGCTGCACAGGCCATCGACATGAGGACCAAAGTCAAAAAATCCGAAAATGGTCCTTGACCAGCGTTACGCTGGTCTGGTATGAAAGGGCTATGTTCGGATCGTGTGTCCGGACCAACGGAGCGCCCCATTCGCGGCGCTCCTCATGGCGGCGCTCCTCATGGCGGCGGCCGGACGGTCCGGGGGCCCTGCGGCCTCGACGGTTGCCCTCGCCGTCCCAGACCAGCCCGGCGGAAGCGGCGGGGGCGGCACGCCGGCCGGGCCGCAAGGGGGGCTCGGGGCTGCGTTCCGCTCACCCCGTGACCGGCGTGACGTCCACGGCAACCGAAATCGCATGGCCGCCGGCGGCGATCAGCACACCGCCATTGGGGGCGACATCGACGAAGTCGCGGCCGACCGCCAGGGTGATGTGGTCCTCCTCGACGAGCAGGCCGTTGGTCGGGTCGAGGCCCCACCAGCCGAGCTCCGGCCCGCACCAGACCGATACCCAGGCATGGGTGGCATCGGCGCCTTCCAGGCGCGGCTGTCCGGGCGGCGGCTGGGTGCGCAGGAAGCCGGAGACATAGGCGGCCGGCAGGCCGAGGCCGCGCAGGCCGGAAATCATGATGTGGGTGAAGTCCTGGCACACGCCACGGCGCATGGCGAAGGCCTCGGCCGCCGGCGTGTCGGTGTTGGTGGCCGTGGTGTCATAGGTGAAGTCGGCCTGGATGCGCCGGGCGAGGTCATGGGCCGCCTCCAGGATCGGCCGTCCCGGTGGGAAGGAGGCCGAGGCATAGGCGCGGATGGCCGGGTCGCGCGGCACCCGGCTGGAGGGAAACAGGGCATGGACCGGCGAGGCCGGCGACAGGTCGGCGGAGGCGAAGGCGGTCTCGCGCACGCGCTCCCACGGCGGATCCATGCCCGGCAGCGGGCGGGAGCGGCCGGTCACGCCGACGCGGGCGCGCATGACGATGCGCACGGCCCGGTGCGGCGCATCGAAGTTCACGAAGATGCGGTGATTGCCGAAGAAGTCGAGATCGTCGCGGCG